>NZ_QSDR01000031.1 GCF_003464085.1 Clostridium sp. AM58-1XD
AAATAATTTTCACATAATATCATATCTTTTTCTTATTATATACTACTACTTTCCTTTTTTCAACTATTTGAATTTTTAAATTGCCAATAGTTTTCAACATTCATGTAAGATAACACAAAAGGAGAAGTAACATATGATCGATTTCAGCGACAAATTAAAAAAGCTGCGTGAAGGCAGACATTTAACGCAATCGCAGGTTGCACAGCAGATCGGCTGTACGTCCAGCATGATTTCTGCTTATGAATCCGCAATTAGGCGTCCGTCATACGAAAATCTGATACAGTTATCTAAGCTATTTCATGTTTCGACTGATTATCTGTTAGGCAACGACTCGAAATCTGCTTTGGATACTGCCATGCTGACTAACGAAGAGATAAATGCTTTAGCTTCTCTAATCAGTATAATGAAAAATAAGAAGTAGGATACGTGCGTATGTATCCTATTTTTTATTCCGCTCATACTTCGTTCCATAAAAACGGACGGGAAACGCCTTGACCTTGCGGTCCAGCCGTAGCAAATAGTTCCGCGCTTTCACGGCGCGTCACTATTTTTTATCGCTTCTTCCATACGTATTCCTGTTCTTTTTCTTTATTTATGTTTTACCTTATCTTTAATGGCCTCTGCCGCATTTTCCATTAATCCTATCTGAGTTTCGTTTTCTATCATTTTAGTTTCCAGCTCCTTTAAATAATTTAACATAATCCGTACAGCTGCTGCCTCAAATTCACAGTTGTCATCCTGCACATACCCAAGCCAATAGCCGGTGGTATCTAAAACCTTTTGTACATCCTGAAGCTGCCGAATCATCTGATCCATACTGTCTCTTAGTTCAAATAGTCCATCGTATATTTTAGTTAAGCTATTTTCAATCATTGTTCCCCCTCCTATTCTTCTATCTATATGTACCATTCCAGATTCGTAAAGTTTTATTTTATTTAAATTACGGTGCTTTTTTATTCATAGGTCAAACTTCCCTATAAGAACAAGGTCCTTCCCGGAAAACAAAAAAGCTGATGCTCCGAATTGCTTCGAGCACCAGCTTCCTTTTATTTATGTATTTTATTCTTTTTTCGTCCAGTCTATATCATATTTCTTTTCCATGGAAACCTTTGTCAGGCCCCCTTCTGTATCGAAGCCAAAGAACACTTCGTATTCATCGCCTTTATAGAACTGCATATACTCATCTCCGGTCAGACCTTCTGCCACCTCCTGAACCTTCTCATTTGTAAGCTCATTCAGCGGAACGCCTGCGAATTTGACAGCAGATTTATCGAAATCATAGCCATCCAGTTCCAGACGCGCAACTACTGCATCTCCCATAGGGCCTGCTTCTACGGTTATAATCGATATGTTTCCATAAATGATATCGTCTTTGCGAAGAGTACCGCCTGTATAATAGCTGTTTGCTTCCAGCTCCTGAGCCGGATCAATTTCATATACAGTTATGTTCTTCTGGCTGTCCATGTCTGAAACCGTGATCATAAATCCTGCATCCAGCAGCGTCCCAACCGATGTTTCTCCTACGACGATCTCTGTATCTCCAATTGTAATCGGATATGCCTGGTCAGCCGGGTCCGTCTCCGGCTCTGTCTCCGCTTTCTTGGATGAACATCCTGCTAAAAGTAAGATCATCAGAAGCGCAGCTCCTGTCCGGTAAATTTTTTTCATCATATTCATTCTCTCCCTCAATTATCGTAATAAACACAATCAGTTCCGTAAGTACAAAAAGGCTGCGCACCAGCCGGTTTATAAAACCAGCCAATGCAGCAGCCTTAAAAATGGACCATTAATCGCAGGTATATGGCATTAAAGCGATATGGCGAGCTCTCTTGATTGCTACAGTTAAAGCTCTCTGATGTTTTGCACAGTTTCCTGTGATTCTTCTAGGAAGAATTTTACCTCTCTCAGATACGTATCTCTTTAATTTATTAACATCTTTGTAATCGATGTCGCCATTCTTTTCACCACAGAATACACAAACTTTTTTTCTTCTGCGCATTCCGCCTCTTCTCATCTTGGAACCATCAGCTCTATCATTCTTGTTAAAAGCCATTGCTGTTACCTCCTTATATTTTAGTTAAACGGAAGACCTTCGTCTTCTACTCCGTCAGGAATGTTCATAAATCCATCGCCGATTGCGCTGGACGGCGCCGGTCTCTGTGCAGGTGCGGAAGCCTGATAGCCCCCCATATCTGCAGCTGATCCCTTGCTGTCTGCAAATTCCTGATCATCTACAATCACTTCTGTAGTATAAACCTTCTGACCGTCTCTGTTGGTGTAGCTTCCAGTCTGAATACGCCCTGAAACAAGTACGCGCATTCCCTGGTGGAAATACTTTTCTGCAAATTCTCCAGCCCTGTCAAATGCGACACAGGTGATAAAATCTGCTGTCTGTTCAGAACCTTCCTGGTTTCTGCGGCCTCTCCTGTCAACTGCAAGGGTATATCTTGTAATTGCCATAGAACGTTCGCCCTGGGAATACCTTACTTCAGGATCCCTTGTTAATCTACCCATCAAGATAACTCTATTCATACGATCACTCTTTCTTATCTATTATGCATCCTGTCTTACGCATAAGTATCTGATAACCGGTTCCATAATACGAATGTGAGCTTCTACTTCATTCGGGCATACGGAATCGCCATCAAACTGGATAAAGTAATAGTAAGCTTCCTTCATCTTCTGAATTTCGTAAGCTAATCTCTTCTTACCCCATTCATCAACGTTGGTAACAGTACCGCCGAAACGAGTGATATAACCCTTCACCTTTTCGATTGCTGCTGCTCTTTCTTCATCCTCGAGCTTTGCGCTAAGAACAACTGCTAACTCATATTTGTTCATGCTTTTCTACCTCCTTGTGGTCTCTGGCCCCTGAATTTCATTTTCGGGAGCAAGGATATTATTTGTGTCACGAGTAAATATTTTACCAGATATTTTCTTTGATTGCAAGCACTTTCCAAGAGAAATCCTTTAAAAATAAGGATTTACTCTCCTTTTTTCTTCAATCCTCTCGTATTTTTCTCCACCAGTTTCCTGGGTACCATAATCTGATGGCCACAGCCTGTACATTTCAGACGGAAATCAGCGCCTACGCGCAGAATTTCCCAGTCCTGGCTTCCGCATGGATGAGGTTTCTTCAGAGTTACAACATCACCTATTTCATAATTCGGCCGTTCAATCATATTTCCTCCATAATTCCGCCAAGGACCTCTCCGATTTTACCGCCGATCACAAGGTCAGCCCTTCTGTCGAGAGGCGTCACGTCCTTATTGATCAGAACCAGTTTATGTCCTCTATAATAATCGATCAATCCTGCTGCCGGATACACGGTCAGGGAAGTTCCGCCTACGATCAGAACATCCGCATGGCTTATGTAATCAACAGACTTTCTAAGCGTGTCCTGGTCCAGCCCTTCTTCGTAAAGAACTACATCAGGCTTAATTGTTCCGCCGCAGCTGCACTTAGGAACGCCTGTTGATTCCGCAATTGTATCCAGTCCATACAACTTTCCGCAGCGCGTACAGTAATTGCGGTGGACGGAGCCGTGCAGCTCCAGCACTTCCCTGCTTCCTGCAGCCTGATGAAGTCCATCGATATTCTGAGTGATAACTGCTTTCAGTTTTCCTTCTGATTCCAGCTTTGCAAGGGCCAGATGCGCTTTATTCGGCTTTGCCCCCGTCACGATCATTTTATTTCTGTAAAACCGGTAAAACTCTTCCGTCTTCTTCACATAAAAACTGTGGCTTAAAATCGTCTCCGGAGGGTAATCATACTGCTGATGATAAAGGCCGTCCGTGCTGCGAAAGTCAGGAATTCCGCTTTCCGTAGAGACACCTGCCCCTCCGAAAAATACTATATTGCTGCTCTCATCAATCCATTCTTTCAATTGTTCCCGTCCATCCATAAGCCTAAGTCCCCTTTCTGGTTTCAGACAACCTCATCAATAAATATCTTTCCAAGCGGTTCCACAAACTCCATCCATTCCCTTTTCATATCCGTCCGGTATCCTGTCAGCCACTCAATCAGTTCCCCCGGAGTAAAGACCGTACTTTCCTCTGTTGCGTCAGAAGGAACCTGGTCTGATATTTTTTCCAGAACAGAACCGGACATGCTTAACTTCCACAGCCAGATTCCGTTATTCTGGCGGATAAAATGGTCTTCTACACCGATTTTCACTTCCATGGAATGGATCCCGCAGTCATGTTTCAGGCGGATATTGGCGGTAAACTCTTCTAAACAGATCAGCCTGGCCATGACAGCCGGTTTCATCCTGTCTGCCTCTGCTGTACCCTTATCGCTCAGATATAAAAGACGCTCTTCCTTCTCTTTCAAGCCCCATAAGCAGCGGATTCCGGCAAGTTTGCCATCCCTGTACAGAAATATCCAGCTCCCGTCTTCACTGGCAAGTTCCGCGTCCAGCCTTTTTACATATTCTTCGGTTCTGATTGTATAAACGTCAAAACGCTCTTCCAGCCATTGATTCATCCAATCGGCCACCTTGGCGGCATCAGGAAGCTTCTCACCGGACGCTTCTGCCAGATGTCCTGCGGTGACTTTCCGTTCCTCATAGCCAGGGCTAAGTTTCCAGTACGGCTGATCATAAATAAAGCGGAAATCAAAAGGAGAATAGATTTTTTCACTGGCCGGCATGAGAAATGTAAACGGTACACGTTCCTCATACATATCCTCCATCATCTTCTCCAAAAGGCTTTTCATATGGCCCTCATGGCGTCTGTCCTGCCTTGTAGCTACCCCTACGATGTAATCCAGCCTGTACGCCCTGTCTCCGACCTTCATGTTATAGGGGTTCAAATGCAGCATAGAAAGAATCTCCCCTTCTTCTTCCTTAACCAGAACTCTGTTATCCCTGATTTTGTCCCTGAAATAGTAGTCGGCAAACTCTTTTGAATCTTCGGGAAATGCCGTTTCCCACAACCTGCGGCTCTTTTCCCGTTCATCCAGATATCTGATTTTTGTCTCCATACAGAATCTCAGCCCATTCCTTTCCTGTACCATTCTTACAAGATCTGTTCGATCATATACTTTCTTTCGAGGCAATGGGATTGTAAGACATCTTTGCCTTTCTCAGTCCTTCCAGCCCCAGATCGTCTTCACGGTTCACCAGAGCAACATCCGGAAATGCATGAATCAGGAATTCCCTGTTGATGTACTGGTACAGGCCGCGGATATCAGGATTCGCCTTTTCGATGTGTATAACTGCCATATTCTCCCTTGGATTCAGGCTTCCGATCGTAAATGCCTCCATTTTATTATCGATATAGACGCCCCCCATTTCAACAGGGAGCGACGAACAGTTCTTTAATATTGCATGGATTCCGTGCACCTCATAGTCCAGATGCTCTTCTACTTCCTCACCCTTCTGTTCCCTCCAGTGATCCAGGAATTTCCACACATCATCCCTGTCGGAACAGCATAATTTCCTGTATTCAAAACGGCCTTCATATTCTCTCATAAAGGCATTAATGTTGTTTTTCTTCTTATGAAGTTTCTTTCCTGCCAACGTACGGAGCGCTTCCCCATCATACAGGTAATCTTTTAAATCTTCCTGCTCTGTCACTCGGAACTTAGCCGGATCAAGATTCAGCTTCTTCACCCCTTCTTCATCTGCCAGATAGATTCGGAATGGTACGTGGAGAACCTCATTAAAATATTCCACCATTTCATAAAAATAATGCTCCAGCTCTTCTTCTCTGCATAACGGCATCGCCCCAAATGGTCCGCCCTTATCTTCCATCATCCACTGTACCGCTTTTCCATCACTGATTGCATAACGGACATGATAGAATTCCTTCCATAAAAAACTGTCAAGAAAAACACTGTCACAGCTCTTGTTTGGTCTCAGTCCGATAAAAGGAGTGATAACCGCCATATCTTCTGCTTCTACTGGTTTAAATTCAAGTTTCATTTTAATCCCTTCTGTATTCCCTATACTCTCTCTGTATTTTGTTCATTATGCTATATATTAGTATGCCTTATTCACTGTTCAGATATGCCGCCACAACTGAACTTCCGTCCGGTTTCCTGCACCGTAAGTCTGATCCGCGAGGCTGCGTATTCCAACTTCTTCCATTATATACTTTGACTCTCACAATTGTCAAACAAAGGCAAATCCTGCTGCCTCTCCTCTTTTATCACAAACCCATTTATGTCTGCCTGTTCCCCGTGCCTCGAGATGCCGGGGATCCCTGTTAAATAACAAAGCGGGATTCTCAAGGAATCCCGCTCAATGCAGCTGCCGCAGCGTCACATAATCATATCTTCTATCTTTTACTTGCGATAACCGTCCGGATTTTTAGACTGCCATCTCCAGCTGTCCGCACACATCTCATCGATGCCGCGCTCTGCCGTCCATCCAAGCTCTTCTTTCGCTTTCGTTGAGTCTGCATAGCATGTTGCAATATCTCCCGCTCTTCTCGGCTTGATTACATATGGAATTTCACGGCCTACCGCTTTGGAAAAAGCATGAATCACCTCAAGTACGCTGTAACCGCAGCCTGTTCCCAGATTGTATATATAAACTTCCGGTGCATCCCCGAACTTTTTCAGGGCCTTTACATGTCCGATCGCCAGGTCTACAACATGGATATAATCTCTTACTCCCGTCCCGTCAGGCGTGTCATAATCATCGCCAAAGACACCGACTTCCTTCAGCTTTCCGACCGCTACCTGAGTGATATACGGAGTCAGATTGTTCGGTATTCCCTTCGGATCCTCCCCGATCATTCCGCTTTCATGGGCGCCTACCGGATTGAAGTAGCGAAGCAGGATTACATTCCACTCCGGATCTGCCACATGAAGATCTGTCAGAATCTGTTCCAGCATGCTCTTTGTCTGTCCATAAGGATTGGTGATTTTTCCCTTTGGACAGTCTTCTGTGATCGGAACAAACGCCGGATCTCCATAAACAGTAGCAGAAGAACTGAAAATAATCTTCTTTACCCCGTGTTTTCTCATCACATCGCAGAGAATCAGCGTACCGGTAATATTGTTATAGTAATACTCCAAAGGTTTGGCTACAGATTCTCCAACAGCCTTCAGCCCGGCAAAGTGAATGACTGCATCAATCTTTTCTTTCGAGAAGATTTCTTCCAGTGCATCACGGTCCAGCATATCCGCCTTATAAAATGTCAGACTTTTTCCCGTAATTTCCTGTACTCTTTTCAACGCTTCCTCTGAAGAATTGCATAAATTATCGAATACAACAACCTCGTGTCCCTGATTCAGCAGTTCTAAACATGTATGGCTTCCAATATAGCCGGCTCCTCCGGTAACTAATATTCTCATGTTCTGCTCCTCCTTTTATTTCTCTGGCACCGATCCAATAGGGAATGGTTAAAGCTTCCTGCCAAGTGTTCCTATTATACCACGGCATATCCTCAATAAAAATCAGAATTTTTATGATCTATCTATAATATTTTTTTATTTGGATCAGCCAAACGACTTTCTCTCAAAACTTCCTTTAATCTGCATCTCTTCTCTGTATTTGGCTACTGCTCTTCTGGATATATGTATCCCCTGTTCGTCCAGCTTTTTTACAAGTTCCTGATCGCTGAACGGCTTCTGCTTATTTTCCCCTTCAATAAGCTCTTTAATAAACTGTTTGATTCCCATCGTGGTGATACCCTCATCGCCACTGCTTTCCTTGCTCGCGGAGGCTGTGAAAAGCGCCTTCATGAAAATGCTGCCGCTTGGATACTGTACGTACTTGCCTCTGATTGCGCGGCTGACCGTAGACGGATGAACACCCAGTTCTCTTGCCGCATCGCTCATTGTCATCGGTTTTAACGGCCCTTTTCCCTCCAGAAAATCAATCTGTCTCTCTATAATCAGATTCACAATTCCCATCATCGTCTGGCGGCGCTGTTCAATACTGTTCATAATAAACCGCACCCGCTCCAGCTTTGTTCTAAAATAATTAACCAGTTCTTCCTCACTGGATTCTTTCATCATCTGAAGATAATAATCGTTGATCCTGTAGTCCTGCACCCAGGAATCATTCAGTTCTCCTGTCCAGACGCCCTCTTCTTTCTTCAGCACAATGTCAGGAACAACATAAGAGGTTTTTTCCGTATTAAATCCTGTTAAAGGTCTTGGATTCAGTCCGCCGATATTTTCTATGCACTTTCTGACCTTTGCCGTAGGCAGCTTCAGTTCCCTGGAAATGACGCTTATTTTCCCTTCTGCGACCTGTTCCAGATATCCTTCCACGATTTTCCACTCATATGATTCTTCCATTCCTGTAACCTGAAGCTGTTTTAACAGACAGTGTTTTAAATCTTCTGCAAAAATGCCGTATGCTCCAGCTGCCGCAGATCATCCAGCAGTCTTCCGCCATCTGAACCGGAACCTTGCACATTTTTGCAACTTCCTCTACCGGAATCGTAAAAAAACCGTTATCTTCCAGGCAGTCAATCAAATACTCAATGACTCCCCACTGTTCTTCTGAATACTTGCCTTTATCCAGCTGCCACATCAGATACAGCTTTACCGTATCCTTTTCCTCTGCCGGAATAATCCCGTCATTTTTTTCTCTTTCTTCACTGATATCTTCGCCATGCTGATAAAACGGCATACTCACATATTCCGTACTCAGTTCCTGTGTCTTTACCGGACCGGAGCTTCCCCCAGTATAATCCAGAATCGGATTCTCCAGATATTCATCATGCAGAAAGCGATTCAGTTCTATACTGTCCATTGCCAGAATCTCCAAAGACTGTATCTGTGTCTGCGACAGCGTCTGTTTTTGTTCCAGCGCCATTTCAAAACCGACTTCCATACGATCCCCTCCTTTTCCTCTTTTCTTATGTATAATTAATCTCTTATTATCCACCTTTTAGAATATCATAAGTTTCCTTTTAACGCAAGAAAAAGGGCTCTCCACAGGCGCTGCCTGGCAGAAATCCCTTTTCGGATTATTTTATATTGTTTATTAATTTCCCATCCTGTATACTGATATCATATAATTATACATAAAGGAGATATGACTCATGCCCCTTACACCTGAAGAACTATTATCAGAAAGCCGCCTTAGGAGAACTTACCGAAAGTTTCTGCCTGATATGGTGGATCTGAATGGGATCCGCAACTGCATTATGACAGCCGCCACCGCTCCCAGCGGAGCAGATAAGCAGCCATGGCATTTCTGTGTTATCACTGACCCTGCGCTGAAACAGAATATACGGCGCGAAGCCGAACTCGTTGAACGCACATTTTACGAAGAAAAAATCAGCGATGCGTGGCGCCAGGATCTGAAAAAGCTGAAAACCGGCAGTGAAAAACCATTTTTAACAGAAGCTCCGTGCCTGATCGCAATTTTTAAGGAGCAGTACCGCATACTTGAGGACGGAAGCAGAGACATGAACTACTATGTCAATGAATCCATAGGTATCGCCATCGGTTTTCTTATTAATGCCATAAGGAATGCGGGTTATGCCAGCCTGACCTATACACCGGCTCCCCCTGCATTTTTGAGAACTCTTCTGAACCGGCCGGAAGGCGAGACTCCCGTTATGATCTTATGTGTAGGCAAACCAGATCCTTCCTATGAACTCCCAGTTTTAAAGAAAAAATCCCTAGAAGAAGTCTGCGATTTCTTCTGAAACAGATGATCAACAGTATTTACACATAATATGTCTGTCCAGTCCTCCATATTTTTTCACTGTGGCATCGATTTCATATCCCAGCCTAAGAAATGTATGGAGGCTTTTTTTATTGTCCGGGTGAACCGTTCCGCAGAGCCATACAGGACTCCCTTTCGTATTTTTCAGCTCTTCTTCCGCTGCTGCCATCAACCGGTACTGAATATGCCTTCCGGAATACTTTTTTGAAACAGCTGCCGATTCCATATGAAAAACTCTGTCCATCATACTTTCATCCGGCATTCGTTCCTGATTTTGTAAAACGCGCCCTAAATTGTCATCGTCTTTTTGCGGACAGCGGACAATCAGATAGCCGGCGAGCTCCTTCCTGCTTTCCTCTGTCTCCCGACAGTCTGCTGCCAGAACAAAGCTTCCTGACCCGTGTCTCATATGCTGCCTGATAAACGTCTCATCATCCGGAACGAACCAGTCTCTGTGTTCCAATCCCTGGCCTGCCTCTTTAATCAGGCGAACAATTTCTTTCACATCCGTTTCTTGTGCATGTCTGATCTCTATTTCCGTGCTCATATCCATACCAATTATCCTAACGCAACATCCAGAATCATCATAATTACAAAACCAATTGCAAAACCGATCGTACCGATATTGGAGTGTTCTCCTTCTGCTGATTCCGGTATCAGCTCCTCTACTACTACGTAAATCATAGCGCCTGCTGCAAAGGACAGCAGATAGGGCAGAACCGGCGTGATGTATGCTGCCAGAAGTATCGTAATTCCTGCTCCCATCGGTTCAACGATTCCAGAGGCCGTACCGTACATAAACGCTTTAGACTGGCTCATACCTTCGCTTTTTAGCGGGAGGGAAATGATCGCGCCTTCCGGAAAGTTCTGAATTGCAATTCCAAGAGACAGGGCAAATGCGCCTGCTGCCGTAATTCCGCTGTTCCCGTTCATCATTCCTGCAAAAACAACACCCACGGCCATGCCTTCCGGAATGTTGTGAAGGGTCACAGCCAATACCAGCATTGTCGTCTTTTTCCAGCTGCTCTTCGGTCCCTCCGGCTCCGTGCTCCCCACGTGGAGATGAGGAATCAGGCGGTCCATTCCAAGCAGGAAGGCGATTCCAAGCAGAAAACCGACTGCCGCAGGAATAAACGCAAATTTTCCCATATCTTCCGCCATATCCATGGCCGGCATAAGAAGAGACCACACGGAAGCTGCCACCATAACTCCGGATGCAAATCCAAGCAGCATTTTCTGGACTCTGGGCCTTATTTCATTTTTCAAGAAAAATACGCCGGCCGCACCGGCTGTCGTACCTATAAAAGGTATCATAATCCCAAGAAATATATTCATAAATTTCCCCTTTTTCGAAATAATCTGAATAATGAGTTGCTATATTTTTTATATTCTTTCCTGTATATTATGACACGTTACGGCTGAAATATCAATTATATTCATAGGTCCAGAGGTTCTTATGACTGTTTATGGCTGCTTAGGAGGCACGCCTTCACAAACTCTCTGAAGATCGGATGCGCATGGTTCGGCCTGGATTTAAACTCGGGATGATACTGTACCGCAATAAAAAACGGATGCTCCTTCAGTTCAATTGCTTCTACAAGGCGTCCATCCGGAGAGAGCCCGCTGAATACAAGTCCCGCCCTCTCCAATTCTTCTCTGAATTCATTGTTTACCTCATAACGGTGACGATGGCGCTCTTTTATTCTACTTTGCCCATAAATTTCTTTCAGACGGGAACCGTTTAGAATCTCACATGGATAGGCGCCGAGCCGCATCGTACCGCCCTTTGGAATATTCCCTTTCTGATCCGGCATTAAATCAATGACTAGATGCTTCGAAGTCTGACTGAACTCCCGCGAGTCCGCGTCTTCCATACCAGCTACATGACGCGCAAATTCCATGACCGCTACCTGCATGCCAAGGCATATACCAAAATAGGGAATTTTCTTTTCTCTGGCATAGCGTGCAGCTGCAATCATTCCTTCAATACCCCGTTCGCCAAATCCTCCTGGTACTAGAATTCCAGCCGCGCCTTTCAGTTTTTCAGCCATATCAGCCTCTGTAAGAAATTCCGAATCTACCCACTCTAATTTAATTTTAGCCAGATTTTCATACCCTCCGTGGTTTAATGCCTCCACAACAGACAAATATGCGTCGTGTAGTTCAATGTATTTTCCCACAATTGCTATCTTAACTTCTTTTTTGGCTTCACCGATCGTCCTGCACAGCCGGTTCCATTCCTCCAGCTTCGCCTCCCTGCAGTGCAGGTTCAGTTTCCTGCAAACAATCTCGTCCAGTTTTTTATCATGAAGCATCAAGGCACCTCATACAGGCTGCCCAAAGTCATGTTCTCGATGACACAGTCCGGCTCAACGTCGCAGAACATTGCTATTTTCTGGGGAATTTCATCTTCCAGAGGTTCGTCACAACGGGCAATGACGATATCCGGCATAATCCCCATTCCCTGGAGCTCTCTTACCGAATGCTGAGCCGGCTTCGTCTTATGCTCTCCGGAGCACTTAAGATACGGAACCAGAACCACATGCATGAGCAGACAGCGTTCATGACCCATTTCCCTGAAGACCTGGCGGATGGCTTCCAAAAACGGCTGGCTTTCAATATCGCCGATCGTTCCGCCGATTTCCGTGATTACCACATTCGCATCCGTATAAGTCCCGACTCCATAAATAAATTTCTTGATTTCCTCCGTAATATGAGGAATCACCTGCACCGTTTTTCCAAGATATTCCCCCCTCCGTTCCTTGTTCAGTACATTCCAGTACACCTTTCCGGAAGTCAGGTTTGACATCTTGTTTAAGTCTTCATCAATAAACCGTTCATAATGGCCCAAATCCAAATCCGTTTCCGCCCCATCTTCTGTAACAAATACCTCTCCATGCTGAAACGGGCTCATCGTGCCCGGATCGACGTTCACATACGGGTCCAGCTTCTGAGCCGCTACTTTAAGGCCTCTGGCCTTCAAAAGCCTGCCTAATGATGCAGCCGTTATACCCTTTCCCAGGCCGGACACGACTCCGCCTGTCACAAAAATATACTTTGTCTCCATCTGTTTTTCCCTCCATAAAAATATCCCGCTCGCGGTACGTTTTTGCTTCTCAGGTTATCGTCCTCTTTATCGCCTTGCAATAAATTGGGCTTTTCCGGAAAACAAAAAGATGTCCTCTCCCTAAGAAAATTATTAACAGATAACTGTATATCTATCAATCTATTTCCGGAATCGGACACCTTTGCCACGACTATTCAGTTTCATTTCATAAAGTGAAATTATAGCTTTCAGGTCGCTGATTGTCAATATTTTTTTGTTTTGAATTTTACCGGCATGGCCTCATTACGCTGTTCTGCTGTTTCTTCCCGTATTTCCCATGCCCAGCAGTCCCAGACTTACGGCTGCCGCCGTTTCCACCCGCGCCATCTGCTCCTGTTTCAATCGTCCTATGTATTCCTTTAAACGATTCCTGTCTATTGTCCTGATCTGTTCCATTAAAACAACTGAATCCTGTTTCAGCCCGTTTTCTTCTCTGCCCAGGCTTACATGCGTCGGCAGCAATGCCTTTGTCATTTTACTCGTAATCGCAGCCACGATCACTGTCGGACTATGTCTGTTTCCCATATCGTTCTGTATGATCAGCACCGGACGGACACCGCCCTGTTCAGAGCCTACGACAGGTGACAAATCTGCATAATACAGTTCTCCCCTGAATACATTTGGCTTGTCCGGTTTATTTTCTCTGTTCATGGTGATACCTCCCTGCAGTTAATCTTTGTTTCCTGCTGAGAGTATCACCACGATTTGGAGCTTTATTCAATTTTTATGATGCAGTTTTGATTTTTCAAACTATTTTATCTGATTTATTTTTATTTATCTTTCTCTGCTTTTCATCCGCTTCTTATTGCGGTACATATCCGCGTCCGCTCTGGAAAGAGTCCCCTCTATGCGCACATCCTGATTCAGATCGCAGAAAGCAACGCCTGCAGCAATCGCCACATGATACGTTGTATGGGAACTGTATTCTTTCATATCCGTCTCCATTGACCGTATCGCCTGATCGATCTGATTCTGTTCCCACCCCTTTACAACAGCAACAAATTCGTCTCCTCCCGTACGGTACAGCTCGTTGTTTCCAAAGGCCCGCCTGATCGCCTCTGCAGCCGCTATGATATATCCATCTCCTTCTTCATGTCCATAGACATCATTGACGCCTTTCAGATCGTTCAGATCGCACATAACAAAGGCCGTTTTTTCTGTAATAGCCTCCTGAAGATCGGTATGTTCCATCATTGTCTGGAACGCCATTCTATTTTTAACTCCCGTCAGACCATCCTTATCACGTTCCACGACCAGCGCCTCTGTCTGCAGCACATCGTCCGTCACGTCTTCAATCACACCACGAATCGAACTGTCCGTCCTTTTTCTGCTGATTTTCAGCCACCACTTTCTGCCGTCTTTCTCCAGGAGAAACAGGTTTTCCTTTTCTGATTCATACGGCTTCAAACCGTCCAGATACTCCAGAAACTTCTTCTTATCCTTACAGAATTTTCTTTCCTGTTCCGGACTCAGTCCAAGCAGTCTTGGAACCTGACTCGTCATCAATACGCGTCCGGAATAGTTTTTAATCTCAAAGGCTCCCGCCGGCAGCCCGGAAATCTCCATCAGTTGAGAGTGTTTCGTAAACCATCTGCTCATGAAAACGGCAATAACAACACCGAGGCACAGCGATATAATAAGGGAATAATTCAGGATATCCGCAATCTGCATGGGAAGCTGAAGCATGGAAGGCCCATCTATAAGGCCGATCAGATACCACTCTTCGTTGGCAAATGGCGTATTGCTGTAATACATCCCCATGTGGTTTACACATGCATAAATATCCCTGCCGCTGTTATGGTTCTTTAATCGGAAAATTGAATTTTCCTCATTGACCGGTTCCAGCGTAAGCGGCTCTTGCTGATTGATCATCCGTTTCTGCATAGCTCCATGGGTAACCGCCAGTTCCAAAGGCTCCGTTTCTCCGCGGCGGATTCCAATAATATAACCGTATGCGTTCTGGGGCTGCAGTTCCAGCGCAGGAAGATGGCGGTACATGTAATCTACGGATATTTCAACACCGAAGATTCCCAAAATCCTGCCGTCTTTTCCAAACAGCGGCACGGAATATGTAACAGCTTCATCATCCTGAGGGTTTACTATAAATGGGGTGCTCCAGTATCCCAGCCACTTGGATTTTCCCTCTTTCAGAGCCGCCTGATACGGCTTATCATAAAAGGCCCTGTTGCCATCATCCAATTTCAACCTCAAAGTCCAGTTCGCCGTTGTCGCTACCTTCTGCTTTTCCGCCACATTCCAGGGACCAATGTGCATATAGATATTGTCCTCGCCTCTGTAGTTCCGGTCTGGATTCATATTGCGGAAATACAGAGCAGGCAGGGAATCGTCGTTCTCCCCTTCTCCCGGAAGTATAAAGAAAGCCCCTGTAGTTTTCGTGTGGTACAGGGCATCCAGAATTAGCGGAGCCAGATCTTCCAACACCTGATCTGCCTGATCCGGGGCACCGTCATAACCATTCTCATCAAAATACCGTGTAATCTGTTCTGTATCCCTTTCGAAATTCGTCCAGACGTAATTCATCTCATTTATCAAATTATCCTTGCGCCCGTTTACTTTTTCCGCAAATATCTTGTACTGGTTTTTTCTGGTCTGGTCCAGAACGCCTCCTGCGATCATCAGGGAAGCCAAAAGCACACTTTGAAGAATGGCAGTAACGATAAACGCCATTGCCAGCCGGAATGCAATTGATCTGCTTTTAATCTTTCTGCTCATTGGCCCCGCCATCCATTTCTATTAAAAGGGACTGATACCACGCTTCGAAGTTTTCTTCACTCAAAAATTTATGGAGCTTATCATCATAATCCGCTCCGGATGCCTCCAATTCCATAATATCTCTGGATGTTCTGTCTGCAAGGGATTCTGAAAAAACGGCGTTTCTCTCATAGGATCCCTTAAAAGGTTTTCTGCTGTAGAATATGCCGCTCTCCATCGCCTTGATTGCTGCTTTCATTCCCAGCTTTACAGCTTCCGGGTTATTTTCTTCTTCGACATATTCCACCACCAGTTCTGCAGAATCCAGCGCCTTATTCTGTACCGGAAGATAACCAGTTGATACGGCAAATTTTACGTTCTGTTCCGGCGCCGTAATCCACTTTAAGAATTCGACTGCAGCTGCCTCATGAACGGGATCAGACTCAAAAACAGCCAGATTAGCCCCTCTTTGCGTCATATAATTTCCCCCGTCCTTAAATACAGGATAAGGCAGAACCTCACATTCGACAGGATATGTTTCATGATCGTTTACAATGACTTCTTCCGGGAAAAAGGAAGCCCCTGCTGAAGAACCGATATAAGCGATCAGATTTCCGCTCTTGATTCCATCCTGGTTATAGACACTGCTTCTGTACCATCCCTGGATATGGGGAACATAATATGCATCCCAGGCCCGCTTTGCCGTCTCACGCGAATAATGGAACCCGCCTTTTTCATCATACGGTTCTTCTCCTGCCTGGGCAGCGCTCAAAACAGCAAAATCATTATAGGAATTTATACCCAGGAATGCCTTGCCCTGCGACCAGTCATAATACATGGATGCCGCCTTACTGAGCCCCTCCCATGTACGCAGTAGCTCCATGGATGCTCCCGTTTCTTCTGCAAAGCGATCCCAGTCCGTGCGGTTCAGATACAGAAGCTCCGTTGATTTGGCAATCGGTATCATCCTGTAGGAGTCCGTTCCGTCCCAAATCCCTTCTTCCAGGAATTCCTTCCTGTATGCTGCCAGTTCTTCTTCCGTAAAATAAGTTTCCATCTTTACAAGAGGCGCAATTTCATTTAACCGATATGCGCTGTCCGGATACGATATAAAAATATTAGGAAGCGCATCAGAGCCTGTCATCTCATTTGCAGAATCATAAAGGGCATCGGACAGTTCCTCACTGGAACCATATCCCTGAGAATCCACCACAATCCCCTTTTCCATACCAACTGTTTCGTTAAAATTCATTACCAGCTGGTCAAATTTTATTTTTGCAAGTGCATTATAGCTGTGCCAGACGGTAACGGCTGCCGGTGCTTCCGGAATCCTTTCCTCGCTGTTTCCCGTTTTGCATCCCGTCAAAGCGCAGGCCGCTATAAGATACAAGATAACTCTGCCTGTATATGTTCTAATCTTCATTATCTTTCCTTTACTCCCCTCTTGTTATCATTATATAGATTCTGAGGTAAGTATGCAAGTCATAGTTCCTCCTGCTTCTTCCGCAAAACGTCTCAGTGTTCATCGTTTAATGCATAATAGTATAATGAGGCAACCGAACAGTAAGGTGAATATTTTTTTCTCAGCCGTTCAAACCGCAGTCGGCTTAATGTCTTATATCCATGGGCCTTCATAATTCCGTTCTGGAGAGCCACATCACTGTAGCTGAATATGTTCAGCCGGCCCATTGTAAACTCCGCTGTCATTTCCGCCGTCCAGAGCCCGACTCCCTTAATCTGCATGAGATATTTTATCACTTCTTCATCGGACATACGTTCCAGCAGGGAGAAATCATATTTTTGATCCGATACATCCCGCGCCAGCCCAACAATATATTCGGCCTTTCTCCTGGAGATACCACAGCTTTTTATATCGTCCGCCCCTTTCGACAATACATTCTCCGGCGTAATCTTCACTACCTTTTCCATCAGCCGCCCCACAATGATATCCGCAACGCTGTTCGACAGCATTTGGCTCACAATACTGATCACCAGCGATGTAAAAATATCTTTCTCATCTTTCATTCCCATATTCAGATATCCAAAACGGCTGACCAGTTCCTTCATTACAGGATCCTTTTTTGAAATATAATCCATTTCAGCAATGCCGTATTTTACCATATAGCCCTCTGCACCATTCCCTTCACAACTCTTTCCATATGATTATATATGTAATCCGTCCCCTTACGTCCCTCTATATTCCT
Organism: Clostridium sp. AM58-1XD; assembly: GCF_003464085.1. Taxonomy (GTDB): domain Bacteria; phylum Bacillota; class Clostridia; order Lachnospirales; family Lachnospiraceae; genus Lachnoclostridium_A. The sequence goes on from NZ_QSDR01000031.1 coordinate 17,663, forward strand.
TTTTTCACCTCAGTCAGTACTCTCTCAATACGAGTTCCGTAATCCCCGGATTCGTACCTGGCTGAATTCTCAGTACTCTGGAGCTGCGTCCAAAACCGTATTCCTCCATCACCATATTTTTCAGACCGGTACCGCCATGATAGCCATGAATAATCCGGATTCGGTAAACAGCCTGTCCGCAGTTTCTAAGCGTACGTTCAATTTCCTGGTTTGCCTGATCATAATTTTTCCCATGAAGATCAATTTCGATTATTCCCGACAGCATATCTAAACTCCTTTAACGCTCTTCATCCTTTGTTCAGGCCTTCACAGCCCATCTCATCTTTGTAGAACGGGCGCGGCTGTTACGTATGCATTCTTCTGCGGAAGGGCGGATTACCTCGTGAGAAATCTCACTGTAAATCCCCTCTTTATGCAGACGCTGAAATGACTTTTTAACAAGCCGGTCTTCTCCTGAATGGAATGTCAGAATTGCCGCACGTCCGCCGCTGGCCAAAGCTTCCGGCAGCTTATCCAGGAAATCATACAGCACTTCAAACTCACTGTTCACATCGATCCTGAGCGCCTGGAATGTTCTCTGGCAGGACTTTTTAACCGCTTCCTTCCGCTCCCCCTGGGGAATAAAAGAAAGCGCTTTCTCAATCGCCTGCTGAAGCTGGGTCGTGGTGGCAATCTCCCTGCCTCTTTTCAGCTCCTGAATAATCGTCTTTGCAATCTCTTCCGCGTAGGGTTCATCTGAATTCTCAGTCAGCATGCCCTGCAGTTCTTCCTGGTCCACTTCTCTGAGACGCTGTGCCGCTGTTACACCGCGTTCAGGATCCAGCCGCAAGTCCAATGGCCCTTCATTTTTAAATGAAAATCCCCGGTCAGGATTGTCGATCTGCATGGATGATACGCCCAGATCGGCTAAGATAAAGTCAAAAGGCCCGCCTTCAGCCGCTATCTGGTCGATATTGGCAAAATTGATCTGTCTGATGGTCAGTATCTCAGGCCCGTAACCCAGATTAGCCAGTCGTTTTCTCGTCTTAGCAATTTCTATTGAATCCACATCGAGAGCGTATAAATGGCCCTTAGATTCCAGACATTTTAACATCTCCCTGGTATGCCCGCCGTATCCCAGCGTCGCATCCAGACCCACCTGTCCCGGCTTAATCTGGAGAAATTCCAGAATCTCTTTTACACAGATCGGAATATGCATGCCCACGGGAGTTCCGCCCTTCTGAATGACCCTCTCCACCGTATCTGCATATTTTTCCGGCTGAAGCTCTTTATATTTTTCTTTATATGACCTGGGATGGGTTCCCTTATAACGGACCCGCCTCTTGTGTCCCTGTTCTTGATTGTCCATCGATTCCCTCCTACTGTGCCTATATCTGTCTATATCTGCCTGATCATTTTATCAATAATTTTGTTTTAGAGCAACCGGTTCCCCTTAGTAAACTTTTGCGGGATCTCCCACGCCGAGTACTTTTTCTTTCCCGAAAGGTCAAAAAGTTCCGGAATCTTGAACCATAAGACTCCGGAACCTGCACTGTATCCTGGTCAGAAGCTTTAATAAGCACTCAATATCTTTTATTTGCCTTTAATTTTTTCTTATCTCATCCAGCCTTTTTATCTCATCCTGTACTTTCCTAAGCTCTGCTGTTCTCATCTGTTCGATACGACGTATCGCTGTAGGACGGTATATACCTATGAACATCAAGGAGCCTCCAACTACCCAGCAGTACAACAACAGCGGCACACCTATATATTCTATTACACTTAATGGCAGCGCCATAAAGAGGAAACCCAGAAATACCAATAATACTATCCCTTTTGATTTCTTTTCACGTTCCTTTTTCTGCGCTTCTATCTGCTGCTTCAGCTCCTGGCCCTTTTGCTTTAGATTCCGAATCTTCTCATCCGTATCTATACACTCCTCCTTTATTTCGGATATTTCTCCGCCAGAATGAAGGGCCACATTTTTGTCAGCCTCGGCCTTCTGCTTCAGGAACTCTTTCAGCCGGTTCTGTATTCTTCGCTTCTCCACCCTTTCTCTATAATTACCAGACACAGCCGCAATTTCCGCTTTTTGTTCCTCAGAGGCAAACTTCTCCGCATATATAAGATAGCGCTCTACTTCTCTGGCTACTGTTTCGTTTTCATTTTTAAAGCCGCCGGACACAACACGGGCAAGTCCCAACCATCCTCCATAATAATCCGGATATTCATCTGCCAGTTCTTCATAAAGTTTCTTAGCTTTTCCTATTTCTCCCAGCTTCAGAAAAGTATTTGCATTTTTAGCCCAACGTGCCATTTGAGAGTCAGCTTCAATTCTAATATCTGAATCCTTTTCTCTGCCGCCTCCCAGAAGTTTGTCAATTCCACTGCATAAATCCTGCATAAATCCCAGCTTTCCCATGTCCTGGGCCTGAAACGCCAGCAATTCTCCTGGCAATTCATAGGGCGACATATCACGTATACATGGTATAATCGTCTTTCCGGAATCTTTTCTGCTCATCTCCAGGTATCTGCTCCATTCATTTTTCACCCAGACCGATTGGTAATTCTCTGTGGAAGTGCCAACTGTAATCATCACCCTGGCGCTGTTTAAAGCGGTAAATATAATAGACTCATATTCTTCCCCCAAACGGTTTTCTAACGTTATTCTGGAGAAAAAAACTTTATACTTTTTACTTAACTCCGTATATATTTCCTGGGCGAGAACGCTGTCACGGGTGCGTTCTCCGTTTTCCGCGGTCTCTTTATAACATATGAAAATATCATATGGCTGCTCTTCCCTGGCAATTTTCAAAAACTTTTTTTGAATTTCATCAATTTGTTCTCCCGCTTGCTGATATACAGCTCTTGTCAGTACATCTGCCAAACTTAATGCCTGGAGAAAATCCGAATTATCCAGGATGGAAATCGTCTCTGTCCTGTGGCATGTGGGTATCTGCCTACCTGTAACAGGATCTTTTATGTATTCAATTCCGTAACGGCATAGTGCCAGTCCGTAATGAGCCTCGGCATCCCGATTATTCTCCATTAAAATCTTTTCATAAATTTCCGCTGCCTTATCGAATTCATTATTCTGCCTCAGAAAATTAGCGCGGTTTAAGAGATTCCCTACCCTCTCCAAGTTCGGTGGAATCGAAATAAGGGAGCCGCAATATTCACACTTCCCCACAGACAAATCTGTATCTACCTGTAGCTCTCCTCCACACATGGTGCATCTCAATACAGACAATGTCATTTCCTCCCTTCACTTACAAAGATTCCCCTTACATATATAATATCCACATTATAACATAGCTGCAAAACGGCCATGGATCTCCAGCGAAATTTATTACTATTATGGACATTATAGCATACAATTTTCGTAAAAAAAATACAAAAAAGGCAAATCTTTGCCCCTTTATTTTTAGTTAAATTATAGAATTCTTGCTTTTACCATGATATAATTTAAGCCAAATAGTTTCTCTTCAATACGACAGTTCCAAGGAGGTATAAAAATGTCTAAATTTGTTATAGAGTGCCCATCCTGCGGCAAGTATGCAGAAGCATCTTTCGGCTTTTTAGGCTTGATGGCCACCAGGGAGATTAAATGCACTTGCGGATATACGATACGAATCAAATCAGATAAGCTCTCCTCCAAAATATGTGATCACTGCGGCAATACGGTCATCTTTAACTGGTCAAAGGGAGAAAAAGCACTGTGCCCTGTCTGCCATGAAAGGCTTAATATCCTCGAAGGCCGGTCCAGTCTTGTCGAACTCACCTGTCCCGTATGCAGCTGCAAAGTTTTTGCAAATAAAAATGATGAAGTCTGCACCTGTGTTCTGTGTAATACTACAATTGATATTCGCAAACAGCTGGAAAAGGAAAAGGTCAAAAAAGACGGCATAGCCAGCGTGATTAAATATGAAGGAAGCAATGACGTTTTCGTATGGAAACATCCGATTGAGGATTTTAATCTTGGCAGCCAGTTAATTGTCCACGAATCCCAGGAAGCTATTTTTTTCCGGGATGGGAAGGCCCTTGATCTTTTTAGTTCCGGACGCTATACCCTGGCTACTCAGAATCTCCCTCTTCTGGAATCACTATACAAACTTCCGCTTAATGCGAACGAAGTATTTCATTCCGAAATCTATTTTATAAATATGGTGACCCAAATGGGCATCAAATGGGGAACCGACAGCAAAGTGCGGCTCTTTGACCCAGGTTCCGGACTTTATGTTGAACTGGGAGCCTGCGGTACTTTTAATCTGCGTGTGGCCAATTCCAGAAAATTATTACTGAAGCTGGTAGCACTACAGACGGACTATCACAAAATGAAATTCTTGGATCCGACGGCTGCACGGCAGGGGAGGTTGTTGGAAAATTCAAATCTTTGATTGTGAGCCAAGTAAAAGCTAATTTTGCCCGAACAATCAAAGAGAATCAAATTAATGTACTGGAATTAGACAGCTACTTGGATGTGCTGGCTGAAAGCCTTAAAAATCTTATCAACCCTGCGCTGGAAGAATACGGCCTGGTTATGCCGGAATTTTATATTACCACAATTATGACACCAGATCAGGACCCGAATTTTCAGCGTCTAAAGTTACAGTTTGCGGAAAAAACTTTGAGAGTCCGCGAAGAGGAAATACGCCAGAAAGAGGCGGAAGCCATGCAAAGCAGAAAAATAATAGAAGCTCAGACCGAGGCTCAGCTGAAACTGGTAAACGCCCAGAGCGAAGCTCAGGCACTTAAAATCAAGGCTATGGCGGAAGCGGAAGCATACCGTCTGCAGGCGCTGGCAGAGGCGGAAGAAATGAAGGCCAAAGGCTATACTTATCAACAGGAAACTGCCCGTCAGGTCGGTTTGGAAGCATTGCAAAACGGTATTACAGGCGGCGGCTCATCTGCCTCTTCTTCAGGTTCTGATTCTCCTTTAGGAGCCGGCACATTTCATGATATTGCCTCCCTGGGAATTACTCTTGGCGCCATGGGCGGCATAATCAATATGACGAAGGATGTATTAACTCCTGTATTCGAGACCTCTGAATCAATCGGTTCCAGTGTGGGAAACGTCATTTCTGGTAAGTCCGGTTCATGGGACTGCCCCTGCGGCGCAAAAAACAACACTTCCCGTTTTTGCCCCGAATGCGGTGCTCGCCGTCCTGATTCACCCCCTGGTAACTTGTGGGACTGTTCCTGCGGAGCGAAAAACATTGCAAGCAGATTTTGCCCTGAATGTGGTGCAAAAAGAGAAGATGAAATGAAATAACCCATTATAAAATGAAGGGAGTACAGAATATATGTCTAAAAAAGGCGCCTCTTTAATGGCTGTGTATATTATTTTATTTATTGTATATAACGTCCTATTTTTTATCATTCCCTTTCCAAAGGGTGCTGCCTCCTGGGTCGCATACGGTTTTTCCATTCTTTCTTTTATAATCAGCGGCGGCATTAGTTTCCATGCCTTTAAAGAAGCCACAACGTTAAAAAGCAAAGTGTATGGGTTTCCCATTTTCATGGTAGGGAATATCTATCTGGCATGCCAAATCGCCTTTTGTATTATAATCTACATATTAGCCGCTTCTCTACCTATGCCTTGTTGGATTTCTGTCATTGTATCCGTTATTCTGCTGGGGATGGCTTTAATCGGGGTAATCGCTACAGACAGCGTACGTAATACCATAGAATCCATTGAGAAAAAAGAAGAGATACAGACAAGAACAATGGCTTATTTTAGAATTGACATGGAAAGCATTGCAGACAGCTGCCGTGATCCTGAACTGTCCCACAAACTTCATGATTTGTCTGAAGAGTTCAAATACAGTGATCCGGTCTCCAGCGAAGATCTGGCAGAAGCCGAGACGCACATTAGCTTTGAAGTTTCCTTACTGTCCGGCCTTGTATCCTCCGGCAATAACGCCGCTGCCGCTGAAAAAGTCGCACTTCTTCATAACCTTCTGTCTGACAGAAACCGCCGCTGCAGAGCTTTAAAAAAGTGATAACCGAGAAATTATACGAAAAACGACTTTTTTATATCTTTCGTCCCCTGTTGACTTTGGATAACCAGTTACATATAATACATATAATAAACAGAATTTTCGTAAACGGCAACTATTTACAAAACCTCACGGTGAGTGCATTAAAAAACAAGGAGAACAAAAACATGGCTATTTATATGAATGAACCATCCAGAACATTTGGAGAATATCTGTTAATTCCAGGTTACTCATCAACGAAATGTATTCCTGCGAATGTAAGCTTAAAGACCCCGTTGGTCAAATTTAAAAAGGGAGAAGAGCCGGCTATTTCTTTAAACATCCCCATGACATCCGCAATTATGCAGTCCGTTTCAGATGACAATATGGCTGTCGCGCTGGCAAAAGAAGGCGGATTATCATTTATTTACGGTTCACAGAGCATTGAAAGTCAGGCTCAGATGGTGTCCCTTGTCAAAAATCACAGGGCCGGGTTTGTTATCAGTGATTCAAATATATCTCCGGAATGCACGCTTAGGGATATTTTAGATCTGAAAAATAAGACAGGCCATTCCACGGTGGCCGTTACGTTCGACGGAAGCCCTACAGGAAAGCTGGCAGGAATCGTAACCAGCAGGGATTACCGAATCAGCAGAATGTCAGAAGATACGAAAGTCAAAGACTTTATGACAAAGTTTGAAGATCTGGTTTGTGCCCTCGACAGTACAACTTTAAAAGAGGCCAATGATATGATCTGGGAAAATAAGTTAAACTGTCTTCCCATCATTGACAAGGATCAGAAACTTGTATCCCTTGTCTTCCGCAAAGACTACAACTCCCACAAAAAGAATGAAAATGAATTGATCGACAGCTCAAAACGCTATATGGTTGGAGCTGGAATTAATACGAGAGATTACGAAGAACGTATCCCGGCGCTGATCGAAGCCGGAGCCGACGCGCTTTGTATCGACAGTTCGGAAGGCTTTTCAGAGTGGCAGAAAATCGTTCTCGAATACGTTCGGAAAAACTATGGCGATTCCGTAAAAATCGGCGCCGGAAACGTAGTAGACGGCGATGGCTTCCGTTTCCTGGCTGAGGCAGGCGCTGACTTCGTAAAAGTAGGAATCGGCGGCGGCGCTATCTGTATTACAAGAGAACAAAAAGGGCTTGGCCGCGGACAAGCTACCGCTGTAATTGAAGTAGCCAAGGCAAGAGACGAATATTATAAGGAAACCGGTATTTACGTTCCGATCTGTTCCGACGGGGGGATCGTGCACGACTATCACATTACCCTGGCCCTTGCTATGGGCGCCGATTTCCTGATGCTGGGAAGGTATTTCGCCCGTTTCGACGAAAGCCCGACGAAAAAAGTCAATATAAACGGCAGTTATATGAAGGAATACTGGGGAGAAGGAAGCGCAAGAGCCAGGAACTGGCAGCGCTATGATTTAGGCGGCGATGCCAAACTGTCCTTCGAGGAAGGCGTGGACTCCCTCGTTCCTTATGCCGGCAGCTTAAGAGATAACGTAAATCTCTCACTGAGCAAAGTACGTTCTACCATGTGCAACTGCGGTTGCCTTACGATTCCGGAACTTCAGAAAAATGCTAAGATAACCCTGGTTTCTTCAACAAGTATTGTCGAAGGCGGAGCACATGACGTATTGCTCAAGGATAACCGTTAGGGAATTACAGATTTTCAAATCAAAAAGAGAGTGCTGCAGAAAAATTGAATCATTGTTTTCGATACCAGAAGGATGACCTGGCCGCTGCCGGGCACAAAATCTGGTATCGTAGGCATATCATTCTCTTGCAACACTCTTTTTTAAGTTCTTTTCAACTGTCTGTAAATTCTTAAGCGTTTTTCATTTTTAAACCCGCTTCTTCAACCGCTTTTCTCATAGCTGCCAACACTTCTTCTGTGCCGCTCTTATTCGGCTTATACGGTGGCCCCGCATTCAGTCCCATTATGTTTGCCAGGTCTTTCGTTCCCACAGGAAAGCTGGCTTTATCCATAGCAAGGCGTATCGGTGCAAGTTTCTCCTGTTCCTTCCGTGCGGCTTCATAATTCTTGCTTACACAATGATCATATATTGATACTACAAGTTCAGGGAAAATGTTGGCTGTAGTTGCAACGCAGCCCGCAGCTCCATATACCATGGCTCCCAGAATCAGAGTATCCTTCCCTCCCAACACCTTGAACGGATAGCACTTGGCCTGGCGGATCAATTCCGCAGTCATATTCATATCTCCGCTGGAATCCTTGATTCCTACGATGTTGGTGCAGCTGCTGCAGAGCTTCATTACAACGGATGCCTTGATCTGATAACCTGTTCTGCCCGGATTGTTGTATAAAATGACAGGGAAATCCGGCACTGCTTCTGCTATCTCCGCAAAGTAGTCGTACAGTTCCTCATCCGATGGATGAATAAACATCGGCTGCAGAACGGAAATACCGGCTGCTCCTGCTTCCCGTCCTATTTTTGCAAGTCGGACAGCTTTTCTCGTGGTAATCGAACCGATTCCCATATAGACAGGTATCCGGCCGGCTGTCTGATCGACAATAATTTTCAGACCACTTTCGATTTCATCGTCTTCCAATCCAAAAAATTCACCATTACTTCCGTAAGCCAGAATCCCATGGACTCCGCCTTCTATTACATATTCCACCTGTTTCCTCAATTTCTTTTCGTCGATCTTCTCGTTTTCATTAATCGGGGTAAAAATCGGCACGATTACCCCTTTTATAAAATCAATATTCATCCTGTCTCCTTTTTTATAAATGCTGTGTTAATCTGTTTCACCGCTGTCCTAAGAACCATAAACGCTGCAACAGCCATAAATACGGATGCAATTGGTGACTCAAAGAATCCCCAGAAATTATTGTTGGCATACATCAACCCACGGACAAGATTTTCTTCCACCAGCTGTCCCAGGACAAATCCCAGAATCATCGGAGCTTTCGGAAATTCATGAACAGCCATAAAATATCCAATGACACCAAACAGCAGGGAAGACCATACGTCAAACATGTTATGATTAGTTCCATACGTACCAACAACGCACAGTACGAGCACAATTGGAAGCAGGATATATTTCGGAACTGCAAGTACCTTTATAAACAGTCTGATTCCCCCATACTCAACGATCAACATTACGATGGTAGCCATGATAAACGCCCCGAATACTCCATATACCAGTTCCCCACTGTTCTTAAACAGCATTGGGCCTGGGGTAATCCCATGAAGAGTTAACGCTCCAAGCATAATCGCTGTAACTGTATCTCCCGGTATACCCAGAGTCAGCATGGGAATCAATGCCCCTCCAATCGATGCATTATTGGAGGTTTCGGAAGCAATCAGGCCGTCGATAATTCCGGTACCGAATTTTTCCGGGTATCTGCTCTGCTGCCTTGCAACGCTGTATGCTACAATATTCGATGTCGCGCCGCCGATTCCAGGTAAAATACCGATTCCAATGCCGATCAGAGCAGAACGGATAAAATTAACAAACTGCTCCAGGAACTCCTTCCTACTGATTCCGAATCCGTGTATGTCCGCCTCCTTCATAATCATTCCTTTTTGGCTAACCTTCTCTGCTCCTGTACGGATTACTTCCGATACCGCAAACAACCCGATCATAACCGGCAGCTGAGAAAAACCGTTCTCCATGGATGTAAGGCCAAATGTAAATCGCGACGCTCCGCCTATATTTGCTATACCGAATAAAGAAAATGTCACACCAGCTGCACCGCTTAAAAGCCCCTTAAACAGGTTGTCCCCTACCATGGAGCCAATCATTGTCAGCGCAAATAAACAGATTGCAAAATACTCGTAAGGCCCAAATTTAAGGGCAACTTTTGCCAGAGAAGGCGCGATAAAAATAAGAGCCACAATTGAAAATACCGTTCCAAGAAAAGAATAGAAAATACCGATCCCCAGCGCCTTTCCCGCCTCTCCATTTTCCGCCATAGGCCCGCCGTCAAAGGTTGTCGCCACAGAAGACGGCGTTCCCGGTATTTTTAACAGAATTGCAGAAATCAGTCCTCCTGAAGTTCCTCCTACATAAAGTCCGATTAACATTGCAATCCCGTTCAATGGACTCATTCCAAATGTCAAGGGCAGACATAGCGCAACGCCCATGGTAGATGTCAGACCTGGAATAGAACCGAAGATAATTCCGATCACCACTCCCAGAAAAACAATCCCAAGGGTGCCTAAATTCAATACGGATAATAATCCTTGAACTGCCAAATCCATCCCTCCTTTCAGAATATGCTTCCAGCAGGCAGAAGCAGTGAAAATGCATTTACAAACAGTATGTTGACAGCGATTGGCACTGCTGCAGATAACACTGCAAACAGAATCACATTTTTTTTCGTTCTTCCCGTTTCTGGAACATACAGCATCATCTGCGCGAACATATATAGAATGGATGATATGATAAAGCCCGTGACATTTAGCAGAAACATGTATACTGCCAAATATAAAAAGGTCAGTAGAAACCCTTTCAGGCTCATTTTCAAAGTTTTGTCCTTATCATCCGCCATTTTCAGTGTCTGAAGGAGCAGAATGACTGCCAGAATAACCCATACTGCCGTACACACCTTCGGCATGAAATCGCTACCCTTTCCCATTGTTGTACCCGTCTCTATTGTCTGTGCGCTTATCCAAAGTCCAACTCCAGTGATCAAAAGCACAAAATCAGTAACCAGCTCAGATAATTTTTTGATACCCATGATCTCTCCCTCCTTGTGAGATATCTCATCCATCATCCGGATTACTGCTCCACTTTTCCTGACAAATCCACTTTATTCAGTACCTCTGTGATATCGTCAAATGTTTTCAGCCCTTCTTCTGTACCCTGATAGAACGGCTTCTGCAGATATGTTTCGTATATTTTCTGCTGATAATCCTCATCATTTTCTACAATATCTTTCACCGCATCGTTAAACTGCTTTATCATCGCTTTATCCGTACCTTTTGGAAAAGCAAAGAAATAGTAGAACGGAAGCTTAATGTCTTCATATCCCTGGTTATGAATTGCCTCTACATGAACTCCCTGATCCCCTACATCCAAATCCTCTTCTCCATCCATGGCGAGTGCTGTAAGGGAACCTTCGTTCACATAATCTTTAATACTTCCGTATGCCGCCAGGATGACATCCACATGTCCGCCTACAATCGCCGCCAGACGGTCGCTGCGCCACCTGCATCCACTACGTTCATATCAAATCCGGCTCTTTTCATCTGCATTGCAATTGCATATGACGTTGCTCCCGTCTGTGCTGCCATTTTCAGCTCACCCGGGTGAGACTGCGTATATTCATACAGCTCTTTCAATGTCTGAATACCAAGGTCTGACCTTACAGTCACCACATTTCCGCGGCTCATTGCAGCAATACAGGCAAAAGAATACTGTTCAATTCCGTAATCTGTTGTTTTACTGGCCTGGTTAACGAGAAATGCCGTATGGTAGAACAATACAGTTCCTCCATCACTTTCCGCCTCTTTTACCTGTCTGGAACCGGTTGCACCGCTGTTTCCCGTCACATTTGATACGACAAAATTTGCCGGAAGTCTCTCAGAAAGTTTTTGTGCAAGCAGCCTGGAATTAAAATCCGTGTCTCCTCCTGCCCCGGCAGGAACGACAATTTCTACATTTTTCGGCCATTTTATTTCTGTACTGGCCTCAGTACCAGTTTGCTGTTGGCTCTTTCCTTTTTCTTTTGAAGTACTGCTAGATGTTTCCGCTGTCTTTTTGCATGCTGCAAGAGAGAATACCATAGCAGCTGTTGCCAGCATGCCTGCAACCCTTATTAACATTGTTCGTTTTAACATGTTTTTCCTCCTTTTAGTTTGATTGAATTACTCGTATAGATTCCATCCCTTTATACCTGTTTTCTCATCCATGTCTCTTATACTCTCTTATGAAAGCGGCTCCAATAAAGGCTTTACAAGCTCAAATACGCGTTCCAGCTCCCGTTCAGCCGCCTCATCCATCACAGGCCATCCTCCTGGCCGGCAGCCATCAAATTTAACAATCCCACGACGCTTTAAAATCTTTTTATAACAGCCCACCCCATATGCTCCGCTGAATAAAAATGCCGGAAGACATTGGCTGAACGTCTGATATGCCTGTTTTATATCCCCCTCTTCCAGCAGGTTCCATATTTTTACCGACAGGTCTGCAAACTGACAGGAAGGCATTGTTCCGCAGATGCCACGGTCATACTCCTCAATCAGCGCCCTGGAACCTCCCCCGCCCATAATCCCTTTCAACGGACCGGAGGGATGGTTCGTTTCGTATTGATGAAGCGCAGAGATCAGACGGCGTGACTGAGAAGTTTCTTCTTTTACATAGCTGACATGTTCCAGTTCTGTCAGCAGCCGAATTAAGAACGAAAGGTCCATAGGGTCTCCAAGGGGCGGAAACAGATTTTGTATAAAAATAGGAATATCAGAAACCGTATTAATTCTTTCGTAATAATCCATCAACTCACCTCTGCTCACTTTAAGTGCATGCGGAGGTGCTGCAATAACAGCCTCGGCTCCTACGCTACAGGCGTGTGCTGTCAGTTCCATCGCTTCCCCAACGTAAGCAGCTGAGACGCCTGCGATAACCGGTACTTTCCCTCCTGCCGCCCGAAGACATGCCTCCAGAATCTTCTTCCGCTCCTCTGTTGACAGAAGCACATATTCTGTGGCATATACCGGTATTACAAGACCGTGTACACCGCAGGCCAGACAGAATTCCACGCACCTGGCGACACCTTCATAGTCTACTGTAAAATCTTCATGGTACACAGCGGGAGGGATAGCAAATACTCCCCGCATCTGCTTGTCCTTCATTTTAATTCTCCCTGCCTTTCTGTTTGCCCGACTCCCGTATAATAGCATCCGGTCGCTTTCTGATCTCAGGCTTTAAGCGGACTCCCAGGCCGGACTTTACAGGAAGAGCCGCCAATCCATCCTTATAATGGGCAGTTCATCCACCATATCACGGTACCAGGTAGCCAAGTTTGCACGCACTACTTCCTGAAACAGCGTATTGGAACAATGAAACGCCAGGTGCAGACCCGCCCACAGCAGAACAGGGCCTGTACAGTCATGAGGCGCTATTGGAATATTGAAACTTTCTGCTATATAGGATATTTTTCGGCCTTCCGTCAGCCCTCCACACCAGCCCAGATCAATCATGGTATAATCGAAGGCCCCTGCGCTGAGCAGCTGTCGGAAAATTACAGACCCTGCAAGTGTCTCACTGCCGCAGATCGGCGTCTTTGTCTTGGAGCGAAGAGTATGGAGCGCCTGAGTGTCATCCATTTTACACATTGCGTCCTCCGCCCAGAAGACATCGTATTCTTCCAGCCCCCGACAGATACGGACAGCAGCCGGAAGACTCCACATGCTGTGAAGCTCACACATAACCTCTATTTTGTTTCCTACAGCTTCGCGGATCTTGCGAAACGGTTCCAACCCCTTTCTCAGGTCTTCATCTGAGATGAATTTACCGTCTGATTTCGCTGCGTAAGGGTCAAAGGGCCATATTTTCATAGCCTTATAGCCTTCGCTCATCAAGCTCTCAGCCAGCTTTCCAGCGTCCTGGTTAAATGCAACCTGGTCATCGTACGGACCTGTCATCTGGTCGTCATTTTTAATTTCCCTGCGGTTCGAATAATTATTGAAGCATCCCCCTTTTTTGTTATAGGAATAACCGGAACAAGTATTATATACCTGTACCGCAAGCCTGCTGGAACCGCCCAGCGCCTCGTAAACAGGAATATTCTGACGTTTTCCAGCCAGGTCCCAGAGCGCAATATCAATCGCACTAGCTGCCCTTGTCTCAGCTCCTGCACTGTGAAATCCCACATACGGTGTCAACAACACGCGGGATATGTATTCAATACGGCAGGAATCCTGTCCCAACAGCCATGGAGCAATTTCGCTGTGTATGACGGCCTCAACCGCTTCTGCTCCTCTCCAGACCTCGCCTAATCCTGTCAGCCCTTCATCTGTCTCCAACTCCACCCAGATGATATTCGGCACCTCTTTAATACGAATAGTGCGAACGTTTGTTATAATTGACATAACATCCTCCTTTTATATCTTTTGCCAGATTATTTATTATTTTTAATTTCTTTTTGTATTAACTGCATAATATCACACGCACTATTTTTTGTAAAATTAATGGTTTTTTAGTTTGCATTATTTTTTCTAATACTTATGTTGACTGTAGTTTTATAACCCAATATAATAAAGATGGGGCCGACTTCGTTCTGTCCCCATAATATCCGTCGGATTGTCGCACTCGTTGCGGCACCGTATCTTTTCTTTGATTATTTATATTGTTTCGATATTGAAATACAGCTAAATGGGAGAAACAAATCATGGACTTAAAACAGGTAGAATATATTGTTGCAATTGCAAACGAACAGAATATCACCAGGGCCGCTCAGAAACTGTTCGTCACCCAGTCTGCCCTTACCCAGCAGCTGTTAAAGCTGGAACGTGAACTGCAGACGCAACTATTTTATCGTTCCAGAAACAATTGGCATCTGACTCCAGCCGGGGAAATCTATATAAAAAATGCCCGTGAACTGTTGCGGATCAAACAGGATACCTATCGAATGATTGCAGATATAACGCAGACCCAGCACGGCAGTATGTCCATCGGTTTTACTCCGGGGCGTGGTGTTGTCATGTTTGCAAACGTGTATCCGGCATTTCATAAACGGTTTCCGGACATTACGGTAAATCCCATAGAAAACCTTGTGAAAAAGCAGCAGCAGATGATTTCAGACGGAGACCTGGATATCGGCTTTATATCCCTTCGGGATGAGCAGAAAATACCAGGCAACCGATATATTAAACTCTGCTCCGAAGAGTTTTTTCTGGTAGTTCCCGTCAGCTCTTCACTGCCGGAAAAATTGAATGAGCCTGTCGATATCCGGCTTTTCAGCGAAGAACCGTTCGTGTTAATCAGCAAGGATTCCACTATGAGGCCAATTGTAGATGGCCTGTTTAAAAAGGCCGGTTTTACTCCGAACGTGCTGTTTGAGACCTCTCATAATCCTACGATTTTAACAATGGTACAGCACGGTCTTTGCTGCGGGATCGTTTCCCACTATTATCTGCGCAGCCCGATTCCAAATATCTGCGCTTACCGCATCTATAATATGCCCGATTGGGGCAATTACGCCTGTTACCGTGCCAATGCATATCTGAGCGAACCGGCTAAAGCGTTTATTCAGCTGGCAAAAGATTACTGGATCGGATAATTTACAAATAGCGTTACAGACGTCAGCCATGCAAAAGGCCCTCTTTATCGGCAATTTATTGTATTTGCGATAAAGAGGGCCTTGCGGGCCTAACAGTGTTTATCAATATATCCTTTTGCAGTCAGCAGTTCCGCGCACAGGACAGATCCTCCTGCTGCGCCGCGAAGTGTATTATGTGAAAGTCCTACAAATTTCCAATCGTAGATTGTGTCCGGTCTGAGTCTTCCGACGCTGATTCCCATACCGTTTTCATAGTCTACATCCATGGCTGTCTGAGGTCGGTCGTCATCGCTCAAATACTGAATGAATTGCTTTGGCGCGCTTGGCAGCTTAAGAAGCTGCGGTTCACCTTTATATTTCAAAAGTTTTTGTATTAGCTGATCCCTTGTTGGCTTTTTGCGGAATTTGACAAATACAGCCGCAGTATGTCCATGCAGGACAGGTACACGGATACACTGGCATGTAATTTTAGGTTCCTGTGCCGGTATAATCCTCCCATCCACAATATTTCCCCAAATGCGCAGAGGCTCCTGCTCGCTCTTTTCCTCCTCTCCTGCAATATACGGTATGATATTTCCCTTCATTTCCGGCCATGTCTCAAATGTTTTTCCAGCTCCTGAAACCGCCTGATAAGTGGTTACTACAGCTTCATACGGTTCGAAATCCTTCCATGCCGTCAGTACCGGCGTATAGCTTTGGATTGAACAATTGGGCTTTACAACAATAAATCCGCGTTTCGTGCCAAGCCGTTTTTTCTGTTCTCCAATCAGTTCCCCATGATGTGGATTAATCTCCGGCAAAATCATTGGGACATCGGGCGTCCATCGATGTGCGCTGTTATTAGAGACAACCGGTATTTCACACTTTGCATACTGCTCTTCTATCTTTTTTATTTCATCCTTTGGCATATTGACGGCGCTGAATACAAAATCAACGTGACAGGAAATTTCCCCAATATCATGCAGATTCTGAACGGCCATGGATCGGATTCTTTCTGAAACCATGAGTTCCGGATTCAGACGCCCTGACAACGCTTCCTCATATGTCTTTCCAGCTGAACGTTTACTGGCTGCAAGCGCAGTGATTTCAAACCATGGATGATTCTGAAGCAAAGAAACAAACCGCTGACCTACGGTACCGGTAGCGCCTAATATGCCGACCTTTATTTTTTCTGTCATAACACCATCTCCTTATATTGTTTAGAATTTAAAGCATACTCTTTTTCTTTTACTATTAACATCTGTACTGCAGATTCCACAGCTTCATCTAACTTCGTACTATCAGGGCTGAACCCCTGTGCACAGCAGGCGCCTCCGCCTCCTTTACCACCGATTGTATTGATTGCCTGCTGGAACGCTTCTCTCACATCAACCCGCTTTTCCGCCTTATTGCATCCAAACATCAATACTGCACCATCGGACGTTTTCCCGCCAAGCAGCACGGCGACTCCTTTGATCTTGGTCAGCTCCGCGTACAAAAGCCTTATTTCCTCCAGTGTCGTCTTCATCAGGGTGTGTGCAACCAGAATTACCTCTCCTGTTCGAGGCGCTTTTTTAATCAGTTTTTCTGCTTCAGCTGCTGCCAGCCGTTTCATAATTAAATCTAATTTTTGCTTCAGCTGCTGCACTTCCTCCTGCTGCCTAACGACGCGTTCGATGAGTTCATCTTCCTGGCAATTCAGTTTCTTCTGCAACTGCATGGAATTCCGGCATACTGTTCCGACCCGGCGCAGCGCATTTCTTCCACATGTAAAATGAATGCGGGAACCGTATTTCTGTTTATCTGCCTTAATCACCTTAATCATGCCCACTTCACCTGTGGTTCCAGTATGGAGGCCGCAGCACGGCGCGTAATCCAGATCGGCTATTTTAACAATGCGGATTGCCTCTTCCTTCTGCGGCACTGGGCGTTTTGAGCAGCGTCTGATCTCTTCCATATCCGGGTATAAAATCTCTATATGATCATTTTTATAGACAACTTCGTTAGCCGCTGCCTCAGCCTGCGCGATCTGCTGTTCGCTCACAAATCCGTCAAGGTCAATGGTTACTTCATCCCGGGTCATCCTTAGGCCGACCGTATTTTTAGAAAAATCCCGAACAAATACGGCGGAAAGGATATGCTGCCCCAAGTGCTGCTGCATGAGCTCAAAGCGCTGTTCCCAGTCGATTGTGCCGTGAATCCTGCTGTCTTCGGCCACCGGATCCTGCTCAAGAACATGTATAATTTCTCCGTTTTTTTCATAAACATCCATCACCTGCTGATCGCCGATTCGCCCCAAATCGCAAGGCTGTCCTCCCCCTCCAGGATAGAAAAGCGTCTGATCCAGCACAATTTCAAATTTCCCGTTTCTCTCCTTTTTTGTAATCACACAGGCATCGAATTCGATTTGATAAAGGTCATTATAATAAAGTCTTTTTGTCACATAAAACATCTCTTGCATTCCTCCTTATTTATGGGTATAATACACCTGGATAATATTTTTATCAATTTAAAGTATTTTAATCCAAACTTCAATTATATAAAAGTATTTACAAGGAGGCCGCCATGGAATTTAAGTATCTGAATACGTTTCGGACAATAGTCAACGAGGGGAGTTTTACGAAAGCTGCGGAAAAGTTAAACTATACCCAATCCACGATTACCTTCCAAATCGGGCAGCTGGAGCAGGAACTGTCTGCCAGTCTCTTCGAAAAAATAGGCCGGAACATGGTTCTGACAAAGGCTGGCGAGCATCTGGTACCCTATGTAAATGAGGTACTTCAGTCTGTGGAAAAGCTGCGTTGTTTTGAAGACAATCTGGCTGAATGTCAGGGTGATCTGCGCGTTGGTGTCGGCGAAACGCTGCTTTGCTACAAACTCCCTGCCGCTTTAAAAGAATTTCACAGGAGAGCGCCAAAGGCACGGCTGTTCCTGCGGTCTATGAATTGCTATGATATTCGTGACGAACTGTTTAGCGGCACCCTGGATCTAGGCGTATTCTATGATGATATCGGCGGTTTTGGTTCCAATCTTACGACTCTGCCTCTGGGCGATTATCCCGTCATACTGGTGGCTTCTCCCGAAATCCGAAACCAGTTCCCAGACTTTATAACGCCTGACAAAGTAATTCCGATTCCGCTGATTATCAACGAACCCAGCTGCGTATTCCGTCAGATATTTGAACGGTACCTCTGTAAAAAATCGATCATTCTTGACCACACAATTGAATTGTGGAGCATTCCTACAATCAAGAACCTGGTTAAAAATAATGTTGGAATTACATTTCTTCCAAAATTTTCTGTGCAGGAGGAACTAGACAGCGGAGAACTGGTTGAAATAGCGACGGAGATAACGGATGCAAAAATATCCGCTGTTTGCGGCCACCACAAAAACAAATGGATCAGCCCGTTAATGCAGCTGTTTATGGATATTACCTCAGAAATTGACGGATAGCAGAATCAAAACAGATTTAAATGAAGAGCGCGCTTGGAAAAGCTCAGGCCGCAAGCTCTGAGCAGAATGTGATATCTGTACCTTTTTTGATACTCTGGGCCAGGTAATTAACTATGCTGGGAAACCGTTGAAACGCTTTCATGTCGTGGGAGGTATCACAACCTGACTGAAGTTAAAAATCATAAAATCGAAAACAGGCCCCCTATGGCAATGTGAATTCATAGGGGGCCTGTTCATTCTTTTTTCAATGAGTTTAAGGCTGCTTCGATAAATATTTCTCTTCATACTCTTCCATGGAAATAGGCTTGCTGAATAAAAAGCCCTGCAACAGTTCAACGCCGCACTTGCGTAGTTCATCCATCTGTTCTTCCGTTTCAATTCCTTCTGCAACCAGTCGGATTCCCCTTTTGCGGCATGTCTCAACGACTGAGGCTATGAAGTTTCTGGTTTCCGGATTCCTGGAAACATCCACAATCATCGCCTTATCCAACTTAAGAACATCAAAATCCGCAGAGGACAGAAGGCTGATATCTTCTGATTTCGTGCCGAAGTCTGTCAATGCTACAATAAATCCGGCCTGATGCAGCTGACGAATCAGCGTATACAAGTCATATTCCTCGGATCCCAGAACATTTTCTGCAATTTCCACTTCCAGGAGGCGCGGCGATATGTTGTATTTTTCGCACACTGCACTGAGCTGTTTCACAAAAGAGGCCTCAGCCAGGGTATGCTGAGAAAAATTCATAGAAACGGGAAATGCCTCTTTGCCCATATCCACCCATTTTTTTATTCTGGAACATACAGATTCAAACACAAAGAAATCAATCTGGCTGACAGTCTGTGTTTCTTCCAGCAGAGGCAGGAAGTTTCCTGGAAGGACAAGGGACCCCGTTTTCGGATGATAGCGGATCAGAGCCTCTGCGCCGATTGCCGTACGGTCATCCGATGATACTTTCGGCTGCATATAAACTACAAAACGATTTTTTATAATTTCGGATTCCAGAATATTCGGATTCGACAGTTCCAGCAGTTCGTCGCTCTGATGGCGGTAACGGTTTGAAGTCGGATTCTTTCTGTAAAACTCCTTTTTATCTTCATACATCAGTGCATCCGCCTGTGAAGTAACTTCGTTCATGTCATGAAGATGCGCGGACCACTGGCTTCCGATTGCTGCCCGGCAGACGGTGTCTGACTGGAATCTCTCTTTTAACACCTGCACTCGTTCCGTGAATGTCTGCTCATCAATGTCTTTGCAGATAATAACAAATTCATCACCGCCGATACGATAAAAGTCTGCCTTGCTGAATACCTCTCTCATACGGTTTGCCGCTTCTTTCAGAATTTTGTCTCCATAAGCATGTCCTCTTTTGTCATTCAAATCCTTAAGCCCATTAACATCAAGATATATAATTCCTGCTGGTAAGTTCGAATTCTGTAAGACTTCGGAATCTTTCATATAGCGGTTGCGGTTGTAAAAAGAGGTAAGCGTGTCGTGATAACTGAGGTGCGCCAGCTGCTCCTCATCCTCTGTACGCTTAATGGAAAGCATCAGGAAATAGCATAATGTCTGCAGCATGGTACTGATGTAGGTCAAATGCTCCTGCGGCGGATTATCTACGCCAAGACAACCGCAGAACTCCCCGTCCCGTTCCAGTGGAGCCGCCACCAGACTATGAATATTCTGGCTGTTAAGTATATCATATTCCTCCGGCGAACTGTCTTTTATCAATTCCAGGTCGGTAATCAGAATACATTCCCGACGGTTAAAACGCGGCATCCAGCTGTCAAAAAACGACAGCGGCAGGTCCTGCAGATTATCCTTCTGCGGCTCTACACCGTCTTTGCACCACTCAAAATCATTGTAAGCGCGCCCATTTCTCACTAAAAATATGTAGCTTCGCTCCGCTTCCAGAAACTGTCCAAGGCTCTCCAGAATTTTGGGAATTGTCTCTGTAAATCTCTGTCCCTGATACAGCGTGCGTACACACTCCATGATTATGTTTTCTGTCTTCAGCGTATATTTGAGCCTCTGCTTTTCCTCCTCCGCCTTTGTAATATCAAAGGCGATCTCGAGCCTTGCCGGCCGGCCTTCCCATAAAATATCACGGTCTTTCAGCATATAGTGACGCCCTGTAACAGGATTTCTATCCTCCCATGTGTAGGTCTCTCCATCCGGCAATACATGAGCTCTGCAGGATTCGCAGGGATTATCCCGTCCACGCAGCACCTTATAGCACTTCTTTCCCTCATAGGAATCCAATCCAAAGTTCTTCAGACCGGCTTCATTAAAGAAAAGCAGGTCATTCGTCTCTAAATCCGCTACATACATAAGTTCCGACATGTCGTTTAAAGAGGTGCGCAGCGCTTCGGACATTTTTTCCAGCTGTTCCCTCTCTTTTTTATTATTTGCTTCAGCATCTTCGATTACTTTCAGCTTACGGCGATGGCGGATCTCATTGGCTGCAAACAAACAGATTCCAATCGCAATGATCGTAAAAAGGGCTAAAAATATCTTCACAGAATTGGCGACCTGCTTTTCCGTATATTCTTCTGCTGCGGATACCGCCAGGTCAGCCTTTTTAAACAAGTCCTCACTCAACCGGTAGAGATTTTCCTCCTCTCCGCCCTGACGGACTTTTTGTATTTCGTCTTTAACCTCTAACCAGCTTTCCTTAAAAACACTCATTGCCTCTAAGTAGTCCCTGTCCGATAGTTTCGTAAGGTGGTTCTTCCCCTCTCCGGTCATCAATTCCTCTATAATGCTGTCAAGCCGGTTAATTAATGCATCGTTCGGATCCCCATGCAGTTCCTGTTTGATCAGCAACTGGGAAGCCCCGCGGATAACGCCGGTATAGTTAATAATACGGGCGTTTCCCTGGACACTGAGAATTGACATCAGTGACCATACGCCGGACAGGAACAGTACTGCTATTAATATTATGGGTGCAAACTTCTTTTTCATAGCCCCTCCTTCTTTTCGTTATATTATGTATGGATAAAGTCCATGAGCCTTCCGATATCAGTATTTAATATTAAATCCTCATTAAAATTCTGAGCTTTAAGAAGATTCCAAGCAAGATTAAAGACGCCTACACCACTTGGATCATGGGCGTCTGAACTAATGATTACAGGAACGCTAAACAGACTGCAGTAATAGAGCATAGTCTTGTAGTTCTCAATACAATTTAATCGCCTATCTTTCTTAATCAGCGAACTGTTGTTAACCTCCAACGCTACCTTTGTCTCTCCCGCCGCCTGTACCAGTTTTTCATAATCCAGCGGCGTATGATCATCATCCGGATGAGAGACAAAATGTACTTTCTCATTTCGCATACATTTGATCAGGTTTTCTGTATTTTTTTCCCTGCCCTGATCCTCATAGCACTGACGGTGAATTCCGGCTATGGCATAATCCAGCATATCGATGTATTCCTGCTCCAAAGACAATTTTCCGTCATTCAATACGTTAATTTCGCACCCATGCAGTATGTGAACTCCGAACAGATCTCTGGGTATCACTTCAAGATTGCGATAGTAAAACGGATCCACCGTTCCCGGAATGCCTGGAGCATGCTCGCTGATCCCCAGCAGCTGCAGGTTCTGATCAGCTGCCGCCCGCGCCATTTCGCGAATTGTCCCATAGGCATGCCCGCTTGCTATTGTGTGTGTATGAATATCTGCCTTTATTTTTTCCATTGTAAATTCCTTATTCATCAAACAAATACATGATATAATTCCAACTTAACTATTATATCAAATATACTCAAAAAAATATAGAGCAGAAAAATCATTTAACAGTTTTTCGCCCTATATTTAAAATAAATATGTATTCAGCAGCTTCGGTTAATCTTTATCGGATTTATTCATTTATTACCGCTGCTTATTTCCGTAAATTTAATGCTTAATTAGTTCTGTTAAAGCCCGCATATCATATACATCTTGACTTTCATTAAAATGGCCCTGCATGCGGCTGCCGCAAGTCAGGCAGCGAATCGTCCACAGACCGCCATATTATGGGGCAGGTATTGCATTGACAATGGTACTGATGGAAAGCTTTTGAGGGAATCATCACGGCTGAAATATATTTAGAAGTATAAAATTTATCGATAATGCCACTCAACAATATGTAATTTAGGATTACATACGCTTCTACAACAAAAAACGATTGGAAATCAGACATTTGTATAGTAAAACATAACCGTCAAATAATGTAGTGGATTCATTTTTTATAAAATCCATCATAATTAGGTTTCCAACTTTTAGCGTTTTGGGAGCAGCTCCTAAAACGCTAAGAAACGGAGGCCTGATACTATGAACGAATTTTCCTCGAAAATCCTACATAAACATCCAGAAATGGCTGGACATCATTCATCGTAGCAGACACAGCGGACTTTCTAACCGCCAGTGGTGTGAAGATAACGGTATTGAGCCGAAATGCTATTATTACTGGCTTTCAAAAATTCAAAAACTGGCAATTGAAAACATTCCAAGAAAGTTATCCGGATCGCCAACAACGGCATTCACGGTATCCAGTCCTGCACTAATAGAATTTACTGAAATCCCGGTGGATGCTCTGAATTCCCTTATACAGTCCACAATCCTGTCTGTTTCCAAATGTCAGGTGAAATTTTCACGGGCAGAAAATATCTACCTTGCCTGTGGATATACCGATATGAGAAAGGCGATCAATGGTAAACTCAATCTACCAGACATGGTCATATCATATACCCAAGGGCTTTCCATTCCCCTTCACAGAACTCACGGACAATATACCAACTCGATTTGAACTGGATGACGGCTGAAAAACGTTGAAGAATGGAGGGGTGCGCATGCCGAGGGGTGTTTGCGCAAGCGGGAGGGCAAACATTTATACTTCCCAATCATCTTCTTGAATTAACTCATCAATTACTGAACCAATCGTTTCTTTTTCATAAATTTGTCTAATACTAGACCAATCCTGCATAAGCTTCTTATATTCATTTTCAGTCAGCATTTTTCTATCATAAATATATATTATCATAAGCTCTATTACTTTTTGATGATTCATAACCATGACCTGCTGCTCTGAATCCCATATAACATTTTTCCATATTGGATGTTGAATACACATTATACTCTTTTCAAAGCCATTGAGAATCTCCGAAAATGATTTTCCCGTTTCTAATTTTATTCGTACAATGGCTTTTGTAAATGGAATCAAAGATACAGGTCTAAATATTAAATTCCCTCCTTCTTTATTTCGGAGTGCTCCAACATCGGCAGGATCACTCTTTGAATAGCTTGGAAACATATCGAAAATACTACTCCAGTATTCATTGCATAATTTCGTAAATTCATTAATAGCCTCATCACTTGGTCTATGACGGATATAATATTTAATTTTGCTACTCCCCCTTATTTTTTTTCCCTCTAAATCAAATATTTCCATATCATTAACCATGATCCATAACAATTCTCGATTGCATTCATAAAATGTAATTATAGTTGTAAATGCTGATGTGTTTGTATCCGGTATTGCTTTTGTTTTTGAATCAAGAATTCTGTTATCGCCAAACATCTGATTGTTATCAATCAAATCTCTAGAAGCTATAGCAATGATATCGTCCTCATCTAACGCAATTATATCTCTCATTGATACTGGCTTTGCATATCGATTTAATGTACTAAACATCCTTCTAGTACGTTGCATGCCCTCATCATCTTTTTTATGTCCGACAAAAACCACAGGGATCTTTTCTGTAGCCAAATCAGGATTATTAATAAGCGCATGCTTAATTCCTTCTACTCTGTGCTGTCCATCAACCGGAAAGATTTTCTCATCTCCAGTTAATTCTAAAATCCCTAAATCAACAAATTCTTCGTCATCATCATATTCTACCCTTATTTCATGCCACTCAGGATCACCATCATATACAGCTAATATTAAAGCATTAAAAAAACGTTCATTTTGAGTATTAATATATTCCGAGATACTTTTATAATTTTCTGTAATACTTCTTTGTAACATTTCTCTCAATAAACTAGATTTATGCAACTCATCGTCAACTCTTTTTACATATTTACTTACATCTCCAAATGATAAAGCAGAAACATAATATACCCATATTCCAATTTGTGCTCTTATTGCTGGCAACTTCATATATTTATCCTCCCCATGCTGACTTCTTAGGTGCTTTATACAAATCCGGAATCTGATCATTAAATGGTGGAATGATTACTCTAATTAACTCTTTTTCAACCTTCCTAATTGTCTCATTATCATTTAAAGGAAGATATTTTATATATAATTCTTTTCCCCAAGTTTCACGCATAGTAGCTATTTTAGGCCTCATATCTCTGAGGTAATCTCTACATCTTTTTCTAAGATTCTTATTTGATGTATATTGTGCTCTTCCAATATACATAATATATGTATGAGCACCAGGCACTATGTTTGGATTTAATATAAATATGTAGATTCCACCTTTATCGGCTGGAATTTCTTTTAATTCCTCGTGCAAATCACCTTTCTCATCTAAAAATTTGACTGTTCTCCATTCAGAATCAACTAATAATTTTATTTCATCATCAAAGTCTCTCCATTTATCATAATTCAAACTAAAAACAACTTCTGTTTCTTTTTGACGTCTACACATATCAACTATTTCGGACATAATTTGTCACCACCCACATTTGTATTTTCCCATACGTTATACAAATCTGATATAATGCCTTAATAACATATGATTATCGACTTTTATAATAGTAAGTCCTCCAAATTTATATGATTGTTTTGTATATACACCTGCATTTTTTTAATTGCTTTCAACTCTATTTGCCTTATCCTCTCACGTGTCACGCGAAATTTAGCCCCAACTTCCTCAAGCGTTTTTTCTTCTCCATCAATAAAGCCATAGCGAGTCATTATAATATCTAATTCCCGTTCTTTCAGTTGTGCAAATAATTTATTAATAACTGTAGAACAACATTGAACCCGTATGTACTCCTCCCAAACATCAATTTCTGCTGTTTCTTCCTTTAACTCAATAGGAGGACTCAAGCACAGTAGTATCTTTTTCAGCTCTTCTTCATTACTGACAATATTACATCTTAATTCATCCTGAACATAATTCATGGCCGTTACAATATCATTTTCGCCACAGTCATACGCTTGGATGCACTCCATGACAGGAAAAACTTTTTCTTTAAAATGCGCTGGAAAATAAAACAGTACATTATTAAATGAAGCCTCTCGCTGCATCGTCTGTCTAACCCTCAAAGGAAAATATGAAACAAACGTCTCTGGACTAGACACATCATATTTATCAATTGCTGTTATTAACCCAATAACCCCCCACTGAAATACCTCTTCCAGGTCACAAGAATACAACTTAGCAAAATTGTAGGCCTGCTTCAATACTGTTCTTAGATACATTAAAACAATACGCTCCCTGGCATAAATATTTCCCTGCTGCGCCGGTACAATCAATGATCTCCATTCTTTCGTCTGAGGTGGTAATATTTGACTAGTGTACTCAATTAATGTCTTCATCGATGGATATTCAGTTGCTATTTTCTCCTGCAAAATCCCATAGTCTATCTGACTTTTGTCTATAATATTATTACTAGATGATACTTTATTAAATTCTTTACTGCCTATAATAACACCCTTAGATATAAGTCTACCACATAATCTATCTATCTCCGTTAAATCTAAATCTTCCTCAATACATATATTAATAATTTCATCTTCTGACAATATTCCTTTTACTTGATATTGAGCAAAAAGTTTTTTCTCTACAGTTTGTATATCATGCATTGTCTACTTTCTGGCAAGAGAACATAATTCTTTAATACTATCTGTATCTAGCTCCTGATTGTATCTCTCGTCAATCTCCTCCATAAAGTCATATAGGTTCTTTATATAATCTTCTGGCTTAGTAGCAGATGCCATTATTTTTTCATATAAAATATCTACGCCACCTCTAACATACTCTTCAAAAATATCTTCATCTGATTTTGCCTTATTACTTCCATAGTATCGAAAAGCCTTGTCAATTCTTTCTTCGATTGTTAGCTCCCTCTTTCTATTAAGCAACATAATCAAACGATAGTTAAAAAGTAGATCTTCTGACGCTTCTGTTAATTGCTGCGGGAATATTTTAGTCGTTTCTCCCGTATCCAATGGTGCTTTGCTATTGTACAAAAATCCTACAATTGGTGCCATAAGATAAACATCCAAGTTTCTTTTGAATAATTGATTTTTTTCATCGAATTTTGCAGTTAACTTAATAACCTTTTCTGCGTGTTGACCTTTAAAAGAATACTCTTTATCAAACATAAGCTTATCTCCCCGCTAATTGTGTTTCAAACTCATTAATTTTATCAAATAAATATCGAGCTCCAACTCTATTACCCATATTCTCTTCCGCAATTTCGCCATCAGTATCTTTAATAAATATAATCACCTGTTCAGCTACTTTTGGCAATGTATCACATACAGTTTTTATTCGGGCTTTATCGAATGCAGAAAGCGGCGCATCCATAACCAGCGGATATGCCTCTGTAAGCAACATTGCATTTTCATCAGTATCATTTTCTCTAGCTAATCTTATCACCCCTGCTATAAATGCAAAAATAACAGAAATACTCTGTGCAGTTGATGTTTCAATGTCACCAATATATCCATCAAAATTATCCACTGTTACTTGAATATTATATTTTTCATCGAGAGAAAGCGAAAATCCCCCATTGTAAATCTCCTTGAATATTTCATTAACTGTTTTTTCTAGTTTTTCTCTAGTTTCTTGCTCTTTTTCCTTATATATTGCATTCAACTGTTGATATATATATACCGCATATGCTTTAAACCGTGCAACTCTCCTATTATTTTCATCTTTTAAACTTAATTCATTAATATTAGTCTCACAACGTTCTCGCTTGGTTTGAAGCTTACCTCGTTCTTCTATTAATCGGTCATGCTCTATATCCATTTTTTTCAATTCTGTATTATAATATGTATACCTTTTTTGTAATTCACCAACATTTGCCATTCCCTCAAGCTTTTTATTTATACTTTCAATTTGATGTAAAACCTCGTCATAATCATTTTCAAAATTTCTAACAATGGAATATTTTTCACTTAATTCGTCAAATGTACCATCTGCGGCTTTTGATTTCAACTCGCATTCCCTTATAAATTGACCTATAATAGTTCCAACTGATTGAGGCGGAATATAGTCTAGCAGTCTCATTAACTCTTTATGTGCATCATTTCCAAATTCTATCTCTCGACCGCATAAACATGTACCACGCTTAATTAAATACTGCACAGTTCTTGCATGTATATCTGGAATTCCTGTATCTATTTTATTTGAACTTGCCAACTCTTGTAGTGCATCATATATTAATTTTTGTGACATCCATGACGTTACCCTATTATTAAGCAACTGAATAATACCCACAGTATTGTTAACTTTACTAATAGTCAAACCATTCAATTTTTTATTTAGTTTTATACGCTCTTGTGCATATTTTTCACTATCTTTATTATCTGAAATCCTTTGTTCTATTTCTTTTACCTTATCACTTACTGTTAATCGTTCATTATCAATCTCTACTAATCTACTATCAATTTCCTGTAACCGAGTATCATATCGATCCATTTCATTTGTATATTCCGAAATCTTACTGTCACTTTTACTATCATAATCTTTTTCATAACTTTTTATTACCGAATTCTGAGAACGTCCATTAAGATGATCTAATGCTGCTGAGAATGCACTTAGCCCCAAGAGCCTTTTAACAGCCTCAGCAAATTCAGGACTTCTTCCCCTTCTAATCTCTTTACTCATATTTCCAATTCGTTCTCCATCAAAAAAGAAATATCTAGATAGTTCCTTGGGTAAAATCTCCTTCATTCTAAATTCAGTTTCAGTATCCTTGATAAATTCTGTTTGCCCATCCACATTCTTGTAGGCAATTCGAAAAATTGTATTATTAGGGCGTTTTAACCCTCCTACAGAATCTGTTGTATATTTTTGCTCACGAATCATAGTATAATCTACATCTAAATGTCTTAACAGTAACTCTACCTTTACAATGCATTCCTGATTAGGTCCCATTTCTTGTGCTTTAATTTTATTGAGCACTTCTGTATCTTCAAAATCTGTGTCTCCATATAAACACCACGTAAATGCCTGCGCTAAAGTAGTTTTTCCCGATCCATTTTCCCCCATGATGATAGTAACATTTCTATCAGGATCTGTTGAGAATTGGATGGACTGTTCATTTCTAAACTGACGAAAATCACGAAGTTTCATCTCTTTTAGTAACATTCCACTTCCTCCTCTATCATCTTCTTGATTTTTCTAATCATTTTTAAATTATCAAGTTCTTTTGTACTAAGATTCTTTTTTTCATTAATAATTATCTTTCTCATCATCTTTTGAGCTTTATCCGTATCCACTTCAATTCCATTAACCATCACAATTTCATTCACTTTTGTACTCATCAGAAAATCCCTCCCAATTTTCTATATCATATTTTTGTAAATCATAAGCCTCAATAATATCATCAATAATTATATTGGCTTGACTTCCATTCATGGCTAAACGAGCAAACTCTTTAGCACGGGATAATTCATTTTTAACTAATGTCAATTCTCTTTTCATTCGTTCTTCTGTAAGTGATGGAACTTTTTCTAGCTTTCGTGGTAATGTTATAAAATCATATATCTCTGCGTAGTCTTTTCCCTCTGCCAATCTCAAAACTCTGCCTCTTCGTTGAATATATTCTTTAGGATTTGTCGTACTAGCCAAGATAAAAGCCACCTTTATTTTAGGAATATTGACACCTTCATCTAAGCACTTAATGGCTATTAATGCCTGCAAGTTATCTCCTTTTGAAAATTCATTCTTTAAAATCACTCGCTCCTCTATATCTTCATTAGAGGTAAATTGAGAAACCTTCATATTCAATTTGTTACCCAATATACTGGTTACCGCATCAATTTGCCTCAACTCTTCTTCTTCAATAGTTGTATAGTCCTGGTTAAAATCTGTTATAGTTGTTGCACCACAATATACTAAAATATGCTTATCGTGAATATAGGGTAAAATTTCCCTTTCCAAAGCAGCAAGCTTATTAACAGCTCCCGCAACCAGCCTAGCCCTAGTTAAAGCAAGACGTTTTCCTTTTTCGTTTAGTGCAAACTTCCCTCTTTTGTTTTTTATAAAACATTTTTGGATTTGGATTGTTAATGCATCATACCTTTCTCGCTCCTCATCCTCCAACGTAACAATCACTGGATAATATTTGTATTTTGTCAATTTTCCCTCTTCAATTGCCTGCTCTAATGTATATTCAATACATTTTGTCCCAAAATAATTATACAGTGAGGCTGTACCCTCTTCATCGCAATGTCTATCTAAAGTAGCTGATAACGCAAGTCTATATTGAAATTTATTATTTAGTAAATTTCTCAAACTTTCAGCTCCAAAATTGTGAGCTTCATCTATTATTAAAAGCGCTGAACCGCGTATTTTCTTAATTTGATTTTGGACAAACTCTGTAGAATAAGTAGCATTAGTTGTAATAAAACAAAAAAAATCTCTTTTTTTAACTTTTAATTTTTGGTCTCTAACAGCATTCTCTAATAAAGATTTCCAATTTTTTTGCCTGGAGTTGCTATAACCTATGATAGGTTTAATATTAAATTTTTTTATGTCTTCAACCCATTGTTCAACTAAGTGTTGATACGGGCACGCTATAATAACCGCAAGCTGATTATGTACATATTCCGACAAAGCTACAACTGCACCAAGTCCAGTATAAGTTTTTCCGGTTCCTGTTGCCATATCAAAAATTCCTGTATATTTATTTATTTTCCAATTCTCTATTGCTTTAATTTGATAATCATGAAATCGAACATTATACGGAATTCGTGGAATATTTATATAATCTTCTGTGTTATTAATCTCTTCAAATTTATCATTTTCATCAAAGTAATGCTTTATTTCTTCATAACAAAT
>NZ_QSDR01000032.1 GCF_003464085.1 Clostridium sp. AM58-1XD
ACTTTTGAAATTTTGACACATTATACTCCAATTCCAATTTTTTATTTGAACCAGATTTTCTTTAGATAACTTTTTAAAATCTTGTGGATTACATAATAACTGTTGTATCTTTTTAACCAATGCTTCAGAAGAACGTACGTTTAATATGTAATCCCTCTGAAACTCTCCAAAACATTCTGGTACCAGACCAACATCGGTTGATATAACGGGTACCCCACAAGCCATAGACTCTAAAACCGGATTGGGAGTTCCCTCGTGAAGGGAAGCACAAATATAACAGTCTATACCCGAATAAAACTCTGGCATTTTGTAATGAGGAATAATTACCTCCTCCCTATCGGAGGTAACAAGCTCTACCGGATAGCCCTCATCTTGTAGCTTTTTGATGGCAGGTTTGATAATTGTATTAATTCCTTTTAAATCATTTATAATCCATCGACTATTTCCAACCCACCCAAAACGGATTACTCTGCCTTTAATATTGTCAAATCGTTCAAGGTTTATAGGTTGAAATAATGTTAAGTTAACACCATCCGGCAAATAAGCAGCCGGACGAAGGCGAAGATCAGGCAATTGATTATATATTTTTTCTATTTTTCTTGATGCCACCGCATAACATGTTACAATAGACGTTTTGTCCTGAAACAGTGCTGGTGTAATATGGCTTTCCTCATCATCCAAACATAGATGGTCATATATTTCTGTAGAAATAATTTTATTTTTTAGGTATTGCTCGCGGAAGTCCGGTTCTGTCATTCCCAGATCTTTAATCCTGCTCTGAACCCATTCGCCCCAATAAGAGGTCAGAATACCTCTCCATAAAAAATGTATAATTTTACAATCTTCACAAAGCATAAGGATATCTGCTAAATTATAAAAGTCCGTTTCGTACAATATTTTGAATTCATAGTAATGGTTCAAATTTTCTTCTATTTCGGTTGCGATATGCTCCAGTGCCCAGTTAGGCCTATCTACAATAAGAGCAATTTTTGTTTTACCACTTTCTGTTTCTGTAATTAACCCGGTATCCTTTTGACGTTCTTTTACCCATCCGGCAACACCTTCACTCCAGACACCAAAGCCAGATTTCTTTTCAAAATACATAGCAGACTCATAAAGTTTTTCATTAGAAAAGCGTTTCTGCTCATAGACTTTGTCGACCTGTTTTTCAGGCTTTGGATGATCGTGCAGAAGGCTTACCATGCCGCAACATCCGACTTTATATCCTTGCTGAAAAATACGCATAGAAAATTCCGTATCCTCAAAACCTACAAACATATTGTCGTCAAATCCCCCCACTGCAAAAAATGTCTCTTTATTCATAACAGCAGCAGTTCCTGGAACACCTGTACAAAGAAAACCAGGAGCTTCTACATCCATCTGAACCCCATCGCAATAAAAGGTAGAGCCGATTCCAATACAAGCCCTATTTTCGAGATTTTCTACAAAAAGATGGCCGCCATATATACCATTTTTCCGATTTCCCTGGTCAAGTAACGGCAACGCTAGAAATTTCACCCCCAGTGAGTTGATATCTTTTTGAGCTTGCTTTAATGGATTACTAGTAAAATACAAATCATTATCTAATGATAAAATCCAATCCGTTTTAACTTGTTCGAATGTACGATTCCGTCCACCAGCTACCCCATAATTTTGATCAAACTCAACCAATCGACATCGGAAAGGCATATATTTCATTGCTTTTTTTAGAATTTTTTTTTCTTCTTCAGCCGAGCCATTATCGCCGATCAAAAACTCTCCGGCAAAATGTGGAAGATGCTTTTTTATAGACTCCATCAGACGGAGAGTCAAAGAAGCCCTGTTCATGGATAAAACAGCAATTGTTAAATTTTCGCCATTATTTCCGATATTCTCTAAAGAAAATTTTCCTCTTGTATTTTCAACACCAATCAACTGGTGCATTGAACTTGTATAATAGGGTTGTTTTTCTACTAAGAGACACATGTTTAATTTATTTCTATCCATTTTCCCACCCTTTTTGAATAATTATTTTCCCTTAATCAAATCGACCAGACGCCAACATTTCTGCAGCATTCGATATCCTTTTGTTTTTTTAATAATTTCAATATCTTTTTGAGCTATTTCCGCCTGCTCTTGATATTTTTTCATCTCATCTTTTAGAAATTTTTCATGATTTTCAAAAGAATAAATTCTACTCCATAGTTTATCCTCTTCCTTATTAGCAAGTTCTAGCAATGAAGATGTCCTTCTCATTTCAATTTCTATGATCCGATATTCTTCCTTGAGACTTTGCATTTCTTTAAAATAACGTCCTTTTTCAGTTTCAATTTCCGCAAGCTGCTGAAGATGCTCCTGTTCAAGCTTCTCTATTTTTTTTCTCCACTCTTCAGTATCCGCTACATTAGGGTCTTCTGGCCGTTCAAAAAATTCTCTAGGAAAGAGGGTTGCATTCTGCAAATCATTTTTAGCTCCCCATACTCCTAAATAATAATTGCAATTCCAGTGATTAATATACCGGTCATGCGGAACTAATGCTGTTTTATCTAATAGTGAATATTGGAATAATCCTTGCATTGATTTAGGGGATATTTCATTTTTTTCTGGCTCAGTACAACGCGTCAAGGGAACATTCATAAAACCATTTAATGCAAATCCAAAATACCAGTCCACATTATCTCCTAAATGTGATTGAGTCAGTTTTGCGAAATCAAACCAGGAAAAAATCCTTTTATGGAATGGATTTTGGGGCTCACCTGCTTTCTGATAATAGGGATCATTCGGGCAGGATACCATTGCAATCCCGCCAAATTTTAGTACTCTGGATATTTCGGAGAGATATTTATCTGGAGAGTCTACATGTTCAATGGTCTCAAATGATATTACAACATCGAAGCTATCATTCTCAAAAGGAAGTTCTTCTGCACTATGTTGAATGTAATCTATACCATCTCCAGAAAAATTTTCTTTGGCAATTTCTATGGCTTCTTTTGATATATCTACACCAGTTACCTTAAGTGCGCCCCATTCCTTGAGCAATTTGCTTCCATACCCTTCGCCACAGGCGACATCCAACACTCGCTTCCCTTTAACAAAAGATTTAGCAGTAAAATAGCGATTAAAATGAATAGCAGATTCTATCGCTATATAGCTTGATTGATTGGTAAAGTCTAATCTCTCCATTTTTATTTCTCCTTTATCTCTGGTCTTATTCTTCGAATCAGCTTATACCACCAAGTACTTTTAATTGCTGCCAGCTTATCGGACAATGCTGTATTGTCTGCAAGCAGCACGTTAAATTCTTTTTGAAGCTTGTTTTGGCGGTCTAACGTGTATTCGTCCATTCCTATGAAGTACTCCAATCCCATTGATCTTACTGTCAATTCATCCAGTAACGTGACATGGGAAGAAGGGGACAAATAGTAAACTTTTTGAATTTTATTTTTAGTTAAACAATCAATCCACTCTCTACAACGATTTTGATATTGATCCCAATTGGCGTTTGTTGCTGCTTCTATATGAAATAGAGTATGGTTCAGATAGGATTCTCTTGTCTCAGGCGCATCCGAATCGGTAATTAAACATATCTTCCCACCTATTTGTTCTGCCATATTTATATACTTCTGTAGAATATCATCCATAGCACTATAGCCGATATACCGATAGTAGACTGCTGTGTAGGACTGATTTAAAATTTGACTGCGCATCAGAATGTCATTTTGTTCTTCAAAATAACGTCGTCCTATGGCTCCTACAATAGCTTCTACTCCCCAGTAATGTAATAGTATTTCATAACCAGTCTTCTGGTCACTTATATCCAATTTATTATGCCAGCAGTCCACACAATCCCATAATATATCATTACGAAAGACGTTAAATTCCTCAGATAGCTCCTCAAATTTTTGTTCCGATATCAAGAAATCACGAATATTTTCAACAATAGCAGCCCCGCTGCAGCGACTTTCAAATCGTTTTAAATCTAGAATGGCACCACCAGTAATCCCAATCCCCATCCGGTAATGATAATATTGATTCTTAATTCCTTGATAGGACTTCGCATAATATGTAATAATAAACGTTGCATACCGATCCTCAGCCGAGATATAGTATCCGTCTAAAATTCTAGTGTAAGCTTTTTTGCAACACTCTGCCCTCCAGATTTTATTAAACATATTACAATTGAATTTACGGTCTATAATACTTTCCTGAAGAAGTTTTTTTCCTTCAATTCGTTCCAGGGATGGTTCCATAAAAGCAGTTGTCCATGCTATCATATTTTTTGAAACATACTCATTTGTCAATAACTCTGTTCCAAATTGAAGAATATCCACTTTATGCCGCACTATCTCTTTATACAAATTTTCACAAGCATCAAGCGATAAATAATCATCACTATCTAAAAACATAATATACTCGCCATGTGCTACTGCCACAGCGTCTTTTCTAGTCTGACAAAGTCCCTTATTTTCTGTATGTCTAATAATTTTAATTCTCTTATCTTTTTCTGCAAATTTTTCCAAAATTTCTAATGAATTATCCGTAGAAGCGTCTTCGACACATATGATTTCTAAATCTTTTTCCGACTGATTTATAACACTGCTCAGACATTCATTCAAATAATCAGAAACATTATAAATTGGAATTAACACCGAAATTTTGGGCATTATGATCCTCCTAAATCGCCAATACAACTAACGTTATTTTCTAATTGACTTATAGACTTTCTTCACAGCCTCCCGCCGCCTGCTCCCAAACGGCAACAACCTGTTCGCTATCCTGCGAACCATCGGATCATTCCCAATCCAATCCACCTTCGTCTGTGGCATACGGTTCTCCAGTTCGTCAGCAAAACACCTTCGAATCCGCCTTAACAACATTTCATAGTAAGGCGACAGTTTCCCATACCTCCAGAAGTACTCCGCAAAATCACAGTCCACCACATCCCATGGCTTCTGGTATCCAGCAAAATGAATCATATATGGCTGCTTCCTGGCCTTCATATATTCCTCATATAAAGCTCTCGGCGCCATCTTCATGATCTGCATACGGCTACGTCCCGGTTCTTCCCAGCTCATCAGCACATTCCACTGCTGTGGGATATAAAATACCTGGTTTTTACATATCTTATTGAGAACATCCTGGTCATGACATCTCCATGACGCGGATAACGCTATTTGGATCATTTCTTCAGAGCTGGCAGTTTTTCGTAGTCCGTCTAAGTCCATGATCAAACTCCTGCCTGGAAGTAGTCGTAAGGTTTTTCTAATCCCAGCGTTTCTGTCGCATACATCCTCCAGTCGTTTTGGTTTAAGTTCACCTGCCCGGCCACATCGATATCTTTTGCAGCTCCAATAATACATCCGCCCAGATCCATGTCATAAAGCACCGCCACATCATGATCCACGACCATATCACAATCTAAATAAAGGATTTTGTGATAATCCGGCATGATTTCCGGAATAATAAGGCGGTAGTAGGTTTCAACGGAAAGATGCTGATCAACAAACAGCTTCCCTGAATCAAAATACTGGCTGACGCGGATAAAGCGGATGGAAATGTTATTCCGGTCTTTCGCTGCCTCTTTAATCAGGTTCTGGTTCTTTTCGGAAATGTCGTTGAACAAGACAATTATGTCATATTGTCTTGTTGACGACGCATTTGCTATTATAGAGCGTATCATAATATCAAGATACGGAGCAAAGCGGTCATTTGCCGATAAAACAACCGGCACTCCCTCAATAAATACTGGTTCTAGCTTTGCCATAGGTGCTGTGTCCTGGAACAGGGTCTTTGGAAGTTCGAATGTCTTAATACCTGTTTGCTTCTTCAGGTATGTATAATAGATTCCACAGAGACGTTCTGCCAAATATCCCATTACCCTATATTCTTCCACACTATACCAGGTTGTGTCAATTCTTTTTTCTGCCTCAAATAAAATATCAAATAACCATTCGCAATACTTTAAGTAAACTTCTTTTTTCATTATGAACATATTACACTCATGAGTAACATGAGAGTTCATATATTCATTAGCTGCATCTTCAAATTCCGGATATTTTTCTGTCAAAATCTTCAATGCAATATCCAGATCTTTTCGATGTTGGAAGGGAGCCGCACCATATTCATGGTAAACATCAAGCAGGCAGCCACCTTCCTGAATGCGCGGATACCGCCTCCCTTTTACAGAAATTATATCATACTTGGTTATTATTTTTCTAATCGCCTCAGGCTGAAGTTTTATTTCTTCAATAACCTTATCTGTAATTCGCTCATAGGCAATGTTTCCCCATCCGTCATCCTTATTGAGTTCCGGATCAAATGCCAAGTATCTTCTGTAGTGAAAAAATCCGTAATAATCTGCTTCTTCATTCTTCCATGCCCAATATTGAGCAGTGAGTTCACAGTAACTCTTATTCTTTTCTGAAATGTTTTCGCCTGTATCGTCATGCAGCATGCCTTCAAGGCGTTTTCCCGCCAACGCGGCTCCAACCTGAATCGGGTATAGATATGGATTTTCCGGGACATAAGATTCTTTATGGCATACTACATAAAGTTTTAAGTTCGGTTCTTTACACAAATTATCCTGTTCCATTTTATATTCTCTCCCTGTACTATTATCTTATCCGAAGCTTTCCATATAAGCCTGGCATACATTTTCTACTTCGCCCTTCATCATTACCTGACCTTTGTTCAACCAAATGGCATGATCACAAATTTCCTGCACTGACTTTATTGCATGTGAAACAAACAAAAGAGTAGTTCCACCTGCCAGCATTTCCTGCATCCTTTTCTGGCACTTCTCCTGAAACGCTATGTCGCCAACGGCAAGAACTTCATCTACAATCAAAATTTCCGGTCTTACAATTGTGGCAATGGCGAATCCCAGCCTGGCTGCCATACCAGAAGAATAATTCTTAATCGGCATATTCATGAAGTCTTGTAATTCTGCGAATTCAACAATTTCATCATAATGGCTGTCCATAAATTCCCTGCTGTATCCCAGCACTGCTCCATTAAGATAAATATTTTCTGTTGCAGTCAGCTCCCCATCAAATCCAGCTCCCAACTCAATTAAAGGAGCAATATTCCCATGAATTTCCACATTACCTCTATATGGCTTCAAAATGCCACAGATCAGCTTTAAAAGCGTTGATTTTCCAGAACCATTCGTACCTACTAGCCCCCAAGCCTCTCCTCTTTTCACTTCAAAACTGACATCTTTCAAGGCTAAAAACTCCTGAAACATTAATTCTTTTTTAACTAATTTAACGAAATACTCTTTTAAATTATCAATTTTTTCTGAAGCCATATTAAACCGCACAGTTGCGTCTGTTACTTTAATCATACAATCATTTTCTGCTGCCATATCACACCCCGCTTATATATACAGTATAAATTTGTCTTGTGTCTTAAGGAATGCCCATGTACCGATCACAAGCACGAATATTGCCGCTCCTGTACCGGCAATAATGAGATATGGGTCCGGCATACGACCTTCTAAGACAATCTGGCGAAATTCCGCTACATAAAAATACATGGGATTCAGCGCCATAACAATCTGGCGCAATTTGTCCGGAAGTAGAGTAATAGGATAAAATAAGGGTGTCAAGTACATCCATGCGGTTATAATCGCATTGTAAATATACTGAATATCACGAAAGAATACCGAGCTCTGAGCCAAAAGCATACCTAATCCGAGACAGAAAATGTATTCCTGAAGCAAAATAACTGGAATTAACAGATAGTAAATATTAGGCGTCACCCTACAAACAATGAATACGATAACCAAAGCGCCCAAAGCAAACAGTGTATTTACAAAAGAACTGGTTACTTTTGATACTGTAAAAACATATTTTGGCACATAGGTTTTTTTGAGAAGGGCGGCATTCCCAGTTATCGAGGTGATTGCCTGATTTGTGGATTCACTCATAAAGTTAAACAATGTCTGCC
Organism: Clostridium sp. AM58-1XD; assembly: GCF_003464085.1. Classification (GTDB taxonomy): domain Bacteria; phylum Bacillota; class Clostridia; order Lachnospirales; family Lachnospiraceae; genus Lachnoclostridium_A. Next base: position 7,930 of record NZ_QSDR01000032.1, read on the forward strand.
CGATAATCAGATAAACCGGAAAATTCTCTATATCTGATCTGAACATATTGGAAAAAACAATAACCATGATAACCATAATCATCAATGGATTGAGAATACTCCATAAATATCCCAGAAAACTTCTTCGATATTTCAGCTTGATATCCTTTGTAACTAACTGTTGCATCAAAAAGCGATATTGGTAAAAACCGCCTAACCGCCTAAAGAAAATACCCATAATCATTCTCCTATCTCAAAAAGATGTTTCGGATAAAAATCCGCCTTCGGCTTCCTGCTGGAAACATCTTATTGAACTTTCTCATATCAATTTTTATTTCAACATTAGTAGGTCCCAACTTTATACTTTTTACATTTCTATTGGTCTTATGTTTCTCTTGCCCTTCCCTCTCTTCTGTATTATAAAATTTCAAATATGGAAGCTCTGCACAAACTGCTCCATTTGTTGTTTTATAAACATAAAATATGCCAAAAAGCCTTTCACCAATGTATCCTAATAAACGTTTTCTTTCATCTTCCAATTTCAAAAACTCGTCGCTTTGTTCAAAGATGCCTAATATGTCAAAAAGCCATGTACAGTATTCCTTAAATAGCTGCTTTTTCATGATAAACATATTCATATAATAGATATCTTTAGAGTTCAAATACTTATCTGCCGCGGCCGAATACTGTGGGTACCGCTCCTTTAATATCTTAATTACCGCATCAAGTATTCCCTGCTGATGATACTGGCAAAACTGCCGGTAAACAGTCACATTAATTCGTTCCCTAAGTACTGTCAGTATATCATACTTCTGTATAACATTCTCCATAATATTCTGCTGGAGACCATACCTGGACAAATCCATCCTAATATCATCCAGTTCTGTATATGGACAGGGCCTTCTTTTATTTATGAGGTTCCCCTGAGCATCAATTGGGCAAACCTCGTCAAATGCCAAATACCTTCTATAATGAAAAAAGCCGTAGTAGTCCGATTCTATATTTTTCCAGGCCCAATACTGTGCTGTTAATTCACAATAAATATCATTTTTTTCTGATATATTCTCTCCAATATCATCATATATCATATCTGGGAGTCTTATACTCGCCTTTTTAGCTCCGACTTGAATAGGAATTAATAATTCATTCTGCAAGATGTACGCTTTTTTATGACACACTATAAATATTTTTATCATAGTTTCACACCTTCCGTGCTTTCCTTCATAAACATAACCTTCGGTGTCATAATAATCAGCTTCAAATCCATCCACACGGAGTAATTCCTAATATATGACAAATCTTGTTTTAGTTTATCATACGAGGTGGTATTATACTTCCCATAAACCTGCGCATAACCCGTCAATCCGGCTTTCACTTTCAATCTATAGGAGAACTCCGGAATCTCTTTTTCAATCTCCGCCGCCAACTCCGGCCGCTCCGGCCTGGGGCCTACCAGGGACATATCCCCTTTTAATATATTGTAGATCTGGGGAAGCTCGTCCAGTCTCAACCTCCGCAGAAGTTTTCCGATCGGAAGTATTCTGTCATCCCCTTCAGATGCCAGTCTGGCGCCGCTCTTTTTTTCTGCGTCCTGTATCATCGTTCGAAACTTGTAAATTTCAAACTCTTTCCCATCTTTTGTAAGTCTGGTCTGTTTATAAAATACAGAACCACCATCCGTCACCTTAATGCATACCGCAATAATAAGAAAAAATGGTAAGGTTATAATCGCTCCAGTCCCAGACATTATAATATCCATCAGCCGTTTGAAAAACTGCTGTTCAATTGTAAGTCCGTCATTCCTGGATAAAAGTAGAGGCGAATCAAATAATGTTAGTTCAGATGAACTCCTAAGTAAAATATCCGATATCTTCGGCACGCTGTATGTCCGAATATCATTTTCAAAACAGTATTTCAGAATCTGATTCCTTTCATGGGAAGGCATATCGCCAATAATAACTCCGTCGAAATTGTGGACCTTCTTAAAAATCAGGTTCATTCCCTTCTTATAACTAATCAAATCCTTAATTTCGTATTTATCATCTCTTGCATTCATTTTTTCAAGCAGATGATAATCTCCCCTGTTTCCAGACACCAACAGCATCTTCCTCGGTGGAAATATCCACACATAAAACTTTTGAAATACCATCGTCCAGACGACGATCACCGCACCATCTACTGCCGTCATAATTGACAAAGGAAGAGGGCTTAAAAAGTGCCTGTCCAACACAGCGATCTGAAAATAAGTAAAAATATTTACAAACACTACCGACAGTATCTGCGAATAAATAAGATTCCCCTTTTTAAGATATCCAACCTTAAATCCGCCATACATCTGCATAAAAAACACCAGCAAAACTCCATACAGGAAAACCATCATCCAGTTTCCACGACGGAAAAACGGCAGTTCGATAATCTTATTGTAGTAATCTGTCCAGACAACACTATAAATGACGAGGATTAAGCCAATTAAAATTGTTGAAAACAGCAGCTTAATCAAACGTTTATATTTTTCATCAATTTTCATAACAACTCATCCCTAACCCTTTACGCTTAACTTCTTTGGTTCCCGGCTCATTTATGTCATACAAGCGCAAAAATCCCCTATATCTGCGTATATTCTTGTAAAGTATAACATAAAAGGACTGATAAGTACATTCTATCAGTCCCGAAAAATATTAGAAATTATTTAAGAAATTGTTAAAAATGGCTAGTTTTTCTCTTTTTCTTCCTTTATTTTCATGCGTGCGGCTGCTAATCCTACCGCCAGAATCGTCCAAAAAGCCGGAGCACTGCCGGAAGATCGATATTGACCACAGCCTGTCCGGAATAGCATGCTGCCGCAAAGACACAAGCCATCACTGCCGGAGACTTTCCTGCCTTTTTAATCATCCAGACTATAGATGACACCAGAAATACCATATATGGGATAAGACCGGCCGGACCAATTGTTACAAAATACTGCAGATATGCATTATGCACGCTGTCATAAATAACACCGAGTGACTCATACATCTTTGTGGCGGTAGAACCGGTATAGCTCGTAGTCAGTATTCCAAATGTATCAGCCCCATATCCGAAAATCTTATGGTGGAGCGGAAAATCATTATAAAGCTCCATAGCGAATCTCCACGCAAAACCTCTGTCTGTTCCCCATTCATCACTAAAGATCACATAATTGGAGATCGCACCATAGCGCTCTCCATTACCGGCAAAATTGGCGTCGACGATAACCGCCGTAACTACCAGAATTACAGCAATTACAATACCGCCCCAAATCCGCTTCGGCCATTTACCGGCATCATCGGATTTCTTTTTATTAAAATCCAGATAATATAAAACTGCTACAGCCGCCCAAAGGATCAGTGCAATCGCAGTCGTCCCGCTGAAATGTCCAATCACCTTTGCCAGACCATCCAGACCGATCACACTCCCCCACTCATCACCTTTCAGCGCAAGGTCCAAAACTGCCAGTACCTTCATAACTGTAAAAATTGTAGCAAGCATAATTCCATATCTTTTTATGCCCTTTCTGGACCCAAATGCATAGAAAGGTAAAAAGCCAAACAGAACGGCAAACGCCAGATAAACGTTATCACTCTGCCCTGTAATTGCCGCTGTAATGGATATCAAGACACATATATAGTACCATACCGCCTTTTTTCTCGTGTCAGCCGCCACATAAAGTACCGCCGCTACTCCCAGCACTAAGGCGACAAATGCCGTATATGTGTTAATATTGCCAAACGTAGATGTGAAAATATCCAGATTTCTTATAGTCATTCCATCCTTGAATCCCATCACATCCAATCGAAAATAGTCTGTAATTCCAAACAGACATACCAGCATTGACGACACTAAAAATGCCTCCAGATACCACTGTTTAAAGCGGAACAGTCTCCCAATAATGAAAACACTCACGGCATATATAAGAAGAAGGAATGCGCCTGAAAACCGTCCCTCATTCCCCCACACTGATTCATACAGATAATCGGACTGCAGCGTTGATATAATCACTGCAATCATAAAAATAATCAGAGCAACTTCATGAAGGGCGAACGTCTTTTTCCAATTCCCCGGCTTAAACTTCGCAAAGATTCCTTCGTTCCCGCTCCTCCGTTTTCCATCATGTCAATAAACATGAATATCAGTGCCATGATCAGTATGATTGCCAGTGCTGCCAGCACAACAATATAATAAAAATGGTACTTTGCTCGCAGTATGTTGGCATACCGGTCTTCCACATACAGGGGAAAAACAAAAAGCAGGAGGAAAGCCATTACGCCTGCGATCTTTGCAAAGATGCTGTTTGCTTCTGTCTTTAAACCTGTGTTTTTATTATCCATTTTTCTCAGCTCCTTCATCTCTCATTCTATTTTGCACATGGCTTGTATTTTCTATCCATTCCCTGAAATTCCCTTTTAGTATACCATTCATGTGTTTCCGCCGCAACGCCCTTTGCTCCCTCTTTTGCAAGCAGCATATAGACAGCTGTAACAATCACGATCCAGAAGCACGTCATCCGCTCGAGCCGTAAATCCGCCCTCTTCTGGTACACAAATTCCATTTTCAGCACTTCACGCCGCCGGATACCGACTCATCCCATCCGCACCATGTTCCCTCTTCTATCTTCGATCTGCTTACTACGGTCTGTTTACTACGAACTGCTTACTGGGATCTGCTTATTAAACAGGAAAAAGGAGCCCCAGCATCCAGCTTTATCTCTACAGCTTCTGCCCCGGACTCCCTGATTCATTTCATATCTTTTCGCTATACCTTATCATTTGATTGTCCTGCCGTCATTACCTCTGCCCGCGCCAAAGAAGCAGAATGAGAATTAAGATCAGGCCGACCGGTGAAAGGAGAAGTGAAAAGATTCCTCCCACAATCGTTACCAGGACAAAGATCACCAGCGTTAAAATCAAAATGCCGGCCAGCTTCCAATACCATTTATTCAGATTATACATATGGAAGGAGCCGCTGTGGTTCGTGCTTTCTCCATAAGATTGATAGCTGCTTCCCTGCGGTTCTCCGTCATAGCTTCCCTGGCTTCCATAGCCGCTCTGGCCTCCGGGGCCGGAAGCGTCTTCATAAGGGGAATTGCCGAAGGGACTGCCTTCATTGCCGTAGCTGGCTGTCTCTCCGCCAGCCTCTGCGGCATCGATGATCGTTCTGGCAATCAGCCTTGGGCCGCCCAGTTCATTCATAATTTCACTCTCCGTACGGCCCTTTGACAGTTCTCCTGTTATATAATTATCGTAATATCGTATATTTTCCTGTATGATATGCTGCGGCACCTCGCCAGAAAGCGCTGCGCCAAGGGTTCGTAAAAACTCTTCTTTATCCATCTAAGTCTCCCTATTCTGCCTGCATTCTGCAGTATCAGGTATCTGCATATGTACCCACTGCTTATTTACTTATGCTTATTTTACTCATGCTTACTTTATCACTGCATACTTTATTATTGTTTAGTTTACGTGTTTTTAATGCATTTATCATATCATACGTTTTTCTATTTATCTATTAAGTTTTTCTAAATTTTCCCTTTCCTATTCACTTTCCCATGTTTTATCCGTTATTTGTTTTGAACCGCTGCATTTATCCTATATATCCTTACTATTTGTCCTTTTCCTTCAGAACTCCAGACCGGTACGCCGCCACCAGTTCCTTCAGATCCAGTATTCTCTGTGTCATTTCCTTGCCCAAATCCGTGTCCGCTACGCGTATACGGTTCTTTGTCTTCTCAGTAATATAGACTTTCGGAGTATTTTCCTCATTTGGTTGAAATGGCTTATGTTCTGCCAGAGCCAGATGGTTGGAATTGTAGATCAGCGTATATCCGGCGATCCCAGTAGTTTTCTGGTATGCTTTTGAGAGGCCGCCGTCTATGATATAAAGCTTTCCGCCAGCCTTGACGGGCTTTTCTCCATCTTTGATCTTAACTGGCACATGTCCATTGATAATATGGGCGCCCTCTTTCGGAGACCAAATTCTTCCAGTATCCTGTCGCAGTATGTTTCTTCCACGCTCAGGCGGTAATATGGATTCAGTGTTTCCTTATAGGTAGACTTGTCTGCAATGAAATAGTGTTCAAACGTCGTCATTCTGTCTTTTCCGAATACAGGTGATTTTGCCCCGCACCATAGGTACCACATAAAATCTCTTGCCTTCGCTTTCTCTTCTGCATCTTCAGGAAGAAAATAAGCCTTTTGAATCTGTTCATCGATGTAATCCATCAGGCTCTTTCCTGAGAGACGTTTGCCGTCCAGGCTGATTTCATCAAAACTTCCATCTTCCTTCATCGGGATGCAACCATGATAAAGGAGATTGGAATTATAGCATTTATACAGACTTCCGTGTGTATAAATAAAATTTATATGGCGGTGAAGAAGCTCACTGTGGCGGAAGGAAAGGACCAGGGTATGCAGCAGCTCTTCCTCTTCCTTCGTCAGGCGGAACGGATCTTTCGGATCCACCGTCGGAAAATTTGTATCCAGCATCGGATACTTCTTTCCCCTGAGCATTACGGTTCCATTTTCATAGTCGATCTGATTAAGAAGAAGCCTGTCGTCCATCTCGTATTCCGGATTCCGTTTAATAATCTGGCCTTCTACCTTAAATTGAATGACGGCGATCGCTTTGTGCATCTTAGCCGCCAGTCCCGGATCTACCGCGTCATAAATATTCTGATCGAGTGTATGAGGGATAAACCGCTCGCAGCTGTCTCCCTGGTATACATGGGCGGCAAACATGGAAAGCGGCCTTAAGTTAATCCCGTATCCGTCCTCCAGAACATCAAAGCTGTTGTAGCTGATGGCGATACGCAGAACATTGCAGACACAGGCCAGATTTCCCGTTGCGGCTCCCATCCATGAAATGTCATGATTTCCCCACTGGATATCCACATCGTGAAAATTCATCAACTCCTTCATAATGATGTCGGCCCTCGGTCCTCTGTCGAAGATATCCCCGATAATATGAAGGCTGTCGATCGTCAGATTCTGAATCAGTTCACACAGCGCAATTATAAACTTTCCAGCCACATCGATTCCGATCATGGAGTTTAGTATTTCGCTGTAATAGACGTCTTTATTGTTGTCACGGTAATCCACATGAAGGAGTTCATCGATGATGTACGCGAATTCCGTGGGCATTTTCTTTCTGACTTTTGAGCGGGTGTATTTTGAGGAAACCTGGCGACAGATCTGTACCAGACGATAGATTATGATCTTCTTCCATTCGTCTGTAACTTTGCCCTGAAGTGTGTATTTGTTTAAGAAACGATCTGGATAATAGATAAGACTTGCGAGCTCTGTCTGCTCTTCTTCTGAAATAATATGGCCAAATGTATCGTGAATCTTTTCACGAATAATACCTGACGCACTGCGCAGCAAATGAACAAACGCTTCATATTCTCCGTGTAAATCGCTGAAAAAATACTCGGTCCCCTTCGGCAGGCCCTGTATGGCCGTCAGATTGATAATCTCGCTGGACGCCGTTTTCACGCTGGGGTACTCCCTGGCCAGCAGCTTCAGGTATGCTAATTCTCTCATAATACCTCTCCCTCTTACTAAAAACACTGTTTGCGGCAGTTGCATTTCCGCCTGAAATATAGTACCATGGGTTCATCATAACATGCTTTCCTGAAAATGGAAAGTTTAATAATCAATACATTTTTTACATGTAACTGTTCATTGCAGCGGTAATCCAGGCGTAAAAATCGGCTGAACATGTGCCGCGCCGAACAGTACAACTATATTTGTTACAATGGAGGAAATTATGGAGCAGTTATACGTATTAGGGACAGGCTACGCAACGGCAACACGTTGTTATAATACCTGTTTTGCAATCAGACAGGACGACGATTTTTTTCTTGTAGATACAGGCGGAGGAAATGGCATCTTAAGAATTCTGGAAGACATGGAGATCGATACTGCAAGAATACATGACATCTTCATCACACATGAACATACGGACACATTCTGGGGATCGTGTGGCTGATCCGCGTTATCGCAACCCGCATGAAAAAGGGAACATATGAAGGTGATCTGAATATATACTGTCACGAAGACCTTGTTGATACGATCACAACCATCTGCCGCCTGACCGTACAGGGAAAATTCTTTAAAATGATCGGTGACAGAATTCACCTGATTCCCGTAAAAGACGGCGAAACAAAATGCATCATGGGATATGATGTTACATTCTTTGACATCCACTCTACAAAGGCAAAGCAGTACGGATTTACAACAATTTTGAAAAACGGGAAGAAATTCACCTGCGCAGGGGACGAGCCATACAATGCCGACTGCCATATGTATGTTGAGGGAAGTCAGTGGCTGCTTCACGAGGCGTTCTGCCTTTATGGAGACAGGGACCGCTTTCAGCCTTATGAAAAGCACCACAGCACGGTTAAGGAAGCCAGTGAGCTGGCTGAAAGCCTTAATATCCCAAATCTTGTTCTCTGGCATACGGAGGATAAGAATATTACACGCCGCAAGGAACTTTATACGGCAGAAGGAAAAGAATATTATCATGGTAATCTCTTCGTTCCGGACGACGGCGAAATTCTCAGTCTGGACCGTTAAGATGATTATACGGGCAGTTTAAGATCATTATTTTCACTGTTAATGTCCTAATATGATATCTCAAGTTCTACATCAGGAAATACTCCGCATATGCTTATAACAGTATTCCCCGGCATGTCCGAGGACTGAAATTTAAGTCGGAAGGGGCGTTTCCTGATGTTTTTTTATCATTTGTTCGATCACTTATGTAATATATTTCATAAATTCTGTCATAAAATATCTTCTCTTTTTCATTCTTTCAAGGTCAGGATTCCGTTCATCGCCCACCCGGCTGATAGGAGCGATAAGGAACCTGTATTTTCGCAGCAGCCCGGCAGGCATCGCCGTCTCTCCCTTTCCTTTTCCATTATCCTTTTGGAATTGATCGTCCTACTTGGACTCTCCATACCGTTTTTCATGGCGGTCCCCACGTTTCTCGGCCAGATAGAGGGAATTCCGCTCCTTACTTCATCACGCAACCGTCTGTATACGGCAACAGATTCTGAGGCAAAGAAATTTATTAAATGGGTGGATTTCGATGTGACGTCAGAAGCCATGAAAGCTGCTTTCCGATATGATGTAGATTCCTTTCAAAGCGATGTTCATTTGAATTGGGTCGATCTGCTCGCCTTTCTTGGTGCGAAATACGGCGGAGATTTTTCAAAGTATAAGAGCAGCGACATGGCTGCTCTGGCAGAGAGTCTGAAAGGCGGAAAGAAACTGGAAGACGTTACAAAAGACATGAAATATTTTTCCTATTATCGTGAAGCTTACGGCGCTGTTCTCGACGGCATGGTAGGCACTTACCGCATACAGATACCGAAAAGTGAAGCGCCGGCCTTTGCGCTGAACGATAACCAGAATCAGTCGGACCAGTCCTCCGGCAGCGCCTCACAGCTGTCTGAACCGGAATCTAATCCTGATACTTCTAAAAATCCTGAATCTTCTAAAGACACAGGAAAAGAAGATGGCGACGGCAAGGATAAAGTATGGGTGACGAAATATGGACTGAAAGCATTTCATCCGCTTGCCAAAGGATTCCCTTACAGCGATTTTGATGATTTTGGCGTAGCCAGAAGCTACGGTTTCCGCAGGCAGCACCTGGGGCATGACATGATGGGGCAGGTAGGAAGCCCGGTAATCGCGGTGGAATCCGGGTACATTGAAGCGCTCGGCTGGAATCAGTACGGAGGCTGGCGGATTGGAATCCGCAGCTTTGATAAGAAAAGATATTATTATTACGCCCATCTCCGCAAAAATTATCCTTACCAGAAGGAACTGGCGGATTTAAAGGAAGGAGATACGGTAACGGCCGGCGACGTCATCGGCTATCTGGGGCGCACCGGTTACAGCCGTACGGAAAATACAAATAATATCGACGAACCGCATCTCCATTTCGGCCTTCAGCTGATTTTTGACGAATCTCAGAAAGAAGGAAATAACGAGATCTGGGTAAACTGTTATGAACTGGTCAAGTTTCTCAACATGAACCGGTCTGAAGTGGTAAAGGCAGACGGGACAAAGGAGTGGGTGCGGGTGTATCAGATGGAAGATCAATAGAATCACATCCATTATTATATATCATATCATTTATTAATATTAAAATGGATATCTGGCATACTGATCATAAGTGTATTATACTTATGTTATAGCCTGATATCCGTTTTTGATTAATATTTTGAAATACACCTGGCAGGTAATCTGTTCTGCAGATCGGAGGATTTATGAAGCAGTATGAAGTTCACACGCCTCAAAGTGAGATTTACCCCTCAATAAGCAACCAGACAGCTCTACTCGTTCATTCCCTCCCGCAGGTTTCCTATGCAAATTCTCTCCTGATTCAAAGAGATCCTGATTATAGGGAAATTTCCACACAACTATGGGACGGATTTCATGAGCAAATCACTGCTCTAATTATTTCTCAGCCCTATGATACGTATCATGCCGGTCCTGCGCTGCTTGAATCATTGCGCGGGGTACTCAGCGCCGACTCAGAAATTCTTAAACTCATGTCATATGCTTTCAGTAAAAGCGGCAATACAAAAGAGGAACAGATCGATTATATATTTAATTCACTCACCGATCAGCGCGCTCCTGTAGATCAGTTATTATTCCAGTCTCACTTTTCCCGGGTTGCCCAGGGTGTAACGGAACTGATGCAGGATATTCTTTATTGGGGCGCACATTTAAACGCCGCTGCTGTCACTGAAATCATTTTCACCGAAAGCGATCTTCATGACCGTGGATTAGGAGCCTCTATCGTTACTTATAAAACAGGACTTCTTTCCTCTGTAAAAAAAGTGATCAAGCCGGATAACCGGTCTATTGACCGCAGCCTTCTGGGCAGTCAGCCCGGCAGCCTGGCCAATCAGTTTAACCGTCTGCCCCTGACGGTCGATGGAGATACGCGGCCTCTGGGCGGGCAGGTCCGCACCAGGACAATCGATGTTTCCGGCAGCCATGGCTCTATGGAGGAATTCATCCCCCACCTGCAGATCAAAAATATTCCTGCCTCGAAACGTTCTTCCATCTCTGTCCCAGACGAAAAAAAGACGCAGATTTTTTCGGCCCTGACTGGGCTGGAAGATCTTCATTATGAAAATCTCGTCTATACCACCCGCCTGCTGCGCTACTACCCGGCCGTAATCGATAGCGATATGCCGCTTTCCAAAAGGATATGGGGCAGCCTGAAGCATGCAGCTTCATGGAACCATGGTTTCCATTTCGATGGAGACGGGGCGGTCCATTCAGTCGAAGGCATCGATGCTTCATTCATAAAAACAGCAGTCAAAGCGGCCTTTCAGGGAGTACACGGAAGAGTGGTCCCAATTATGACCAGTCAGCTTCAGGATCGAATGATCACGTTTTCGAGCCTTCCGTCCGAAGATATCTGGGACGAGGGCAATCTGTCCGCACTTATCACGAATGCCGCCAATAAAACCGGAGCCAGCTATAATGCTGTCGATAATGCCTATGCAGAAAAAGCCGTAGTCCTGGCAACCGTGGCTGCCGCCAAAGTATATTCTACCATTATCTATCCTGCGAAGTCTGATCTGAAGATCAAGAATTCTGATCTGGCGCCAAAAGCCCTTAACTTCGATATGTCCTCTTTGTTTAGTGGCACTTCCGCCACCATGACACATAATGCGTTCCTCTCCATGTTTAACAACTTCGATGATAGCGAAAAGCTGTGGTTCTGTGACAGATATATCTCTTATATGGAGGGCTTAAAAATCGGCTATGAATCTGTTCTTAAAGATGTTTCCAACAAAAGCACAAAGTTTTTTTATACCTTCCTCACACTTCTTGAATCAGGCACTTTTGCTGAAACACCACAATTGGAAACAGCTCCCGGCCTTCAGGGTATCGTCGGCCCAGCTGGACAGACCATGACTGCCTCTGAACGAAAAACAGCCTGCGAAGAAGCAGTGAAATGCTTCAAGGCAGGCCAGATTCCATTTTATGAATACCACTATTCGACAGGTGAAGTTAAAACGAACGGACAGACAATCTGGAATGGCCCGACTCTGGACGAGCTGTTCAGTGATGAAAATGCTCAGGACCTGGCAGACCGGCTTTCCGGCGCCATACCTGATCGTTAAACCAACAAACGGTGCATAATTCCGTTCCTGCCGCCCTTCCTCCACCTATTCATTCCATCTTTATCCCAGCATATGAATAAACAGCCCGCTTCTCAGCTTCGGCTCGAACCATGTGGATTTCGGCGGCATGAGAAGACCTGCATCCGCTACGGAAAGCAGCTCTTCGATGGATGTGGGATACATGGAAAATGCGATTTCCATGTCTTGTGCTACCCGACGTTCCAGCTCCTTCAACCCGCGGATACCTCCTATAAAGTCGATTCTTTTGTCAGTTCTCGGGTCTCCGATCCCAAGAACCGGCCCGAGAAGGCAGTCCTGAAGAACCGATACATCCAGACTCTTTACCGGGTCGTTCTTCACCGCTTTTGCAGCTTCTTTCTTAAGTGTCAGCTTATACCAGATGCCGTCCAGAAGCATACCGAAGGTGGCTTTTTCCTTAGGCTCAAAAGGTGAAACTCCTACATCTCCAGCTCTCCTGATCTCGAAACTATCGTCGACTTTTTTCAGAAATGCATCCTTTGAAAGTCCGTTCAAATCCTTTACCACACGGTTATACGGCATGATCATCAGCTGCTCATCCGGGAACAGCACGGAAAGGAAATAATTAAACTGCTCTCTGCCTGTGTAATCTGGATTCTCTTTTCTGCGCTTTAAGCCCACCTTGACAGCGGAAGCCGCTCTGTGATGTCCATCTGCGATATATGTCGCAGGCACCTTTGCAAATGCCGTCTCAACAGCGCTCACCATATCCGCGCTGTCAATCTTCCAGACGCGGTGGCGGATTCCGTCTTCTGATGTAAAGTCATATAGTTCATCTGTACCGGTAACCAGGTTTACAATTTTGTTGATCTCATCTGTCGCACGATAAGCGAGAAAAATCGGTCCTGTATGGGCATTCGTCACATCCACGTGGCGGATGCGGTCCAGTTCTTTCTCCTCTCTTGTATTCTCATGCTTTTTTATAATACCGTTCAGATAATCGTCGATGGATGAACACGCAACGATTCCCGTCTGTGTCCGTCCATCCATAGTAAGCTCATAGATGTAATAAGCGTCAACTGTACCGGTGACGAATGTTCTGTCTGCTATTCTGTCATTCAAAAGCTCTTTTGCTTTCAAATACACCTGCTCGCTGTACATATCATAATCGTCCGGAAACTGTGTCTCCGGACGGTCAATATTCAAAAATGAGAGCGGTTTTCCCTGCACTTCTTCCTTTGCTTCTTTTCTGCTGTATACATCATACGGCAGAGCCGCTACCTGGCTGACAACCTCTGGAGCCGGTCTCACACACCGAAACGGTTTTACAACTGCCATCTGTCTCCTCCTGACTGTTTAGAAAAGCCGCCAGGGTGTCGCAAAAAGAAATATAGCAATGCCATCGATACCAGATGTAGTGACCTGGCCACTGCATCGAACGGAATCTGGTATTGGTGGCACAGCGGATTCGACTTTTGCAATCCCCTCACGGCCGCCTCCCTGTTTCTATTCCTATATCTGCTGACCTATTACAGTACGCGTACTCTGAGCACTCCCTTAATCCCCTTGAGGCGCTCTACCACTTCGCCTTCTGCTTTCTGTTCCAGATCCAGAAGGGTATATGCGTACTTGTCACGGCTCTTGTTCGTCATATCCGTGATATTGATATTTTCAGAAGCAAGAGTTCCTGTAACCTGGCCGATCATATTCGGGATATTGCGGTGAAGAACTGCCAGACGGCATGGTCCCTTCGGTACGCCCATATCGCAGTTCGGGAAGTTTACAGAGTTCTTGATATTTCCATTCTCCAGATAATTCATCAATTCCTTTACTGCCATCTTTGCACAGTTGTCCTCAGACTCTTCCGTAGAAGCTCCCAGATGAGGGATTACAATCGCACCTGCCATATTAGCAGACTTGGAATTTGGAAAATCCGTAACGTATTTGTGAACCTTTCCGGAATTCAGAGCCTCCGCCATATCATCATCATTTACAAGGAGATCTCTGGCAAAGTTCAGGATTACGACGCCGTCTTTCATCTCTGAAATCGTGGTCTTATTAATCATCCCCCTTGTGCTGTCAAGAAGGGGAACGTGAACGGTAATATAATCACATTCATGATAAATCTTATCGACTGCCGTAATATGTTTAACGGAACGTGACAACCCCCAGGCCGCGTTTACGGAAATATATGGATCATAGCCGTACACTTCCATTCCAAGAGAAGCTGCGGCATTAGCAACCTCCGCTCCGATTGCCCCCAGTCCGATAACCCCCAGTTTCTTTCCCTTAATCTCCGAACCGGCAAAAGCTTTTTTTCCTTTTTCTACGGTCTTTGTAATATCCGGATCATCCTTAACGGACTGACACCATTCGATACCGCCTACAACATCGCGGGCCGCCAGAAGAAGGCCTGTAATCACGAGTTCTTTCACTCCGTTGGCGTTGGCGCCCGGCGTATTGAATACAACGATTCCTGATTCCGCGCACTTTTCAAGAGGGATATTATTTACTCCTGCTCCTGCTCTCGCAATCGCCTGAAGACATTCCGGCAGTTCCATCTCATGCATGACGGCGCTTCTTACAAGTATCCCTTCTGCCTCTTCCATGTTGTCAGTCATGCTGTATTCCTCAGTCAACATGTCTGTGCCATAGCTGGAAATAGCATTTAAGCAATGAATCTTTTTCATAATTATTTACCCCTCTTCCAATCAGCCGTTTTTCTTTTCAAAATCTCTCATGAAATCTACCAGAGCCTGCACGCCTTCCATCGGCATTGCATTATAGATGCTGGCTCTCATACCTCCAACGGTACGGTATCCTTTCAGGTTCTCCAGGCCGATTGCCTTTGCTTCCTTGATAAACATTGCATCCAGTTCCGGATTTCCCGTTACAAACGGCACGTTCATCAGAGAACGATCCTTCTTTTCAACCGTCCCCGTAAACATCTGGCTCTGATCGAGGTAATCATAAAGGATCGCTGCTTTCTTTTCATTATAATCCTTCATAGCCTGAAGGCCGCCCCTCTTCTTCAGCCATTTGAATACCTTGCCGCAGATATAAATGCCATAGGTCGGCGGCGTGTTAAACAGGGAATTCGCTTCCACATGGGTCTTATAGCGAAGCATAGTCGGTGTTCCCGGATAAACATCGTCCGTAATCAGATCGTCACGGATGATGACAATTGCAGTTCCTGCCGGACCGATATTTTTCTGTACACCGCCATAGACAAGGCCATACTTTGTCACGTCGATCGGCTCTGACAGGAAACAGGAAGATACATCTGCCACCAGGGTTTTTCCCTTTGTATTCGGCAGAGTGTGATATTCTGTTCCAAAGACCGTATTATTCTGGCAGATATACACGTAATCCGCATCCGGTGAAATCGGCAGATCTGAGCAGTCCGGAATATATGTAAACATCTTATCTTCGCTGGAAGCGACGGCATTTGCCTTTCCATACAGCTTCGCCTCACCGTAAGCCTTTTTAGCCCATTGTCCCGTAATGATGTAATCAGCCACACGGTTTTTCATAAGGTTCATGGGAATCATCGCAAACTGTGTCCACGCTCCGCCCTGTAAAAACATTACCTTATAATTATCCGGAATGTTCATCAGTTCCCGGATATCAGCCAGCGCCTCATTATGAATCTCTTCATACATCTTGGAACGGTGGCTCATTTCCATAACGGACATACCGCTTCCCTTGTAATCAAGCATCTCATCGGCTGCTTCTTTCAGCACTTCCTCTGGCAGATTCGCCGGTCCTGCGGAAAAATTGTAAATCCTGCTCATTTCTCTCCTCCTGTTTCTACCTAACCATATTTCCTAATAAAACATATTTCCTAAAATACTACAGCATTTATCCTCAGATGTAAAGTCAAAGTTCAAAGGACTTCTCTATGTAATAAAAAGTATCCGGTCCTGCAGACAGATCACCCCTCAGAATGACCCGCCTGCCTGGCCGGATTTGTACATCATCAGATTTCCAGATCAGATTCATCAAAGACATCCTGAATCGCTGCTCCCGGAGAAACCATCGGGAATACCTTGTCATCACATCCGATTTCGCATTCAATGACTACCGGCTCTTTTAATTCAATTGCCTCTCTCAGGACCGGCTCCAGCTCTTCCACTTTAGTAACCTTAAATGCTTTTGCTCCAAGTCCCTCTGCCACTTTTATGAAATCCACACTGTCTTCCAATATTGTATGTGAATAACGCTTTCCATAGAACATTCCCTGCCACTGGCGCACCATACCCAGCACATGGTTATTCAGAATAATCTGAATAACCGGAATCTTATATCTGGTCGCCGTAGCGATCTCATTCATATTCATGCGGAAACATCCATCGCCCGCAATATTAAACACAAGTTTATCCGGACAGCCGATCTTGGCACCGATTGCAGCACCGAGGCCGTAGCCCATAGTACCCAGACCGCCTGATGTCAGAAGGGTTCTAGGGCTGCGGTATTTGTAATACTGTGCCGCCCACATCTGGTTCTGACCGACCTCTGTCGTAATGATCGCGCCTCCATCCGTTACCTTGTCAATCGTTTCTATCACTCCTGGTCCGGTCAGTATATCCTTATGATAGCTTAACGGATAGGCTTCCTTCATTTTCTGAATATGTTCCAGCCATTCCTTATGATCAATTGGATCCAGTCTGGCATTCATTTTCCTTAAAATAATCTTTAAATCACCGATTACTCTGGCGTCTACATCCACGTTCTTGTTGATTTCCGCAGGATCCACTTCAAACTGGATGATTTTGGCGTTTTTGGCAAATCTGGCTGCATTTCCTGTCACGCGGTCACTAAACCGGGCGCCCATTACAATCAGAGGTCACATTCCGTAATTCCGAAATTAGATGTTTTCGTGCCGTGCATACCTACCATGCCTGTATAAAGCGGATCATTTCCGTCAAAAACCCCTTTTCCCATCAGGCTGTCCGCAACAGGCGCCTGTATTTTATGAGCAAATGCCCGTACTTCTTCCCATGCTTCTGCCGCTACGGCGCCTCCTCCCACAAGGATATAGGGCCGTTTTGCTTTACGGATCATGTAGAGTGCGTTTTCCAGGTCTTTTTCCGTGATTGTATCCGTCTTTCTCTGAATTTCTTCCGGCTGATGATAGGAATATACGCAGGAATTCGATGTTACATCCTTCGTAATATCCACCAGCACAGGGCCGGGACGCCCTGTTTTTGCAATTACAAATGCGCGGCGGATTACCCTCGCCAGATTCTGTACGTCTTTTACAATGTAATTGTGCTTCGTAATAGGCATAGTAATTCCGGCAATATCTATCTCCTGAAAGCTGTCTTTTCCAAGAAGGCTTGTAGCGACATTGCAGGTAATCGCTACCATAGGAACGGAATCCATATATGCTGTCGCAATACCTGTAACCAGGTTCGTGGCACCTGGTCCTGACGTTGCCAGGCAGACGCCTACCTTTCCCGTAGCCCTGGCATATCCGTCTGCCGCATGAGCAGCTCCCTGTTCATGAGACGGCAGAACATGCCAGATTTCGTCCTGGTGATTATAAAGTGCATCGTATATATTTAAAATAGCTCCGCCCGGATAGCCGAATACCGTATCCACGCCCTGCTCCTTCAGACATTCAACTACTATTTCTGCTCCTGTTAATGTTTTATCCATAAATAATCCCCTCTATCTTTTCGGAATCTCTAAAACAGCGCCTCTGTTGCCGGAAGTTACCATCGCTGCATATCTGGACAGATATCCTGTCGTCACCTTCGGCTGTCTCGGCTGCCATTTTGCCCTTCTGGCTTCCATCTCCTCATCAGAGATCATTACATTCAGGCTGTTATTGTTAATATCTATGGAAATTATATCTCCCTCTTCCACCAGTGCAATCGGGCCTCCCACTGCCGCTTCCGGAGAAACGTGTCCGATGGATGCGCCTCTGGAAGCGCCTGAAAACCTTCCATCCGTAATCAAAGCTACGCTGGAGCCAAGCCCCATGCCAACGATCGCAGAGGTAGGATTTAACATCTCTCTCATGCCGGGACCGCCCTTAGGACCTTCATACCGGATCACGACGACATCTCCATCCACAATTTTCCCGCCCTTAATCGCTTCAATCGCATCCTCCTCGCAGTCGAAGACTCTTGCCGGTCCCTCATGCTTAAGCATTTCAGGGGCAACAGCGGATCGCTTTACGACAGCAGTATCCGGCGCCAGATTTCCCTTCAGTACGGCGATACCGCCGGTTTCACTGTATGGATTTTCTACTGGGCGGATGACTTCCGGATTGAGGTTTACACAGTTTTCAATATTTTCTCCCACCGTCTTTCCCGTTACCGTCATGCAGTCCAGGTTCAGAAGCCCCTTCTTGCTGATCTCTTTCATAACGGCATAAATTCCGCCGGCTTCGTTCAGATCTTCTATGTAAGTCGGACCTGCCGGTGCCAGGTGGCAGAGGTTCGGAGTCCTGGAACTGATCTCGTTCGCCAGCTCCATATTCAGTTCCACTCCTGCCTCATGAGCCACCGCCGGAAGGTGGAGCATGCTGTTGGTACTGCATCCCAGAGCCATATCCATCGTCATGGCATTGAGAAATGCTTCTTTCGTCATAATATCGCGGGGACGGATGTTCTTCTTATACATCTCCATAACCGCCATACCGGCATGCTTTGCCAGCTTAATTCTCTCAGAGTAAACGGCTGGAATCGTGCCGTTCCCCTTTAATCCCATGCCCAGCACTTCCGTCAGACAGTTCATGCTGTTGGCTGTATACATACCGGAACAGGAGCCGCATGTCGGACATACCTTCGCCTCAAATTCTCTCACATCGTCTTCTGTCATAAGGCCTGCCTCATAGGAGCCGACCGCTTCAAACATGCTGGAAAGGCTTCTCTTCTGTCCTTTTACCCGGCCTGCAAGCATTGGACCGCCGCTGACAAATACGGTGGGCACGTTGATTCTGGCGGCTGCCATCAGAAGACCAGGAACATTCTTATCACAGTTTGGAACCATCACCAGGGCATCAAACTGATGAGCAGTAGCCATGCACTCCGTCGAATCGGCAATCAGATCTCTCGTTACAAGAGAATACTTCATTCCCACATGTCCCATGGCGATACCGTCACATACGGCGATCGCCGGAAATACGACCGGCGTTCCTCCTGCCATTGCGACTCCAAGTTTAACGGCTTCTACGATCTTATCTAGGTTCATATGGCCCGGCACGATCTCATTATAGGAACTTACGATGCCGACCATAGGCTTCTTCATCTCTTCCTCTGTCATTCCCAGTGCATTAAACAGGGAACGGTGAGGCGCCTGCTGCATTCCGACTCTTACTGCATCACTTTTCATCATCTATCTCCTCCTGACTTTTTTCCAGCTCTCTGCATATACAGTCTCCCATCTCTGCAGTGCCTGCTTTTTTACATCCTTCCGACATGATGTCAGCTGTGCGGATTCCGTCTGAAAGGACACGTTCCACCGCTTTTTCCACGGCATCGGCTTCTCTGTCCAGATCAAAGGAATAACGCAGCATCATGGCTGCTGATAATATGGTTGCGATCGGATTGGCAATATCCTTACCTGCGATATCAGGCGCCGAACCGTGGCTTGGCTCATACAAACCGAATTTCCCCTCATTCAGGCTGGCACTCGGCAGCATTCCGATCGAACCTGTTATCATACTGGCTTCATCGGAGAGGATGTCTCCGAACATATTCTCGGTTAGAATCACGTCAAACTGTCCTGGATTCATGACCAGCTGCATCGCACAGTTGTCAACCAGCATATGGGTCAGCGTAACCTCCGGATAATCTTTCGCCACGTCTTCTACTACTTTTCTCCACAATCTGGAAGAATCGAGAACATTGGCCTTATCCACACTGATCACATGCTTCCTGCGTTTCATTGCAATTTCAAATCCCTTGACTGCAATTCTGCGGATTTCTTTCTCGTTATATGTAAGAGTGTCCACTGCCGTTTCCACTCCATCGATCTCTTTTGTATACCTTTCTCCGAAATACAGGCCTCCGGTCAGTTCACGCATGATGACCATATCGAAACCGCTGCCAATAATCTCTTCTTTTAACGGGCAGGCCGCCGCCAGCTCTTTATAAAGGCATGCCGGCCGGATATTGGCAAATAAACCCAATCCCTTTCGGATCGCCAGCAGTCCCGCTTCCGGTCTCAGGTTCGGCGCTACGTCGTACCATCTGGAATTGCCGACGTTTCCGCCGACCGCCCCCAGAAGGACGGAATCGCTCTCTTTTGCCGTATTGAGGGATTCATCCGTGAGAGGAACGCCATGGACGTCGATCGAAGCGCCTCCCATCAGTATCTCTTTATAATGAAATTTATGTCCATACAGTTCTCCGACTTTATCCAGGACCTTCCTCGCTTCCCTAACGATCTCCGGGCCGATTCCATCTCCAGGAATCACGGTAATCTGATATTCCATATACGTTCTCCCCTTTCATTTCTTAAAGAGCGCCCCGCTGTTCTGCAGCAAATATAAGGCCAGCTCAAAATGGTATTTCTATTCATAATATCCTATTTATCTTTTTTTTTCAACAATCCCTTTTATTTTTTCCGAAAAACGGGTATACCATCTAGGAATTGTTGATATAAACCGCAGTTATATAACTGCTTGTCAAAAATGCTCTTCAGTTGTAAACTAAATATACTCATAATTGTCCAGGACGCCATCCCGAACAATTATATACATCTTATCAGAAAGGACGTGCAGACATGCGTCATGACACTCATAAGCTAACACGATTTCATATGATACTGATCGGCTTTACTCTGTTTTCCATGTTTTTCGGAGCCGGCAACCTGATTTTTCCTCCGTTTCTCGGAATGGAGGCCGGAAGCAATATGCCGGCTGCCATGGCAGGCTTTCTGGTCAGCGCCGTCTGTTTTCCCATTCTCGGAGTCGCTGCCGTAGCCAAATCTGACGGACTCCCGAATCTTGCAAGCCGAGTACACCCACGCTTCGCATTTTTCTTTACCCTGCTTATTTACCTGTGCATAGGCCCATGCCTTGCCATACCCAGAACAGCAAGTACGTCCTTTGAAATGGCTGTGCTCCCATTTATCCCCTCGGGCGGAAGCAATGTTCTGTTTCAGGCTGTATACTCCCTGTTTTTCTTCATGCTGGCATCCTTCCTGGCTCTGAAACCGGACAAGCTGAAGGACCGATTGGGCAAGCTTATGACGCCTCTCCTGCTGCTTCTGATCGCCGTTATTTTTATTGGCTGTATCCTAAGACTTCATACGGACTTTGCCATTCCATCGGATAAATATGCCGCTTCCCCCCTCATGACGGGATTTATCGACGGCTATCAGACGATGGATACCATGGCTGCATTGAACTTCGGTATCGTAATTGCCGTTAACATCCAGTCTCTGGGCATAACCGAAAAAAATGAGATCGCGCGGGAGACGATTAAAGCCGGACTGATCGCAGGGCTTATGCTGGTTCTCGTTTACGCCGGAACCGCTTATATCGGTGCTTTGACCGGCAGTATGTTCTCGGAAGCTGAAAACGGAGCCCAGACGCTTACGCTCGTAGTTCGTTATCTGTTTGGAAATACGGGAATTATCATTTTGGGCCTTATATTCTTTATCGCCTGCCTGAACGTATGTGTCGGCCTCCTCTGCTGCTGCAGCGAATATTTCAGCACCGTATTCCCAAGGCTCGGCTATCAATCATGGCTGGCTGTATTTGCCGTCGTCAGTCTCATCATATCGAATGCCGGACTAAATACGATTCTGGCCTTTTCCGTACCGCTGCTGAGCATGATTTACCCTGTGGCAATCGCCCTTATCATTCTGTCCTTCCTCCCCGGGAAACTGGGGCGGTCCGCGCTCCTATACCGTGTTGTCATAACCGTAACAGCCGTTTACAGCATCGCTTCTACAGCTGGCCTGGTGTAAAATATCCAAACTGGCATTTTACACTAGGCCAGTTTTTTTGTATGATACCTTCAACATAATTCAAATACCCGCATCAGGATGCAGGTATAAAATATTAAGGCAGCGTGAATAAAAGGAGGGACTCATATGTCTGATAAGTCAACGAAACGCCTGTGTCTGGCCGCTATGGCCGCTGCACTTGTATGTATATCAACCCTGTTTTTTAAGGTTCCGATTCCTCTCGGATATGCCCATCTTGGAAATGGCTTCATTCTCTTCGGCTGCAGCCTGCTAGGCGGCCCCTATGGAATCTTTATCGGTGGCTTTGGCTCCGCTATGGCGGATCTTCTCGGCGGCTACAGCGAATGGATCATTCCTACCTTAATTATAAAAGGAACGATGGGATATGCAATTGGAAAAATTGCCAATCCAACAGGCGAAGTATTCCATCTGTTTACGATCCGGACCTTTATCGCCTCTGCCGTGGGGATCGCGGTGATGGTCGTTGGTTATTTCCTTGGAGGGATGCTTCTTTCCGGAAGCCTTGCTGCCGGTATTGCCCAACTTCCCGGCCTTGTCTCAGAAGGTATCGTCGGAATCATTTTGTTCTATATCATGGGAGCTGCTTTTAACCGGGTCCATATCTATCACTATATCTAATTGATTATCGAAAGGATGCTGCAAAAAACGAAAAATCATTGCCGTGAATACCAGATTTCGTGACGTGGCCGCCGCCTGGAACGAAATCTGGTATCCACGGCACGTCTGATTATCCTTTTGCAGCACCCTCACCATATATATTTCAGGAAGGGTTTTAAACTATGGCATATGCAGACCATAATCATCAGAAAAAAATTGCAGTCATCAATGACTTTTCCGGGTTCGGCCGCTGCTCTCTTGCGGTCGAACTCCCTGTTATTTCTCAGCTGAAGGTTCAGTGCTGCCCTGTACCGACCTCAATATTTTCCAATCATACAGGCTTTCCCCACTATTTCTTCGATGACTACACAGACAAAATGGAAGCTTATATCTCACACTGGAAGCAGCTGAACCTGCATTTTTCCGGAATTTTAACCGGTTTTCTCGGTTCCGTTCATCAGATGGATATCGTACGTCGGTTCATACAGGATTTTCAGGATGAACATACGCTTATTATCATTGATCCGGTCATGGGCGACAACGGGAAACCTTACAGCACATACACACCGGACATGTGCGAAGCCATGAAGGGGCTTATATCTTTTGCAGATGTTCTCATTCCAAACATGACAGAAGCCTGTATTTTAACCGATACCCCTTATAAAGCAGAAGGTTGGAAAAGCAGGGAACTATTTGAAATGGCCGATAAGCTCAGCCGCTCAGGTGCAGAAAAAATCGTCATCTCCGGCGTAGTCATAGGACAGTATATCGGAAATGTCGTCTATGAACGTGGAAAAGAGCCATGTATCCTGCGTACAAAACGCGTTGGTCACACCCGTTCCGGAACCGGTGATATCTTTTCAGCAATTATAGCTGCTGACTGTGTAAACGGGGCCGAATTAAAAGCCGCCGTATCGAAAGCCGCTCATTTTATCCAAAAATGCATTGCTGCAACCGAAAAACTTGACATCCCCATGACGGATGGGGTATGTTTTGAAGAAGTTCTTCACGAACTTCATTAACGCGAAGAAAGGAAAAATCTGCTATGACAATACTGTATGAGGTACATGAAAATCTCTATGTTAATATGACGAACCGCTGCCCCTGCTCCTGCACATTCTGTTTGAGACAGACAAGAGATGAAATGGAACATTCCGGCAGTTTGTGGCTGGAAAGAGAGCCGTCTGTTGAAGAGGTCCGGAAAGAATTTGAAAAGTTTGATATGAGCCGTTACAGGGAGGTCGTCTTCTGCGGCTTCGGTGAGCCGACGGAACGGATCGATGATCTTCTGGAAATTGCCGCTTTTGTAAAAGAAACATACCATATAAAAACCAGGATCAATACGAACGGCCTGGGAAGCCTGGTAAATGGACGTGATATCGCTCCTGATCTAAAAGACAAAATAGATACCGTCAGCATAAGCCTGAATACGCCAAATGCGGACCGCTATCTGGAACTTACTCGGAGCCGATTCGGAGCAGAAAGCTTTCAGGCCATGCTTGATTTCGCAAAAGAAGCGAGGAAATATGTTCCTCATGTAGTTTTAACAACGGTTTCCACTACGCTTACGAAAGCGGAGGAAGAGGCCTGTCAAAAAATCTGCGACGATCTTGGAGTAACATACCGTATCCGTCCCTGGGAGGACTAAGCCGTTCTCCCTCCGGTAAGAAGGGTCCAGACAGGCGGTGAAATTTTTTTTATTGCAGCGGACAGCAAGCTGCTGATAACAATACATATAATTGGCATCAAAAGATACAGGGTCAGCGGAACTTCGATCACATGAGGGAGAACTGCTGCCCCTGTTTTATTAATCAGGCGTACAAAGGCAAAGTGAACGGCATACAGGAAAAAATTGTTTTTCATCCATCCCCTGGCCTTGAGGAGCTTCTTTTCACTTACCATCAGCCACAGAGAGAGTGGAATCAGCAGGCGGAACATCACTACAAACACAACCCGTACTCCACCTGCAGACAACATCAGGCTGGTGACTCCTGCAGCTGCCATCACGGCGCCGACCGCCATTCTCCGGCCGCTCCATTCTCCTTCCGCCGCCCGTTTTCCATGAACGGCAAAGTACGCTGCGATTCCGTAATACAAAAGGGCGTCCAGATTCAGATACATCAGACGATAGCCGCAGTTTATAGCCAGCAGCACTGCTATACCGGCAGCCGCAGCCGTGTACCTGTTTCTGATCACCAGATAAATGAACGGCGCCAGGAGGATTAAAAGGATCAGCTGATACAGATACCAGAATACATAATTATACGTGTAATTGAGAATTGCATCGCCGGCAGCCATCAGATTAAATGGAACGATTCCCTTCCCCACTACGTCTTTCAGCCCAGTGATCCTGCTTGCAATCACATAGCCCATATAATAAAGAAAATTCCATACAATAAAAGGAACCAGCACAGTCCTGATTCTGGAATACCACTTTATTTTTAATTTGTCCCAGGAAAAATTGCGGTAAAAAAGATAGGATGAAATCATAAAAAAGCCCGGCACCGCCACCTGCGCAACGACATTGCCGATGAAATTTTCAAACGCATACAAAAGATAGGCCTCGTCTGTCCAGCCAAGATAAATCTCCGCATTAGCTGAATGCACCCAGACAACGAGAACGCTGAAGAGAAATGTAAACCAGTATATTTTATTGCGGAACCGGCCTTCTTCCATAAGCAGTCACCTCAATTGTCTGATTTGTTCAAGTACGTTTCCGAAATACTATATATGCCCGCTATACGCTCATTATGATATCCGCTTCCCGGATATCAGCATTCGCTGTTTTTATGCGCTCTGCTTTCTGCGGTGTACGCAGAAACAGAATGCGCCAGTATAATGAGCTATATGCTCATTATACCATATTCCCATATTACTCACAACTCTGTAATGTAAGCACCTGATAAAGAAATCGTAAATATTTTTCACACAATTTTCAATTCATTTTCCACTTTTTGTGGTATACTAGGAGCACTTGGCGAGGTACTTTCGAGCTTAGTGCGAGTCATACCCATTCTCTTAACGAGGTCTTCCACGAGTTTAGAGATTGGCGTATACTAGGAGCACTTGGCGAGGTACTTTCGAGCCTAGTGTTTTGATTTCATGTCATGGCTGTATTGCAGACATGATAAACTGTTCATTGAGGAGGTACATATATGTACAAAAATAAACTTTCCCTCTTTCTTGCTTCGGCCACAGCTGCAGCGCTCGTTTTCACCTGCCCATTTCCAGGCAGACCGGATACGGCAGACGCGTCTGAAACGTCTGCACCTGAGGGGTTTTCATCCTCCAGCACCGCTTCCTCCGAAGACGAATTCCATACGTTTGATATTGGCCCCGGACTGGATAATCTTTCTCCATCAGATGAATATGCAGCTTACCAATGGGGATTCAAAAATTACGGTGATCTCCGCATGATTGAAATCAGGAAGCGTTTTTCTGATATCAGCCAAAAATACAGAAATGTTATTGATCCCAGCGGCTTAATCGGCCTGCCGCGCCACAATGGTCCGGATACGTATGAACGAATTACCACGGATTCTGTAGCCGGAATTGATATCAACATACTCCCGGCCTGGGACCAGTATAAACAAATACAGACGAAACGCGAAGTTATTGTAGCTGTCATTGATACGGGTATTGATATCAGCCATCCTGACCTGAAAAATGCCATCTGGACCAATACGGACGAAATTCCCGGCGACGGAATCGATAACGACGGCAATGGATATGTAGACGATGTAAACGGCTGGAATTTCTTTCATAATAACAATCAGGTTTACGTAGGCGAGGAGGATGATCACGGCACTCATGTGGCCGGAACTATTGCAGCCAGCCGCGAAAACGGCGGAATTGTAGGGATTACAGATAACTCATACGTAAAAATCATGCCGGTGAAGGCCCTGGGAACAGCTTCCGGCACCGGCAAGCCGGAAATGATTATCAATGCGATAAAATATGCAGAAGCCAACGGCGCCTCGATCTGCAATTTAAGTTCCGGCACTCTGACTTCCTATCCGGAATTAAATGAGGTAATAAAGAATTCCAAAATGCTCTTTATCGTAGCTGCCGGCAACGGCGATACGAACGACATCGGCTACAGCCTTGACGTCAATCCCGTATATCCGGCGGCACTTCCTTACGACAACATCATATCCGTAGCGAACCTGCTGTTCGATGGAAGTCTGGACGAAAGTTCCAATTTCGGTCCTGTTACCGTGGATATTGCCGCTCCCGGTTCCTTTATTGTCAGCACCGTCCCCAATGGCTATGGCGTGATGAGCGGGACCTCCATGGCGGCTCCTATGGTTACCGGAGTTGCCGCGATGCTCTATTCTTCACATCCTGACTGGACCATTCTGGACGTAAAAAATGCCATATTAAATTCTTCCAGGAAGCTGGAAACTCTAACCGGCAATATCGTCACAGGAGGAATTCTGGATGCTTCGGCCGCAATGCAGTATCAAAAATAAATATGAAATCAATGAGGGTGTTGCAAAAAGAATATAGCGTTGCCGCTGATTCGACTTTTGCAGCACCCTCATTGCGTCAGTACTAAAACTGTACGGCCATCAAACGGTAGTCCCAAACAATAGAAGGGAGAGCAGATATAGATAACATGTTCTCTATATCTGCTCTCCCTTCGGTTCATACTTGGTTATCATTCTTATACATCAGAACACTTCCGTATGATTCCGCATGCCTTATAATTTTTCAGCCCATATGGTACCACCTCAACCCCTTTTTCATGAGCCAGGCTGAAAATATGACGCAGAACAGGATCGTCCACCTCTTCTTTCTTTATCAGAATCTTCCACGGTACGCGCCGCAAAAGCACTCTTGTCGTTTCTCCTATACCCGGCTTAATAAAGTTAATATCGGTGACGTTGAAGTCTTCAGCAATCTCCCTGATCTCCTCCAGCCCTGTCCGTATCCCTTTCGTTCTGCTGCTTTCCAGTTTGCTGCATTCCGTTTCCGCGCCTTCCTCCCATCTGTCTCCTTTATGAGTGTCATAGATAAATTCTTTCTCCACGGCGTTTATGAATTCATAAGTAACATCCTTTGCTTCTAATTCTCCATAATATGCTGCGCCGTGAAAGTCATCCTCTCCTATGATATCGTCCCTTAAAAACGTTCGGCTCATCAGTCCGGAAACAACGCTGTTCAGGCACGAGCTTGGAATCAGAATGTCTTCATGCGTTCCGCAGAGTTCCGTCATATGCGCCGGGTCCGCCAGTACGGCCAGCTCAGGGGAAACGCCGTTATACTCTTTTACTGCTTCCTCCAGAACGGAAAGAATCGCACCTTTTCCGATCCATCCATCTACAAACTGAAGATCCTCTGCCCTGTGGTTTTCCAGCAGATACTTCATGGCATTCCTGTCAATGCCCTTTCCCCGTATAATGGAAATGGTATAATGAGGCAGGCAGATTTTATATTTATTCCACAGATAGTGCTTCATCAGAACACCAGCAGACGTTCCGGCTCTCGCCAGTGAGACAAGGACTGCCTCCCTCCCCTTTTTCCTCAGAATTTTCTCTGCCGCCGCCGCGGCTGCGGCTGCCGTTTCTCCCGCATAGTTCTTAAGCGCAATCTTATACGCCTCCATATATCCAGGAGACGGCTCATACTCTAAAGGCAGCATTTCGCAGTAGTGCGTTCCGCTCTGTATCTTTTTTTCTCTCTCCTCTGTCGGAAGGGGCTTCACCAGCCCTGTGATATCCTTCAGTAAAATAATCACGTCTTCAATTCTGTATGTGCTTCTCACCTATTCACTCCATCTGACTATATAAATTTTCGAGTTTCCAGCGGCTTCCAGAGCTGATGTAAGGCTCTCTATTCCCTGTGCCGTATAATTTCTCGTATCGCTCATAAGAAAAACTACGTCGTAAGAATCCAGATTATAAATATAAGTTGTCCTTTCTCCATCGTAAACGCTCTTTAATTCTGCTCTCGACTGGAGAGGATAACCTTCTTCTGCATCCGGAAGAATCGGACTCCTAGTTGTTGCATGGAAACGCACATCGCAGCTGCATTCCTCTTCCACATACTGAGCTGTTTTCAAAGCCGGATACATAAATTCCTCCGTACCAAGAAAAAGGGCCCGTTTGCCTGACCAATCCCATCCTGGTTCTTTTTCCGCCAGCCAGATACAAAAATGTGCCAAATTTCTGCTTGCCTTCAGATATGGAACCGGTTCTACCCCCAAGCGCGGCTCACACCTTCCCGGCGCCGAATAGATGATCCTTTCTCCCTTCTTCCGGCAGCTTTTTTCTTCTTCCATATCCCTGGAAAAATCCTCTTTTTCTCCTTTAAAATCATAACGTTCCAGCTCCGCTGTGAAATCTCGGCCGCTTATTTTCTTTAAAAACAGGCGTTTAATCCCCGCCCGGTCAAATTTTTCCGAATTGCTCTCATCCATGCCATTCAGAACGGAGACGATTCCAAAGGCCAGTTTTCGCTCCCTGCCTCCTCCTGAACCGCGCTCTGAGTCACTTTCCGAATCCGCTTCGTACCTCTCTCTCATACACTGAATCAGATTCCATATGGTATTGCCTGTTGTCACCTCGTCTTCTGCAAATACAATTCTGTCTGCGAGGCGGATCATTTCATCTAATTTCTCTGTTGCCAGCCGCTGCTCGGTCGCATGACTGTGGATCTCTGAAAAATAAAGGAAGTTCGAACTGCCTTCCACCTGTTCTCGCGTCGTATGCATATAAAACATAACTTCCGGGCAGTTTTCTGCAATTATCGCTCCTATGGCCGTAGCTGTTTCTGCAAATCCGATTAAAAGCAGCCTTTCTCCCGCATAAGTGTCTGAAACTTTCCCTGCCAGCTCTTGAACCATATGGATACATCGGGACGGCTGCACCGGAATATGCTTTCCCTGAAGAGGATTTACAAGAAGGTATGACCGCTTCGTGTTATTATCCCTCTTTGCGATTTTCATCAATTCCTGTTCTTCATATATTCTCATCGTCATTCACTCCATAAATTTCTGCCAGCTTCAGAACCTTTTTCGCCCATGTCGTATGAGTCTTCTTCTCGTTCATCCTCTCGCCCCCGTTATTCTTGGCTACTCCCAGAGAATCTCCCTCCCAGTCAAGTATTGACAGGGCATCCTGATAATCAGCCTTCCGTACGCGCATGCAGCTGTTAACGACCGGAATCTGATTGGGATGGATTACAGTCTTTCCTATAAAGCCGTTCAGTAGGTCCATTCTGATTTCTCTTTCCAGCCCTTTTTTCCACAGCTCTCTGTCTCCTGCAAAGTATTCCCATACAGGACCCGAAACCACATAATCTCTCGAAAATACGGTCAAAATATCCGTAAGTATCTTTGATACGGCCCGGACATCATAAATACTTTCATCCATGCGGCGGCGTACTCCAAAGTAACTGCAGAAATCATTTCCTCCGACACGTACATTCAGGACCATATCTCCTGCTTCATCCAGCATATCCTTGACCGCATACAGATTTTTCTTCCTGGTTCTCATGTCAATGATGTCCCCGCTCTCCAGAATCGGCATCATATACATCTTTCTGCCGTTTTTTTCATTAAGCCGCTTCATAATCCCGATATAATCTCTTCCTCCCGATACCGAAAACTTAGGGAAGACGTATCCTGCAAGAATATCACTGTATGCAAGGAATTTCCCTCCCAACTGTTCCAGCTGACCCGGTGTCCGTACACGGACAAATATCAGCGGCAGTTCTTCATTTTTGATCTGTCCGGCTCTCCATGCTTCACAGATTTCACCCAGTGTTTTCTCCAGCTGTTTTTCCGCCTGTCCCACTGCCTCATCCCGGATCGAATCCTCCAGACAGAAGCAGAGCGAATAAGAGCCTCCGTACTTCCTTTCGATCACGCCTTCTGCGGCCGACTCCTGTATGGCCGGCGTATACATAAGCGGCCCCACTCCATATGCCAGCTTTTCCTTTTCCCAGTCTCGTTTCTGACCGCCCCTGCTTTTATATTCCATGTCAATCGTTCTCCTGACTTTCTCCTATCATATAAACTGGCTGTTCCTAAAAACAGTCCTTTAAATATTGTAACACTACATTTGATAAAAAGGAATCCCTACTGGTTTCACAGTCTTTTCGTCCCTTATTCTTCCGGATCATTCCATGAAGCTCTTTCGGGTAAAATGAAAGATCTGCTTCTTCCAGCATTCCGATATCAAACAGGCTGTCTCCGGCTGCCGCCGTTAAATCTGGGCAAAGCCTCTCTTTCAGTTTCCTGACTGCCCACGCCTTACTCATTTTCTTTGGAAAAATGTAAACCTTTTCTCCATTAGAAAACAACGATACCTGTTTCGTATCAAGGGCCGTATCCATCTGCCCCAGCACCTGTTCCGGATTCTTTACTTTTGTAAAGACGAACAGTCCGTCTACCAGCCTCACGTCCAGATTTCTGTCCCTTGTATGTTCCAGGATATCCATTCCCCTTTTCATCTCTTCTTCTGCTTCCTTTTTGACTGCCATAGACTCCGCCAGCCACTGTCTGTCTATCTCTCCATTATGGAGAAGAATCCCGCCGTTGCTTACAAGGGCATATTCGGGCATCCGTTTTCCCGTTCGTATATGTTCAGGAAACCGTATACGGCCATATTGTTCCATAGACCGTGTTGTTACCGGCACAAACCTCACCTGATCGGAAAGTGTGCTCAACATTTGACTGGCTTCCTCCGTCATGTAAGACAGATTTTTCCCATCCTTCTCTTCCACCAGGACCCTGCTTCCAATTTCTTTTTTATAGGAATAGATCAGTGTATTGTCCAAATCCGATACAAATAAAACCATATTCTGTCACCTGCAGTCTTTCTTGTTTTTCAAAGTAGACGATCCTGTAAAATATAAAAACGGAGGCTTCAGCTGCCGAACCGCAGTCCGGCAGTATCATTCCCCCGTTCATATAATTCCAAATAATAAAGTAATTATTATCAGCTGTTCTTCCGTTATTCCTGATCCTCTTTCTTTCCTACGATCAGCTTTCTGATCAGATCGACCGGAATAATAGTAAAGGCCAGCACTGTAACGATCACCCATTCTTTCGGTGCAAGTCCGTAACAGCGCAATACATCGCCGCCAAAGTCTGCCATCAGCACCTGAACCACGATAATCAGCAGAATGATTCTCCAGAATCCATGGTTCTTTCCGATATTGTCGAACAGATTCAGCTGATCCGTACGCGCATTGAAAGCGTTAAATGCAGCCATAAATATATAGAAGGTAAAGTACCCTGTCATTAGGTACTTTGCGTTCTCATCCGCCCTGAAATACGGAACAACAAGCGGCGTCATCAAAAATACCATACTCATGGCAAATGTCCAGAGACCGCCTGTTTCAATGGATGTCCTCATGGAACGGCTGATGATATTCTCATCGCGGCGCTTCGGCTTCTCCTTCATGAAACGCTCCAGTGCAGGCTCACCGCCGAATGCCAGGGCTGCCAGCGTATCCATGACCAGGTTCACCCACAGAATCTGTACGATAGACAGCGGATTCTCCTTTCCAAGAAGAGGAGATACAAAGGATATCATAACGGCGCTGACATTTATCGTAAGCTGGAAAATGATAAACTTGCGGATGCTGTTAAAAATCGTACGGCCGTAAAGAATCGCCTGCTTGATAGAATTAAAATTATCATCCAGAATGACGATATCTCCCGCTTCCTTAGCCACTTCCGTTCCGCCTCCCATGGCAAATCCAACGTCAGCTTTCTTAAGAGCCGGGGAGTCATTGACACCGTCTCCCGTCATGCCTACTACGAGGTTCATCTCCTGAGCAATCCGGACAAGTCTGCTCTTATCGCTTGGCAGAGCTCTCGCAACCACACGGATGGAATTCATCTTATCCCTGACTTCATCGTCAGACAACTTTCCGAGTTCTTCTGAAGTTAGTACGATGTCGCTTTCCTGCTGAATAATTCCAGCCTCTTTTGCAATCGCTACAGCCGTATCCTTTCTGTCACCCGTTATCATGACAACCTGGACGCCTGCTCCCTGAACCTCACGGATTGCTGTAATGGATTCCGGCCTGACTTCATCTCTGATCCCGATGATACCTACAAGTGTCCATTCTCCGTCCGGCAGCACATCTCCTTCGATTTTCTGACTGGATACAGCAAATGCCAGCACACGGATGGCGCGTTCTGCAAGGCTGCTTATTTTCTTTTCTAGCTCTTCCCTTTTATCAAGTGGAATTACTTTTCCATCTGAATCATAGCACGTTCTGCATCGGTCGATAATCTTTTCAGGTGCTCCCTTGATCAGAGTCAGATTGTACTCCCCTTCTATATAGGACGCAGAATATTTATTGGCACTGTTAAATGGAATCGAACTGATCTTCGCTACGCTTAAATCTACGGAAGTGCTGGCGGCGTAAGATAGAATTGCCCGCTCCGTCGCATTTCCTCCGATAATTTTCATTTTCCTGCCTTCCCCCGTAATAACCGCATCCGTGTTGTGGTGAATGCTGAGAGAAAGCAGCTTTCCAATTTCGCCTATAACATCGCTGCAGCTCTTATATTCCCTGACCTCTCCGTCTACAAAAGTAACGGCCTCCAGCTGTCCCTTTGTAATCGTCCCTGTCTTATCGCTGAACAGGATATTCAGACTTCCTGCCGTCTCAATGCCGACGATTTTTCTTACCAGGACGTTGTCCCTTAGCATCTTTCTCATGTTCAGAGCAGATACGAGAGCGATCATGAGCGGAAGCCTTCCGGCACCGCCATAACGATAATGATTACGGCCAGCATAACAGCTTCCACCAGATCGTTAATTACCGTCATCCAGTTTGAGAAATAAGCAGCCATCAGCTGAAGGTCAAACTGGTTGTGAACGACAACGCGCTGAAACATGAATGCAGCTGCGATCGCAACGCCGCCGATATATCCGAACTTGCTGATACTCTCCGCCAGTTTTCCAAGTTTTACCTTCAGAGGGGATTCTCTGTCCTCTTCTCCCTGCAGCTCGCTAGCAATCTGCCCGTAGACTGATTTGTCACCTACCGTTACGATCTCCATGACCGCATTGCCGGAACAGACAACTGCTCCTCTAAACACTTTATATCTGTTCAGGAAGTCCATAGAGGAGTCTTCGTCGATATAATCTGCCGGCATGACTTCCTTCGTCGCTTCCTTGCTTTCCCCATTCAACACAGACTGATCCACCTTCAGGCGTCCGTCGATCAGAACTCCATCCGCCGGAATTTTGTCGCCGGTCTGAAGGAGCACACAGTCTCCTACTACGAGATCATTAATGGATATCTCGCTGATTTCCCCATTTCTATATACTTTGCAGTAAATTCTGGAGGCTTCCTCCTGCAGCTTCTGAAAGGCGTTTTCATTGCTGTATTCCGAGTATGTTGAAACAAATGTCGCCAGTATGACCGCAATGGCAATTCCTGCCGATTCATACCACTCTGTCTGTCCCAGGAATGCAAAAATAATGTTAATTACCAGGGCCACACATAATATTTTTATCATTGGATCGCCAAAATTATCCTTCAGTTTGCTGAAGAATCCTTCTCCCTGCTGTTCCGTCATCCGGTTATCGCCGTATTTTGCCTTTGATTCTTCCACCTGTTTATCGGTCAATCCTGTAATCTTCATAAATTCTCCTCCGGAAATCTATATGAGGGGGGTGCAAAAGTCAAATCGGACACGCCCCGAACCAGATTTCGTTCCAAATCAGTTGCCATGTCACTAAAATCCGGTTCAGGGCTGCCCCCTTTTCCTTTATTTACATCCCCCTCATATGAATCAGTCCTACTGTGGTCAGACGTATCTCTGGATCAGCTCGCCAAGGCCCGGATCTTTCGTAGCCTGGCCAACAGCGCTAAACTTCCATTCGTTGTTATGACGGTAAACTTCTCCAAAAATCATGGCAGTCATGCCGCTGTAATTCTCACTCAGATTATATCTGCACATTTCTGCATTCGTCCGCGCATCTACAATACGAATGAACGCATTTTCAATCATACCGAAATCCTGATGTCTCTGAACTGCCTGGTAGATATTAACTACCAGAACGATTCTGTCATACTGCTGGGGAATCGCTGACAGATCAACTGTAATCTGCTCGTCATCGCCTTCCCCGGCTCCCGTCAGGTTGTCGCCCATATGCTGGACGGCTCCGCTGCCATGTCTGAGATTGCCGAAATAAACCACATCATTCTTATTATGCAGCTTGCCTCCCTGAAGGAGAATTGCGGATGCATCACAGTCGATCTCCGCTGTCTTACCCCCAAACAGACCTCCCAGAAGTCCCTTGGACTGCTTTGCCTGGTCCCAGCCAAGACCGATGATTACACGGTTCAAAGTTGCATTATCTTTCGTCAGGCTGACTTTTTGTCCCTTTTGTAAACTAACTGACATATCGTTTTCCTCTCTTTTTTTATTTCGCTCGGTCCTCGCTCCATAAAAACACGCGGGAACCGCCTTGACCTTACGGTCAAGCCGTAGCAAATAGTTCCGCGCTTTCACGGCGCGTCACTATTTTTTATTCTGTATCGATTCCGTAGCTTGCGCAGAGGGCCGCCAGCCCCCCCTGATATCCGCTTCCGATCGCGTTGAATTTCCATTCGCCGTTATTCTTATACAGCTCTCCGAATACAGCTGCCGTTTCTATGGAAAAATCTTCTCCCAGATCATATCTCAGAATTTCTTCCCCGCTGTCTATGTTAACAATACGTATAAACGCGTTATTTACCTGGCCGAAATTCTGATTGCTGTTTTCCGACTCATAAATCGTAACGGTGAAAACAATTTTAGAGATGTTGGCAGGCACGGCAGATAAGTCTACTCGAATCTGCTCGTCGTCGCCTTCTCCCTCTCCTGTGCGGTTATCGCCCATGTGCTCCACGGCTCCGCTCGGATGGAGCAGATTGCCATAGAATACAAAGTCCTCCTGACGGGTCACATGGCCGTCATCCCCTACCAGGAATGCTGCAGAATCCAGGTCGAATGCGCCTCCTGTATCGTACTGGTTCACGTCCCATCCAAGCCCTACCATAATATTCTTAAGTCCCGGATTTCCCTTCGTCAGACTCACTTTCTGACCTTTTTTCAAACTAACCGGCATAATGACCTCCTGTCCTTTCTTTTAAGCTACTTCAATTCCATAATTATCGCAGAGTGCCGCAAGGCCGCCCTGATATCCGCTTCCTACTGCGTTGAATTTCCACTCACCGTTATGTCTGTATAATTCACCGACAACAACCGCTGTCTCTATGGAGAAATCTTCTCCCAAATCGTAGCGGATCAGTTCTTCCCCTGACACTTCATCCACAATTCTGATAAACGCATTTGCAACCTGGCCAAAATTCTGCCGTCTCACATCCGCGTCATAAATCGTAACAGTAAATGCGATTTTCATAACATCTGCCGGAACTTTGCTCAGATCAATCTGAATCTGCTCGTCGTCACCTTCGCCTTCTCCTGTCAGGTTATCGCCCATATGCAGCACGGACTCGCTGTCATGCTGAAGATTCCCGTAGAAAATAAAATCTTCCTGCTTACGCACTTTTCCACTGGCTCCAAGCAGAAATGCCGCCGCATCCAGGTCAAAATCATAACCGCTGTCATACTGGTTGACATCCCAGCCAAGACCAACCATCAGATTTTTAAGACCTGCTCTTCCTTTTGTTAAATCGACTTTCTGTCCCTTCTGTAAACTGATTGGCATAGTGTTCTCTCCTTTTATATATTTCTCAGCTTTAGCCGTACTCAGGCCATCCGCTGGCTGATACTATTTTTTATGCATATACTGTTTTTCAAAGTCAGCTTTGATTGCGTCGAGACGCACCTTATCGTCTTCTCTCTGTTTTCTGGCATTTTCCTGAATCTGCTTTGTCTCTTCGATTCCATTCATAATGGTTCTCCACGTCGTTTCGAGAGTCTCAATCTTAACGGAACTTCCGCTGGCCAGAGCCGCCGTCTGCTTCGACTGTTCCACCGTATTCTGGGCGTTTTTGATCAGCATCTCATTCGTCTTGGCATCCAGAGCTGCCATGGCCTCCGCCTGAATCTTCTGACGCTTAAGCAGGATTGCCTGGGAGAGCGCCTGTTTAAAGATCGGCAGCGTTATGATAAATGCGGAATTAATCTTTCTTACCAGGTTCAGATTGCTGAATTCCATGGTTTTTAACATAGGAACTGACTGAAGGGCCACATTTTCTGCAATTCTAAGGTCCTGTACTCTCTGTTCCAGCATCATTTTTGCCTGATCCAGGCTGGTCAGCTCGAACTGAATCGAATTATCCCCGCTCTGCTCCAGTTCCTGCCGCCTCTGCGCAATATATGCGTCCAGCTCACGGATTCCCTGCTCTCCGGCCATAATATACTTCACGAGTTCGTGATAATATTTCACATTAACCTGGAACATATCCTCCAGCTTTTTATTCGACTGCTTAATTTCCGACTCATACTGTTTGAGCTGAACGTAAATCTTGTCCACCTCATCCCCCATCGTATGATATTTTGCCAGAATCTGATCCAGCTGCTTTGTAACATTTCCGAATATTTTTTTAAACAGCCCCGGCTTTTTCTCCTCTTCTCTCAGCTCGTCGATATTAAACTTGTCCATAATGGAGCCAAGAACCGTGAGCATCTGGCCTGACTGGTTAATCTGGCTCATATCCATGCTGTTTAAAACCGTGTCGGAACATCTTGCGATCTCCTCTGCAGCTTCTCCGCCAAAATTTACGATTGTTTCCGGGTCATTGACCACAATCGTGCTGACGATTTCGTCGATCTCCTTTGAATTGGCCAGTTCAGCCGCCATTCTCTCCCTGTCGGCCTGAATGTTGTACTCCTGTACAACCATCTCGCCTCCTGAAGGAGCTGTTCCCGCTCCTGCTCCGGCTGTTGCCGTCTGTCCGCTGAAATTAATTCCCATTTGCCATTTCTCCTCTCTACTTCCTTCTGCTCCAAAGCTTACTGATGATTCCCTCTACGTGGCCTGCCGTTGCCAAATCATTCAGATTCGGCACACTCATGTCATAAATGTATTCTCCCACCTGATGTTCCGTAAAGACAGGAGATGAGAAGAACCGCTCCACGCTCTGATATCCTGTTGGAATCAAAAGCAGAACGTCGAAGCCAAGGAGGCTTAACAGCATCGTTAATATACTGTCCTCCAGGCTGCACAGCCCTTCATTTGTATTGATCAGTACCATCTTAGGTATGTTCTTCGTAAAATCATATTTCTGAAGAATACGCAGAAGGCTTTTATCCATATTAAGCGCCGTTGCCAGTATGGTGTATTCCACACCTCTTGAAAACGTGCCTGTAATAATTTTGGAGTCCAGCATCTGCTGTATTTTGTCAAAGATAAACCGCTGCATATCTTCCCGTATAAATCCGTACTGATATGATGGATGGTGGATGATTTTCTCTGTAAGAAGTTTTCCGTTTTTCAAAAACGACGTTACATGAGGCTTGATGGGATTCGGCGTCTCTGCTGTTATATATGGAAGATGGTCGATTAAAAATGCTCCATCTTCCGTAAATCTTGCCGCGTCCTGCCAGTATCGGACCTTATTGCCGTCTTTTACACCTGAAATTTTTGAAAAGATAACCGGAACCATCACCCGGTCAGCCAGCACTTCAAAATTAGGCCTGTATTTTGCCTCCTGCTTCCATAAAATCCCGATTTCTTCATATGTAGTCTGCAGGATAACAGGGATCGCCTGCTTAAACTGGTGATTCCTGTATATGCCGCTGTCCTGGTACATCGCCGTATCCAGATCCCGTTCCGCATTGTAAGCTGCCGTATGAAATGTCACTTCTTCCAGCTTATCCGGAAAAGATCCCATGGGCAGTGATTCTTCAAATGCTTTGCTGAAAAGCACCTGATCGTGCAGCTTGTTCTCTGTCCGTTCCGCCAGCTCCAAATCAGGGCAGATCAAAAATACATCTGCCGGTATTCTGGACAGCAGGCGGAGAAACAACGCTTCATTTTCATTCCTGCATGTTCCATAGTACAGGAAGACCGGATATTCGTGAAGCCTCCAGTCGGGGAACATCTGAGGAATATACCGTCTCAGCCATACAATCATACAGACAGCTCTGTTCATCACCTTCTGAACATTGCCTGCCTCTTCTGCTATCAGCTCCACGAACGCTTTTTTGACCAGTTTTTCCAGCTCTCTGCAGGATGGAAAACTAACATTTGAAAGAATATCCGCTATCATTGCCTTTACATTCGGATAATTCCCTCTCCGAACCTTCTGCACCTCTTCTACCGATGGCATAAGGATCTGTTTTTCAATCAGAATCAGCCTCCTGCCGTTTGCTTCCAGCTTCATTTTCCATCGAAGGAGCCTGGATAGGTACGTCCCCTTTTCTTCCGCTCCATATATGCTTACAAACATGTTGTAATATACGTCTTTTTTGTCCCCTCTGGCCGCTTCTTTTTTTAATGAATCCTGCCATGGATCACCTGTAAGCCAGCTGTTCGTCCCCATCATCCCCGCAGGCGGCGGATACAACGATGTAAAATCAGAAGCCCGTACTCCCTGTGTTCGGTCTGTTCTGTCTGTCTTTTCTTCTTTATTTTCCTCTCTCGGTCCGACTTTAATTCGAAGCGGAGCAGAGGACGTACCTGCCGCGCCTGTACCCACTGTGGTATTCTGACTTCTGGCCGTGCTTTCTGCGGCACCTGTATGAATATTAATATTCACTCTGACCGGTTCTCTTCTCTGCAAAGGAGTCGGAGCAGGACCCGCCGTATTTTCCGGCGGGAACGCACCTCCGTCCGCAAGATCAATCTTTTGGGAATACGCCGAAGACGGATCCTGTTTTGTATACTCTCCGTCGCCGTTTTTCTCAACGAGAAGGACATCGCAGCCTGTGCCTGACAAAATCCGCATAAGTTTGAGTTCATATGCGCTGATATCACCTTCATACAGAATCTTAGGAACTTCATCCATTCCCGTGCGATTTAAAATTCGTTCAAACTTATAGTAAAACCAACACATAAATTTAATATAGGCATTTCGCAGCATCGCCTGGTTCTTACCGGCCCTCTGCAGCTCTGATAAAATCTCGAACATGGCTTCTGCAAGGCCTGTACGCTGACCATCTGTAAGCCGTGGCAGCCAGCTCTTTAAACTGCTCTTCATAAATTCCATATCCATCCTGAAATCCAACCCGGCCATCTCATCAAAGAATGCCAGCTGGCGCTCATCAGGATTCGGAATCTTACTTTTTATGTAAACTCCATTTTTATTTACTTCCGCCCGGAAGCGCGCCAAAAACTCCCCCGTCTGTTGATTCCAGGAAGCCAGACGGCAGAAATATACAGTTTTATGACCGCGTTCTGAGCTTCGCTTAAAATATGATTCCAATGAATCCAGTTTTCCCCGTTCAAACACCTTCCACACCGCCTACTGTTTGTCTATTTACAAAATTAAGTATAACATTTTTTTATATATTTTACAATATTTCGACTTCTTACGAAAAAATTACCTAAAATGAAATTTTAAATTCCGCTCCCATATTCCCCAGTGGAATTTACTTTCGCACAGTTGATATTTACTCTTTCATATATTAGTGATACGGTTATGTCTCCTTCTGACAGCAGTAGAAGGACATTTTATGAGCAACTATATTCC
>NZ_QSDR01000033.1 GCF_003464085.1 Clostridium sp. AM58-1XD
GCCTTGGCAGTCTCAGGACATGCCCGGTTCTACGTATGGGCAGTCTCAGGACATGCCCGGTTCTACGTATGATTCTTATGACTCGGATACATCTTCCGCAGCTGCATCGGGTGCTGCAGCCGCTTTTTTGCAGAGGCTTTCCGGGGAGCAGACTTTTTGACAGCCGCTTTTCGGGCCGCAGCTCTGGCAGCCGGTTTATGGCTGTTCTCCTCCAGAAACTCCTTTTCCTTCTGCGCCCGTTCGGCTTCGAGAGTATCCAGCATGTCGTGGAGCTGGCCGGATACATATTTCTGAGCTTCGCTGTCAGCCATCTCCAGATGCTTCTGGAAGACACGGGGATAGGAAAACTTCTTTTCTCCTGTTTTTTCATTGAACAGGACGGAGATATGGCTGCCCTCCATAGAAGTTATGGTTCCCTCTCCAAAAATGGGATGAATGGCCCTTTTGTTCAGCAAATCCATGGTTATTCCTCTCTTTCTTTCATTGCGTGGGAGTTTAGTTGATTGATTTCTTTTTCTATATAGCTTTCTACATGGTCGTAAGGGATATCCAGGACTGCGGATAATTCTCCGTACAGAAGCTCTTCTGCTTTATGTTTAAACTGTTCATCGGTACGGCAGGGCCGTTTTCCATACTGGCGGAGCTGCTGGTTTTTCACGTAAATGGTTTTGATCAGGCGAACCAGATCCTCATTGCGGTGGGATTCAAAAGAAGTGCGGTATTGTTCGGTCATTACTCTCTGGATACGGCTGCTGCAAGTGTCTTCGCTAATTTCCGGGATTCTGGCAATCAGGCGATGGGCTTCGTCCCTTGTCATAACAGGGCGAATAAACAATTTAGTATCGACTGGAATGTAGACGGTTCCGCTTCCGAAGACGGGAGTAAGCTGATAATACTGCCTCGTCTTATCAGAAATGGAACTGTCAGGCGGCGCACCGATATCGTTAATTCGGTATACACCATTCGTCCCATAAACTACCAGGCTGCCTTTTTGAAACATATAATTCCCTCCTAAACAAACTTGAAGCTGACATAAAAAGGTAAAGTAAAACAGCGTGGTCGCCAAATAGACGATCGTTCTTGTGAACTGCACGCTGTATTTATAGTTTAACACAAATTTAGCACAAATGTAAGCGGAAAATTTATTTCGTCGTTTGGAATGCCTGTATTTTCGGCATGTTCGGCTTGTTCAGATTCTATTTGTGAAGTATACTGTAGTGAGAGAGACTGATGAAAAAGAGGTGCGCGATGACGATAAAAGAGATTGCAAAGCTGGCCGGCGTTTCCAATGCGGCCGTTTCCAGATATTTGAACAACGGCTACGTAAGCGAAGAAAAGAGGAAGGCAATTCGTGAGGTGATTGAAAAGACAGGTTTTGTTCCTTCCGCCCATGCTCAGATGCTGCGGAGCAGAAAGACGAAACTGATCGGTGTCATTCTGCCTAAAATCAATTCCGATTCTACCAGCCGCACGGTTGCAGGAATCAGCCGCGTACTTTCAGAAGACGGATTTCAGATTCTGCTGGCAGATACGGAAAACCAGGCGGAAAAGGAACTCGAATATCTGAACCTTTTTCAGAATCATCAGGTAGACGGAATTATTCTTATCGCCACATTCCTGACGAAACGGCACAGGGAGCTTCTGAAAAATGCTCCGGTTCCTGTCGTGGTGATCGGACAGGAATCGAAAGAGGTTTCCTGTGTATATAATAATGATTTTGAGGCGGCCAAATCAGTGGCGGAGCTGCTTATAAAAAGAGGGAGAAAGAAAATTGGCTGTCTGTCTGTGACAAATAAAGATAAGGCGGCAGGACAGGAACGGTTCCGCGGGTTTCTGGCGGCAGTGA
Organism: Clostridium sp. AM58-1XD; assembly: GCF_003464085.1. Lineage (GTDB taxonomy): Bacteria > Bacillota > Clostridia > Lachnospirales > Lachnospiraceae > Lachnoclostridium_A. The sequence continues at coordinate 1,847 of NZ_QSDR01000033.1, forward strand.
GAGAAGGCGGTCTGGATGAGAAAACGGATGTATTCTGCGAGGAGTGCGGATTTGCAATTGCAGACGGTAAAAAAGGTGCGGAAAGGATACTGGCGGACCACCCGGAAACAGACGCACTTTTCTGTGCTACGGATGCCATAGCAATCGGAGCGATGGAAGCGATCCGCGAAGCGGGAAAACGCATACCGGACGATATCAGCATAGTAGGGATCGGCAATACGGAGCTGTCGAGAATCTGCAGCCCGAAACTGACGACGGCTCACTATTATTTTATGACGAGGGGGATGGAGGCTGCAAAACTCATGCTGGAACTTCTGGAGGGGGAAGGAACTCCGGAAGGCGGACAGACAGGAGACGGCAGCGAGGACAGCGGAAAAGTAATTAAACGGATACAGCTTGGATTTTCCGTAAAAGAAAGGGAGTCCGTATAGGCCGAAACGCAGGATTTGGGAGAAGTGCATAAAAAAGAAGGATCAAATTTGTTATCTATGACGGTTTACATGGAAACAAAGAACATTTATAATTGGAAATATGAAAACGATATCATAATTAAGCAAAGCATAAAGAGTGTGACATAAGTGGCAAGCAGAGAAATAATGGAAGAATTCCCTGAAAAATGTCGTATTTTTTTTGAATCAATATGAAAACGATATCACATAATAACGGCAGAATGAAAGACGGGGGAAAGGGAGAGAAAGGAGAAGCATATGGATTACAGGAAAACAGCGGAACAGATACTTGAAAAAATAGGAGGAAAGGAGAATCTGGTTTCAGCCGCTCATTGTGCAACAAGACTGCGTCTTGTGATTGCAGACAATACGAAATGTGATAAGAAAGCGATTGAAAACGTCGACGGGGTGAAGGGGGCCTTTGAAGCCTCCGGCCAGCTCCAGATCATTCTGGGCACTGGCGTTGTGAACAAGGTTTATGATGAATTTATCGTCATGGCCGGCGTGGGCGAGAGCAGCAAAGAAGAAGTGAAACAGGCTGCTGCTGCAAAGCAGAATTTCTTCATGAGGGGAATTAAGACGCTGGGCGACATCTTCGTGCCGATTATTCCGGCAATCGTAGCCAGCGGATTCCTGATGGGAATTATGGAAGCCATGAATTTCATGGTAAACAATAATTTTCTCAGCATTAATACGGGCAGCTCTGTTTACCAGTTTGCAGTGCTTTTCAGCAACGTGGCATATGTATTTCTGCCGATTCTGATTGCGTTCAGCGCAGCCAGAGTGTTCGGTGCAAATCCGTTCCTCGGGGCAGTCATCGGTATGATTATGATTCATCCAAACCTGCAGAATGCATGGACGGTAGCGGCAGAAGGCGTACATACGACACAGTCCGTATTTTTCGGCCTGTATTCTGTGGATATGGTAGGATATCAGGGTCATGTCATTCCAGTAATTATTGCAGTATTTGTGCTTTCCGTAATTGAAAAGAGACTTCATAAAATTGTGCCGGCTATGCTGGATTTGTTTGTTACACCCCTTGTCAGCGTATTTGTTACAGGCTACCTTACGCTTGCCGTGATCGGCCCTGTATTTGTTTTTGTAGAAAACAGCCTTTTAGACGGCGTCCAGTGGCTGATCGCACTGCCGCTTGGAATTGGCAGCTTTGTCATGGGCGGCGCATATGCGACGACAGTCGTTTCAGGTATTCATCATATGTATACGGTGATTGACCTGGGACAGATTGCGAAGTACGGATTTACCTACTGGCTTCCTCTCGCATCGGCGGCGAACGTGGCACAGGGCGGCGCAGCGCTGGCTGTAGCGTTTAAAACGAAAAGCGGCAGGATTAAATCGCTGGCACTTCCATCTGCCCTCAGCGCGTTCATGGGAATTACGGAACCGGCAATCTTTGGCGTAAACCTGCGCTTTTTAAAACCGTTTATCGCCGGCTCCATCGGAGGAGCATGTGGAGCGCTGTATGCCTCCATCGTACACCTTGGAGCGACGGGAACAGGTGTTACAGGAATCTTTGGTATTCTGCTTCACCTGCACAGACCGCTTCAGTACGTAATTGCCATGGCGATTGCAGCAGGAGTTGCATTCGTTCTTTCCTTTATCATGTACAAGGATCAACCGGAGGAATGATGATATGAACAGTTTGCACAGAGAATTGATGCTTTTGACAGAGAAGACGGAAGCTGTAGGGAAGAAGCGGAAAAAAGAGGACGGATGGAGTCCGTCGTTCCACCTGTCGCCTCCTACAGGGTGGTTGAATGATCCTAACGGTCTGTGCTTTTATCAGGGGATGTATCATGGATTTTTTCAGTATTCCCCGTTTGATGCGGAAGGGGGGCTGAAATTCTGGGGACACAGTGCGAGCAGAGACCTGTTCACCTGGAATTACCTGGGAGCGGCTCTCTGTCCGGACCAGCCTTTTGACTGTCATGGAGTTTATTCCGGTTCAGCCCTTGTGGAAGGGAACCGGATGACTTTATTCTACACGGGTAATATTAAGGAATCTGGAGATTTCGACTACATTACGGAAGGCAGGCAGGGAAATCTGGTGATGGTTTCTTCGGATGACGGCATCCATTTCGGAGAAAAGGAATGGCTTATGAAGAATTCGGATTATCCATCAGACTGTACCTGCCATGTCCGCGATCCGAAAGTATGGAAGGACGGCGGCATATATCACATGGTGCAGGGAGCACGCAACCGGAAGGAGTATGGTGAAGTGCTGTATTACCAGAGCGAAGACAAGAAAACGTGGAAGCTGAGGAACCGGTTTACGACGGACCGTCCATTCGGTTATATGTGGGAATGCCCTGATTTCTTTATGCTTGACGGACAGAAAATCCTTTCCGTTTCGCCTCAGGGAGTCAGCCATGAAATGCACCGGTTCCAAAATATTTACCAATCCGGATATTTCCTGTTTGAAGGAGAAGAGGACGCATCCTATAGGCTGAACGGTTTTGAAGAATGGGATTATGGTTTTGACTTTTATGCGCCGCAGACGTTTGAGGACGATAAAGGCAGAAGAATCCTCATCGGATGGATGGGAATGCCGGATACGCCAAAATTCCAGAACAAAACACTGGAATATGGCTGGCAGCATACATTTACCCTGCCAAGGGTACTCCAGTGGACGGATGGCCGCATTTACCAGAAACCGGCAGAAGAAATACTGGAGAAGAGAGGTAAGGCCACGGTTATTCAGCATGGCGTTCAGGAAAAATATCTGAAAAACTGTGAAATCGTGATTGAGAATGGTAACGGAAGTGACTTTGCAGCCGAATTTTCCGGAGGGCTTATGCTGTCCTGGGACAATGCCAAAAAGCTGTTTGCAATGACATTTAAAGGAGAGGCGGGAGGCGGCCGGGATGTCAGGAGAATGCAGCTTGATTCCTGCAGAAAAGCGGACGTATTCATCGATGCTTCCTGTATGGAGGTGTTTGTAAATGACGGAGAAAAAGTTATGAGCACCAGATATTACCCGACAGAGAGAACTGTGAAACTGGATGGAGCGGAAGAAGCCGTAATGTATCCTCTGGGATAGACGTGAAAGGAAAAAAGACAGCACAGAATTAAAACGGGATTTGTATTTCCGGGCGCGGACCGGTATTACATCTGCTGTGGATTCATGTGCTGTTTTTGCATCCATGAGGATCTTTCTGAATCGACATCATTTTGATTCTATGATATAATGTCCGCAGAAAACCGCGCGCTAAAATCCGCCGGAGGCTATGATGGGTGCGAAGCAGCTATCATATGAGGATGCTGAAAAAGGAATATAGCATTGCTGCCGATACCAGATGTAATGACTTGGCTACTGCCTGGAACGAAATCTGGTATCGGCGCCAATGCGGATTCGACTTTTGCAACACCCTCATTCAAAGAACAGTAAAATTTTCTGAATAGAGGTTACGGCAGAAATGAAGGAAGACAGCAGAATCGAACGTCTGGTAAAGGCAGCCAGGCTGTATTACGAAGAAGATATGTCACAGAACGAAATTGCGAAACAGTTTGGAGTATCACGCCCGATGGTCAGCAAACTTCTTAAACAGGCAAAGGATATGGGAATCGTCCGTATACGGATCCAGCCTCCGGGTACAGACCAGGGTTCCGGAGAGCTGACAATCGAAAAGCTGAGGAAGAAGTACGGTCTGTGGGGGGCGGCCGCTGCAGCGGACGGCGGCAACGACCAGCTGACGAATGCTGCTGTGGCTGACGGAGCGATCCGATATCTGGAAGGCTTAAGACAGAACCGGATCGGAATCGGCTGGGGCCACATCATCGGTGATCTCGTATCCAGGATTGAAACGTGCGGCCGTGAGGTTAAGATTGGGACGCACGTCTGTCCGCTGATTGGAAACGGCGGAGTCGGTCTTAAAAATTATCATTCCAATGAACTGGTGCGGGTGATTGCAGAGCATAGCCAGGCGGAGCCGGAATTCCTCTATTCTCCAGCGAGTGTGCTTTCGGAGCAGGAGCTGAATCTGACAATGGGACTGGAAAATTATCGGACGGTATACCAGTCCTGGGAGCACCTTGACGCAGCTCTCGTAAATATCGGAAACTTTCCGTCGGTACCTGATTTTGCGTCGGAGGCGCGGTATGGAGACCTTCTCGTTAAACAGAAGGCGGTTGGCCGTATACTCAATTACTTTGTAGATGGTAACGGAACGATTATCCATTCCGATACGGATTACGCCATACAGATTCCTCTGGAGCTGCTAAGGCGCGTACGCCATGTGGTAGGCATCTGTTCCGCAAACACGAAACCAAAAGCGCTGAATGGCGTACTCAGAAGTGGTTATGTAAACCATCTGATTGCGCCGGAACATGTGATCGAGTCAGTTTTGGAACTCTAAAAGAACAAAGAGGGTGTTACAAAAGTCGAATCCGTATTGCTCTATTCCTTTTTGCAACATCCTCTCGCGCCGGGCGCGGTACGCGATCAAGCGGGGCACGTTGTCCATAGAGGAGCGCTTTTTACTCTCCAGGAATCAAGTACTTTAACACTTCACAAGAACATTCTCGGAAGATAGAAGTAACATAAGTAACCTTGGCGGCATGGGAAAAGGCTTTTGAGGCCTGCGCATGCTGCTTTTTTTGTGCAAAATGCTATAAATTGAGAAGATAAAGACTATATATTGACAATAATGTGAACGAATGATAGGCTAATCTTATTACATGAGATAGAATAAATGGCAAAGGAGGTTACATATGTTACTTTTGAAGGCGGAGATAATCAGAATGTTCCGCAGCGTGTCTCAAATATGGGAAGAGAACAAGGATTTTCTCAGCGAGATTGATTCCCGTTTTGGGGACGGGGATCACGGTGTGACCATTGGAAAGATTGCAGGTCTTATCGGAAGGAGCCTGGACGGATGGGAAAATGACGACATTGAGACATTCCTTGAGGATTTGGGCGACAGCGTTATGGAAATAGGAGGGGGCAGTGCCGGACCTCTGTACGGGACGATGATTGGAGGCCTGTCAGAACCGCTTTCCGGCGGAGCCGCAGTCGACGCCGCCGGATTGAAAGCCATGTTTGCCGGAAGCCTGTCTGCCATGGAGGATATTACCAAGGCAAAAGTGGGAGACAAGACGATGATGGATGCGCTGATTCCTGCAGTGGCGGCAGCGCAGGAGGCTCCGGATGATATTCTGGAGATTCTGAAGGCCGCAGCGGAAGCGGCAGAAAAAGGGGCAAGGGAAAGCGAAAAATACGTGTCAAAGTTCGGAAGGGCCAGAAGCTACAAAGAACAGACGATTGGAACTCCGGATGCAGGAGCGGTCAGCACGTCATTATTTTTTAAGGGACTGTATAAGGGTCTGAGAAACTAGGGGAATCAATTTTATCATGAGAATAGGAGAAGGATGATATGAAGATGAAGAAATTTATTAATGATCCGGAGAATTTGACACCTGAACTGCTGGAAGGATTTGCAGAGGCTCACAAGGACCTTGTAATTCTAGGGGATGAGCGGATGGTAATTAATAAAAACCTGGATCAGGCAGACCGTGTGACCATCGTTACCCAGGGAGGGGCTGGCCATGAGCCGGCGATCAGCGGCTTTGTTGGAGACGGAATGGTGGATATTTCCGTAGTAGGCGATATTTTTGCTGCTCCGGGTCCGCAGGCATGTGTGGATGCGATCAAGATGGCGGATAAGGGAAAGGGCGTCTTATACATCGTTCTGAATCATGCTGGTGATATGCTGACGGGCAATCTGACCATGAAGAAGTGCGCAAAAGAAGGTCTGGATGTGATCAAGGTGGTAACGCAGGAAGACATTGCAAATGCGCCCAGATCCAATTCTGACGACAGACGCGGACTTGTAGGCTGTATTCCGACTTATAAGATCGCAGGAGCGGCTGCGGCAGAAGGAAAGAGCCTGGAAGAAGTGGCGGCCGTTGCGCAGCGTTTTGCGGACAATATGGCAACCCTTGCCGTGGCAGTGACGGGAGCGACTCATCCTGCAACAGGAAGCCTTCTGGCTGACCTGGGAGAAGATGAGATGGAAATCGGCATGGGCCAGCATGGAGAGGGCGGAGGAGGACGTCAGCCGCTTAAGACAGCTGACGAGACGGCTGAGATTATGCTGGACGGACTGATCGCAGACCTGGGAATCAGAGAAGGGGAAAAGATCATGCTGATTCTCAATGGAACAGGCGCCACGACGCTGATGGAACTGTTCATTATCTACCGCAGATGTGTATCCTATTTGAAAGAAAAGAATATTGAAATCGTGGCAAATTATGTAGGAGAACTTCTGACTGTGCAGGAACAGGGCGGATTCCAGATGTTTATGGCCAGAATGGACGATGAACTGCTTCATTACTGGAATGCACCATGCTGTACGCCTTATATGAAAAAATAGCATAAATATGAAAAATAGCATAAAAGGAGGAAATACATATGGCAGCAGAATATATGCATATCGGCATTCCCGTACTGAACAAAAAAGAGGGAATGACTTATAACGAGGCTATGAAATTTTGGGTCAGCAATGTAGATGATTATGACTTTAAAATTGAGTATCTCAAATTTGAAGAGGGGACGCCTTTTCCGGAAATACTGTCCAAGCAGCCACATGTTGCATATAAGGTAGATGATCTGGACCATTATATGGAACAGGCTCAGAGGGTGATATGCGGACCGATGGACTGCGGTCCCGGCGTGCGCCTTGCATTTGTTTTCTGGGATGACGCAATTATCGAATTGTACGAAGAAAAATAAGGAGAGTAGCCGATGTTAGTAAATATGAATACCGTACTGCAGTATGCAGAAGAGAAGCGGTGCTGTATCGGAGCATTTGATACGCCTAATCTGGAAATACTCATGGCGGTGCTTTGCGCTGCGCAGGAGCGGAATGAACCTGTTATTATCCAGCATGCACAGCTTCATGAGCCGGAGATGGCGATCCGCATCATCGGCCCTGTCATGGTCCGGATGGCGAAGGAAGCGAAAGTACCGGTCTGCGTGATGCTGGATCACGGCGAGGATATGGAGTATGTAAAAATGGCTCTGGACCTGGGATTTACGGCGGTTATGTATGACGGCTCTTCCAAGTCATACGAAGAAAATGTCGGCATGACAAGGGAAGTGGTTGCCATGGCTAGAGACTACGGAGCCAATGTAGAAGCGGAAATCGGCATTGTAACAGGCCATGAGGGGCGGGAATTTAAGATCGACAGCTCAGATTCTGCGTATACAGATCCGGAGCTGGCGGCCCGTTATGTAAAAGAAACAGGTATCGACGCGCTGGCAGCTTCCGTAGGCACGGTACATGGTTTCTACACGACGAAGCCGAATCTGGACTTTGACCGGATCGTAAAGATCAAAGAGATGACGGGAGTGCCCCTAGTTATGCACGGCGGTTCCGGCATCAGCGTGGAGGATACCCAGAGAGCGATCCGTTGCGGAATCCGTAAAATCAACTACTTCTCCTACATGTCTCACGCCGGAGTGGAAGGAGTAAAGAAGCTGCTAGAGAAGGGAGAAGTCAAGTACTTCCACGACCTGGCAAATGCGGCCGTAGAAGCAATGAAAGAGGATGTTCTGAACGCAATGGCGATGTTTGCCCTGGAAGAAAGAGCATGATCCGATAAGAATATGAGTAAGAAAGAAACAACAGCATGATAATATGCCGGATTTTCAGACGGAAATAAATTCCGCCGGGAAATCCGGCGTTTTTCTTATACCGCTCTGCCGGCCGCCTCCTGAACTGCCCACACGTAATCCTCCTTGTGATTTTGCCGCCGTATGATATAATATCCAGAAGATGGATATTATATCAGCGCATGCTGGTTTCTGCGTTCACCGCAGAAAGCCAGGCGCCAAAATCCGCCGGAGGCCATGGCCGCGGAGCGGCTATGGAATAATATCCAGAAGATGGATATTATAACGGAGCGGATTGAAAACGGAGGAGGCTGGCTGTGAAACGGAAAACGGACAGAAAAATCATATTGCTTTTTTTAGGCGTCTTTTTTATCGGATTCCTCACCTTTCTGACACGATCTTATTATGACAATGTTCTGGACAAAATAGGTGCTGATAATCTGGAGAACGTCAGGACATTTAAATATCATTTCGTCGCAATTGTGGATAATTCGGAGCTGCCTTTCTGGCAGGATGTATTTCAAAGTATGAAAAAAGAGGCGGAGAACCAGGAAGTCCTTTTGGAACTGTGGGGAAAAAATAAATCCACAGAATATACGACTCTGGATTTCATGGATATGGGAATTGCAGCCAAGGTGGATGGGATTATCCTGGAGTATACAGGTGAATGGAAACTGGAAGGGAAGATTAAAGAAGCACAGGAAAAGGGAATTCCTGTTGTGACGATTTTAAAGGATGCCCCCAACAGCAGACGAGTCAGCTATGTGGGGATCAATTCCTATCAGCTGGGACAGGAATACGGCCGCCAGGTTTTAAAACTTTTGCCGGAAGGAGAGGAACCGGTGCGGGTCATGGCGCTTCTTCATGACAGCTCTGTGGACGGAAGCCAGTCCCAGATATTAAATCAGATTAACAATATTCTGGTAACGGAAGACAGCCATCCGGAGCGGATTACTGTGGAAGAGCAGAAGATCGGTTCCGTGGGGAATTTTGAAGCGGAAGAAACCATATGGAATATTTTTCAAAGCCCCCAGGGGCCTCCTGATGTTTTTATATGTATGAATGAGACGGATACGGAAGCTGTGTATCAGGCGGTCATTGACTTTAATATGGTGGGAGAGGTGCAGCTGATTGCATACTATCAATCAGAACAGATCATAGAAGCGATTAAACGGGGACGGATCCCTGTGACCATGATCGTGGACATCGATCAGATCGGCAGATACAGCGTGGAGGCTCTGGCAGAATATTTGAAGGAAGGCCGTGTAAACTCATATTACAGCGTGGATCTGCAGTTCGTGAACAGAGGAAATTTGGGCGCATATGTAGAAAAACTGGGGGGATACAGATGGATCGCAGAGGAATAAAATTTTGGGACAGGCTTCCTCTTGAGAAAAAGATTCTGATGGAGGTTACCCTGATGGCGCTGGCTCTGTTTGCCAGCAATCTGTTTATTTACTGGCAGGTAAACAGAACGACCCAGAAGATGGATACGGTATATGCCAGCAATGTTAATCTGAGTGAGCTTTCCGATACGCTGGAAGAAGTTCAGCAGGGACTGTACAGCTGTATATCGATTCAAAGTTCGGAAACGCTGGAAAATTACTATAGGAGCGAACAGGAATACAGAAACCTCCTGCATGGCCTGAACCAGAAAATGATTGATAATCCGATTAAAATACTGGAACGGAATATCAGAAATATGTCGGAGTCGTATCTTGATATTGCTGCAGAAGCAGTACAGGCGAAACGCGGCAGAAATGTAGAAAAATATAAGGACTGCTACGAAACGGCCAGTAAGCATTACCAGTACATCAACGATTACATATCACAACTTAACAACTTGCAGTTTCGTAACAACTCTGCCAGATATCTGACACTTCAGCAGGGATTAAAGTATATGGAGGTGGTCAGCTCTTTGATTCTGATCTGCGTGATGGTGGTCGGGATTTCCATATTGATGATGATTACAAGAGATATTGTCAATCCTCTTACGAACTTAGCCCATACGGCAAACCTGGTAGGACAGGGGTGCTTTCATCTGAAAATGCCCGATACCGGGTCAGAAGATGAAATCGGAATTCTAACCAGAACATTTAACAAGATGATTGCCAGCCTGGAGGAATACGTAGGGAGAATCAGGGAAAGCGCGGAAAAAGAGCAGAAGATGATGGAAAAGGAGCTTCTGATGGAAACCCATTTAAAGGAAGCCCAGTTGAAATATCTCCAGTCCCAGATCAATCCCCATTTCCTTTTTAATTCCCTCAATGCAGGCGCCCAGCTTGCGGTTATGGAAGACGCAGAAAAGACATGTACATTTCTGGAACGGATGGCGGACTTTTTCCGCTATAATGTTAAAAAAAGCCTGGAAGACGCTGCGGTGGGGGAAGAAGTGGAAGCTGTGGAGAATTATATCTATATTCTTAACGTCCGGTTTGATGGAGATATCCACTATGAAGCGGATATTGATGAAGACGCCGAAAGCATCCGCATGCCGAGTATGATCCTTCAGCCGATTGTGGAAAATGCCGTAAACCATGGCATCAGAAATATTGATTGGGAGGGAAAAATTTCTCTTACTGTAAAGCGTTCGGACGGTATTTTAAAAATATCCGTCAGGGATAACGGAAAAGGGATGTCCAGTGAAACCATTTGCAGAATATTAAACAGAGGGGAAGCGCCGCAGGGCGTAAGCCGCCAGGGCAGTTCCACAGGCATTGGCATGGATAATGTAAGGAACCGTTTGGAAATGTACTATGACTGCAAAGACATTATGAGTATTACCAGTGAGGGAGAAAATAAGGGGACTGAGGTAACGCTTATGATTCCTTTAAAGGAGGGAAAAGACGATGTACCGGATTTTATTGGCGGATGATGAGGGAATTATGCTGAATTCCTTAAAACATATTATAGAATCCAACTTCGGAAGCGAATGTGAAATCACGTGTGTAAAGACAGGAAGAGGCGTTGTGGAACAGGCCGAGAGCTTCCGGCCGGATATTTCATTTGTAGACATACAGATGCCGGGTCTGAATGGAATCCAGGCGATCAAGGAAATACGGCAGACCAATAAAACCATGGTAATCGTTATCATTTCTGCCTTTGATAAATTCGGCTATGCTCAGGAAGCTGTGAATCTGGGCGTAATGGAGTACCTGACAAAACCGGTTAATAAAAAGACGATCCTGGATGTGTGTATGAGAGCCATGCATCAGGTGGACGATATAAGAAAGAAGAGGAGCGATGATTTAAGGATAAGGGAAAAGCTTGAAATTGTCGTACCCATGATCGAAAGCGGCTTTATTTATAATATCCTTCAGGATGATACGGAGATATATCAGGAAAGCTATGAGGAGATGCTCAACATTACAGATAAGTTCTGTTCCCTGCTCGTGCTGGAGTTTGGAGACAGTGAGGAAAAGGGCGTCATGACAAATGCCGTTGGAGTCAGTGTGAAAGCCAGCAGATTTTATCCGCAGCTCCGTGAAATTATCAAAGATTATTTTGATTGCATCGTAGGCTCTGTTATGGGAAACAGAGTCGTTGCTTACATACCGGTGAAGCGGGAGAATTTTCAGTATGAAGAACGGGTAGAAATGATCACAAGAACCAGAAATATGATTCATAAACTGGAGAACAGGATTGACAGCCGTTTCCGGGCGGGAATCGGAACGGTAAGGCCCATGGAGGAGGCGAAAGAATCCTATAACGAAGCGCTTACGGCCCTGAGGGAATGCGAAGGCCATGTCGTCCACTTCAGGGATCTGCCCAGTTATAAGGAATATGAGGGAGAATATCCGGTCAACCTGGAAAACAAGTACTACCAGAGGGGAGTTAAGGCCGATAAGGCAGGGGCGCTCCGGTGTGCCGGAGAGATTTATGACTGGATGGTGAAAAATTATGGTGACTGCAGGGAGGACATCGAAATTAAGGTTCTGGAACTTGTTATGCAGCTGGAATACAGGGGATTCCAGAAGGGAGGAATGAAATACGGGTTCCGCTACAGGCACAATTATATGAAAGAAGTGCGGGAAGCCGCGGGATTTGAAGAGCTGCGCCGCTGGTTTATGGGTAAGACCGCAAAGATGTGCGAAAGTATGGGAAGCCTCAGAGAAAAAGAGTCGGAAAGCCTTGTTTTCAGGGTAAAGAACTATATCGATGAAAATTATCAGAAGGAGCTTTCTCTTGACGAAGTATCACGGATGGTGGACGTAAGCCCATACTATCTCAGCCGTCTTTTTAAGCAGGAGACGGGTAAGACGTTTATCGAATACCTTACATCGGTCAGGATGAAAGAGGCACGGCGTCTTTTGGCGAATCCGGATTACAGCATTAAAGAAGTATGCGTGATGTCAGGATACGGGGATCCGAATTATTTCAGCCGTATTTTTAAGAAATATGAAGGGATTACTCCCACGGAATACAGGGAAGGGTAGGAGCGTATATGAAAAAATGGTTGTGTATAGGGGCAGCGGTGTGGATCGCCTGTGCGGGAGTCATGTCAGGATGCAAAACAATGGAAACGGATGCGCCGAAAGCGGAAGAACAGGAGACAAAAGTTCCGCAGATCGGGCTCAGTTTTGACTCGTTTGTGATAGAAAGATGGATAAGGGACAGAGATGTTTTTGTCTCCACAATGAAGGCGCTGGGGGGTGAAGTGAATGTTCAGAATGCCAACGGCGATGTGCAGGAACAGATCTCCCAAATCGATTATTTTATTGAAAAGAATATGGATGTGATCGTCGTAGTGGCAGGAGACTGCGAGGCGCTTACCGGAGTCATGAGAAAGGCCAAGGAGGCGGGAATTAAGACGCTTACTTATGACCGTATGATCAAAAACGCGGGTGCAGATCTCCACATATCCTTTGACAATGAAATGGTAGGACGCCTTATGGCGGAAAGCCTGGTTGAAAATATACCGGAAGGCGGGGATATTTTTCTGATTCAGGGGCCGGTGACGGATGATAATGTGGCTTTGATACGAAAGGGAATCGACGGCGTACTGGATGGGAGCAATCTGAGAGTGGCTTATGAAGCCAACTGTGAAGGCTGGCTGGCGGAAAATGCCTATACATATGTGAAGAAGGGATTGAAAAGGACAAGGAATGTCAAGGGAATTATCTGCGGCAACGACGATCTTGCCAGCCAGGTATTCCGCGGGCTTTCAGAAGAGCGCCTGGCGGGGAAGGTCGTGCTCACCGGACAGGATGGAGATCTCGTCGCCTGTCAGAGGATCATGGCCGGAACCCAGGAGATGACAGCTTTTAAGTCGATGGAAGAAGAAGCCAGAATAGCGGCAGAATACGCATATCGCCTGGCGATGGGCGAGGGTATTTCCGATGTGACAAAGACCGTCGACGACGGGACGTATGATGTGCCGTATCTGGAACTGAAGCCCGTTCCTGTGACAAAAGAAAATATGGACGAGGTGATCATAAGCGGCGGTTTTCATGCAAAAGAAGACGTCTATCTGAATGTGAGCCAGGAAGAAAAAAGAGAATAGCAAGGTGTTACAAAAAGGAATATAACGTTGCCATCGATACCGGATGCGGGGACCTGACTACCGTCTGGAACGGAATCTGGTATCGGTGGCACAGCTGATTCCTGACCTTGGCACCTTCGTATTATAGCATATATTTGACAGCAAAAATGTCCTGCTTGACAGGGCATTTTTTTAATTTGGGCATTTCTGTGCAGTAAGGTGACAAGCAAGTCCAGAACGCGTTGTGATATAGTAAACCCATCAAAAGAAACCAAATTTTGGAGGAGGACTTGATATGAAAAGAAAACTTATTGCAACAATGCTGGCAGGGGCTATGGTTATGGGTATGGCAACCGGATGCGGCTCGTCGGATAAGGGAGCGGCAGACGCAGCAGCAACACAGGCGGCAGGAAGTGAAGCGGCAGGCAGCGAGGCGGCAGGAAGCGAGGCAGAAGGCGAGGCGGCAAAACCGGCAGAAGGCGGTTCCCATCTGATAGGTGTTGCAATGCCGACCAAGGATCTGCAGAGATGGAACCAGGACGGATCCAACATGAAAGCTGAGCTGGAAGCGGCAGGATATCAGGTAGACTTACAGTATGCTTCCAATGATGTCCAGACACAGGTGTCACAGGTAGAGAATATGATTTCGAACGGATGCGAACTTCTGGTAGTCGCTTCCATTGACGGAAGTTCTCTAGGAGAGCCGTTAAGCCAGGCGAAAGAAGCAGGAATTCCTGTTATTTCCTATGACCGTCTGCTTATGAATTCGGACGCTGTTACATACTATGCTACCTTTGATAATTACATGGTAGGACAGAAGCAGGGTGAATATCTGGTACAGGCTCTGGATCTGGAAAACCAGGATGGCCCGTTTAATATCGAACTGTTCACAGGTGACCCGGCAGACAATAACTGTGTATTCTTCTTTGGAGGAGCGATGGATGTCCTTCAGCCTTACATCGATTCCGGTAAACTGGTTGTAAAATCCGGTCAGACCGCTTTTGAGCAGGTGGCAACAGCAAACTGGGATTCTGAGAAGGCACAGAACAGAATGGACACGATTATTGCAGGCAACTATTCAGACGGAACAACTCTTAATGCAGTTCTTTGCTCTAACGATTCTACTGCACTTGGCGTAGAAAATGCTCTGGCTTCTTCTTATACAGGTGAATATCCGATCATCACCGGACAGGACTGCGATATTGCCAATGTAAAGAACCTGGTAGCAGGAAAACAGGCAATGTCCGTATTTAAAGATACAAGAACTCTGGCTTCTCAGGTGGTAAATATGGTAGACGCAGTTATGCAGGGCGGCGAAGCAGAAGTCAACGATACCGAGTCCTACGACAACGGCACCGGCGTGATTCCGACATACCTCTGCGAGCCGGTAGTCGTTACGACAGAAAACTACAAAGAAATGCTGATTGATTCCGGCTACTATACAGAGGATCAGTTAAAGTAATTGACAGTATAGAAGATTCATCAATTGAGTGCAGGAGGTTCCATACCCCCTGCACCATCAGTTAGGAGGGGAACAGATTGGCAAAAATACTTCTGGAAATGAAGAATATTGTAAAAACCTTCCCAGGCGTAAAGGCCCTTGATAATGTAAATCTGCAGGTGGAAGAAGGAGAAATTCATGCTCTTGTCGGTGAGAACGGAGCGGGAAAATCCACATTGATGAACGTGCTCAGCGGTATTTATCCATACGGCTCCTATGAGGGAGACATTATTTATAACGGAGAGGTGTGTAAATTCAACAAGATCAGCGACAGCGAGGAAAAGGGAATTGTTATTATCCATCAGGAGCTGGCGCTGATTCCCTATATGTCCATCGGCGAAAATATGTACCTGGGAAATGAAAGAGGAAGAAGCTGCAGCATCAACTGGAACGAGACCTACGGCGAAGCCGATAAATATCTGGAAATCGTAGGCCTGAAGGAATCGTCCCACACTCTGATTAAAGACATTGGAGTAGGCAAGCAGCAGCTTGTAGAAATCGCAAAAGCACTGGCAAAACATGCAAAACTTCTCATTCTGGACGAGCCGACCGCTTCCCTTAACGAAGACGATTCCAAGGCACTTCTGGAACTTTTGCTGAAGTTCAAGGCCGAAGGTATGACATCCATTATTATTTCACATAAACTGAACGAGATCGCATATGTCGCCGATAAGATTACGGTTATCCGCGACGGTTCTACGATTGAAACCCTGGACAAGGCAAAAGACGATATATCAGAAGACAGAATCATACAGGGAATGGTCGGACGGGAACTGACCGACCGTTTTCCAAAACGCCCCGATGTAAAGATCGGCGATGTGGCTATGGAAGTAAAGAACTGGACGGTTTACCATCCTTTATATTCGGACAGGAAAGTAGTGGACAATGTTTCACTGAATATCAGAAAAGGCGAGGTCGTTGGAATCTGCGGGCTGATGGGCGCGGGAAGAACAGAGCTCGCAATGAGTATTTTCGGAAAAAGTTATGGGACCAATATCAGCGGACAGCTGTTTATTCATGGAAAAGAAGCAAAGCTTCATTCCGTAGAAGATGCGATTAAACATAAGCTGGCCTACGTAACCGAGGACAGAAAAGGCAATGGTCTGATTTTAAGCAATCCAATTAAAACCAATACCACCCTTGCAAATATGAAGGCAGTAAGTACGAACGGAATTATCGATCATGACAGGGAGTTTGCTGTTGCGGATGACTACCGTGAAAAACTGAAGACGAAATGTGCCGGCGTGGAACAAAATGTCGGGAATTTGAGCGGCGGCAACCAGCAGAAAGTCCTTCTGGCAAAATGGATGTTTACTGAGCCGGATATTCTGATTTTGGACGAGCCTACAAGAGGCATTGACGTAGGGGCCAAGTATGAGATTTACTGTATTATCAATGACCTTGTAGCCTCCGGAAAATCGGTTGTGATGATTTCTTCGGAGCTTCCTGAAGTTTTAGGAATGTCCGATCGGATATACGTTATGAATGAAGGAAAAATCGCGGGCCAGATGAAGGCGGAAGAGGCGACGCAGCAGTCCATTATGGCGTGTATTCTTAAATCAGATAAAGGAGAATAAACCATGGAAAATAAAATCAAAATTTCTGAAGTGTTTAAAAAGTATACAATGGTCATTGTTCTGGCAGTGATAATTATTCTGTTTACTGCAAAGACAGGCGGAAAAATGCTGCTGCCTCAGAATGTAAACAACCTGATTGCGCAGAATGCGTATGTATTTGTCCTGGCGACCGGCATGCTGTTCTGTATTCTTACCGGCGGCAATATCGACCTTTCCGTCGGTTCTGTCGTGTGTTTTGTAGGCGCTATCGGCGGAAAGATGATGATCGAAAACGGATTCAACCCCTATGTTACGATTGTAGCGATGGCTGTGATCGGAATTTTAGTAGGTGCATGGCAGGGCTTCTGGATCGCCTATGTGCGGATCCCACCGTTTATCGTAACTCTGGCAGGCATGCTTATGTTCCGGGGACTTTCCAACGTAGTGCTTCAGGGTATGACGCTGTCCCCTGTTCCGGAAGGATTTTTAAAGCTTTTCAATAACTACGTTCCTGATTTCTTCGGCGGAAACGGATTCAACATTACCTGTTTCGGAGCGGGAATTCTGGCCTGCGCCGTTTATATCTTTATCGTATTTGCAGGAAGAAAGAGAAAACAGGCAAAAGGTTACCGCGTTGAACCTCTTACCGGTGCGGTTGTTAAACTGTTTGTCATCTGTGCAGTCGTACTGGCGTTTATGTTCCGTCTGGCCCAGTATAAGGGAATTCCGAATTCGCTTGTATGGGTAGCGGTGATAATCGGCATTTACAGCTACATCGCTTCCAGGACGACGGCAGGCCGTTATTTCTATGCGGTCGGCGGCAATGAGAAAGCAACAAAGCTTTCCGGTATCAATACAAATCTGGTTTACTTTCAGGCGTATTTAAACATGGGACTTCTGGCGGCAGTAGCAGGCATGATAACAGTAGCCCGCCTGAATTCAGCAAATCCGACAGCGGGAAACAGCTATGAAATGGACGCGATCGGCGCCTGCTTTATCGGCGGGGCTTCCGCTTACGGCGGCGTGGGTACGGTACCGGGAGTTATTGTCGGCGCTACTCTGATGGGCGTTCTCAACCTGGGCATGAGCATCATGGGCGTGGATCAGAACCTTCAGAAGGTGGTAAAAGGCGGAGTTCTTCTGGCAGCTGTAATTTTCGACGTAGTCAGCAAGAGAAAATCCTTTATTGTGAAGTAAAAGAATACTGGAATCGGAGGAATAGAAGATATGAAAGTTCAGAATGTGGCAGACAAGGCATTTGCCCCATACGGAAGAATTATTGCGGATTTTCCATGCGAAGATATTCTGAAAGCCATGGAAAAAACACCTGTGCCGGATGATGTCGTTTACACAGCTTCCGACGAAGGACTGGAAGCCTGTGTGAACGCCAAAACTGCGGCAGAAAGCCTGTACGGAGGCATGCCTGTTCAGCTGGGGTACTGCAACGGCCATAACAAAAAACTCAATGCGGTTGAGTACCACAGAGATTCGGAGATCAATATTGCTGCAGATGATCTGGTGCTGATATTGGGAAAACAGCAGGATATCGAAGATGATTTTACATATGACACTTCTAACATGGAAGCGTTTCTCGTTCCGGCGGGAACGGTGATCGAGGTATACGCAACAACTCTTCACTATGCGCCCTGTCATGTAAATGACGAGGGATTCCGCTGTGTGATAATCCTTCCAAAGAATACGAATACGGATGTTGAAGAAAGGCATGTGACGGCAGAAGACAGGCTGCTTCTGGCGAGGAATAAATGGCTGATCGGCCATCCGGAAGGCGGACTTTCAGAGCGGGCTTTTATCGGGCTGAAGGGGGAAAATCTGTCGATCGATTAATACTTAAAAATTTATAATCAGGCGGGGCCGGTTACGCGTAAGGTCCCGTAACCGAACAAAAATGGAGGATAGAGATAATATGAACAATATTCCAGAAATAAAAGTTGGTGTTGTGGCAGTCAGCCGGGACTGTTTCCCGGAAAGCCTGTCCGTAAACAGAAGAAAGGCTCTAGTTGAAGCTTATAGGAACAAATATGATGAAACAAATATTTACGAATGTCCGGTCTGCATCGTGGAAAGTGAAATCCACATGGTTCAGGCCCTGGAAGACATAAAGGCCGCAGGCTGCAATGCCCTGGCGGTTTATCTGGGCAATTTCGGTCCGGAGATTTCAGAAACACTTCTGGCTAAACACTTTGACGGTCCGGTGATGTTCATTGCCGCGGCAGAAGAGAGCGGAGACAACCTGATTCAGGGCAGGGGCGACGCATACTGCGGCATGCTGAATGCCAGCTATAATTTGAAGCTGCGCAATATTAAGGCTTATATTCCGGAATACCCGGTGGGAACGGCGGAAGAATGTGCGGACATGATCGAGGAATTCCTTCCAATTGCAAGGACGATGGTGGGCCTGTCCAGTCTGAAGATTATCAGCTTCGGCCCGAGACCGTTAAATTTCCTGGCCTGCAACGCTCCCATTAAGCAGCTTTATAACCTGGGAGTCGAGATCGAAGAAAACTCCGAACTGGACCTGTTTGAAGCGTTTAATCATCATGCGGACGATCCCAGAATCCCGGAAGTAGTAAAGGATATGGAAGCAGAGCTGGGAGAAGGAAACAGGAAGCCGGAAATCCTTCCGAAGCTGGCCCAGTATGAGCTGACGCTCCTTGACTGGATTGAAGCCCATAAGGGATACAGGAAGTATGTTGCCATCGCAGGAAAATGCTGGCCTGCATTCCAGACACAGTTCGGCTTTGTTCCATGTTATGTCAACAGCCGCCTGACAGGCAGGGGAATTCCTGTTTCCTGTGAGGTAGACATTTACGGAGCGCTGAGCGAGTTTATCGGAACGTGCGTCAGCCAGGATGCGGTGACCCTTCTGGATATCAACAACAGCGTTCCTGCCGATATGTATGAAAAAGAGATTAAGGGAAAATTCGATTATACTCACAAAGACACTTTTATGGGATTCCACTGTGGAAATACGTGTTCCAGCAAACTTTCGTCCTGCTCCATGAAATATCAGATGATTATGGCGAGAGCTCTGCCGGAGGAAGTGACACAGGGAACGTTGGAAGGGGATATCGTGCCTGGAGATATTACATTCTTCCGCCTTCAAAGTACGGCGGACTGCCAGTTGAGGGCGTATGTGGCACAGGGGGAGGTCCTTCCTACTGCAACCCGTTCCTTTGGCGCTATCGGTATCTTTGCGATCCCGGAAATGGGAAGATTTTACCGCCACGTTCTGATCGAGAAGAATTATCCTCATCACGGCGCGGTTGCCTTCGGCCATTACGGAAAAGCGCTGTTCGAAATATTTAAGTATCTCGGTGCGGAGGATATTGGCTTTAACCAGCCAAAAGGAATGATGTATCCGACTGAAAATCCCTTTGCATAAGAGACGGCGATCCTGTAAGATAGACATAAGAAGACGAGGCAGCGGCGAAAGACGTGAAACGTAAAATAACAGGGGGATTTGAAATGTATTATATCGGCGTGGATTTAGGAACTTCTTCTGTCAAGCTTCTATTGATGGATGGTTCCGGAACAATTGAAAAAATCGTTACAAGGGAATATCCGATTGATTTTCCTCATCCCGGTTGGTCGGAACAGAATCCGCAGGACTGGTGGAAGGAGACAAAAGAGGGAATCCGGGAGCTGACAGAGGGATTTGACAGGAGCCGGATCGCCGGCATCAGCTTTGGAGGGCAGATGCATGGTCTTGTCATTTTGGATCGTGAGGACCAGGTAATCCGTCCTGCGATTTTATGGAATGATGGAAGGACCCAGAAACAGACGGATTATCTGAATCATGTGATCGGCAGGACCAGGCTGTCTGAGTATACGGCTAATATCGCTTTTGCAGGCTTTACGGCGCCAAAGATCCTCTGGATCAGAGAGAACGAGCCGGAGAACTTTAAAAAGATCGCAAAGATCATGCTGCCGAAGGATTATATTGCCTACTGCCTGACGGGCGTACATTCTTCTGATTATTCGGATGCATCAGGAATGCTTCTTATGGATGTAAAGAACCGCCGCTGGTCGGAAGAAATGATGGAGATCTGCGGTGTAACAAAAGATCAGCTTCCGAAGCTTTATGAAAGTTTCCAGGTGACGGGCACTTTAAAGAAGGATGTGGCAGGAGAACTGGGGCTGCCGGAAACGTGTGCGGTAGCGGCGGGAGCCGGAGATAATGCGGCGGCAGCTATCGGAACAGGAACCGTAGGGAACGGAAAATGTAATATTTCTCTTGGAACCAGCGGTACCATCTTTATTTCCAGCAGTGAGTTCTGTGTGGACAAATCTAATGCTCTTCATGCATTTGCTCATGCAGACGGCCACTACCACCTGATGGGCTGCATGCTCAGCGCTGCTTCCTGTAACAAGTGGTGGATGGACGAGATAATCGGGACAAAGGATTACCGCAGGGAACAAAGCGGCATTAAACGGCTGGGGGAGAACCATGTGTTCTTTCTGCCATATCTGATGGGCGAGCGTTCTCCTCATAACAATCCGAACGCCAGAGGAACATTTACCGGACTGACCATGGACAGTACAAGAGAGGATATGACTCAGGCCGTATTGGAAGGCGTAGCTTTCGCCATCAGAGATTCTCTGGAAGTAGCCAGAGCGCAGGGACTGAACATAATGAGAACGACAATCTGCGGAGGCGGAGCCAAAAGCGCTTTGTGGAAAAAAATGATTGCCAACATCCTCAATATGGAAGTAGACATCATCCGGTCGGAGGAAGGCCCTGCCTTAGGAGGGGCTATGCTGGCGGCGGTTGCCTGCGGTGAATTTGCTTCTGTAGAAAAAGCTGCCGAGGCGATTGTAGAAGTGGTGGATACGGTGAAACCAGAGCAGGAACTGGTTGAAAAGTATGAAAAAAAATACAGAGTTTTTGCAGAGATTTATCCGGCATTAAAGGAAGTCTTTGATAAAATAGCGGAATAAATGTATAGGAGCATGAAATAAAAGCGTGGAATAAAAGCTGCCGTATCGGTGAGAAACTTACCGGTACGGCGGCTTTTTTTTACATAGGAGAGTTCTCCGAACTATCCTATGTAAAAAAAGCCCTCCGGGCAGGGTCGCCCTGCGGCGGTAAGGAATGATGCCGCTGAAGCGACCCGCCGCAGGCGGAGAATCCCGCGAGCGGGACTATTTCTTATTCTGGGAAAGACCTTGTTCTTTTACCGTATTGCGGCAGATCGATATATAAAACTGAAGTATTACGCCGGAAATAAATTTTATAAATGAAGTGAAAAATTGATTTGATTGTATAAATTACATAATAAATTAAGCGAAATACATATCAAATATGTGAAAAAACAGGGTGAAATGCTGAAAAATATATGGAATATTTACTTCACTATGGAGCGAATATATAATGAAAACATAAAATTACTTCATAGACAACGGCAAAAATGGAGGAGGAAAATGAACGATTTACTGGTACGGATCAAGTTTCAGCTGCCGTCTCTGCCAAGAGCGGAGAAGATCGTTGCGGAAGAACTTTTGGAAAATCCGGAAGCGATCACCGACCTTACGCTGGCGGCGATGGCAAGAGAAACAGGGAGCAGCGAAGCGTCAATTATCCGTTTTTGCAGAAGGATGGGTTTTAACGGCTATACGGAATTAAAACACGCCTTTATGAAAGCGGTTAAAGAAGGGGATGAGGTACAGTCAGAAGAAATTAAAGATCATGACGACATGAGGACAATACTGAAGAAGGTATTTCAGAGCAATATTCAGACGCTCAACGATACGCTGTCACTTGCAACGGACAACTATGACAGGGCTTTGGCGGCCATGTTGAAGGCAAAAGCAATTCACTTTTTCGGAACGGGAGACGCCTTTTCCGTATGCCAGCTGGCTTATATGAAATTCAGCAGGCTGGGAATTGAAGGGAGCGCCCACAGCGACGTGATGCTCCAGCTGATTGCAGCATCGAATTTAAAGCCTGACGACGTGGCATTTGCCGTGTCATATGAAGGGCGTTCGCGGAATATCGTCAACGCTGTGAAGGTTGCGAAGGAGATGGGGGCTACAATCATTTGCATTACGAAAATGAATAAATCCCCCATGCTGAAATATACGGATATCAACCTGTTTACATCAATCAGCGATTTGACGGTAGGCAGGGACAAGGTGACACGGAGGGTTTCAGACCAGGCAATATTAGATGCACTGTATCTTGGGTACATCACAAAGTGCGGGCAGAAGCAGAACATGAGCAGGTATTTAAAGAGAGTACAGAATGCAATTGACTGTAATAAAATTTAGGAGGATAACATGAAAAAAAGATTATTATGTATGGGATTGGGACTTTTACTGGCAGCAGGCATGACAGGCTGTTCTACGGAAGGCAAGGAACCGGCAGCTGAAACGACGGCGGCAAAGACGGAAGCGCCGGCGGCAGGAGGAGAAACGACAGAGGAAAAAACAGAAGAAAAAGCAGAGGAAGGCAAAACGACGGACCCGAAATCAGTGAAACTGGCGTATGTCAGTATGAACCTGGCAAATCCCTGGAACGCAACGGTTAAAAAGGGATTTGAAGCGGCATGCAAGGATCTGGGATGTGAATTTATCACCATCGATTCCGAATATAAGGTGGATAAGCAGGTGTCTTCACTGGAAAGTCTTGTAAATGACAAATACAGCGGATTTGTATTCACTCCGATTGATCCAAATGCCACATGGGATATCGTGGAACAGGCTAAAAAGCAGGGGGGGGCGACAGCTACGATCGCCCAGCAGCAGGATAACGTCAATCTTATTTACGGCATGAAAGAGTATGATTACGGCCATTCAATCGGAACCCAGGCAGGCGAGTGGATCAGGGACAACCTGGGCGGCAAGGCGAAGGTTGCGATTATTTCTCAGGACAACGTGGAATCCGTGATTGCAAGAGGAGACGGTGTAGAGGAAGCGATTAAGGAAATCTGTCCGGACGTGGAAATCGTAGCGAGACAGGCAGGGGATACGCTGGAAGGCGGCATGAAGATTATCGAATCCGTGCTGGCACAGACGCCGGACCTCAACGTAGTCGTAGGAACGAATGACTCCGGCGCTATCGGCGGATATCAGGCCATGGTCAATGCAGGAATGACCGGCG
Organism: Clostridium sp. AM58-1XD; assembly: GCF_003464085.1. Taxonomy (GTDB): domain Bacteria; phylum Bacillota; class Clostridia; order Lachnospirales; family Lachnospiraceae; genus Lachnoclostridium_A. Next base: position 25,585 of record NZ_QSDR01000033.1, read on the forward strand.
ACGACAAGGCGGTATTTTCAGGAGATGCAACGGCAGAAGCGATCGAATACATCGGACAGGAAGACAGCATTTACAGAGGTACGGTAGATTTGGAACCATATGTAGGCGGATATAACTGTGCGCAGATTTTATATAAATATGCAACAGAAGGCATCCCGAGCGAACAGCAGATCGAAATGCTCAACTATAAGCCGGTGCCGAAGCAGGATGTTCTGGACGGAACATTTAAAGCGGTCGAATAATTTCATTTATTTGGGGGCGCTGCAAAGGTGCAGCCCCCTCTTTGTTTAAGGAGAAGATAAAGTGGAAGATATAATTTTAAGAGTACAAGGTCTGTCTAAATATTATGCGAAGGTAAAAGCTCTTGATGATATTTCCATGGAAATCAAACGGGGCGAAACCCACGCGCTGTGTGGAGAAAACGGGGCGGGAAAATCCACCTTTATCAAACTGCTGACCGGCGCCATCCTCCCTTCTTCAGGAACGATTGAATTCGAAGGAACGGTCTATGACAAACTCACTCCGTCCCTATCAATGCGACTTGGAATTGCTGTCATCTACCAGGAGTTCAGCCTTGTTCCGTATCTGACGGTGGCAGAGAATATTTTTTACGGCAGAGAACGTTCCAGGATGGGGATACGGTCCATACAGCAGATGAATGCAGAGGCGGAGAAGCTCTGCAGGGATATGGGCGTCGAAATCAATGTAAAAACGAAGGTGTGCGGGCTGGGCGTGGCTTACCAGCAGATCGTAGAGATACTGAAAGCAGTTTCTAAGAATGCAAAATTTATCATTATGGATGAGCCGACGGCTCCGCTGACGCTGAAGGAAACTGAAATTTTCTTTCAGATCATCAAAAAATTGAAAGAAAAAAAAGTCACGATTATTTTCATTTCCCACAGGCTGGAAGAGGTATTTGAATTATGTGACCGTGTGACGGTATTTTGTGACGGCCGGTTTATCACGACGAAGAGGACAGAGGAAGTCACGAAAAAAGCGTTGATTTCCTACATGGTAGGCAGAGAACTGACCGATGATTATCCCACCTCTTCCGGTAAATTCGGGGACGTAGTCTTTGAAGCGCGCTGCGTGTCAAATAAACGGATTCATGATATTTCTTTTAAGGTGAGAAAGGGGGAAGTGCTGGGCATCGGCGGACTCGTGGGAGCGGGACGGACGGAGACGGCCAGAGCCGTTTTTGGTGCAGACCCGATAACGTCGGGAGAATTTCTGTTTCAGGGAAAGAAATACGTGCCGAAATCACCGAAAGAGGCCCTGGGACTGGGGATCGGGCTGATTCCTGAAGACAGAAAAAAACAGGGGCTGATTCTGGAAGCTTCGGTGAAAGACAATTCGGTGATCAGCATACTGGGGAAGTGTTCCAGAATGGGAATTATTGATAGAAAGAATGAGAGCGGCATCGTTAAAAAATACGTGGATGAACTAAGAATAAAAACGCCGGGAATCAACCAGCTTGTCAAGAATCTTTCCGGTGGCAACCAGCAGAAGGTAGTGCTGGCCAAAATGCTGGCAACCAACTGTGAAATTCTCATCTTCGACGAGCCGACGAGGGGCATTGACGTCGGCGCAAAGCAGGAGATTTACCATTTGATCAGAGAATTGACGCTGCAGGGAAAGTCGGTGATTATGATCAGCTCCGAAATGCCTGAACTGATCGGAATGTCGGACAGGATACTCGTAATGGCGGACGGCAGGATGAAAGGCGAGATCGGCAGGGAAGAGTTTTCACAGGAACGTATTTTAGAAATGGGATCGGAAATTGATTAATCGTGGAGGAAACTGCTAATGAAAAGGAACAGACAAATAATCAACATTCTTCTGGAATATGGCATAGCGGTGGTGCTGCTGCTTCTGCTCATTATTTTCTCAGCCGCATCATCGAACTTTTTGTCGGTCAATACGGTAATGACGATCCTGAAACAGGTTTCGATTACTGGAATTATATCGGTTGGAATGACATTTGTTATACTGACCGGCGGTATCGATCTTTCAGTGGGATCGATCGCAGGGGTTTCTAGCGTAACGGCGGCTCTCTTTATGATGAATGGATTCAACATTCCCGTAACATGTGTTTTAACTTCTTTGATCGCGCTCATTTACGGGGCGTTAAACGGGCTTTGCGTGACAAAACTGAATATGCCTCCGCTGATTGCAACGCTTGGAACCCAGACGGCTCTGAGAGGCATGGCGTATATCATTACCGGCGGCCTGCCTGTATTCGGCTTCAGCGCCGTATTCGGCAATTTTGCAAAGACGTCCATAGCCAGGATTCCGTTGATGGTAATTCTGATGATTGCCATATTTTTTATCGGTAAATTCGTGCTCGACCGGTGTAATTTCGGCAGATATATCTACGGCATAGGCGGCAACGAGGAAGCGTCTTTCCTCTCCGGAATCAATGTCATGAAAATCAAACTGTCCGCCTACGCCATAAGCGGCCTGCTGGCAGGGATCGCCGGACTGGTGCTGCTATCCAGGACAAACAGCGGCCAGCCTTCCGCAGGGGTTGGATATGAAATGGATGCGATTACGGCCGTTGTCCTCGGCGGAGTGAGCCTCAGCGGAGGACAGGGACGGATTTCCCAGGTTATGATCGGAGTTCTGATTATGGGAGTGCTGTCCACTGGTATGATTATGCTGGGAATCAATGACTACGTACAGCAGTTGATCAGAGGCCTTGTATTGATCGCAGCCGTTACGTTTTCAGAATTCTCAACCAGAATGCGGAATGTGACTTCGACAGAGGGAAAATAATATGGGAAAATATACAATTGGAATCGATTTTGGAACGCTTTCAGGAAGATGTGTGCTGGTTGATTCGGAAAACGGAAAAACAGCTGCGGAATCCGTGTGTGAATACAGACATGGAGTCATGGATGAGGCGCTGCCGTCCGGCAGGCGTCTGCCTCTGGGGGGCTGGGCGCTCCAGCATCCGGACGACTACGTGGAAGTTTTAAAAACTACAATCCGCGAAGTCGTTGAACAGGCTGGAATCAAAGTGGAAGAAATATATGCGGCAGGTATAGATTTTACGGCATGCACCATGCTTCCTGTGCTGAAAGACGGAACGCCTCTTTGCAGAACTGAAAAATATTCTGATGAACCAAATGCATACGTGAAGCTCTGGAAACACCATTCGGCGCAGAAATATGCGGACAGGCTGAATGAGCTTGCCATGGAGAGGAAGGAGCCGTTTCTAAAGAGGTACGGCGGAAAAATATCCAGCGAATGGATGATACCAAAGATTATGCAGACACTGGATGAAGCTCCGGAGCTTTACAGAGATACGTATTCATTTATGGAGGCTGCCGACTGGATTGTCATGCAGCTGACAGGAAATATGACGAGAAATACGTCTTCTTTGGGATTTAAGGCAATATGGAATCCAAAGGACGGATACCCGCCGGCAGAATTTTTCAAAGAGCTGATGCCGGGTCTTGAGCATGTGGCCACAGAAAAGCTGCAGGGGCGGATCATCAGAATCGGCTCACGCGCAGGCAGCATAACAAAGGAGGCGGCTCAGCTGACAGGGCTAAAGGAAGGAACTGCCGTCGCTGCGGCCCATCTGGATGCGGCTGGGGCAAGTGTCGGCGCCGGGGTCATCACGCCGGGCAGAATGCTGATTATGATGGGCACATCCAGCTGTCACGAACTGTTGGCGGATGAGGAAGTGTACGTACCGGGAGTGTGCGGCTATAATAACGACTGCGTCATCCCGGGATATATCGGATACGAAGCGGGACAGAGCTGTGTCGGCGACCATTTTGAATGGCTGATTAAGAATTGTGTGCCGCAAAGATACTTTGAGGAAGCGGAAAAGAAAAAAATCAGTATGAATGCATACCTGAGTGAAAAGGCTGCAAAGAAGCTTCCTGGTGAAACGGGACTGATCGCTCTGGACTGGTGGAACGGCAACCGGTCGGTTCTGGTAAACGGGGATTTGACCGGGATGATCGCAGGTATGACGCTCCAGACCAGGCCGGAGGATATTTACAGGGCCCTGGTGGAGGCGACGGCCTTCGGCACGAGAAAAATTATAGAAAATTATATTAGCCATGGAATAGGAATTGAAGAAGTGATTATTGCCGGCGGAATCGCTCAGAAGAATCCGTTTATTATGCAGATCTACGCCGATGTGCTGGGTAAAACAGTCAGAATTGCGGGATCGAAACAGAATGCGGCTTTGTCCTCTGCTATTTGGGCCGCATATGCTGCAAAGTCGGAAAATGGAGGTTACGACAGGCTGGAGGAAGCGGTGGAGCACATGGCAGATATTATGGAACGGCAGTACCGGCCGGATCAGCAGGCGAAAGAAGTTTACGATATGTTGTATGAAGAATACGAAAAACTGCACGACTATTTTGGACAGGGACTGAATCCTGTTATGAAAAAACTGAAATATCTGGCAGTGGAACAGAATAAAAGAAACGGCGAGGTGGAAAGGAATGAGCATTGAAGCGTTAAAAAAGGAAGTATTGGTGGCAAATCTGGACCTGGTAACAAGGAATCTTGTTATTTCGACATGGGGAAATGTCTCAGGATACGATGAGGAAACAGGATTAATCGTAATTAAGGCCAGCGGTGTGCCATACAGCGAGATGAAGCTGGAGCACATGGTTACGGTCGATCTGGAAGGAAATGTCATAGACAGCAAATATACGCCTTCCATTGATACGCCAACTCATATTGAGTTGTATAAGGCATGGAAGGACAAGGGTATAAGGGGCATGGTTCATACCCACTCTGTTTATGCCACCATGTGGGCCCAGCTGGGTATGGATATTCCGGTTTACGGAACGACCCATTGCGACTATTTTAACGGCGATATTCCGTGTACAAGGCTGATGAAACAGGAGGAGATAAACGGGGACTATGAAAAGAACACAGGGACGGTGATCCTGGAACGGATGGAAGAGATCGATCCCGTCCGCATGAATGCCGTTTTGGTGCACAGCCACGGGCCGTTTGTGTGGGGAACGTCCCCCGCCGCCGCAGTGCTGAATAGCCAGGTCCTGGATTATGTAGCTAAAATGGCGTATATGAATTACATGATGACGGACGGAAAATGCGCCAGGGTACAGAAAGAAATACTGGATAGGCATCAGAGCCGTAAATTCGGTCCGAATTCATATTACGGCCAGAAAAATATATGAGGAAAATCAGATGAAAGAGACGATATGCAGTGTTTTAACAAAGGAAGCGGAAGAAATCCTCCGCTTGACGGAGACACTGGACTACAATCAAGTCGCATATGTGGCTGAAACAATTAAAAACTGCAGCGGGAAAGTCATTTTCAGCGCATGCGGAACCTCCGCGCAGGCCGCCAGAAAGTCTGCGCATACTCTGTGCTGCATCGGATGTCCGGCGCTCTTTATCCCCCCCTCAGATGCGCTTCACGGAGGACTGGGATTAATAAGGGAAAACGACGTGCTGATTCTGATATCGAAAGGAGGCTGTACGAGGGAAATCAATCAGATGATAGAACCGGCGCGGAAAACAGGAGCAAGTGTAATTATGGTTACAGAAAACGAAGAGAGCAAATGGACAAAAGGCTGTGACGGGATTCTGACAATCAGGGTCCGAAGAGAACCGGATCCATTTAACATGCTGGCAACTGCCTCGACGCTGGCTGTAATTGCCGTTTTTGATGCCATAAGCATATGGCTGATGAAGGAAAAGGGATATACGAAAGATCACTTTGCCAGAATCCATCCGGAGGGCGAGGTAGGAAAAAGGCTGGCTGAGGAGGAAAGGTAGTGGCTGAAATTTATGCTTCGGTATTTTCGGCAGATATCTTAAATATGGGATCTGACATAGACAGAATCAGAACGGCCGGTGCCGACGGCCTTCATATTGATGTTATGGACGGACAATTTGTTCCTCTGTTTGGATTTAACGACATGTGGATACGGCAGATTCAGGAGTACAGTGATATGCCTCTGGATTTACATATCATGTCCAATATGTCAGAGGAAGTGATGGAAAATCTGGATATGGGTCATGTGAAAACGGCCGCGGTACACCTGGAAAGCAAAGATGAACCGGCTCTGAAGCGGGAATTGAGCTTTATCAGACAGAAGGGGCTGCGTTGTGGAATCGCGGTGTCTCCCCGCACGGATGTAAAGCAGCTCATACCGTACCTGGACGAGATTGAAGAAATACTTGTTATGAGCTGCCAGCCTGGAATTTTGGGCGCAGAATTCTCAGATGCAACGTATGGCAGGATAATAGAGATTAAAAAGCTCTTAGGGGCCAGGCAGAATATTATCATAAGCGTTGATGGGGGACTAGATATGGAGAAAGCTCAGAAATGTATTGAATGCGGCGCTGACAGGGCGATTATCGGCAGATATTTATTTCAACATGCAGACCCTCAGACAGTCATCGAACAGATACATGAACCAGGGTGAGGAGGAAATCCTATGTTGAAAGAAGATTTAGGGCTGATTGTAAAAGAGATAGAAGAGGCCTTAAACGAGTATGACGGGCAGAATGATACGGAGATTATTAAGAGCATACTGAGTTCGGGAAAAATCTTTGTAACGGGAGCCGGCCGCAGCGGCTATATCATGCGCTGCTTTGCCATGCGGCTGATTCATTTAGGCTTTTCCGCCTACGTCATCGGGGATACGGAGATGATTGCGGCAAAAGAGGGGGATCTGCTCATGATCGGTAGCGGTTCCGGCGAGACGAAAACGTTGCAGGTATACATGGACCAAGCCAGGAAGCTGGGGATGAAGACCATTTTATTTACATGCAATGAGGATTCTACAATTGCCAGAAGTGCAAAGTTTGTCTGCACGATTAATGCACAGGCAAAGTTCCAGAATAAAAAACTGGTATCGGTTCAGCCCATGGGAAGCCTGTTCGAGCAGCTGCTCCTCATCGTTACGGACGGAATCATCCTGAAACTGGCTAAACAGATGAAGATCGATTTTGAACAGCTGAAAAACAGGCATTCAAATCTGGAATAAAAATATGATTATGTAAAAAAACCTTGAATTAAAAAATGTATGCAGAATAAACTACGGGACATGGAGAATGAGGGTGTTGCAACATCCTCATTCTTTTTTTGCTATAGAAGCAGCAGGAATTATGAAGAAATTCTGAATGGCTAAATTTTTTTCGAATATCAGTTGACAAATACCATTAATGTGATAATATAAACATATGAATAGATGTTCATATGATAAAATATAAGGAGGAATTCAGATGGCATATAAAAAGGATACGGATATTATTGAACAGTGTGATTTAATTTCCGTCCATCAGGATATTGTGGATCAGGTAAACCGTGTGATGCCGGATGAGGAAAAACTGCAGGATCTGGCTGATTTTTTTCGAATATTCGCAGATTCTACCAGAATCAGAATTCTTTATCTGCTCAGTCAGTCGGAGATGTGCGTATGTGACATTGCCAGCCTCTTGAATATGGGGCAGTCGGCGATTTCACATCAGCTGCGGGTACTGAAGCAGATGAGACTTGTCAAATACAGAAGAGAGGGAAAAACTGTATTTTACTCCCTGTCTGACGGCCATATACAGACAATTCTGGCCCAGGGCCTGGAACACGTAGAAGAATGAAAAAAACCTGAGCGCATGGAAAGCGCGAAGGTTTTTGCTACGGCTTGACCATAAGGTCAAGGCGGTTCCCACTATTTTAAGGAGCGAGGGAGCGAGCGGAGTAAAATATGAGCGCATGGAAAGCGCGAAGCGAATGAATGTATAATAGAAAGGGGAAAATTAAGATGAAGAAAATTGTAAAATTAGACGGATTATGCTGCGGCAACTGCGCAGCTAAAATCGAGGAAGGGATTAAGAAAATCGATGGCGTTACAAGCGCTTCTTTAAGCTTTATGACCCAGAGGCTTGTAATGGAAATTGTGGATGGAGAAGAGGAACGCGTTCTGGAAGAGGCGCGCAGAATCAAAGAAAAAATCGAACCAGAAGCGGAATTTCGAATTATCCGCTGAGGAAGGGAGCAAATATGAATAAAAATCAGAGGATTATGGTGAAGCGCCTGATTGCAAGTGCAGTATTCCTGATCGGCGGAGCAGTTATGGAAAAGGAAATGCAGGGACTTTCCTCTATACTGTTTCTGATTTCCTATCTGGCAGCCGGTTATGATATTCCTTTAAAAGCGGTGCGCAATATACGCAACGGCCAGGTATTTGACGAGAATTTTCTGATGACCATTGCAACTTTCGGCGCCGTAGCAGTAGGAGCGCTGGAAGAAGCGGTAGCGGTTATGCTTTTTTACCAGGTAGGAGAACTTTTCAACAGTTATGCCGTAGGAAAGTCCAGAAAATCGATTACGGCTCTGATGGACATTAATCCGGAATATGCCAACCTCCTGAAAGACGGAAAAGAAGAAAAGGTGGATCCATACGAGGTTGAAATCGGAGATGTGATTATAGTTAAGGCGGGAGAAAAAGTACCTTTAGACGGCATTGTGGTGAAAGGGACATCATCCCTGGATACAAAGGCTCTTACAGGAGAAGCGCTGCCGGCAGAAGTGGCGGAGGGCGACAGGATTATCAGCGGAACTATCAACTTAAACGGAGTTCTGGAAGTAAAAGTTACGAAGCTATTTGACGATTCCACAGTGGCAAAGATACTGGAACTGGTGGAGAATGCCAGCCTTAGAAAGGCAAAAGCGGAAAACTTTATTACACGTTTTGCCAGAGTGTATACGCCTGTTGTCGTGGGACTCGCGCTGATTCTGGCAGTCGTCCCTCCGGCTTTGTTCGGCCAGCCATGGGGCGTATGGGTATATCGTGCATGCAGTTTCCTGGTTGTATCCTGTCCATGTGCTCTGGTAATATCCGTTCCACTCAGTTTCTTCGGAGGCCTGGGGGCTGCTTCGAAAGAGGGGATTTTGTTAAAGGGAAGCAATTATCTGGAAGCCGTTGCGGCTCTGGATACGGTAGTCTTTGATAAAACGGGAACGCTGACGACAGGAAAATTCAGCGTTACAGAGGTCCGTGCCGCAGGAGGAAATGAGGATGACCTGCTGCGCGTTGCAGCGCTTTCAGAATATCATTCCAATCATCCGATTGCCATGTCGGTAAAAGAGGCTTATAATAAGAGGCATGGAAAAGAGATCCTGCCGGAAGAGGTAATTGATGTAAAAGAGATTGCCGGACAGGGGATCAGAGCACAGGTCATGGACAATGGCAGAGTGCGAAGCATTGCAATAGGAAACAGAAAGCTGATGGAAGAAAGCTCAGTGAATATGAGCGATGTCCTTCAAAAGACGGAAAAGGATTACGAGGATACGGCAGGAACGGTGCTTTACGCGGCAGAAGGAGATACGTATCTTGGAGCAGTTATCATTTCTGATACGGTGAGGGAGGATGCGGCGGCAGCCATTGTACAGCTTAGGAAAGAAGGAGTCCGGCAGATGGTGATGCTGACGGGAGACCGGGAAGAAACCGGGCGGAAAGTTGCGGATCAGCTGGGGCTCGACCGTGTATTTGGAAATCTCCTTCCCGGCGATAAGGTTGCCAGGGTGGAAGAACTTCTGAAGGAAAAAGCAGCGGAAAAGACCCTTGGGTTCGTAGGCGACGGGATCAATGATGCCCCTGTTCTTGCGCGGGCCGATATCGGCATTGCCATGGGAGGAATCGGCTCCGATGCGGCAGTAGAAGCGGCCGATATGGTCATCATGACGGATGAGCCATCTAAAATTGCAGATGCCATGGCAATTGCAAGAAAGACGATGGGAATTGTAAAGCAGAATATTGTTTTTGCAATCGGTATCAAAGTTCTTGTTCTCGTTCTGGCAGCGATTGGCCATGCATCCATGTGGGCGGCCGTATTTGCAGACGTAGGCGTATCAATCCTTGCAATTCTCAATGCAATCCGTGCACTGTATTATAAGAGACGGACTGCATAGTACAATACCTTCCGGACAGCCGGCAGAATGGCAGAAAAGGAGAATGAAATGAGCAGATATACGAAGGAAGATATTATTCGAATGGTAGAAGAAGAGGATGTGGAATTCATCCGCCTTCAGTTTACCGACATATTCGGAATATTTAAAAATGTAGCAGTGACTTCGAGTCAGCTGGAACGTGTTCTGGACAATAAGTGTATGTTTGACGGCTCCGGTATCGAAGGATTTATGCGGATCGAGCAGTCGGATATGTACCTTTGTCCCGATCTGGATACCTTTGAGATATTTCCCTGGAGGCCGCAGCAGGGTAAAGTTGCCCGTTTCATCTGCGATGTACGCCGGCCGATGGTACCCCATTTGAAGGTGATCCCCGCTATATCTTGAAAAAAGTGCTGGAAGAAGCAGAGAAGATGGGCTATACATTCATGATAAGACCGGAATGTGAATTTTTCCTCTTTCATACGGATGATGAAGGGCAGCCTACTACGAATACCCATGAGAAAGGCAGCTATTTTGACGTAGGCCCGATTGATCTGGCAGAGAATGTCAGGCGTGACATTGTGCTGTCACTGGAGGATATGGGATTTGAAATCGAGGCCTCTTACCATGAAAAATCACCGGCCCAGCATGAAGTCGATTTTCATGAGACGGAAGGGCTTAAAACAGCCGACAATATCATGACTCTCAGGATGGCTATTAAAAATATTGCAAAGCGCCACGGTCTGTACGCCACCTTTATGCCGAAGCCAAAAGAAGGAGTAAACGGCTCCGGACTCCATATCAATATGTGTCTTCTGGATGAAAACGGAAACAATGTGTTCGGCGACAGAAGCGACAGGCTGGGGATGAGCCGGACGGCATATCAGTTTATCGCCGGAATTTTATCTCATATGAAAGAGATGATGCTGCTGACAAACCCGTTGATTAATTCTTATAAAAGGCTGATTCCCGGCTATGACGCGCCGAACTATATCGCGTGGTCCGAATACTCTAACAGAAGCGCGCTGATCCGGGTGCCGTCCAACTGCGGTGAACAGGCAGGGATTGAACTGCGCTGCCCGGATTCTGCAGTAAATCCATATCTGGTTTTCGCTGTCTGCCTGGCAGCAGGGATGGACGGAATAAAGAATGAAATGGTACCTCCGGCAAGTGTCAGCGGAAATATTTATGCCATGTCGGAACAGGAACGGGCAGAGCGCGGTATCGACCGTCTGCCGGAAACGATGCGGGAAGCCATTGATGCGTTCCGCGGCAATGCATTTATCCTAAGCGTTCTGGGAGAGCATATTTACACGAAATATCTGTCTGCAAAAGAAGGAGAATGGAATGAATTCCGTGCTCATGTGACGGACTGGGAAGTGAAAGAATACCTCAACAAATACTAAAGAGGCATCAGAACACATAAGCGGAAAAGCCAGGAAATATACGGAAGGCCGGCTGACTTAGAGCCGTCCGTCCCGGAGAAGCGGGAGGTGAACAGGTGGCCAATGTAATTGTGGCATTTTCCAGACCGGAAAACGGAAAGAATATTAAAAATATACTGGTTAAAAACGGATATCATGTCGTGGCCGTCTGTACATCAGGAGCTCAGGTACTGGCGACCGCAGGAGAACTGGACGGCGGCGTGATTGTATGCGGCGGCCGTTTTGAAGATATGGTCATTCAGGAATTGTGTGAAGACCTGCCATTGGAATTTACCGTGCTTCTTGTAGCGGCTCAAAAGAGCATGCAGGGAGGGGTTCCGGAACGTGCTGTGCTCTTAGGACAGCCTCTGAAGGTATACGACCTTGTAAGCACAATGGAGATGGTGATGAGGGAGCAGGCCAGGCAGAAAAAGAAGAGGCGCTCACGGCCTAAAATGCGCAGCGAGGAAGATAAAAAGATTATTTTTGCTGCCAAGCGCCGTCTGATGGAAGAAAATTATATGACAGAAGAAGAGGCCCACCAGTACATTCAGCGCTGCAGTATGGACAACGGCTGCAGTATGATTGAGACAGCTCAGAGAGTCATTGCAATGTAAAAGGCAGTTTGGGACAGAATACAGGTTTTTCAAGGAGAGATAAAAAAGATGAAATTCACAAAGATGCATGGAATCGGCAATGATTATGTTTACGTCAATTGTTTTGAGGAAGAGGTTGAAGATCCGTCGGCTGTGGCTGTCAAAGTCAGTGACCGTCATTTTGGAATCGGTTCAGACGGCCTGATTTTGATTAAACCGTCGGACACAGCTGACTGCCAGATGGATATGTACAATCTGGACGGTTCCAGAGGAGCGATGTGTGGAAACGGAATTCGCTGTGTAGGAAAGTACGTATATGATCACGGAATTGTTTTTCCAGATAAGAAGCGGATTTCGGTGGAGACTCCTTCCGGGATTAAATATCTGGATCTGCAGACGGAGAACGGAACGGTCAGATCGGTAACAGTAGACATGGGAGAGCCGGAGCTGACTTCGCGAATTGCCGATACCCTGGAGGTGAACGGAACGGAATACGTCTTTACCGGCATATCCATGGGAAATCCTCATGCTGTCCTTTTTCTGGAGGGCAAAAATCTAAAGCAGCTGAAAAAGACACCGATGCTCTTGGCGCCGGTATGGAGAGCGGGGGAGATGTCCGACAGAAAAGGAGAAGCAAAAACGGTTCTCGATCTGCTTAATCTGGAGACGACAGGGCCGGAATTTGAGGCCCATGAGAGATTTCCAGACCGTACCAACACGGAATTTATCGTTGTAGAAGATGAAACACATCTCCTTATGCGTGTATGGGAAAGAGGATCAGGGGAGACGCTGGCCTGCGGGACAGGAACATGTGCCAGCGCAGCGGCTGCTGTACTTAACGGCTATGCAGGAAAGGATACAGATGTGGACGTATCTCTGCTGGGTGGCCACCTAATCATACGCTGGTGCAGCGAGGATAATCACATTTACATGACAGGAGAAGCCACAGAGGTATTCAGTGGAGAAATTGAGATTTAAACGGAACGGCGCAGAACGATCCTCCCTCCTGAATAATTATATTTTAACATCATTTGATGGGAAACATTCCTTCCGGTAAGCATACTTTATTAGTAGAATTTACTGGAAGGAGTTTTTAGTTTGGCAGAAAGAAAACGGATAATTATAGACGCCGGTCATGGAGGGGATGAGCCGGGAGCCATTTATAACGGCAGAATGGAAAAAGATGATACGCTTCGCCTGGCATTAGCGGTAGGTCAGGACCTGGAGAATGCAGGGCTGGATGTTATGTATACGAGGGTAGAAGACGTTTATCAGTCACCGATGGAAAAAGCCAGGATCGCCAATCGCTCAGGAGCGGATTACTTCGTGTCTCTGCACCGGAACGCCATGCCGGTGCCAGGCACCGCATCCGGCGTTATGAGCCTTGTTTATGAAAACGAGGGAATTGCAGGGCAGATGGGAGAAAACATCAACAACGCCTTAGAAAGAACTGGTTTTGAAAATCTAGGAGTCATTGAACGTCCGGGACTGATTGTCCTTCGCCGTACTACAATGCCGGCGGTACTGGTCGAAGCCGGGTTTATTGACAACGAAAGAGACAACCAGCTGTTTGATGAAAACTTCAATGAGATTGCAGCTGCAATTGCCGACGGAATTGTAGAGACAATCCGGGAGGAGGAAGAAGCCGTACCAGAGTACTATCAGGTGCAGGTTGGAACCTTCCGGGAGCCTGAAATGGCGAGAGCACTTGTTATGGAATTAAAAGCGCAGGGATATCCCGCATTTATGGTATATCAGGACGGATTGTATAAAGTCCGTGCCGGAGCCTTTCTGAATGTAGACAACGCAGCACATATGGAGCAGGAATTGAGACAAAATGGATATACGACAATGATTGTACGAGAAAAAGCAATTTTATAACATAATATTTTATTAATTAAAGAAAAACATCTTAAATATTTCCATAAATTATGGTATAATGTTCAAGTAAGCAATGAGCCGGGCTGGATCAGGTAAGAAAGTATGGGCGTCATGCTTGCATGTAAGCTGCTACTTTCTTACCTGGTTCAATTGGGCGAAAGCCCGTGACCGAAAAGAAGCGAAGCGTAATTGAGGTCCCAGCCTGGCGAATAGGTGGCAGGACCAGAAAAAGGGTGAATGGCTGGATCAAAACGGCACTAAAATTTATTTAAAATACTGAGGAGGGCGGGATTATGGAAGAAAGACGACTTATTATTTCGATTGGCAGGCAGTATGGAAGCGGAGGTTCAGAGGTTGGAGCAAAGCTCGCCGAGGAATTGGGCGTGAATTTCTATGATAAGAACATTCTCCGTATGAACTCCGACGAAAGCGGGATTAAAGAAAGTTATTTCCACCTGGCTGACGAAAAGGCTGGAAATAAGCTTTTGTATAAGATCATCAGCGGGATGATACCGGAGAAAAAGGCGCCTTCCTTTGGAGCGGATCTTGTTTCAGCAGATAATCTGTTCCGTTTTCAGTCTGAGGTAATCCGCAAACTGGCGGCTGAAGAATCATGTGTCATCATCGGAAGGTGTGCAGACTATGTTCTGGACGGGGCAGAGGGTCTTGTGAGAATTTTTATTTATTCGGATATGGAATCCAGAATTGAAAGAATTGTCAGAAAAGGCATTGCAGCCAAGGACGACGCTCCGAAGATGATTAAGAGAATGGATAGGGAACGCCGCGATTATTACCGCTACTATACAGGAAAAGACTGGAGCAGCGCCGAGAATTATGATATCATGATTAATACGGCAAAACTTGGAATAGACGGAACCATAAAGGCAATTAAGAATTATCTCATTTTGAGAGGTTTCGAAATCTAGTATATTTTACTTGAAAAAAATCAGTGATTCTATATACTATGAAATATGTGTTCTTCAGGAAGACATATTTCATAGTATTTTTAGTTACATAGGAAACTTCTTCGAACTATCCTATGTAACTAAAAATCCCTCCGGGCAGGGTCGCCCTGTGGCGGTAAGGAATGATGTCGCTGAAGCGACCCGCCGCAGGCGGAGAATCCCGCGAGCGGGATTCTTTCTTATGTAAGAGTCCGCCGCTTTGTTTTTGAAAAAGGAAATCGGAATTTCAGGAGGATGGATAAAATGATAAAAGCCGTAATATTTGATATGGATGGAGTAATTATTGACAGCGAACCGATGTATCTGACGATACAGTGGGAATATGCCAGGACGAAAAATCCGGATGTGAAATACGAGGAGCTCTTTCCAATGGTGGGAGCCACGAAAAAAGATGCGTGGTCTGTTATGGAGAAGGCCATACATAATGGCCAGACGTGGTCAGAACTGCGCGCGGAATTTAAAAGCAGAGTGGACATGTTTACCAATACGGATTACAGGACTGTTTTCCGTCCGCAGGTATGCTGTGTATTAAAAACGCTGAAGGAAAAGGGTTACAGGCTTGCGGTCGCATCTTCGACTCAGCTGGATGTGGTCGAACGCGTTATGCGGGATAATAATATATACGGTTATTTCGATGTGCTGGTCAGCGGCGATCAGTTTACGATGAGCAAGCCGGATCCGGAAATTTATCATTATACGGCCGAAAAGCTGAGGGTGAGAGAAGATGAATGTCTGGTTGTGGAGGACTCCCCATTTGGTATTCTGGCAGCTCACCGGGCCGGAATGAAAATCGTGGCGTTGGAGGACAGCCGTTTTCATTTCGATCAGAAACTGGCGAACTGGCATATAAAGGATGTGAAAGATGTAACGGCAATTGTCAGTATGCTGGAGAAGGAAAAAGGATGAGAATAAGACAGATGTGACCGCGTATATAATGGAATAAGAACGCTTGACAAGGCGGTATGCATCTATGAAATATGTGAAAGAAATTTTGAGGGGGCTTTTGATTGGCATAGCAGGAATTGTTCCTGGAGTCAGCGGAGGCACCCTCGCTGTGTCTATGGGGGTGTATGACAAGATCATAGGAGCTGTTACCCATATGGCTTCAGAACCAAAGGAAAGCCTGCGCACCCTGTTTCCATATGCCCTGGGGGGAGCTGTCGGAATGAGCGGGCTGGCATTTATCATTGAAGTACTGTTCGTAAAATTTCCGTTTGCGACAAGTATGACATTTATCGGGCTCATTGTAGGAGGAGTACCGGCTCTCAGAAAAAAAATCGACAGGCATCAGAGCGGAATGAAAGGATATGCAGCATTTCTGATCGTTTTCTGCCTGATGATCATCATGACAATCGCAGGCGGAGAAAAGGGATCCGGCAGTGTCAATCTGGTTGGAGCGTATACGGGAGGCATTTCCAGCCGTTTTTCCGTATTTCTGTGCCTGATCTGTGTCGGTATGATTTCAGCAGCGACGATGGTAATACCCGGAGTAAGCGGAACGATGCTGCTTATGATGATGGGGTATTACCAGCCGGTGCTGTCTTCCTTCAACAGGCTTCAGAGCGGTGTCCTGACGCTGAATGCGGCACAGGTGATTGCCGAGCAGAAGATACTGATTCCTTATACGATAGGCCTTGTTTCCGGAATTTTTCTGTGCGCTCATATGGTAGAAAGTCTGATGGAAAATTATGAGAGTATTACGTATTGTGTAATACTTGGTCTGGTTCTTTCTTCTCCCGTCGTCATTCTATGGGGAATCCCTTTCAGCACCCTGGGAATTGGAGAAATAGCGGCAGGCTTGATTTCCGTAGCGCTCTGCACGGCAGGCGTCGCCAGAATGGGTGAGTAGAACATCGGTTAGTTCAATTCGGCGATGCCTGTAATTCCTACATAAATATGAGAAATTTTATTCCAGGTAGCAAAATCTATGACACCTGTCTGTGGAAGCCCGAAAATAGACTGGAATTCCCGTACGGCTTCGGCTGTTGCGGGGCCATAGATGCCGTCGGCATTAATACGCGGAATAGCAGAGTAAATAGTGGCTACCGTATCCAACTGTTCCTGCACATGGCGGACTTTATCCCCTGTTGAACCGATGACAAGATCATAGCCGGGCCAGGAGATCGGGATTCCGGCAATCTGTTCGGCCGTATTGATGTATATGCTTTCCCCATAGTAATACCGCAGGATTTCAATGGGGCTGTAGCCCTGTTCGCCCAGGGAGCAAGAGCCCCACTGGGTCATCCAGATGGAAAGGGCATATAAAAGAGATCGATATGGTCCTGCTCCCGGTAATAGACAATTTTTTTAACAACGCTTTTTAAAGCCGTGTTTTTTTCGGAATTGGTAAACGAATCAGAGATAAGAATGTCATACAAATTCTTTACCTGAGCTGACTGGTTATTTCCGGCAATCCTGCTGCCGCCTGTTCGGCAGGACAGCTGCTTCCGATCTATGCCTGTGATCGGAACGGATTGGGAAGAACCAGCGCTGGTTTCTCCAATATTGCATGCCTGTACGGCCGCTTCCAACAGCTGCCGCTCTTCACAGATTTTTTGCTTGTTTAAGCAATACTCTTCTTTCGTATCAATTCCGTCCAGATATGCCTCTCTTGCGCGTTGCTCTTTCGTAGAAAGCTTTTTCAGCTTCTTTTCAATTATTACTGCTTGATTTGAAACATTATCCGGCTTGAATGGAGCCATTTCATAAGAGACAGTCTGGTATTCAGAGATTTCTTTAATGGCGTTCAGCACTGCCGGAACAATCAGGTCTTCCGATACGTATGAATTATGGACGCATTTACCCTTTAGGTAGCCGTAGCATTGGAAATAAACGGTATCCTCAAGGGTTTTTCTGCGTCGTACACAGGAAGACAGGCTGCGTCCGCATTCGGGACATTTCAGAAGACCGCTCAGCCAATGACGTGCAGTCTCACTCGGTCTGACTCCTTTGGCGCGGTATTCAGACTGGAAACGTTCTTGTGCGCGATGAAACAATTCTTCTGAAATAATGGGAGGGTGATTTCCGTTCTGCATTATCCATTCTTCCGGACTGCGGATCTCATTCGTTGAGCTGCGTCTGCGGTTCCAGCGGATGCTGCCGATATAAAACGGATTTTTAAGAATGTATTCCAGCGCCCGTTTTTCAAAAGGATTGCCTTGAGAAGTCTTAAAACCGCTGCCGTTTAAAAACTTCGCAATGGCAAAAAGGCTCAGATGTTCATTGACATATTTTTCAAAAATTAAGCGGATAACGGCTGCTTCTTCGGGAACGATTTCCGGTACGGCGTTGTGGTAGGGAATCCGGTAACCAAGAGGCGGACGGCATTGGCAGCCTCCCCGCAGAGCTTTTTCTGTCATCCCCCGTCTTACATCTCCGGAAAGACGGATAGAGTAAAATTCATCCATCCATTCAATAATCCGTTCAATCAGGCTGCCAAAGGGGCCGTCAACGAGAGGTTCGGATATACTCACTACTTCCACACGGCATTTATTGCGGAGCATGGACTTATAGACGATACTCTCTTCCTGATTTCTGGCGAAGCGGGAGTATTTCCATACAAGTATCACATCAAATGGATGTTCCGGTGATTTGGCTGCTGCGATCATACGCTGGAACATCGGCCGTTTGCCGGCTTTCCTTCCGGAGACCCCATTCTCCTGATAGATATGGTGTTCTGGCACGGACATCCCATGTGCAGAGGCATAGTCTAACAGCAGACGGCGTTGGGAATCAGGCGAAAGCTCTTCTTGATCATGTGTAGAAACACGGATATAGAGAGCCGCCGCTTTTTTTCCGTCCTGATTGGTATTGTTTTCCATATGCAATCATCTCCCTTGTAAAGCTTATGAAAAAAAGGGGTAAAAAGAACGGCAGAAGAGGAAAGAGGTACAGGCAGACGTTCATAAAATAAATGGGGTGACGGAGAATGAAAGAACTGACATACTGCAATCTGGCAGGCGAGGACGAAAAAGAAATTCCATTCCTGGAGATGAACGGGGAACAGAAAGAAAAATTGGGAAATATGTTGTGTATGAGACCGATGGAATGCCTGGGATACAGGAGGAAGGAAAAAAGCGGAGATACTGACTTTCTGTAAAAGAACAAAGAGTTCCGCAAGCGGAACTCTCGCGCTGAGCGCAGTACCCGATAAAGCGGGGCATGCAATCGCATTAGCGACATAATTCCTTTTGCGCGAGTGCGCATCCATAGCGGAGCGTTTTTGCTTTCTAGGAAATCATACGATTTATCACTTTACAATAACAAGGTCTTTCCTAGAAAGCAAAAAAGTGCAACAGAAAGTCTGCTGCACTTTTTATGACCTCACCGGGAATCGAACCCGGGTTTACGCCGTGAGAGGGCGTCGTCTTGACCGCTTGACCATGAGGCCGTCAATGTAAATCGTCTGCTTTACAAGTAAGCTTGAATATAATATCATTAATTCGACAAAAAAGCAAGAGGAAATTAAAAATAGACAGTAATATCAGAGACGGTCACTTGACAATCAGGCCGGCAGACGGTAAAGTCGCAGGATTGTCCTCGGCAGCATATAATAAAGAAAAAGGACAAGGAAAATGACCTATGAAGATTTGCTTGGATGCCGGTCATTACGGAAGATATAATCAAAGTCCTGCAGACAGCCGGTATTTTGAATCAGAAATGACTTGGAAGCTGCATTTGCTTCAGAAGAAATATCTGGAGGAATATGGAATCGAAGTGATTACTACCAGGGAAAAGCAGGAGACGGACAGAGGGCTCTATGCAAGAGGAGCAGCTTCAAAAGGCTGCGATCTTTTTATTTCCGACCATTCCAATGCTGTAGGAAACACTGTGAATAACAGTGTGGACTATCCGGCTGCTTATTGCGAAATTAATGGAAGCGCCGATGGTATCGGTATGGCATTGGCTCAGTGCGTAGAAGTTGTGATGGATACGAATCAGCCGGCCAGGATTGAACACCGAAGAGGACAGAACGGAGATTATTACGGCGTGCTCAGAGGAGCTGCTGCCGTTGGAACGCCGGGACTTATTCTGGAGCATTCCTTTCATACAAATACGCAGATAGCCAGATGGCTTCTCGATGAAGCGAACCTGGACCGTCTGGCGCGGGCGGAAGCAGATACGATTGCCATGTACTATAACATTGCAGATCCGGAACCGGAGAAGAAATCCGGCTGGTACGAAGAGAACGGAGGGTGGCGATTCTACCTTGGAAATACGGGGGAGCCGGTGAAAAATGACTGGTACAAGGATGGATCTAACTGGTACTGGTTTGACGGCGCAGGCATGATGGTTCACGATACCTGGAAGACAGGATCGGACGGCAGATGGTATTATCTGCAGAGCAGCGGAGCCATGGCCAGAGACCAGTGGGTAATCTGGAAAGAGGAATTGTACCGCCTAACAGGCGACGGCAGCCTCTTTACAGGAGAAATGTGCCTGAGAACAGATGAAAAAGGTGCGCTGAAAGAGAAATAAGAATGAGACAAGACGGCCGGTTCGTGGTATCCTTTCTTTGGCTGTTAAAAAGCCAAGGAGGTGAACGTATGGTAAAGTACGATAAGTTATGGAAAATGATGAAGAAAAGGGGAGTCAGCCAGTACCGACTGATCAAGTATTATGGAATCAGTGCAGGGCAGATCGACCGGCTGAAAAAGAGCATGCATGTGTCGACAAGAACGCTTGAAAAACTGTGTCATGTACTCAGCTGCAAACCAGGGGATCTCATTGAATTCGTAAACGAACCCGTAGAAAAGCCATAACTGCCTGATTTTGCGGCGGAGTTGTATCACGTTTCGGACTGGTCCGACGACAAGTGCAGTTCCGCCGCTGTTAGATGCGAAAACTGCCTGAAAGGTAGAGCCATGCTTTGGAAATAGATCGGATATTTTCTGATTTGAGGATTTTATCAACTTTATACGCTTTGACGTCATGGTCATCCAGTTCGGGCACTGTACTCTTCGGCCGTCACAGTACTGGGTAAGGATCGGCTGTCTCACGTCAGGACGGGAGAGATAATTGTCAAAGATTTCGTCCACGACAACAGAGATGCTTTCGTAGATATTTCGGCCGTAAATCCATTTGTGATCGAATGCAGTGGAGGAAGTAATTGTGAAATCATAACCCTGGCCGCGATACCACTCCGTATATACGCGATTCAACGTAAAAGACATAATCGCCAGAACATTTGCAACAATCGTAGACTGAGGCCATGTGGCATAAATTTCACTGGAAGCTACATTCTTTATATAATCACGGTATGGAACATAGTAATTCGGAGCAGAAGCATTAGTAGGAACGCCGTCATGGACAATTACCGTCTGCGGAACGACAACTCTTGAGAGAACAATCTCTCCTGTATCAGCGACCGGCTTGATTTCGGACTCCGCTATTTTAGGAGGATATTCGCCGTACAGGGTGTGGTCAGGTATGACGATGCTATTGTCGGCAGGAGTGTTGTCATCTTCAGGCTCCAGACGGACGTTTTGAATAGCTGTCGCGCCGGAGAGAATTTCCGTACCGCTGATTTCAACCGGCTTAAATCCGGGAGCAGAGATTCGGAGATAGTATTCAGAATATGGACGGACATCTCCCGGTTCCAGGCTGTATTCTTCGGGAGGTGCGGGAAGGGCGATGTCTTCCGTCTGACCGGAACTGTCGGTCCGCAGTTCTTCGATTGTATCGTCTGGAGAACCTTCCGGTGCGATGGAAACCGTTGCATCCGTAACAGGAAAATTGTTCTGAGAGGACACGACATCCACTAAAAGAAAACCGGAAGAACCGCGGGAAGTCTCTCCATCTGCCTGTGTCGTTCGGAGAAATGGATAATTCATATATTTTATACCTCACTGAGATATCATTTAATATTAGTATAAGTCCGTTAAGGGTAAGTGGTGAGTAAGGAAGAGGAAAAAGAAAAAATGCATATTTATTAAAATTAAAATGCATATTTAACGATTCTGCCATGGAATTGAGTTTTACA
>NZ_QSDR01000034.1 GCF_003464085.1 Clostridium sp. AM58-1XD
TTTACACATATGTTTATAGTGATAAAACAAATTCATATTCAGGTATAATATGGGGAAACCTTTTATCAGTATACTCTGTAATAGTTGTAAAGTCACCATGTTGTTCTATCTTTACACATATGTTTATAGTGATAAAACAAATTCATATTCAGGTATAATATGGGGAAACCTTTTATCAGTATACTCTGTAATAGTTGTAAAGTCACCATGTTGTTCTATGTCTTGGTTGATATTTGCAACTCTATCTTGAAGCGCCTCTAGATATATACTATGTAGTATATATTTACTTTCTTTTCCTTTGGCTCTAAAAATTCGTTTATCACCATAATATAATTCATATGAAATTAATTGACCATATGGTTCAAAATGAATTCCCATACCTTTAGCGTGATTTGTTGAATATACACTTCTTATTTTTACTTGTTTTTCGAACATATATGAGCAAGTTGCAAGTTCAATATCTAACCAAGAGCATGCCTTTTCCCCCCTAAAATCACCAAGTGCTAATTTACCTTTTTTTTCAATTAAAGTTTCAACAGTAAAAAGCCCCCAAAATCCTTTTAAAGAAATAGCAAATCTTAGTGGAAAATTTTGCCTATCTGCAAAATCTTTTCTCTTTTGCAAATTCCCCTGGGATATTTTAAATATTTCTTTATCTGTATGTTTTACTTCAAGTAACATCTCATAGCCGTCACGCAATTCTATTTTAAAATCCGGAGTATATTCTCCTGTAATATGAGATAATCCTTCGTCATAGGCTTCAAAATGTTTTATGCTTCAAGTGATTTTAAAACAATAATAAAATCAGCTTCTTTTTCTTTCCCGACAATTCTTTTTTTATATTCTTCATAATCAATATTTAAAGACTGTGCTAAACTCTTTTTTTCATCTTCGGTCTTATCAATTACGAATTGATTAAATGCTAATAATTTATGTAAATCCATTAACAATTACCTCCGTCAAATTCCGATTTACTCTTGCCAATCGAACAGCCAAGACCAAAACTATTGAGCAGAGACTAACCGCTACCGTTTAGGTCGATAATAGATATATTATATCAAACATATGTTCGGAGTGCAATATATAAATGAAATTTTCAGGAGAAATTGATGGATGATATCTGTCCTGACTCCAAAATCATTTTCCATATCCTGATAGTACTGTCTATCACGTAATAAACACGAACTTATTCACCTTGTTCACACTTCAGAAAGTACGCTTTTCATATGCCGGACCTAGAAGAAAGTCCACTCAGCGAACCTCGTCTCCGGACTCCAGCCGGCGATTCCCAACTGCCTAAGGAACGGGCGTAGTGACTTGGCCACCGCCTTGGAACGCAGTCCGTTCCTTAGGCGGCGTAATCCTATGGAGTCCGCAGTGCAGCTCCATTGCGCTTCGCTTAATACCCGATGAAGCGGGGCACGCTGTGTCGCTCACGGGCTTCGCCCTATGAAAAAGGACAAAATCAAATTTGCTTATGTGCAAGCACAATGCAAATCCGCTTTTGTCCTTTTTCGCACTGCTCATTGCCTGCGTGTAAATTCCCATAGAACTTTGGAAAAAATTGTGATATAATTCATGGAAAACTGAAAAAGGTATGGTGAATCGCATGAAAATAAAGGAAATACTGGAACAGAGAAAACCAACCATTTCTTTTGAGGTGTTCCCTCCAAAGACAGAAGATAAATATGAGACGGTAAAAGAGGCGGCTCTTGAGATTGCAAAGCTGAAGCCGGCCTTTATGAGTGTTACATACGGAGCAGGCGGCGGGACGAGCCGCTATACGGTGGATATTGCTTCTACGCTGATGGAGCAGGGAGGTGTGACGCCGATTGCCCATCTGACCTGCGTTTCTTCTACCAGGGAAAAAGTGAGGGAAGTTCTTGGAGAACTGAAAATAAGAGAAATTGAAAACATACTGGCTCTGCGCGGTGATATTCCGGAAGGAGGGCCTGTTGAGAACGATTACCGGTATGCTTCCGAACTGATCTATGATATCAAGCAGGCAGGAGACTTCTGTATAGGGGCGGCATGCTATCCGGAGGGCCATGTGGAATCAGAGAATAAGACGGTAGATATCGGATATCTGAAAGAAAAGGTGGAAGCAGGCTGCGATTTTGTGACTACGCAGATGTTTTTTGACAACAATATTTTATATAACTATCTTTACAGGATCAGGGAGCGGGGAATTACGGTCCCCGTCGTGGCAGGGATTATGCCTGTGACGAATGTCAGCCAGATTAAGAGAATCTGCCAGATGTCGGGAACGGCTCTGCCGGTCAGATTCAAGGCGTTGCTGGACCGGTTCGGCAACAGCCCGGCAGCAATGAAGCAGGCCGGAATTGCCTACGCTACGGAGCAGATCATCGACCTGATTGCCAACGGAGTAAACGGAATCCATGTGTATTCCATGAATAAGCCGGATGTAGCGGCAAAAATCAGGGAGAATCTGTCCGATATCATAGACTGATGTAAGAAGCGGATGATCCGGAAAGGCGGCTTTGATCGATGCGGTTGGAACATGTGGCAAAGGAAACCAGACGGTATCTGGGATATGGAAACAGGGAGGCAGATGAGGCGACGGATAGGTTGATTGCAGAGGCGATGGAGGAACTTCTTCAGACGGCTGTCTGCCGTTCTGTCTGCCGTGAATTTGATCTGTTTCTTCCGCATGGAGATGAGGAAGGGACAGTGACAACGGATGCATTTACGGCAAAGAGCCGGAATTTGCATAAAAATCTGAAGGACTGTGAAAAAGTACTTATTTTTGGTGCTACGCTGGGAGCGCCGGTGGATAAGCTGATTCAGCGGTATGAGCGAATCAGAATGAGCCGGGCCGTCGTGCTTCAGGCCGCTGCCGCAGCACTGATTGAAGAGTACTGCGACGAAGAAAACAGCCGTTGGAAGACAGAGTATGAGGAAAAGGGCTGGTATATGAGACCGCGTTTCAGCCCGGGATACGGAGATTTTCCACTGGAATGCCAGAGCGGAATTATAGCGGCTCTGGAAGCCGGAAAACGAATCGGAATTACGCTGACGGAGAGCCTTTTGATGGCGCCTTCCAAGTCGGTGACGGCGGTAATCGGGCTGAGCCGCCGGAAGGCCTCATGCGTTCTTCAGGGCTGCGAGGCGTGTGCAAAAACGGACTGTGCCTACCGAAGAGGATGACAGACAGGAGTGAATTATGAGTATCTTAGATAAAATTGGAAAACAGATTATATTTTTTGACGGAGGAATGGGAAGCCTTCTACAGGAAAAGGGCCTGAAGCCGGGAGAGCTGCCGGAAACCTGGAATATCCGTCATAGTGACGTGATAACAGAGATTCACCGCAGCTATCTGGAAGCCGGCAGTGATATCATAACGACAAATACATTCGGCGCCAACAGGCTGAAATATCACGAGGCAGCGGAGTACGGGCTGGAGGCCGTCGTATCGGCGGCTCTTAAAAATGCCGTAAAGGCTGTGGAAGAGGCGGAGAAAACGACAGGCAGGAGAGGTGTAATTGCCCTCGATCTGGGACCGACCGGCAAGCTTTTAAAACCTCTTGGAGATCTGGATTTTGAAGAAGCCGTATCCATGTATAAGGAAGTGGTGGAGATCGGCGTAAAAAACGGAGCCGACTGCATTTTGATTGAAACCATGAGCGACGGCTATGAGATGAAGGCTGCCGTTCTGGCGGTGAAGGAAAATTCGGCCCTTCCTGTTTTTGCGACACTGACCTTTGACGAAAGGGGAAAGCTGCTGACAGGAGGAGACGTATCGTCGGCCGTTGCACTTTTGGAAGGCTTAGGCGTTGATGCGGTTGGAATCAACTGCGGTCTTGGCCCCGTTCAGATGAAAAAAATTGCTGAAAGCATGATAAAAACGGCTTCAGTTCCAGTTATTATCAACCCTAACGCCGGCCTGCCGAGAAGTGAAAATGGTAAGACCGTATATGACATTGACGCGGATGAATTCGCTAAGACGGTAAAAGAAATTGCAGACATGGGAGCCTCATTCATAGGGGGCTGCTGCGGCACCACGCCGGAACATATCAGGAAAACGGTGGAACTCTGTAAAGATATGACGCCTGTTCCGATTATAAAAAAAGACAAGACCGTAGTTACATCCTGGTCCCATGCAGTGGAGATCGGCAGGGATCCTGTAATAATCGGGGAGAGGATCAATCCTACTGGAAAATCGAAGCTGAAGCAGGCGCTGAAGGATCATAACCTGGACTACCTCCTTCAGGAGGGAGTGGTACAACAGGACAATGGAGCCCATATTTTAGATGTTAATGTGGGACTTCCGGATATAAATGAACCAGAAATGATGACAGAAGTGGTGAGAGAACTTCAAAGCGTACTGGACCTTCCGCTCCAGATCGATACCTCCGATGTGGAGGCGATGGAACGCGCCATGAGAATCTATAACGGCAAGCCTCTGGTCAATTCCGTCAATGGAAAAGAGGAATCCATGAGAGCCGTTTTTCCGCTGGTTAAAAAATATGGAGGCGTTGTGGTAGCACTGGCTCTGGATGAAGGAGGAATTCCGGAGACGCCGGAGGGCCGCCTGGCGATTGCAGAAAAGATATACCGCAGGGCGGCAGAGTATGGCATTGAGAAGAAGGATATTCTCGTGGATGCTCTCTGTCTGACCGTGAGTTCTGACAGCAAAGGCGCGCTGACCACCCTGGAGACGGTGCAGAGGATTACTGTCGACGGCGGAAGAACGATTCTGGGAGTGTCAAATATTTCGTTCGGCCTGCCCCACAGAGAGATTATCAATGCCTCTTTCTTTGCCATGGCGCTTCAAAGCGGCCTGAGCGCGGCGATTATCAATCCGAATTCAGAGGGGATGATGCGGGCTTATTACAGTTTCCGCGCCCTGGCGGATCTGGACGCTCAGTGTGCCGACTACATTGCCCAATACGCAGGCCTGCCGGCCGGAGGAGACACGAAACGGACGGCTGAAAAAGCGGGCGCAGGCGATGGAAAAGGCGCCAAAGGCGCGGAAAAGGGAGCTGTCAGATCACTAGGAGAGAGCGTGGAGAAGGGACTGAGAGAGCAGGCGGTTCACCATGTGAGAGAGCTTCTGGAGGAAAAAGAACCTTTGACCATTATCCAGGAAGAGATGATACCGGCTCTCGACGCCGTAGGAAAACGATTCGAAGAGGGGACGATGTTTCTTCCACAGCTTCTGATGAGCGCTGAGGCGGCAAAAGCCGCATTTGAAGTGATTAAGGACAGAATGGCTGTCAGCGGACAGAGCCAGGAGAAAAAAGGAACGATCATTCTGGCTACGGTGAAGGGCGACATTCACGACATAGGGAAGAATATTGTAAAGGTACTGCTGGAAAATTACAGCTATGATGTGATCGACCTTGGGAAGGACGTGCCGCCGGAGTTGATTCTTCAGAAAGCTCAGGAAGAGCACGTGCCTCTTGTCGGCCTTTCTGCTCTGATGACGACTACGGTTCCGAGCATGGAAGAGACGATCAGAAGACTTCGAAAAGAGGCGCCGTGGGTAAAGGTTATGGTCGGAGGAGCCGTTTTGACGGAAGAATACGCGAGAACGATCGATGCGGATCGATACTGCAGGGATGCCATGGCATCCGTAAAATACGCAGAAGAAATTTTTCTGTAGGGAAAAGAGGAGATAACGATGTATCAGGGATGTATATTTGATCTGGACGGAACACTGCTCAATACGATCCATGCGCTGACCTTTACTACGAACAAGGTTCTGGAGCGGTTTCACCTGCCTCCGGTAGGGGAAGAAGATATGAAGCAGTTTGTAGGCGATGGATATAAAAAGCAGATGGAACGCTCCCTGATCTGCGCCGGAGACAGGGAATTAAAGTATTTTGAGGATTCCCTTCCTGTATATATGGAAGAATTTGAGAAATACTGCCTTTATAAGGTAGTGCCATATGATGGAATCCCGGAGCTTCTGGATTTCCTGAAAAAGAAGGGAATAAAAACTGCCGTTTTTTCCAACAAGCCTCATGCCAGAACGGTGGAAACCATCGAGGGGACATTTGGCAAAGGCTGCTTTGATGCTGTTTACGGAGAACGGCCGGGCATAGCGAAAAAGCCGGATCCGGCCGGCGTTGCCGCAATTATAAACGAATGGAAGCTCAAACCGGAAGATATCCTTTATTTTGGAGATACAAATACCGATATGAAGACCGGGGAGGCGGCCGGCGTGGATACGGCGGGCGTTTTGTGGGGATTTCGCGGACGTGAGGAACTGGAAGCATTCAGCCCCAGATATATCATCGCCCATCCTTCTGATATTTTCAAAGCCTTTGAGGATTAGAACATGAAAATAAAGAGCAGAAAAAAAAGCCGGATCATGGCTTTTACAGCAGGTATCCTCCTTATTCTGACAGCTGCCGGATGCGGGAACAGGATCCATGGAGAATATTCAGACATAGATAAAGAGGCGGATGCATACCGTTTTGAGAGCCGGGCCGGGGAAGACGAGAATTCCCGGCTTTCTGTTGTTACGACCATATTTCCCTACTATGACTTTATCAGGCAGGTGGCCGGAGAACGGGTAGAGCTGTCCATGGTCGTACCCGCAGGCATGGACAGTCATTCGTTTGAACCAACGCCTGCGGATATGAGACTGATCCAGGAAGCGGACCTTTTAATCTGTAACGGCGGGGCCATGGAACACTGGATGGGAGAGGCGCTGCAGGCGATTGACACATCCCATATGGAAGTCATCACGATGATGGACTATGTGGAATTATTTGAAGAAGATCATGTGGAGGGAATGGAAGAGGAGGAAGTTCATGACCATGACGGCCATGAAGAAGAGATCGAATACGATGAGCATATCTGGACATCGCCCCGTAATGCGGTAATTATTGTAGGGAAAATACGGGATGCCCTGATTGCAGCAGACCCGCAGGGAGCAGAAGATTACAGAAAAAATGCGGGTTCCTATATTGCTTCACTGGAAAAACTGGATGAAGAGATGAAGACGGTTATGAAGGACAGAAAACGGAATATGATTATTCTGGGAGATAAGTTCCCGTTTCGCTATCTGGCGGAGGAATATGGTCTGGATTACAGAGCAGCGTTTTCCGGGTGCAGTACGGATACGGAACCGAGTGCCAGAACGATCGCCTATCTGATAGATAAAATAAAGGAAAAAAACATTCCTGCCGTGTATTATCTGGAGCTTTCCAGTCACAGGGTGGCGGAAATTATCTCAGAAGAGACGGGAGCAGAACCTTTGCTCTTGCATTCCTGCCACAATGTGACTAGAATAGAGTTTGAATCCGGCATTACCTATCTCCAGCTGATGGAGGGGAATGTGGAAAACCTTAGAAAAGGATTAGATGAATGAATTCGCTTATAACATGCAGCCATGTGGATTTTGGATATGAAAATTACGATGCGGTGGTGGATGTGACTATGGAGGTGAACCCGGGCGATTACCTCTGTATCGTCGGGGAGAACGGAGCGGGAAAGAGTACGCTGATGAAGGGCCTTTTAGGGCTTTTAAAGCCTACGGCTGGAACGATTGCCATTGCAGATGAATTAAAGAAGACGGGAATCGGCTATCTCCCGCAGCAGACAGCGGCCCAGAAGGATTTTCCTGCTACCGTATGGGAAGTCGTACTTTCCGGAACGCTGGCCAGGATGGGACACCGGCCTTTTTATTCGAGAGAAGAGAAAAACATGGCTATTGTCAATATGGAACGGCTGGGAATTATGGATTTGAAAAAGGAGTGCTACCGCGACCTGTCCGGCGGACAGCAGCAGAGAGTACTCATAGCGAGAGCGCTCTGCGCAACGGAGCGGCTTCTGATTCTGGATGAGCCAATTACGGGGCTGGACCCTTCTGCGGCTCAGGATTTTTACCATTTGATCCGCCATCTGAACAGGGATGAGCATGTCGCTATTCTCATGGTGACCCATGATGTGCAGAACATCGTGTCCCAGGCGGGGAAAATACTGCATTTGAAGCAGAAGACCCTGTTTTACGGGACGGCGGAGGAATACAAAAAGAGCCTGGTGGGAAAGAAATTTCTGGGAGGTGAGGGAGTATGAGCCTGTTCCTGGAAATGATGTCTTATCCCTTTCTTGTAAGGGCGCTGGCAGGCGGTATATTTATATCGCTATGTGCGGCACTGCTGGGCGTGAGCCTGGTGCTGAAGCGGTATTCCATGATCGGAGACGGTCTGTCCCATGTGTCTTTCGGTGCATTGTCCGTGGCCGTCGCTGTCGGCTGGTCGCCGATTAAATTTTCTATTCCGATTGTGGTCGTGGCAGCTTTTCTGCTTTTACGGATTCGGGAAAACGGTAAAATTAAAAGTGATGCTGCAATTGCGGTGATCTCCGCCAGTGCCCTTGCATTCGGAATTACGGTGACATCCTTGACTACGGGAATGACGACCGATGTGAGCAGTTATATGTTTGGAAGCATCCTGGCTATGAGCCGGGAAGACGTCCTGCTTGCGATGGCGCTTTCCGCCGTTGTATTGTGTCTGTTTCTGTTCTTTTACCACAAAGTGTTTGCAGTGACGTTTGATGAAAATTTTGCCAGAGCCACGGGAGTGAAGGTGGGTCTGTACGACGGCCTGTTTGCGGTGCTTACAGCCGTTACAATTGTTTTGGGAATGCG
Organism: Clostridium sp. AM58-1XD; assembly: GCF_003464085.1. Taxonomy (GTDB): domain Bacteria; phylum Bacillota; class Clostridia; order Lachnospirales; family Lachnospiraceae; genus Lachnoclostridium_A. Next base: position 8,624 of record NZ_QSDR01000034.1, read on the forward strand.
GATGATGGGGGCTATGCTGATATCCAGTCTGGTTATATTTCCTGCTCTCACATCTATGCGGATATGGAAAAGCTTTTTGGGAGTGGTAGCGGCCTCCGGTGTGATCGCCGTTATATGCTTCTGTATTGGAATGGTGATTTCTTATCAGTATTCCACACCGGCAGGGGCAAGCGTCGTGCTGGTCAATCTGACCGCCTTCCTGATCTGTGCCATGATTCAGAATATCCGCGGGAGGTAGGAAAGAAAATGAAAATAAACCGAGAAATAGTACGGCATCGGAAGAGCCACCTGTCTCAGACGCAGTTTATCGCTTACGGATTTTTCTGTGTAATTATGACAGGAACCCTTCTGCTGACCCTTCCTGTGGCAAGCAGAAGCGGAGTCAGTGTGGGATTTTTGGACGCCCTGTTTACTGCAACGAGTGCCACCTGTGTGACGGGGCTGATCGTTCATGATACATGGAGCCAGTGGACGCTGTTCGGACAGCTGGTCCTGATTACCCTGATTCAGATTGGAGGCCTGGGATTCATTACAATCGGCGTATTCCTTTCGATTATACTCAGAAGGAAGATCGGACTGAAAGAGAGAGGACTTCTGCAGGAGAGCGTGAACACCCTTCAGATCGGCGGAGTCGTGCGGCTTGCCAGAAAAATTATCATCGGAACCTTTATCTTTGAAGGTACGGGAGCCGTCATTCTGGCCGCGCGTTTTATACCGGAATACGGGCTGTTAAAAGGCGCCTTTTACGGGTTCTTTCACTCTGTATCCGCTTTCTGCAACGCAGGCTTTGACCTGATGGGAAGAAATGAGCCATATTCCTCCTTTGTAGGATATTACGACGATATTGTCATCAATGCAGTGATTATGTCCCTGATTGTGATCGGCGGCATTGGATTTATCGTGTGGGATGATATTCACAAGAATAAATGGCATGTCAGAAAATATATGCTCCATACGAAAATCGTACTTCTGACGACGTTCGTGCTCATTTTCGGCGGAGCATGGCTGATTTACCTCTGTGAGAAAAATTACCTGATGGAGGATATGACGACACAGGGAAAAATACTGACCTCCCTGTTCGCATCGGTGACGGCGAGAACGGCAGGCTTTAATACGATTGATACGGGAGCCATGAGAGACAGCAGTAAATTTATTACAATTATACTTATGTTTATCGGAGGAAGCCCGGGATCGACGGCCGGCGGTGTCAAGACGACCACAATCGTAATCATGCTGTTGAGCGTGCTGTCCAGCATAAAGAGAACGAACGGATTTAATGTATTTGGCAGAAGGCTGGAGGACGACGCAATTAAAAGGGCCAGTGCCATTTTTTCCATAAACCTGTTTTTAGCGCTGACGGCGTCAATGGCGATAATGATGATGCAGCCGTCCCTGGTGATGTCAGATGTGCTGTTTGAAACTTTTTCAGCGATTGGAACGGTAGGAATGACGACAGGAATTACGAGAAATCTGACGTCCGTTTCCAAGGTACTTATTATTCTGCTTATGTACTGCGGCCGTATCGGAAGCCTTTCCTTTGCCCTTGCATTTACGCAGCAGAAGAAGATTCTTCAGGTAAAACTGCCGGTTGGGCGGATTACAATCGGATAAAAGGAATAGGCCGCGAAGGGGCTGTGGACTGTTAAAAGGAGAAATGATATGAAATCGATTTTAATTATTGGAATGGGACGTTTCGGAAAGCATCTCTGCATGAATTTATCGAAACTGGGAAATCAGATTATGATCGTAGACGATCACGAGGAAAATCTGGAAGGACTTCTGCCGTATGTGGTCAGCGCCAAGATCGGCGACTGTACGAATGAAGAAGTATTAAAAAGCCTTGGAATCTCCAACTTTGACGTGTGCTTTATCTGCATCGGAACGAATTTTCAGAGCAGCCTGGAAGTTACGAGCCTTGTCAAAGAACTGGGAGCCAGACACGTGGTCAGCAAGGCCACCAGGGATATTCACGCCAAGTTCCTTTTAAGGAACGGAGCGGACGAAGTGATCTATCCTGACAGGGATGTGGCGGAAAAACTGGCGGTAAGGTTCTCTGCCAATCACGTATTCGACTATGTGGAATTATCGGAGGATTATTCCATCTATGAAATTCTTCCTCTTCCGGAATGGGTGAACAAGAGCCTGAAGGAGTTGGATATACGAAACCGCTGGCATATCAGTATTATCGGAAGCAAGGTAAATGGGAAGGTAAGGCTTATGCCGACTGCGGATTATAAAATTCTCTCGGGAGAGCATCTGATGATTCTCGGCCAGAAGAGCGATATTGATAAAATTCTCAAGAAGCTGTAAACCTTGATATTTCAAACTGGTTATGCTAGTATGGCTAGTGCAGAATGCGAACGAATGACATGTTAAAGGAGGACGATTGAACATGACAAAAATAGATATTATTTCCGGTTTCCTTGGAGCCGGAAAGACAACATTTATTAAAAAACTGATCCAGGAAGCCATTGCAGGAGAGCAGGTGGTGCTGATCGAAAATGAATTCGGAGAAATCGGCATAGACGGTGGATTCTTAAAGGATTCCGGCATCGAGATACGGGAAATGAATTCCGGATGTATCTGCTGTTCCCTGGTAGGAGACTTTGGAAAATCGTTGAAGGAGGTGCTGATAAAGTACCGGCCGGACCGGGTGATTATTGAACCTTCAGGAGTTGGAAAGCTGTCTGACGTAATGAAAGCCGTACGTGACGTTGCGGCAGACCTGGAAGTGGAGCTAAACAGCGCCGTGACGATTGTGGATGCCGCGAAATGCAAGATGTATATGAAGAATTTCGGCGAATTCTTCAATAACCAGATCGAACATGCTGGTACGATTGTGCTGAGCAGAACTGACGTGGTTCCGGCAGAAAAAGTCCAGGCCGCAGTAGAACTGCTGCGCGGCCATAATGAAAGATGCACGATTGTGACTACGCCGGCCGCAGAGCTTTCGGGAAGCCAGCTGCTGGAAATTATCGAAAAGCCGGACAACATGGAAGATGAACTGATGCAGGAGGCTCTTGAGGCATATAAAGAGCATCATCATCACGATCATGACCATGACCACGAGCACGGAGAGCACTGCAGCTGCGGCTGTGAGGACCACGAGCACGGACATGACCACGCCCATGAGGAATGCGGCTGCCATGAAGAGCATGACCATGCCCACGGACATGACCATGCCCATGAGGAATGCGGCTGCCATGAAGAGCATGACCACGCCCACCATCACGATCATGACCATGAACACGAGCACGGAGAGCACTGCAGCTGCGGCTGTCATGACCATGATCATGACCATCATCATGCGGACGAGGTATTTACCAGTTGGGGAATCGAGCATGTGGGAGCCTGCAAAAAGGAGGACCTGGAGGCTGTGCTGGAGGAACTGGCATATGGCGCTTCCTACGGCGATGTACTGAGGGCCAAGGGAATGGTTCCAGGTGAAAATCAGGGAGAATGGTACTATTTTGACCTGGTTCCGGAGGAATATGAAATCCGGACCGGTCGCCCGGAATACACAGGCAAGGTCTGTGTAATCGGCGCAAACCTGAATGAAGATGAATTAAAGAAAGCATTTGGCAGGGGTTGATGATATGGGACCAATGATTGAAGACGAAATCATGCCGGTATTCCTCATTAACGGATTTTTGGAAGCGGGAAAGACAGAATTTCTGAAATTTACGATGGATCAGGAGTATTTTCAGATTGAAGGCAAGACCCTTCTGATCGTCTGCGAGGAAGGCGATACGGACTATGAAAAAGAGCTGCTGGAGAGAACAAAAACAGCTGTTGTTTATATTGAAGACTTTTCCGATCTGACAGCTGAAAAACTTACGGAACTGGAACTTCTCTACAACCCGGAGCGGGTGGTAATCGAGTGGAACGGTATGTGGAATCAGGATGAACTGAAATTGCCGGAAGATTGGACGGTTTATCAGCAGATTACGATTGCCGACGGCTCTACGTTTGAACTGTACCTGAAGAACATGAAACCGCTTCTGGGAGCTATGCTGAGAAATACGGAACTTGTCATTATGAACCGCTGTGACGGCATTTCAGAAGAGGTGCTGGGCGGCTACAGGAGGACGATCAAGGCTATGGGTCGTCAGGCAGACATCGTATTTGAAACCTCGGAAGGAGAGGTGGAACCGGAGATTACGGAGGAAGACCTGCCATACGATATGAAAGCTGATGTGATATCCATTTCGCCTGATCAGTACGGAATCTGGTATATTGACTGTATGGACAGGCCAAAACGGTATGCAGGACGTGTCGTGGAATTTACAGCAATGGTTATGAAATCACCGGAGTTTCCGAAAAATTACTTTGTGCCGGGAAGAATGGCTATGACGTGTTGTGAAGCGGACATGACCTTTCTTGGATATATCTGCAAGGCCAGAGAAGCGCGCCTTTTGGAGAACGGCAACTGGGTTCGTGTCCGTGCAAAGGTAGCTCTGGAGTATTGGAAGGATTATAACGGGGAAGGGCCGGTTCTTTACGCAGAATCTGTAGAACCTGCCGCAGAGATCAAAGAAATCGTGCAGTTTTAAGAAGTGGAGGATGTTGCAATGCGGATTCGACTTTTGCAACACCCTCTATTTTTTGCCCAATTGTTGATTGAGTTCAGAATTGGAAGAACATCCTTTCCCATTTCTGTGAGAGAATACTCAACTTTGGGCGGCACAGCAGGATAAACTTCCCTGTGAATTACGCCGTAACGTTCAAGCATACGCAGATCTTTGGTGAGATTGGCCTCAGTGATATGAGGCAGCCGGCGCCGGATTTCACTGAATCGCAGCGTTCCTTCAGAGAGAATATATATGATGACCATGGACCGTTTCCCACAATGCCAAAGGAGATGATACTGGTTCTTCCGAAGGATTATCTGATCGAACTTGGCGCTGATGCGGCCAGCCTGATTTTATTTTTCTTTACACTTTATTCCGTAATTTCCCCGGCTGCCGTTTTCGTATCCTCTATAAATTTCGTATTTTTTTCCGTTTATCTCCACTTCATCATCACCGGTGAACATGTACGAATCTCCATTATCATCGCAATATTTGGATATTGCAGCCATGGCCTTCGTAACGGTAGGATAAGTTCCGCTTTCTTCATAAGGAACCCAAAATGATTTTTTAAACATAAGCTTCCTCCTTTACTTTCTCGTTCATTTCGATTTAATAATTATACCATGTAATTCAAAAAATTATATTAAAATTGGTGAATACATACACGATATTGAAAACAGGGACAGGAAATGATGTGACTTGGCTGCGTGCTGAAAACGCAGGAATCCGTTCCTGTTTTTTCCTATCGCTTTTCTGGAAAAATATAGTATAATTGTAACTATTCAGGGAGTTATGCGGCCTGAGTGGTTTACAGTAAATTAAAACATATCAAACAACAAGAGAGAAGGGGCAGAATCATGATTTACCGCTGTGCAAACAAGGAATGTGATTACATAGTAGAGCAGGAAGAGGCTCCTGCAAGATGCGCCATTTGTTCAAGTACGATGGAGGAAGCAGGGGAGCAGGATCTGGACGGCAGAGAGTGGAGCATGCTGGGGGTATTCTGGCTTAAAAAAGGGGATAACGGGGAACGGGCGCTTCAGTGTTTCCGAAGAGCGGCTTCTGAGGCAATGCCTGGGGAATCTGTAACCTGGGGTGGTGCATGGAGTGCGGAATCGGAACGGAAGCTGATTATAAACAGGCTGCGTGGCTGTATGAGCAGGCGGCAGAGATGGGATATGTACCGGCAATGTGCAATCTGGGAGTATTTTATGAGGATGGGCTTGGAGTGCCGAAAAATGGTGAAAAGGCAGCGCAGTTGTATAGAGAAGCGGCAGAAGCCGGCTTTCCCAGGGCACAGATTCTGCTGGCAAACTGCTATGAAGACGGCGTGGGGGTTGAGAAGGATTTAAAAGAGGCGTTTCAGTGGATGGAATCGGCTGCGTGGCAGAATGATCCGGAGGGACAGGCGGAGATAGGACGGTTCTATGAGTTCGGAATCGGCGTACAGGAAGAACTGCAGGCAGCTGTGAGGTGGTACAGGAAGGCTGCAGAACAGGGAAACAGAAACGGACAGGTATGCCTTGGAACGTGCTATGAGCTGGGACGCGGTGTGGAACAGGATTATGAACGGGCGGTTTACTGGTATACTGAGTCTGCAAAGCAGGGAAACGTTAGAGCCATGACGAGACTTTATCTCTGCATGGGGGAAGGAAAAGGAACGGCCAAAAATGAAGAAGAGGCAGTGAAGCTTCTTATGAGAGCAGCTGAAACCGGTTATCCCCCGGCTGTATGGCGCCTTGGATGTGAGTTTTATTATGGCGGTCATGGTATGGAACAGGACAGAGAGAAGGCCAGAGAACTCTTCGAAAAGGCAGCGGAGCATCATTCTCCGGAAGGGACATATTATCTGGGAATCTGGTACTGGGAAAAGAAAGAGGGGAATGAGAGCGACGCGAAAGCGGTGGAATGGTTCCGGAAAGCAGGCGAAATGGGGGATGATGATGCCCAGTTTTATATGGGATATGCATGCGAATCAGGTCGCGGAACGAAACAGGATATAAAAGAAGCGGCGGAATGGTACAGAAAAGCTGCTGAGAACGGAAATGCGGCGGCACAGAACAACATCGGCTTGTTTTACTGCAACGGCGAAGGCGTGGAACAGGACTATGAACAGGCCGTTTATTGGCTTAGAAAATCAGCAGCTCAGGGCGACATGAGCGCTGTCTGTACGCTCGGATGGTGCTATGAATACGGTAACGGCGTGGAAAAAGATACAACTCAGGCGGCGGAGCTCTATAAAAAGGCGGCGGAACAGGGATACAGTCAGGGAATGATCAATCTGGGCATCTGCTATGAATATGCAGTCGGCGTCGAGAAGGATGAACAGCAGGCGGCTCACTGGTACAGGCAGGCTGCAGAGAAAGGACATTCCCGCGGCATGGTCAATCTGGGTATCTGCTATGAATATGGAACTGGCATGGAAAAAGATATGGAACAGGCCGTTTACTGGTACCGTAAGGGCGTAGAAGCCGGAGATGCCAGGGCGATGGTTAACCTGGGAACATGCTACGAATTTGCAAAAGGTGTAGAGAAGGATATGGAACAGGCCTTTTCCCTGTACCTGCAGAGTGCGGAGAGAGGTCATGCAGGTGCAATGTGCAATGCGGCGTGGTGCTATGAACACGGAGCAGGAACAGAGAAAAATATAGAACAGGCGATAGCCTTATATGAAAAGAGCGCGGAAAACGGAATTCCCAGAGCAAAAAATAATCTGGGAAATATCTACCAGAACGGACGTGAGGGCGTTCCCGTCGATTATGAGAAAGCGGTTTACTGGTATATGAAGGCGGCAGAACAGGGATATGCTTCTTCCATGTGCAGTCTGGGCTGCTGCATGAAGGGGGAAAAGGCTGTGAAAAGAGTATGGAAGAAGCAGCCAAATGGTATGAAAAGGCGGCTGAGGCGGACGATTCCTGTGCTCAGGCTAATCTTGGCTTTTGCTACGACAGAGGAAACGGCGTAAAAATGGATAAGGAAAAGGCGGCATACTGGTACAAAAAAGCAGCTGATAACGGAGAAAGCAGAGGAATGAATAACCTGGGCGAGATGTACAGAACAGGTCAGGGAGTGGAAATAAACTACGAAGAGGCATTTAGGCTGTATCAGGAGGCTGCAAAGGATAAAGACAACTGTGCCATCTACAACATGGGAGAATGTTATGAACATGGCCAGGGAGTAGAAAAGAATATGGAAAAGGCTCTGGAAATGTACCGTCAGGCGGCAGAACTGGGCGACAGCTCCGCCTGCTGTGCGATGGGACGCTTCTGTGAATATGGAATTCTTATGGAAATCGATATGAATAAAGCCGTGGAATGGTATACAAAAGGGGCGGATAGCAAAAACAAAGATGAAGAGGCGCTTTACCGGCTGGCGCTCTGCTATGCGGAAGGAAAGGGAGTCGCACAGGACGAGGAAAAGGCAAGGGAATTGTGCCGCAGGGCATGGCCGGAGAATGAGTCGGAAAAAGAAGGCATAAGAAACGACTTCTTCAACGCTCCCAATGACCTTTCCCAGGTATTGTCCAGTCTAAAAGAACTTCTCCATGATGAAGTGATTGGTGCGCAGCTGGATGAGCTGGTGGAATATCTGAAAACAACGCCGGTGAAAAAATAATGAAAGGGGAATTAGGCCCTTCGTTAAAGAACCGCAGAGCGGTTCAGAAAGGATAATAGTTTATGATATACCGCTGTACAGGAAGGGACTGCGGCCTGCTGACAGAAGAAAAAGACGGAACAAAAATTTGTCCTGTATGCGGAAGCAGGATGAATACTCTGGATGAAAAAGAGCTGACAGGCAATGACTGGAGTCATCTGGGAATCTTCTGGACGGAACGGGCCGATGAAAACATGGGAGAAGAGAAAGAGTTCTGTGAAAAACAGGCTTATTCCCGCTTCCGACATGCGTCAGCCTTGGGGGACGCTCTGGGAATCTGTAATCTGGGATGGTGTATGGAATGCGGAATTGGGACGGAACCAGATGAAAATCAGGCGTTCTGGCTGTATGATCAGGCGGCAGAACTGGGATATGTACCGGCAATCTGCAACCTGGCAATCTGCTATGAAGGCGGGATCGGCGTACGTGAAGACGTATCAAAGGCGTTTGAGTTGTATAAAGAAGCTGCAGAATGCGGCTATCCGCGGGCGGAGCGGCTGCTGGCTTTCTGCTATGAAGATGGAATCGGGATAAACAAAGATGAGAAAAAGGCATTCTTCTGGATGAAACGGTCGGCAGAGCACAGAGATGGGACTGCACAGACGGAACTGGGCAGGATGTACGAATTTGGTATTGGAACAGCAGAAGATGGTAAGAAAGCTGTTTACTGGTACAAAAAGGCTGCTGAATCAGGGGATGCAGACGGGCAGTGCCGTCTGGCATGGTGTTTCGAAACGGGAAAAGGTCAGGAAATCGATCTGGAGCAGGCCGCTTTCTGGTATAAAAAGGCGGCTGACCAGGGCAATCTGAGAGCACAGACCTGCATGTATGTATGTCTCCGTGAGGGAAAGGGCACCGCGCATGATGAAAAAAAGGCCGCCGGATATTTAAAGAAGGCGGCTGAAGCCGGGTATGCACCCGCTATCTGGAGACTGGGATGTACCTATTACTTTGGTGAATGCGGTCAGACTAAGGATTACGGGAAAGCAAAGGAACTGTATGAAAAGGCTGCGGCGCAAGGCGTATCCGAAGCCGCATTCAGCCTGGGATGGATGTACTGGGAAGGCGAAGGCGTTGAGAGAGATTATGAAAAGGCTGTTTACTGGTACAGGAAGGCCGCCGGGAGACAGGACAGGTATTCCATGTTTTTTCTGGGACTGGCTTTTCTGGAAGGATGCGGAGTACAGAAGGATGAGCAGGAAGCGGTCAGGTGGTTCAAGGCTGCTGCAGAGCTTGAGCTGGAAAGCGCCTGTTATCTGATGGCATATTGCTGTAAAAAGGGACTGGGAACGGAGCAGAACCAGGAACAGGCCTTGAATTACTGCCGAGCAGCGGCGAAGGACAGGAGAGAGTTAAAATGGCTGTGCAGGGATTTAAGCGTTGCTCCGGATGAGTTTAAAGAAGTATTAAAAGGGCTGTCCGAAGGGATGGAAGACGGCCAGGGAAAAAAACGCCTGGAAGAATTGACCAGTACAATGAATGAGAGATAAAAGATTAGAGTGCTGCAAAAAAGAAAAAACCATTGCCTATACCAATCGGGTGATCTGTCGGCTGCCCAGGCGAAATCTGGTATCGGATGGAATTGATCTAATATTTGCAGCGCTCTTTTTATATCATGAAGACCTTGACGAAAGGATTTTCCAGTCATAAATTCCAGCCGGTGTAAAATTATACCAATCATTGATGATAATTATATTTTGTCTGTCCTTGTCTATACTTGTTAGCATGGAGGACATGATATGATTCTAAAAACTGCTGAACGGATTAAAGAACTGCGTGAACGGAATAATTTAACACAGTCAGAACTGGCCCGGAAGCTTCAGCTGTCACGTACCAGCATCAATGCGTGGGAAATGGGCACTTCGATTCCAGCATCGAAAAAAATTCCGGAAATTTGTCTGATTCTTCATACGACTGCTGATTATCTTCTCGGAATGGATACAGAAGATGTGATCCCCATTTATCCGTATGATCCCGATGAAAAGGAAATCCTGTACCGTCTGACCCGATATTTCGATGAGGTACATGCTGCTGCTGAAAAAAAGAAGAAATAATGTGATTACTGCCTGCCATGTGCCGATGACAGGCATGGGGAAAGAGAACTCTGCGAAGTATAAATCATTGTCTTCGATACCAGGGAAGGACCAGGCCGCTGTCTGGAAGAAAATCAGGTGTCGAAGATATATCTGATTATGGAGCGCTACTCATCAGGCAGATAAACAAGAATTTTTGCCAGCTGGATTTTTGCCAGCTGGTATTTTTATGCTGGAGCAAAAATTAAATGCTACAGATGGAAAAGTATTATTTTGCGATATTTGCTATACTTTACTCAAAGGACGGTGATACTTCATGGATACAAAGGAAAAATGGGCCGCCGTAATCTCAAACGATCAGAGATATGATGGGAGGTTCTTCTACGGAGTAAAGAGTACGGGAATCTATTGCAGACCCTCTTGTAAATCAAAAAATCCCTCTCAGAAAAATGTGCTTTTCTTTGACAGCAGAGAGGAAGCTGAATTCGCAGGACTTCGGCCATGCAAAATATGCAGGCCGGATTTACTATCCTATGACCCTGCTGCAGATATGGCTGAGGCGGTAAAAGATCTGATTGACAGAAATTTTGCCGACCGGATAGCGCTTCAGGATCAATTGAATTCCCTCGGTGTATCGAGAAGACATTTAACAGAACTGTTTGAAAGAAGGTTTGATATGCCGCCGGAACAGTATATGAATCAAGTCCGTTTTTCCCACGCAAAGAGTTTTGAAAAACCAAACAACAAAACAGGCGGTATACTGCCCTTTCCGGGAGCATACCGCCTGTTTATTGTCGGCAGACCGTTTTACGGTCTTCGAGTAATTCCTTGTAATCTGGCCGGACACACCTGTAAGACGATTTTTACATCGGCGGTACGGGAGTGGGCCGTGTGCGGTCAAAGACCTCGCTGACATCGAAGAGATCACTTAAATGATCCTTTTCCGGATTATTTTCCGGCAGGTCATAATACATACGGAAACCATCGAGATTGCGTCGCCCCTGTCTCATATAGTGATCGCCGATCTGCACCCAGTACGGCGTGGAATCTACGTTGCAGAAATATCGGAATCCGGCATTATAAAGGTAGGAAAATCGTTCGTTTTCCATTGTATAGGGATGCCAGTCACCGATATCTGCTCCAAAAGGAAACAGGATAATATCGGTAGGACCGATGAGGGACTCCACCTGATCTTCCCATTTGTCCGTATCCCTTCGGAAGGTATCCATATCGACGGTCCCCAGGTTCTTGTGCCCCCAGCTGTGAGAAGCCAGTTCCCAGCCGTTGTCACGGAGACACTGCGCCACTTTTTTTACCTGTTCTCTGTCTGCTTCAAGGTTTGGATTGGTGTCCCTGTAGGATTCATCTGTTCGGTATCCCAGTACGCCATTGTAGCCGGTAAAGGCGATGACGGCCCTCGCTCCCTTATAAGAAAAGTCGGGATGCTCTTCGATAAAGTCGTCTAAAAGAGGAATCAGATCATAGGAACCGGTTGAAATACTGCCGTCGTCCATTTTCATTTCGCAGGTGGGTTTTCCATCTTCGCCGATAACAATTCTGGAAGCAAATCCGTCACCTTCCATGTATTCATAATAGCAGACATCGTCCTGAGACATTACAAATGGCTTTTTTCCTTCAGGAAGCATAATATCGCCTGACTTAAAAACAGGGCTGCCATTTTCGTCTACAGTTTCATACGAAATGTCGTGAAGCCGGACTAGTACATATCCCCGGTCATACATCTGCTGAAGAATCTTCATAAATTCATCCTTAGTAGTCATTACCTGATTGTAGCCGGTCTGTGTCTTATCGCCGTCAAAGGCCTTGCTGTTGTCCATAATCAGGGAATGAAAGAAAACGTGGGTAATCTTATGGGGATCGGCACGCACAAGGGTGGACTTGACTGCTTCATAACGTTCTACTGCAGCGGAGGCCTTCGGATCGCTGCTGAATTCACTGTTCTTTATAAGGTCAATTGCCCTGTCGTAATCATAGCCTGCGGCAAGCAGGTCTGCTTCTGCAATCACTGCATCTACACCGGACAGAACAGGTTCTGTAGCGGCGGTAACGGTAACAGCGCCGCCGTCTGTCTGTTCAGTTGAAAAAGAAGCACTTTCCGCATGAAAATGCCCCCTTATTTTTTTGAATGCCAGTATGGACCCGCTTAACAGAATCGCGGCGATCAGTATGATCGCGATTAGAAATGGAAAATTCCGGAATGGCCTTCTGGGTTCCCGGAATGTCAGATCGCGTTTATAGCCATATCTTCTCATAATAAACAACTCCTGTATTATTCTTTATGCTTTTACCAATCTGTTTCGCAGATATGGGAATGGATATCCGGCAGAACTTCATCCGCCGCTTTCAGTGGTGCTTGCAGGTATGACAGCCACTTTGAAGTTATTATACCATAGTTGCAGGCGGCTATGGCTGCCTTCGGCAAATTTAAGCGCACGGCTTTTGCGGCAAGCGCAGAAACCGTCAATCCACTGGTATAATGCCTGCTTTGCGGACATTATACCATAAAGACAAGCTGGTTGTCAGTCTCTGTCATAAAAAACTTATCTTTTTTTAGATTTAAGCGTATTATCGAAGAAGAATGGGCCTATACATTATTAATGGAGAAAATAATAAGAGGGATTTTATGAAACGATTTTTAGCAGCCGTACTGGCCATGCTCATGGCGTTTCTGACCCCTGCGGGACAGGTACTGGCAGAAGAGCCGAACCTGGCTGTCGGCAGCGATGCAGTGATGGCCGGCGTCCTGAACGAGGAGGACGCTGCAGGGGGAACAAGTGAGTATTCAGGACTTCAGGTTCAGGCGCCGAGTGTAATACTTATGGAGGCCAGCACGGGAAAGGTCATTTATGAAAAAAATGCGGATGAACAGAGGAGACCTGCAAGTATTACGAAGATTATGACGTTGATACTGATTTTTGATGCGCTCAAATCAGGAAAGATAAATCTTTCTGACGAAGTAGTCACGAGCGCGCATGCGAAATCCATGGGAGGATCCCAGGTCTTTCTGGAGGAAGGGGAAGTACAGACGGTCGATACGCTTATTAAGTGTATCGTTGTGGCTTCAGGAAATGATGCCAGCGTAGCCATGGCGGAATACATAGCCGGCAGCGAACCGGAATTCGTGAATATGATGAACGAGCGGGCAGCGGGATTGGGAATGACAGGCACCCACTTCGAAGACTGCTGCGGCCTCACGGATTCCGGCACCCACCTGACGACGGCCAGGGATATAGCAACCATGTCCAGGGAACTGATTAATAAATACCCTGAAATCCACAACTATTCCACAATATGGATGGAAAACATCACTCATGTAACGAAACAGGGTACGAAAGAATTCGGCCTTTCCAATACGAATAAACTGTTGAAAATGGCGACTAATTTTAAAGTGACAGGGCTGAAGACTGGTTCTACCTCACTGGCAAAATACTGCCTGTCCGCTACAGCAGAAAAGGATGGGGTCCGTCTGATTGCATCGATTATGGCAGCTCCCGATTATAAAGCCAGATTTGCAGATGCCGTCAGCCTGCTGAATTATGGGTATGCAAACTGCCGACTTTATGAGGATACCGAGATGCCGCCGCTCATGCCGGTTGAAGTCATAAACGGCGTTGAAGACCGTGTGCCGTTAAAGTACGCAGGAACGTTTTCCTACCTGGGTCTGAACGGCGAAGATTTTTCAAAAATCGAAAAGAAGCTGATAGTAGAGGAAAAAATGCAGGCTCCTGTCGAACCGGGGCAGAAGGCAGGTACTCTGCAGTATATACTGAACGGAAACGTGCTTGGAGAGGTGGAAATTATCACTGACGGTACGGTGAAAAAGGCCGGAATATTTGATTACCTGAAAAAAATGGCAAGAGGATTTTTGTTCTGATAAAAAAGCAGGAAGAAAAACATCTTGTTCCATCAGTATCTTTATAGTATAATTAGCGTAAACGCGCCATAAGCGAACGTAAAATATAAAGATACAGGAGAATGAAAATGGATAGAATGGTTGGAACAGTATCACGTGGTGTGAGAGCACCGATTATCCGTGAGGGTGATGACTTGGCAAAGATTGTTGTAGATTCCGTATTGAAGGCAGCAGAGTCGGAGAAGTTTGATCTCCATGACCGGGATGTGGTTGCCGTGACGGAAGCTGTCGTAGCCCGCGCTCAGGGAAATTATGCTACAATTGACCAGATTGCAGAAGACGTACATCAGAAATTCGGAGACGATACCGTCGGCGTCATTTTCCCGATCCTCAGCAGAAACCGTTTTGCAATTTGTTTAAAAGGAATTGCAAAGGGATGCAGAAAAGTTGTGCTGATGCTGAGCTACCCTTCAGACGAAGTAGGGAATCATCTGATCGATGAAGAACTGCTGGAAGAGAAGAATGTAAATCCATGGAGTGATGTGCTGACGGAAGCTCAGTACAGAAATTATTTTGGCTATCAGAAACATTACTTTACAGGCGTGGATTACGTAGAGTACTATAAAGACCTGATTCAGAAGGCAGGAGCTGATGTTGAAATTATTTTTGCCAATAATCCAAAGGCAATCCTCAAATATACGACGAGTATTTTGAATTGCGATATCCACACCAGACTGAAGACCAAGAGGACTCTGCTGAACAGCGGAGCAAAGAAGGTCTACTCTCTCGATGATATTCTGACAGAGAGCGTAAACGGCGGCGGTTATAATGACAGATACGGTCTGCTCGGATCCAATAAGGCAACCGAGGACAGCGTAAAGCTGTTTCCGATCAACTGTCAGGATATGGTAGACAGAATTCACTCCATGTTCATGGAGAAGACTGGAAAGAAAGTCGAAGTCATGATTTACGGGGACGGAGCATTCAAAGATCCGGTCGGAAAGATCTGGGAACTGGCTGATCCTGTTGTTTCACCGGCTTATACGGATGGACTGGACGGAACGCCGAACGAGGTGAAGTTAAAATATCTGGCTGATAACGACTTTGCCCAGTTATCAGGAGAAGAACTTCAGGAAGCGATTAAAAATTATATTCATGAAAAAGATGAAAAGGCAGAGAATTTAAAGGGAACGATGGTAACCCAGGGAACGACCCCAAGAAGGATCACAGATTTAATCGGATCTCTGGCTGACCTCACATCCGGAAGCGGAGATAAGGGAACGCCGATCGTACTGGTTCAGGGATATTTTGATAATTATACGAAATAATTAAAAAGTAATTCTACAGAAAGAAAACCATGTTCTGATTCTGGTACAGCCAGACTTCAGAACATGGTTTTTCTGTTCTCTTACTTGAGGAATTTTGAACTATTATTTTGCGGCTGTTATGGAGAAATCGGTAGTAACCAGGTCTTCATAAGGAACACGTTCCTTCAGTTCTCCGGCTTCCTCCAGAATGTTCTGGAGCAGGTCAAAGCTGTCTTTTTCAAATATTGTATCCTCTTTCCAGGTGTCCTGTTCTTTATAGCGCTCTACGATTTTAGCGATAGTATCAACATCTGTTTCCGGAAACTGAGGCTTAATGGTCTTTGCGATCTCTTCGGCAGAGTGGGAATTGACGTATTCCAGACCTTTCTGAATTGCATTTGTGAATTTTTGAATGACTTCTGGATTTTTTTCCAGGTAGCTCTTTTTTGCAGAGTAGGCGGTATATGGAACATAACCGGAATCTTTGCCCAGAGAAGCTACAACGTATCCGCCCCCTTCCAATTCCAGGCCGGTTGCAAACGGTTCGAACTCTACGGTATAGTCGGCATCATTGCTTGTAAAGGCGGCAGCCGTCAGACCAAAATCGATACTCTGATCGATGGTCAGGTCTGCTTTGGGATCCAGTCCGTTCTTTTTCAAAATGTACTCAAAAATCATTTCCGGCATGCCGCCGGCTCTGCCGCCCAGCACTTTTTTGCCTTTCAGACTCTGCCAGTCAAAGGAGGTTTCCGGTGTGCGTCCAACGAGGAAGTTGCCGGCCCTCTGAGTCAGCTGGGCAAAATTCACGGCATAGTCGTCAGAACCTTCCTGATAAACGTAAATACTGGCTTCCGATCCCATAAATCCGATATCGGCGTCTCCGGAGATCAGGGCGGTCATGACCTTGTCTGCTCCCGCGCCATTGACCAGTTTCAGATCCAGGCCTTCGTCTTCGAAGTAGCCGAGTTCAATGGCCGAGTACTGAGGAGCGTAAAAAATAGAATGGGCAACTTCATTTAATGTGACGGGAGTCAGACCGTTTTTGTCCCCGGATGAGCTGCAGCCGGAAAGAAGTGCGGAAGAGAAAAGGAGCGTCCCTGCGAGGAAGCAGGAAAAAACAGATGTACGGGTGCTTTTTTTCATAAAATACAAAGTCCTCCTGTTAAATTTCCATATAATACATAGTATTAAAGGAATGTGGAATGGTGCTGTAAATTTAATTGAATTTTTCGTAATTTAAGAAAACTATAAGGCGACATACACAGAAATATCACAGAACGTACACAATATTGCCTTATTATGGGAAACAGGTGAAAAGGGCTGCGGAGGACGGGATCAGCCGGCGGTCCTAAGAAAAAGGAAAGTGAGAAGAAACTGTGGAAGGGTATCTGACAGAGGAAGATTACAGAAAACTCATCGTTCCGTATGAAGAAAGTATGGAAACCGTGGAAAAACGGATTTTGATTCTGGGTAATAATTATCAGGAGACATTTGGATATGAGGCAATTCACCATATCCAGATGCGTGTAAAGACCAAGACAAGTATCGAAGGGAAGCTACTGCGCAAGGGGAGTGAGGTATCTCTTGAAAGCGCCAGGGATACGCTTCAGGACATAGCCGGGATACGGGTAATCTGCTATGATGCAAAAGTCATATATGAGATTGCGGAATGCCTTAAAAAACAGAATGATATGGAGATCATACGGGAAAAAGACTATATTGTAAACCCAAAACGGAATGGTTACAGGAGCTATCACCTGATCGTAGGGGTTCCCTTTTATCTTCTGGAAACGAAAGAGTATTATCCGGTAGAAATCCAGTTCCGTACCATGGCTATGGATATGTGGGCGAGTCTGGAACACAGGAACTGCTATAAAAAAAGCGAAGAAGAAAAGAGAAGATGGCAGGAACAGTTTCGGGAATATGCGGCCCTTCTGGATCAGATGGAACGGGATATTACGCAGGTGAGAGATGAAGATATGAGAAAATCAGCTGTAAAATTACATATATAGTTGAAATTGACAGTAAGATAACGTAAAATTAGGGAAAGAAACAAAAGAAATGGAGAAGAGAAAACGAAATGGAATACGAATTGATTGTGCTGGATCTCGACGGGACGCTGACGAACAGCGATAAGGTGATTACGCCTAAGACCAGAGAGGCTCTCATGCGTGTGCAGGAGAGGGGGAAAAAAGTGGTCCTGGCATCCGGGAGGCCGACACAGGGGGTGGTCCATCTGGCGGACGAGCTGAAGCTGGGGGAATATGGAGGATTTATTCTCTCCTATAACGGAGGGGTCATTATTAATTATGAGACAAAGGAAGTTGTCTTTTCAGCACTTCTTCCTGTATCGTCAAATCAGAAAATTATCGGATTGTCAAGAGAATACAGGGTGGATATTCTGACTTATGAGGGCGAAACAATTATTACGAATAATAAAGAATGCCCTTACGGACAACTGGAATCGAAAATAAACGGTATGGAACTGAAAGAAATCCAGGATATGGAAAGCTACGTAAATTTCCCGGTGCCCAAATTTATTATGCTGGATGACGGAGATTATCTGGCAACGGTAGAACCAAGGGTAAAGGCGTATCTTGGTAAAAATTACAGCGTTTACCGGTCCGAGCCTTACTTCCTGGAAGTGCTTCCAAAGGGAATCGATAAGGCTCAGTCCCTGGAACGTCTGCTGGAGCGGATGGGACTTACAAGAGAACAGATGATTGCATGCGGAGATGGATATAATGATCTGTCCATGATCAAGTATGCAGGTATGGGCGTTGCAATGGAAAATGCAGTTCTTCCTGTCCGCAATGCTGCTGACTTTATAACGTTTTCCAACAATCATGACGGAATTGCTCACGTTGTGGAGAAATTTATGCTGGCGTGAACGGCCTCTAAAAAACAGTGGACTTTGCAACTTTAGTATGCTAAAATATGTTACATAATAACTGATCAGGACAGTTGATCTGCCCGCATGGCCTTTGGCCGCAGAGGTAAGGCCTGAGATTCATTTGATGGAAATGCGGGTATAAAAATCTGCTTACAGACAAACTTGAAGCTGAGTTCGCCTCATGTTTCCGCCGCCCTGAACAGTCGTGATACATCATTGAAATACCGGGATGAGCCGGACAAAGAGGTAGGATTATGAATAAAAAGATTAAAACAGAGACGGTGGACCATTTGTTCCAGGCTATATTGACATTAAAAGATATCGATGAATGCTATACATTTTTTGAAGATGTCTGTACAGTAAACGAGCTGCTTTCCCTCTCCCAGAGATACGAAGTCGCTAAAATGCTCAGGGAAGAGAAGACATATCTGGAAATCGCTTCCAAGACGGGTGCTTCTACGGCAACCATCAGCAGGGTGAACCGTTCGCTTAATTACGGGAACGACGGATACGACATGGTTTTTGAACGGCTGAAAGAGAAAGAATAAGCGGACATACGTAAGCGCTGGAAATGCCATGAGAATTGTTAAAAATCAGAATTTCTAAGAACATTAAAAAACAGCCTGTTGGAGTAAATATGATCTGCTCCGGCAGGCTGTTTTCTTTTGATATCAATTCAGCTATTTTTTCTTTTTCATTGAGGAATTCCTGGTATTTTCAGCTTTCAGCTCGTCAATAATCTTTTCGATCATCTGTTTCTTCAGATAAACGTCAAAGGCAAGCTCGCTCAGAAAAGCAAAGAGCTGCAGATATTCCTTCTCAGACGACGAGTCATCCACGTCAGGAAACGTCTTCAGGGCATGTTCAAACTTCTGTAGAACATCGTCCTTTAGATGCTGCCGCTGTTCCTGCTCCAGAGAGAATACTTCCTCATAAATCCGGGAAAGAGACGGAGATGAACCGGAAGCAAAATGGCCTTCCGTTATGGGCCGGAGCAGTTCCCCGATGTCGGTAATCGACAGTATGTTTTTATAATAATAGATAAAAATCAGGAGCAGGATATGCTCTCTGGAATATTTTTTCTTGTTCGGAGGAGGAAGAAGATTGTTCTTGGCATAATTATTAATCATGGTCTTAGTCAAAATCTTATCCTCGTCATCCCGCTTACAGACACCAAGATGAGTATCCATAAATGTGGTCACCTGATCCATATATAAATCAATGTTTGGAATGTCTTCCGGAGTCACATAACTCAGGCGGCCGAGCCTGTCAACTATATCATGTAATCGTTCATCATTCGTTTTCATTCTGCTTTTATCACCTCTCTACCCTATTATATAGTATTAAAAACTATATGACAAGAGGTAAATAACAGTAAATAACATTTACAAGTGAACCATATTGTTCCGATGTAACGTTGCGGTCAAATCACGGCAGGATCAGCTAATGCGGAGATTTCAGCCAGAAAACGGCAGGCTGCAAATACCTGGCTGCAGATGAAGCCGGACAGTTGATCCAAGGAAATGGACGGCTTGTCGGAACAAAACCATTCTTTATAGGCAGCGGAAATCTGCGCCAGTATGACGTTTAAATAGAATTGGAAGATATCATAATCGATCAGGAAATTCTTTGACAGCATATGATAAATGTAGTCTCTTGCCCACGCCCGGATCTTCGTAAAGATCTCAGCTTCAATTCCGGATCGAATCAGAATGCGGTAAATGCTTTCCTGCTCCTTCAGGCGGGCGGAAAGAGCATCAAAAAATGGTTTGGGGTCCCCCATATTTTCCAGGAAGTCTTCATGCTTGAGCACATCAAAAATAGAATCAGACAGTTCATCTTCAATATCTACGAGCACATCCTGCAGGCTGGTATAGTGATTATAGAAGGTCTTACGATTAATATCTGCCGTTTCCGCCAGTTCGCTGATGGAAATTTCTGAAAGCGGCCGGTCGGCCAGCATCGTAAGAAGAGCTGTCTTAATCGATTCTACTGTCTTGCGGCACCTGCGGTCCTGTCTTTTTTTCTCAATTATTTCATCCATGCAACACAACACCTCGCTTTTGTGTAATAAGTAACACTATGTGGCTGAATTGACCATTGTCAAATCTCGTATCTTTATTTATTATAATATACAAAAGTATAAAAATCAACAAGTGAGTAATAAAATGATAGAAAATAAGAATAACAAGGGGAAGAAAATCATGGGAGACGGCATGAAGAAACATAAAAGCTTCATAGATATCGTGATCGAGATTGTCGTGACCAAACGCAGAATCATTGAGAAATTTTTTATGGTGGGCGTCGTTATTTCTGCGGCTTTGAGTCTTCTGGTAGGAACAAATTACGATTTGACGGAATATCTTCCCGATTGGGCGCCGGTAGAGCAGGGAATACACGTGATGGAGGACCATTTCGGATATCCGGGAAGCGCCCGGCTGATGATCGACGATGTATCCATTTATGAGGCGAAGACATACAAAAACCAGGTACAGGATCTGGATGGCGTGGATACGGTTTCCTGGATGGACAGTACAGTGTCCGTCTATGAATCAGAGGCATTTTTAAATACTCATGATATTGAGGATTACTATAAGGACGGCCATGCGGTTATGGATATCCTGTTCAAGGAAGGCGACTCTAATCCGAAGACTTACGAGGCCCTGGAGCAGATCCGACAGATGTTCGGAGATAAAGGTCATTTGTCCGGGCCTGCGGTGGATAATAAAAACGTAGAAGAGAGCCTGGAAAACGAGATGCCTAAGATTCTGGCATTCGGAGTTTTTGCGATCCTGGCGATCCTGGCGTTTACAACGACTTCCTGGGTGGAGCCGCTGCTGTTCATGACAACTATGGGAATTGCAATCGCCTTCAATATGGGCTCCAACATCATATTCGGAAAGATTTCGTTCCTTTCCGCCAGCGTGGCCGCAGTGCTTCAGCTGGCCGTAGCGATGGACTATTCCATTTTTCTGTTACATACATTTACGAGAGAGAGGGAAGCAGGGCTGGATATTGAACCTGCCATGGTCAATGCCCTTCATGAGGCCGTTCCGTCCATCATGGCCAGCGGTGTAACGACGATCATCGGCTTTGTAGCCTGGCGCTCATGAAATTTACAATCGGAATGGATATGGGATTTGTTCTGGCAAAGGGGATTGTCTGGAGCATTCTTACGGTTCTGTTTCTCATGCCGGCTCTTATTATCCGTTTTAACAATCTGATTATGAGAACACGGCATAAATCATTTGTGCCTCCGCTGGACCATTTTGTAAAGATGCAGTTTAAAGTGCGGTACGTGATAGCAGCGCTGGCTATCATTCTGGCTGTTCCGTGTTATGTTGCCCAGGGAATGAATGATTTCCGCTACGGCAATGCGGCCATCGGTTCGGGGGAAGGCTCCAGAAGTTATGAGGATAAAAAAGTAACGGATGAGATGTTCGGCGAAAGTAATATGCTCATTGTGATTGTGCCGGATACGAGTACGGTTAAGGAAGGGAAGCTGTCCGACAGGCTGGAGGATCTGCCTTATGTGAAGAGCGTAACTTCCATGGCGGGAGCGCTGCCGCCGGGAATTCCCGAGGACTTTCTGCCGCGAAGCCTGACATCCCAGCTCCATGACGGCGGATATGCCAGAATGGTGGTAATCGTCAAGAGTGATACGGAGAGTGCGAAAGCGTTTCACTGCATCAATGAGATTAAAGAAATAACCGGTGAATACTATTCGGACGAAACTTATTTTGTCGGGACGACGCCTGCAACGCAGGACATGAAAGAGATCATTTCTTCTGATTATAATTCTGTTAACGGAATTTCCACGCTGGGGGTTGCTCTCGTTATTCTCGTCAGCTTTTCCTCCATGGCTTCCGTAATCGCTGTAATGATCCCGATTGAACTGGCGATTTTCGTCAATATGGCTCTGCCTTACCTGTATGGTCAGGAACTGGTATTTTTGGGATATCTGATGGTCAGCAGCATGCAGCTGGGGGCTACGGTGGACTATTCTATATTGATGACTAATACTTACCTGTCCGTGAGGGAAAATGAGCCGGATAAGAAAAAGGCGGCGATCGCAGCCGTTGACCAGTGTGTGCTTTCCATACTGACATCAGGAACGGTTTTGACAGTGGCCGGCTATGGCGTATATAAGCTGTCTTCCGTTAAAGCAATCGCTACGATGGGGCAGCTGATCGGCAGAGGCGGATTTTTCGGCATGACTCTCGTGCTCACTCTGCTGCCATGGCTTCTTAATACCTTTGATTCCAGAATTATGAAGGACAGGGCGAAGAAGCAGGCGAAAAAGAAGAAACGTATGGAGAAGAAGGCGGAAATGAGAAAAATAAAGGGTCAGGAATCTGACATTGTAAATAATAAAGCAGAGGGAGAGGAGGAATCCGTATGAAAGGGGTTATAAGTAAAAGCAGATGTAAAAAATTTATAATAGATAAAAAATGGATAAAGAGAAGTACGGCTGTCCTGCTCGCTTCTGCTATGACGTTTCCTTCCATGGCAGCTCCAGTCCCGGTGACTACGGATGAAACGGCATATGTGCTGCTGGATTACGATGGGAAAGTACGCGACGTCAGCATTGTGAAGGCCTGCGATCTGAACGGCAACAACACGGTAACGGATTACGGCAGCTACGGCCAGGTGAAGAATATGACTACCGAAGATGAGCCGGAAATCCGGGACGACGGGGTCACATGGAAAATCAACGGGATTGCGCCGAGAAAATTTTATTATGAAGTAAAACCGGAAAATGAATTCCTTGACGTTCCATGGAATGTAGAGGTGAGTTATAAATTAAACGGGGTTCCGACGGACCCGCAGAAGCTGGCGGGAGCCTCCGGGCTCGTGGCTGTCGACGTTCATGTCGTGCCCAATGAGGCAGCAGACGATTATTTTAAGAACAACTTCATGCTGATGGCAGGCATGGTGTCCGATACGGAGGATGACTTAAGCTTTACTGCGCCGGGAGCACAGTTTCAGACGTTCGGCTCGTATCAAGCAGCAATTTTCATGGCGTTTCCGAAAAAGGAAGAGACATTTCACTTTGAAATCGGTACAGACAGTTTTGAAAATATGGGGGTTCTCATCTCCATGCTGCCTGTGACTATGAGCCAGATGGACGATATCGCCGACATTCGGGAACATAAGGAAAATATCGAAGATGCAGGGAATGCCATGGACGAAATCATGAACGATATGCTGGACATGATGGGAGATATGACAGAGGATACGGACCAGACCATTGCAGGGCTGGAGCGGCTGGATAAAGCCAGGGAAGAGGCTCACAGTTACAGAAATGATACGGACGCCAGTCTGGAGGAAATCAAGGCATCCATCAGCCGTCTGGAGGCTACCATGACGGATTTTGCGGCAATCGTTGGCGACACGAAACTGCCAGCCGCCGTTAGGACCATGGGGAGAGGGCTGGAGGACATTTCCAGCGCTGTAAACAGTATAATGGGCAAGATGGAAACCATGGTTGATGCCATGGACAATATTCAGAATACTCTGGATAAGATCAAGCGGATGACGGATATGGAGCAGAAGGCTCAGATGATGGAGAAGCTGAAGCAGGAAGTGGAAGCTCTCCAGCAGCAGATGGGTGCTATGCAGGAGAGCGGGGAACTGGATCAGCTGGCGGGAGGGATTCAGGACTGGCTGGATTCTCTGGAGGATGCCGGCCTGGTACATGAGGGGACCGTCCCCCACCTGGCAACCCCGTCAGAAATCGATATGCCGATTCTCGATCTGGATGAGGTAGATGAATACGCAGGCCTCCTGGAAGATATGGCCAGCTCCATGATTTACGAGACAAAGAGAATGACAAATTCCATGTCCAGAATCGTGGATAAGGGAGATGACCTGGTGGACGGAATTGATACCATGGTGGATGGTATTTTTGATACGGCGGATGAACTGGACAGCATTCTGAAGGTGACTTCCGACACTATGGTGGATACCTCAGGGCTTTTAGGCAGTATGAGAAATACACTGGATATAATCGACAGAACTGGACGCATGCGATGCCGACCTAAACTCGGGAACACAGCTGACGCTGAACGGCCTGACGGGAATGCTGAGACAGCTGACGAAAACATTGAACAAATCAGAAGATCTGAAGAAGAATAAGAATATCATTTCGGATATTGTACGGGACGAGTGGAACAGGCTGGACGATGATTTTGAACTTCTGGACATCGATACGAAAGCAGAAAAGGTCTCTTTTACATCCGTTCGGAATGAAGAGCCAAGAAGCCTTCAGATTATCATGAGGACGGATGAAATTTCGCTGGACGATGACAACGATGTGAAGTCAGAGGTAACGATCCCGGCCGGTCCGACTACGTTCTGGCAGCGGGTGGCGGCCATATTCAAAGCAATCAGGGATTTTATTGTGGGCCTGCTGAAATAGGTCCGGGAAGGAACTGCGTATGAGAGGAAAAAGAGAAGGGAAAAAGGATAAAAGATGCGGCGCCCGGCCGGAGAGAAAGCTGGCGGCAGTTATTCTTACCGGTCTCCTCATGGGAATTGCGGCGGCCGGAACAGCAGCTGCTGCAGATGCTCATATTACAAAGATAGAGCTTCATTTTGCAGATGATATTAAAGAAGGCGAACTGAGTTATCCTACGGAGGTCTTCGCTCCGGAAAATGCCACATATGAAGTGACGGACGTAGAAGAAATAAAGATGGATGAAGAAGATTACCAGCCCGGCGATTATATCCGGTTCGAAGTGACGCTTTCTTCCGCTAAGGACGGCAGGTATTTTAACGAAGACAGAGATAACAGGAAGTTCACGCTGACGGCGGACCATTCGGAGGTAACTGTGCTGAATTCCGATGTGGACGAATACGGCGATCTGGTGGTAAAGGTAAAGTACGGTCCGGTGATCTATAAGCTCAAAACGCCGGAAAATGTGAACTTCTCAGCGGCTAATTCTAGAATTGTAACATGGAATGAGGTGCCGGAAGCGAGCGGATACGAAGTAGAGCTGATGGATGGAGAGAGGGTCGTAAAAACAGTCAGCGTAGGACGCGTTACATCATGTGCTCTGGGGACGGCCTCAGGAACCGAGGGCGTGGACGGAGACGGCAGGTATTATGCACGGGTAAAAGCCGTTCCTGTCGGAACATCACAGAAACGATATCTATACGAGAGCGACTACGGTGTAACGGGAAGCACGATCGACGGAACCTCTCTGGCCGTTCAGGGCGAGTGGGTAGAACAGGATGACGGATGGCGATACCGTCTGCCGGACAACAGGTATTACAGGGGAGGCTGGCTTCTGGTCGACGGCAGCTGGTACTATTTCGACAGTGAAACAGGGCTTATGCAGACAGGATGGATCTGCCCTGCTCTTGGAAAATGGTATTACATGAATGAAGACGGAAGGTGGGATCCGGATGCAGCCGCGGCCGCTTCCTAACCGAAGTGGTACGAGATAACTGCTGATGGCTTGTTGACATCAGGGAGAAGAACTGGTATTCTATTTCTGTATAGCCGTTTAGCGAAAAAACACTGCGCGGCTGTTATGCATCGGCATGGGGCCGAAGGCATCAGGAACAGGATAGAGAGGTATTTACATATATGAGTATTTATGATTCATTAAATCCATGCCAGAAAGAGGCGGTCCTTTGCACGGAAGGGCCGCTCCTTGTTTTAGCCGGAGCCGGATCGGGCAAAACGAGAGTACTGACCCACAGAATCGCTTATCTGATCGATGAAAAAGGTGTGAATCCGTGGAATATTCTGGCGATTACATTTACGAACAAGGCGGCCGGCGAGATGAGAGAGCGAGTGGACAAGCTGGTGGAATTCGGGGCGGAGAGCATCTGGGTCAGCACCTTCCATTCGTCCTGCGTGCGTATTTTGAGAAGGCATATTGAGAGTCTGGGATATTCCACAGATTTCACGATCTATGATTCCGACGACCAGAAGACACTGATGAAGCACGTCTTTAAGGCCTTGAACGTGGACTCCAAGACGCTGAAAGAGAGAACGGTACTGGGCGAAATATCCTCAGCCAAAGACGAGATGATTTCTCCGGAGGAGTTTGAGCTGAACGCAGGAGGAGATTACCGACAGAAGAAAATTGCCCAGATTTATAAAGAATACCAGAGACAGCTGAAGAAAAACAACGCCCTGGATTTCGATGATCTGATCGTAAAAACAGTAGAACTTTTGAGGACCAACGAAGAGGTCCGCGGCTATTACCAGGAGCGGTTTAAATACATCATGGTCGACGAGTACCAGGATACCAACTATGCTCAGTTCTGCCTCGTAAGCCTTCTGGCCGGAAAGTACAGAAATCTGTGCGTGGTTGGCGACGACGATCAGTCCATCTATAAATTCAGAGGCGCTGATATTGAAAATATCCTGAATTTTGAGAAATTATTTCCGGGTGCAAAAGTCATCAAGCTGGAACAGAATTACCGATCGACAGAGAATATCCTGAACGCGGCCAACGAGGTGATCCGTCACAACAGGGGGAGAAAGGACAAGACCCTCTGGACGGCCAATGGAGAAGGTGAACGAATCCGTTTCTGCCAGTTTAACCAGGCGTATGAGGAAGCGGAAGCCATTGTGAAGGATATTCAGGAGAAGGGATACTCCTACAAGGATACGGCAGTTCTCTACAGAACCAACGCCCAGTCCCGTATTTTGGAAGAAAAATTCGTGGCATATAGCGTTCCTTACCGCATGGTCGGAGGCGTCAACTTCTATCAGAGAAAAGAGATCAAGGATATTCTGGCATACCTGAAGGTAGTAGCCAACGGCCAGGACGACCTTTCTGTGCTCCGCGTGATCAATGTACCGAAACGTGGCATAGGAGCAACGTCAGTGGGCAAGGTAACGGCGTATGCTTCCGAATATGGATTCAGCATGTATGACGCATTTGCCAGGGCGAAGGCAGTTCCGTCCCTTGGAAAAGCAGCCGATAAAATCCTCGTCTTTGTAAATCAGATTGAAGATTTCAGGGAGAAAATGAAATCCGGAGATTACGCGATCCGCGACCTGATTGAAGACGTTCTTCATTCCACCGGTTATCAGAAGGAACTGGAGGATGAGGGAGAAATCGAAGCTCAAACACGCCTTGAAAATATTGAGGAATTGATCAATAAGGCGGTGAGCTATGAGAATAACAGCGACTCCCCGTCCCTTGGTGAATTCCTGGAAGAAGTAGCTCTTGTAGCCGATGTGGACCGCATGGATGATTCGGAAGACAGGGTGACTCTGATGACCCTTCACAGTGCGAAGGGACTGGAGTTTGACAATGTGTATCTGAGCGGCATGGAAGACGGTCTGTTCCCTAGTATGATGTCGATTATGTCAGATGACAGAGAGGCTGTGGAAGAAGAACGCCGTCTCTGTTATGTTGGAATCACCAGGGCGAAGAAGCATCTGCTCATGACGGGAGCACGGCAGAGAATGATCAACGGAGAGACAAGGTACTCCAAAATGAGCCGTTTTATTGAAGAAATCCCACCGGAGATGCTGGATGCAGAGAGCCTGGAACCGGCTTTGGCCTCCTGGAAATCAGGCGGTTCCAAGCAGCAGGAAGGCGGCTTAAAGCAGTCAGGGAGCAGCGGCGGATGGAACAGAGCCGGAGGATTCGGAAGCATGGGAATGGCGGCTCAGGGCGGATTTGGACAAAAAACGGCTGGGTTCGGAAAAACAGCCAATGCGTATGCTTCCGGTACATCGTCGTTTTCTTCGTCGCCATCTTCGTTTTCAGCGGGGAAAAATCCTGGTTTTGGAAAAGTTTTTGATGTCCAAAAGGCAAAATCGCTTGATTACGGAGAAGGAGACAGAGTCCATCATATTAAATTCGGCGACGGAACGGTAAAATCTGTCAAAGACGGCGGAAGAGATTTCGAAGTGACGGTGGATTTCGACCAGGCCGGAGTAAAAAAGATGTTCGCATCGTTTGCAAAGCTCAGGAAGTTGTAATAATTCAGGAAAAATTAAGTAAAATAAGATAGTAAAACTTAAAGAACTGTGATACAATAAATACAACTTGTGGGATGATGTGATTCGCCCTGCAAAGCGGTCTGCAAGAAAGGATGTGGAGTTTATGAACAGATTTGATGTTATGGGGAAGGAAGCCATGAACCGTTTCGATTCCATGGGAAGAGATGCTATGAATAAGGTTGAGGAAATAGTTAATTCAACAAAGCTGAACGAATTCCTTCATAGAAAAGAAGAAGAGGAAAAGAAAAAGAACTGTATTCTTTGGGTATTGGCTATCATCGGCGTTGTAGCGGCTGTGGCAGCAATTGCCTACGGTGTGTACAGGTTCTTCACTCCTGATTACCTGGAAGATTTTGAAGACGATTTTGACGATGATTTCGATGATGACTTCTTTGACGAAGACGACGAAAAAGATAAGAAAGATAAATAAGTTTAAGACGATTCGGGCCGCTGTGGTTTCCTTAAAAAGATGCTGCAACGGCCCTTTTCTTTCGCAGTTCGATGAATGATTTTAAGAATATAAAGTGTAAAAGAAAGTGTAAAAGTAAACAGAATGAGAGGAGACGGCTGCGGCAATGAAAAAAGGCGGACAGTACGAAGGAATAATAGAGAAAATTGAATTTCCTAACAAGGGAATTATGTGGATAGAGGAAGAGATTCAGGAGCAGGGACAAAACCGTGCCGGACAGGATAACCGGAAGGCCAGGGATGGTCAGGAGGCTGAGGAAGCAGCCGAAGCCGTTCAGGAATCTGCCCCGGCCGTTCAGGAAGATCAGTCTGAACAGAACGACCAGGAAAGCAAAATCTGCAGAAAGAGGGAGAAGGTAATCATCAAGAACGCCGTACCTGGACAGAAAGTCCGCGTTGTGATCACAAAAAAGAGAAAAGGGAAGAACGAGGGACTGGTTCTGGAGGTTCTGGAAAAATCGCCTCTTGAGACGGCAGAAGATCCATGCAGCCATTTCGGAACGTGCGGCGGCTGCCTTTACCAGACCATCCCATATGGGGAACAGCTGAAAATCAAGGAAGAACAGGTGAAAACTCTTCTCGGAACCGTTTTGCAGGAAGGCACATATGAGTTTCAGGGTATTAAGCCCAGCCCTCTGGCCTGCGGATACCGCAACAAGATGGAGTTTTCCTTCGGAGATGAATACAAGGACGGCCCGCTGTCCTTGGGAATGCATAAACGCGGCAGCTTTTATGACGTGGTTACGGCAGACGGCTGTAAAATCGTACATGCAGATTTCAGCCTCGTGCTGGAGCTACAAAGGAATACTTTGAGACGCTGGGAGTGATTTTTTACAAGAAGCTTTCCCATATCGGATATCTGCGCCATCTTCTGGTGCGCCGGGCCGTTAAGACAGGAGAAATCCTGATCGACCTCGTTACCACGACTCAAACAGAGACTCTTCCCAAAGGCGTGGCAGAGGAGCAAATGCTGAATGAATGGAAGGAACAGATCATGGCCCTTCCCCTTGAAGGTAAACTGGCAGGAATTCTTCATACGAAAAATGACAGCCTGGCGGATGTGGTGCAGAACGACAGCACGGATATCCTGTACGGTCAGGACTTTTTTTACGAGGAACTTCTCGGTCTGAAGTTCCGCATTTCGCCGTTCTCCTTCTTCCAGACGAATTCCCTGGGAGCGGAAGTACTTTATGAAACAGCTCGCAGCTACATCGGAGAGACGAAAGATAAGGTAGTGTTTGATCTGTACAGCGGCACAGGAACGATTGCTCAGATCGCTGCTCCAGTGGCGAAAAAGGTAGTCGGTGTCGAGATTGTAGCAGAAGCAGTTGAGGCAGCAAAGGAGAACGCGAGGCTCAATGGCCTTGCAAACTGCGAATTCATCGCCGGAGATGTGCTGAAAGTGATTGATGAGATTCCGGACAAGCCGGATCTGATCATCCTGGACCCGCCCAGGGACGGAATCCATCCAAAGGCCCTGAGCAAGATTATCGACTACGGTGTGGACCGGATGGTCTACATCTCCTGCAAGCCAACCAGCCTGGTGCGCGATCTGGTGATGCTGCAGGAACGAGGGTATAAGGTGGAGAAGGTGTGCTGCGTGGATATGTTTCCGTCGACGGGAAATTGCGAAGTCTGCGTGGAATTGCGTCGAATCTAAAGTTTATCTGTAGCACCTGGATGCTTTTCTAAACACGTTATGATATTAGCTTAAGTATAATCAAGAATTCGCAAGAAAAGGCTAATTTATTTTAGAGCGAGGAAGTGCATATGCAAAAGATAAGAGATATTGTATATCTTTGGGACTCAAATATCGGATGGGGCAATGATAACCAAGGTGTAATACTTAGTGGAAAATATGTGATAGAATTCAACAAAGAGAATAATAATTTATATATTCAATGGAATAACGATTATATAGATGGATTCTGGGGTGAAAATATACATGACTGCTTTGCTATAGTTGGAGATAATGGAGCTGGAAAAACTATGTTGACGAATTATATTATGGAGGATATCCAAACTATAAAAAGTCCCAATTTACCCTCAAACGAATTTATTATTATAGCTGAATGCCAACAGCGTGGTGATTTGCTTGTGTTTTGTACGAAGCAATTTGCAGAAATTAATTTGGTTGCAGATAACAGGACTAATTGTAATAAAATAATAGTGAGTAATGAGCCAAGGTCAGAACTGGATGAATTTGAAATTGCTTATTTTCATAATGCATTGAATTATAAAGATTATTTTTTTGAGTCTCGTTGTAACTATGACTTTTCCTTAGGTCGGATGATAAATCAGCATCACAAAACTACTTATGAGATGCATTATGATGATTTGAATAAAGATAAAATTAAAAACTATTTTGACAATGATGCGTTTCGAATTATTAGTTTTCTATACAATTATGCAATGCATAACGACTTGGAAATCGAATTTCCGGTCCCTAAAGCAGTTAATATTAGTATTGCCAATGCTCATTATAGTGAAGACTATATTTTGAACGAAGCAAAGAGATTACGAGTTGATAAAGATAAAGAAGAATCATTAAGCGAGGCAGTATATAATTTCAGAAAAGCAGTTAATAATTTTGTGGATATTTTTGGAAGAACATGGATTAATTATACTGTAAAGAATTTGATTTTAAATTGTTTTAGAAATCTTTGTATTCCTGCAACGGTTCCAAATAATATTTCGGACGAACATATGAGATTTTTTGAGGCTTGCGCTTTTTTGAATAATGAAAAAAAGATAAGAGGACAAAATGTTTATAAATGTGCATATAAAGTAATCGTAAATGTTAGAAAAAAATTTGAAGATGATTTTAGTAAAAAATACTTGGATAGTACAGAATCTTTTATTCGGTGGATTGAAAAGAATAAAAAATACTTGGATAGTACAGAATCTTTTATTCGGTGGATTGAAAAGAATGAGTCAGTAATTAAAAAAAATGAAATTGAAGGGATAATGCAACTTTATATAATTAAAAAAAATGAAATTGAAGGGATAATGCAACTTTATATAGTGCCAGAGGAAAATACAGAAGAATTTATGAGCGGATTACTAAACTTATACTCCAAAATGAATTTTGCTTTTCCGTTTTTTGATTTTTCATTTGGAATAAGCACAGGTGAGTATTATTTTCTATCTGTTTTTTCTAACATATATTCGATGGTTAAAAGTAGTTATTTGGAATATAACGCATATGACTATCCTAAATTAGGCGATAATACAAAAAGCATTTTGCTGATCTTTGATGAGGCTGATTTATCTATGCATCCGAGGTGGCAACGGATGTATATGAAATGGATTACAGATTTTTGTAAACAAATATTTCATGATAAATATGTAAAAATAGTAATTACAACACATTCTCCTATTTTGTTATCGGATTTTCCAGCTAATGATGTACTTTACTTAAAGAAAAATGCGAAAGGGAAAGTTTTTGCATATATTGGAGAAACAAATACGTTTGGCAGTAATATTCACACCCTCTTTTTAAATTCCTTTTTCCTGGAAGATTATGGTACTATGGGTGCTTTTGCTGAAGAAAAGATTAATAGTATAGCAGGAAGACTTTTTGAACAAAAGGGTAAATTAGAAAACATTGAAGAAATTGAAAAAGTTATTAGTTATATAGGAGAAGGAATTATACGAGAAAAACTTAAGGATGAAATGGATAAACATGAAGAGAACAAATTTATTGATGTCGATTCCAACGGTAAAAAGGTGATTAACGATACATTGCGGAGCTTAAAGGAGCAAAGAAAGTATATGAATCAGTTAATAGAAGACCTTGAGAGGAAAATTCAATGATACAAATTGCTGTTGATAAAGTAAAAAGAAAAGAAATGGAAGAAAAGTATTTAGAAGATGCGGATGGCTGTAATGCAAGTATATTTAAAGTGTTACGAACTCCAACAGCTAAAGATCTATTAGAAAGTAAATATAAAAAAATATATCAAATGTTTTATGACAAGACTACAGGAGAACTGATAGAAGA
>NZ_QSDR01000035.1 GCF_003464085.1 Clostridium sp. AM58-1XD
AGCGGGAATGGAATAATGACGCGAAGCGGCATTATATCAGCGCATACCGGTTTCTGCGCTCGCGCAGAAAGCCGGGCGCTTAGGATTCGCCGGAGGCCCATGTCCGCGAAGCGGGAATGGAATAATGACGCGAAGCGGGTATTATATAACAGGAACATTGTGATATTGAGAAGAAGGGTTGGAGGGACATGAAATGTATTTAATTGCAGGACTTGGAAATCCTACAAAACAGTATGAAGGAACACGCCATAATGCGGGATTTTCTGTCATTGATGTACTGGCCGGCAAGTTGGGCATCAGCGTGAATGAAAATAAACATAAAGGGCTGATTGGACGGGGAATGGCCGGTAGTGAGAAGGTAATTCTGTTAAAACCACAGACATTTATGAATTTAAGCGGGGAGAGCGTTAGAGCAGTTTCTGATTTCTATAAAATCGAACCGGAGAATATTATTATAATATATGACGACATAGACCTGGCACCGGGCCATCTGCGAGTCAGAGCCAAAGGCAGTGCCGGCGGCCACAATGGCATCAAAAGTATAATTGCTCATCTGGGAACACAGGAATTCCCCAGAGTCCGCGTAGGAGTAGGCGCAAAGCCGGACAGAATGGATCTGGCTGATTATGTGCTGGGACGTTTTCCTCAGGTGGAAAAGCAGGTGATGGAAGATGCCTTTGAGGCGGCGGCGCAGGCGGCGGTAACGATCGTTGAAGAAGGAACCGATACGGCTATGAACCGTTTTAACGGAAGGAAATAGTGGAAATTACAATGAGTGATGTTTTCGCAAATCCATTAACTGAATTAAAAGAATTTGAAGATCTGGACCAGGATATCGTAAAGGGCCGGGGCCCTGTTCAGGTGAGCGGATGT
Source organism: Clostridium sp. AM58-1XD (assembly GCF_003464085.1). GTDB lineage: Bacteria > Bacillota > Clostridia > Lachnospirales > Lachnospiraceae > Lachnoclostridium_A. The sequence continues at coordinate 874 of NZ_QSDR01000035.1, forward strand.
ATGGATTCCCAGAGAGTCCATCTGATGCATGAAGCGGCGGCAGGCATTCCGTGGAAGCTGGTAGTCACATATGATGATACCAGAGCCAGGGAGCTGTATGATGACTTTCACTATTTTGAACCGAATACATGGCTTTATCCGGCGAAGGATCTGCTGTTTTACAGCGCTGATATTCAGGGAAATCTGATGGTAAAACAGCGCCTTCAAGTACTCAAGGGGCTTCTGGAAAATGAAGGAGGAGTCGTGATTACGACTCTGGACGGCCTTATGGATCACCTGCTTCCGCTGGAGATGATGAAATCCCAGGCTGTCGTAATAACCTGTGGGGACGAGATGGATACGCAGGTCTGGACGGAAAAGCTTACGGCGATGGGATATGAGCGTCTTCCGCAGGTAGACGGTATGGGACAGTTTTCTGTCAGAGGCGGAATTATTGATATATTTCCCCTTACGGAAGAACTTCCGGTCAGAATCGAATTGTGGGATACAGAAATAGACTCGATCCGTACCTTTGATACGGAGAGCCAGCGTTCCGTTGAGCAGCTAGACTGCGTGACTATTTATCCAGCGGCGGAAATGGTTGTGACGAAGGAGCAGATCAGCCAGGGAATCGATCGGATAGAAAAAGAAGAAAAAAAATATTATAAGGCTCTTCGTGACCAGATGAAGACGGAAGAGGCTCACAGGCTCCATATGACGGTTTCGGAAGTACTGGACGGGCTGAGAGAAGGATGGCATGTGAGGGGACTGGACGGGTTCCTTCAGTATTTTTGCAGGGACACGGTGTCTTTTCTCGATTATTTTCCCAGAGATAATACGGTAATCTTTTTGGATGAACCGGCCAGGCTGAGGGAAAAGGGCGAGACGGTAGAGCTGGAATTTAGAGAGAGCATGGCTCACAGGCTGGAGAAGGGATATTTGCTGCCGGGACAGGCAGAACTGCTCTATCCTGCGGAGGAGGTTCTGGCCAGAGCACAGAATAAGAGGACGGTATTTATTACAGCGCTGGAACAGAAGCTGCCCGGCATGACAGTTAAGCAGAAGTACCATATTGAAGCGCGCAATGTGAATTCTTACCAGACCAGCTTTGAAGTGCTGATTAAGGACCTCAAACGATGGAAAAAAGAGAAGTTCAGGGTAGTACTGCTGTCCGGATCCAGAACGAGGGCCAGCAGGCTGGCGGGGGACCTGAGAGAATACGAACTCAGCGCCTTTTGCACCGACGATGCCGAGAGGAGGGTGCAGCCGGGAGAAATTCTGGTGACTTACGGCAATCTTCACAGGGGCTTTGAATATCCCCTTATTAAATTTGTCGTTATTACAGAAGGCGACATGTTTGGCTCTGAAAAGAAAAAAAAGAAGAGAAAAAAGACTTCCTATGAAGGAAAGAAGATTCAGAGCTTTTCAGAGCTGGCTGTGGGAGACTACGTCGTTCATGAGGACCATGGGCTTGGAATTTACCGGGGAATAGAAAAGATTGAACAAGATCATATCATCAAGGATTATATAAAAATTGAGTATGGGGACGGAGGAAATCTGTATCTGCCTGCAACCAGGCTGGAGGGAATACAGAAGTATGCCGGGTCTGACGCAAAAGCGCCCCGGCTTAACAAGCTGGGCGGCGAGCAGTGGAAGAAAACAAAGACCAGAGTTAAGGGGGCTGTTCGGGAAATAGCAAAGGACCTGGTCCGCCTTTATGCGGCCAGACAGCAGACCGAAGGCTTTGTATGCGGGCCGGATACGGTATGGCAGAAAGAATTCGAAGAAATGTTTCCATATGAAGAGACGGAAGACCAGCTGGAGGCGATTGAATCGACAAAGGCGGACATGGAAAGCCGTAAAATTATGGACCGCCTGATTTGTGGAGACGTAGGATACGGTAAGACAGAAATTGCCTTGAGAGCGGCGTTTAAAGCGGTGCAGGAAAGCAGGCAGGTCGTCTACCTCGTGCCGACAACGATACTGGCTCAGCAGCATTATAATACATTCGTTCAGCGAATGAAGGATTTTCCCGTGCGTGTAGACTGATGTCTCGATTTAAAACACCATCAGAACAGAAGAAGACCATTGAAGATCTGAAAAAAGGGTTTGTGGATGTTCTGATCGGTACCCATCGAGTGCTTTCCAAAGATATTCAGTTCAAAAATCTGGGACTTCTGATTATTGATGAAGAACAGCGATTTGGCGTTTCAGACAAAGAAAAAATAAAGAAGCTGAGAGAAAACGTGGACGTTTTGACGCTGACGGCAACGCCGATTCCGAGAACGCTTCACATGAGCCTGATCGGTATCCGCGACATGAGTGTATTGGAGGAGCCACCTGTTGACCGTGTGCCGATTCAGACATATGTTATGGAATACAATGATGAAATGGTCCGCGAAGCGATTCAGAGGGAGATGGCCCGGGGCGGTCAGGTGTACTATGTATATAACCGGGTGAGCAATATTGACGAGGTGGCGAATCATGTCGCACAGCTGGTGCCGGAAGCGAATGTGGTATTTGCTCATGGTCAGATGAGAGAACATCAGCTGGAAAAGATCATGCTGGCTTTTGTCAATGGAGAGATTGATGTGCTCGTTTCTACTACGATTATAGAAACAGGTCTGGATATTTCCAATGCGAACACCATGATTATTCACGATGCCGACAGGCTGGGGCTTTCCCAGCTGTATCAGCTGAGAGGAAGGGTCGGGAGGTCCAACAGAACGGCATATGCATTCCTGATGTATCGCCGCGACAAGCTCCTTAGAGAAGAGGCGGAAAAGAGGCTTCAGGCAATCAGGGAATTCACGGAACTGGGCTCTGGTATTAAGATCGCCATGAGAGACCTGGAAATCCGCGGCGCAGGAAATATCTTGGGTGCGGAACAGCATGGACATATGGAAGCGGTGGGGTATGATCTCTACTGTAAACTCCTGAATCAGGCTGTCCAGGCATTGAAGGGAGAAAAACCGGAAGAAGAGGAATACCAGACTGTGGTGGACTGCGATATCGATGCATATATCCCTACCTCTTATATTAAGAATGAATATCAGAAGCTGGACATCTATAAGAGGATATCGGGGATAGAAGATGAGGAAGAGTACATGGATATGCAGGATGAACTGATGGACCGCTTTGGAGATATACCGCGTCCCGTTGATAATCTTCTGAAAGTAGCGGCACTGAAGGCTCTCGCCCATAAAGCTTATGTAACGGAAGTGACGATTAACCGCCAGGAAGCAAGGCTGACCATGTTTGCCCGGGCAAAGCTGGATGTTTCCCGCATTCCGGAGCTGGTGGCGGAATACAGAGGTGATCTGAAGTTCCAGGCCACTGCTGAGATTCCCTATTTTCTTTATATAGACCAAAGAAATAAAAATAAAGACTGTACGGAAATGATAGAAAAAACAAAGGCCATTCTTGAACAAATCATCGGCATCACAGATGAGGCACAGTCAAATTCAAAGAACAGCTGAAACAGCAGGAAAATGTTCCAAAAATAAAATCAGCCATGCCACGACACCAGAATCCGCACCAAGGCAGCAGTTATATCACTGACCTGGAAGGCAATCCGGTGACGAAGGCATGGCTTTTTGGTTTCCTGACCTCCTCTATGACGGAACACGGGAATATTACTGCTGATTCACGGAATTGATTTTTTTATAAATCAGTCCTGCTATGCCCCAAAGGAGGAAAATAATCAGAGGTTCCATGATGTTTAAGAACGGGAAGATCCCGTATTCAATGCCATTCAGAAAGTTTTCAAATCCCCCTGTTTTCTGATGGACCAGCCATCGGTTATTATTCGCAAAAGACATAATGAGAATTCCCAGTAAGATATTTTCTATGGTCCATAATCCCAGTACAGATAAGGCGTTTTTCACTCTGGACTGGGAAGTGCCGTGTATTTTGGTTTGAAATATCATGTACATGACAGCCATCAAGGCAGGCAGTGCAAACTCTGTGATATACAGGAAATCATTTGATGTAGTTTCTTCTATATAATCGGCCAGAGTCAGAACTGCCCAGGAAAGTATTTGCATCAGAGTAATAAGCATCGTATCTGTTCCCATATTAAGCCGCCTTCCTTTCCGTCAAAAGCCCTTCTGTTTCAGGATATGAGACGCCACCGCCTTATTTGTATCCAGCCATGCGCCGCGGGACAGCATGTATCCGATCAAATCTCCAAGCATGTTGACGCGGCTGACACGGCCGATAAATTGCGGATGGAGTACGAAATTTATCATTCTGCCTTCAGAAGCCAGCGCATCAAATTCATCTTTCCAGATCTCAAACATCTCTCCGGGAGACTTCAGCTCGTACCGTTCAGGAGCACTGTCCGTATAGAAATCGTAGGCCGTATCGTCGAAAATAGAGTCTTTGGGCAGTTCCACCAGCGGCACCGTTTGACCGTTGATTTGATGGAAAAAGGGACCGTCGCTGTCCCGCCAGTTTGAGCTGTAGATATATCCGTGTTCCAGAAACAGGCGGAGGCTGTAATCATGGATGACGCCTCCGGGAGCGCGGTGTCCTGCCAGCTTCTGCCCGCAGATATCATAAATGATCTTTTCGGAGCGCAGCATGGTAGCGTGTTCTTCTTCGTATGTAGTTGTGGTAAATTCCTCGTGTTCATATCCGTGAAATCCGATTTCATGCCCCCTGCTGCTGATTTCACGCACTACTTCAGGATATTTTTCTGCGATGACCCCGGGAATAAAAAACGTAGCCTTTACATTCCATGTATCCAGCATGCTGAGGATACGGGGAACTCCCTGCTTCGGCCCGTAGGCACCTCTGGAAAGGTTGGTAATATGGTCTCTGTTTCCGTCTCCTCTTGTGGTCCACATCGTTTCTGCATCCAGATCAAATGCCATCATGACGGCGATTCGCTTTCCGTTTGGCCATGTTATCATCTTATATACACCTCCTTTCGTCAGGACAGCTGCCTGAATTCCGTTCCTGCATCCGACAGCTTTTTTCCAGAACATAGCGGGCTGTTTCCTCACATGTAGCGATCCAGGCGCCGTGATTCTGCATATAGCCGATGAATTCTCCTAAAGCAGTGATCCGGCTGGCTCTTCCGATCATCTGGGGATGGAGTTTCAGAACGAATATTTTGTCGCCCTCTTCAGCCAGGCCGTCAAATTCAGCTTTCCAGTTGCCGATTACCTCCCGATTGGTGTACATGGAACGCACGGCAGGATCACTGAACGTAAAGTAATAGTATGTAAAATCATCCATAGTGATATCGCAAGGAAACTCTACGAGAGGTAGTTCCCTCCCATCTTTTTCCCATAAATAGGCCCAGTCACAGTCCTTCATGGAAGAGCTGTAAAGATAACCTCTTTTTACAAGAAGCTCGGGAGTAAATGGGTGGATTATACTTTCCGGACCGCGGTGCCCTACCGGGCGTTTTCCTGTTATGGAGGAAAGAAGCTGTTCGCTCTTTTCCATCAGCACTTCTTCTTCGCTCATGGAAATTCCGCGTTCAGATTCGTGCATATAACCGTGATATGCCAGTTCATGGCCGCGGGCATGAATATCACGGACACAGTCCGTATATTGTTCCACAACGATTCCCGGTACGAAAAATGTCGCCTTTACTCCAAACGTATCCAGCATGGACAGGCAGCGGGAGAGACCTTCATGCGGTCCGTACTGGCCGCGGGAGTAATCAGTAAAGCCAATGGACGTCCCTTTTGATTTTGCCCGGGATGCCCTCAGATATTCTGCATCAAAGTCAAATGTGAGCATGACGGCAATCCGTTTACCGCCTGGCCAGGAAATCGATGGGCCGTTCGTTTTTCCGTCAATCTTAAGCTGCATAAATCAGTCTCCTTTTCTTTTAGTGCGTGATGCAACTCTCCAGGAAGATACGTCTGAACAGTTACACATTAATTTTAGTATAACATTATTTGCTGTTATTGCAAGGAAGTTAAAATTGCTTAAAACCTGAAAAAACACATTGATTCCATTGCATATTTATGCTATAGTATTGATTAATTGTGGCATTGCGCCACTTTTTCCATTTATAGGAACTGGAAAGATTATGAAAAAGGAGAGACTTAATTATGAAGAAGATCGCGTTATTTTTATGCACAGCGCTGACGATTGCTGCTCTGGCAGGCTGCGGCGGCGGAAGTAAGGAAACTGCAGCGGAAACAACCAAGGCACAGACAGAAGCGGCAGGCGGCACAGAAGAGAAAGCCGAATCATCAGATGATAAAACAGCAGATGCAGAAGGCGAAAAGGCAGAAGCTCCCGCGGAGAATCCATTCAGCGGAAAGACTGTGAAAGTGGGCTGTTCAGCTACATTTGTTCCTTACGAATCTATCGAGATGGCTGCTGACGGCAGCAAGGCTTATAAAGGTATGAACATCGATATGATCAAGGCAATTGTTGAGAAAAACGGCGGCACCGTAGAATTCCAGGACATGCCGTTTAAGAGCCTTATGGCGGCAATTCAGGCTGGTCAGATCGATTTCTGCAGCGGTGGAATGCAGCCGACAGAAGAGAGAGAAAAGACACTGGATTTCTCTGAAATCTTTTTCTATCCGAGAAATGCCATCGTATACAGAAGCGGCGATACATATCCTGATCTGGATTCCTTACAGGGCAAGACAATTGCTTATGTATTCGGAACGAATTACCAGCAGGTAGCAGAGAGTGTAGACGGTGCCAAAACGGTAGGAATTCAGGGAAGCCCGGCGTGCATCGAGGAAGTAAAGAGCAAGAGAGCAGACGCATGCATTATCGACGGTGCTGGTGCGGCAGAATTTTTAAAGCAGAATGAAGGCCTGGAAATGAGCCTTCTGGATAAGACAGAGGACTGCTTTGCGATTGGATTCCCGAAGGAATCTCCATACTACGAGACGTTCAACAATACATTAAAAGAGATGATGGAAAACGGCGAGCTGGATGAAATCATTGCAAATCACTTGAGTGAACAGTTTATTTTAGACTAAAGAAAAGGGGCAGCATAGATGAAACTTGACTTTTCCTGCGTATGGCAGTATTGGCCGTTCCTGTATCATGGGGCAATTCTTACACTGAAGATGACAGCAATCTGTGCTGTTCTCGGTTTTATACTGGGTGTGCTGTTATCCCTGATTAAGCTGAGCAAATGGAAACCGCTCGTATGGTTTGGACGGTTCTATACATCAATTTTCAGGGGTACGCCCCTTCTCGTACAGCTGTGTATCGTGCATTTTGGACTTCCCCAGCTGCTCGGGATTACATTTTCCACAACACAGTCAGGTATCCTTACATTCTCTCTGAATTCAGCAGCGTATATTTCTGAAATATTCCGCGGAGGCATTCAGGGTGTGGATAAGGGACAGTATGAAGCGGCCCAGTCCCTTGGTATCGGATATACGGATATGATGAAGGACATCGTTATTCCGCAAGCGATTAAGCATGTCCTTCCAAGCCTTGTAAATGAGGCGATCGCCCTTTTAAAGGAGTCATCCATCCTTTCATATATCGGAGCGGTGGAGCTTTTAAGGGCGGCGGACCAGATTACGGTAATGAGCTTCCGTTTCTTTGAACCGTATCTTGTAATCGCATTAATCTATTATGTATTGGTAATGATCTTGTCGGTATTTGCAAACCGTCTGGAAAGGTGGGTGAACAGAAGTGATAGAGTTTCGTGACGTACATAAAAGCTTTGGTCATCTGGAGGTTCTCAAGGGAGTTAATTTCTCTATAGAAAAGGGTCAGGTCGTTACACTGATCGGACCGTCCGGTTCCGGTAAATCCACGATTCTCCGCTGTATCAATCTTCTGGAGAGACCGACGGAAGGGCAGGTGCTGATCGACGGCAATGATATCACTCTGCCGAAAGTGGCCATTCAGGCAATCCGCAAGGATATCGGGATGGTATTTCAGCATTTTAACCTCTTTCCTCATATGACTGTTATGGAGAACATGACATACGCTCCGATCAAGGTAAATAAGATGTCTAGGGAAGAGGCGGAAAAGAAGGCTTCGGAACTCCTGAAGCTGGTTGGGCTGACAGAAAAGGCGGATGCATATCCCAATAAACTGTCCGGAGGCCAGAAACAGCGTATTGCAATTGCCCGCGCTCTGGCAATGGAGCCGAAAATAATGCTGTTTGATGAACCGACTTCCGCACTGGATCCGGAAATGGTAAAAGAGGTGCTGGAGGTTATCAAAGGCCTGGCCCATACGGGAATCACCATGGCGCTTGTTACCCATGAAATGGGGTTTGCAAGAGAGGTATCCGACAGGATCTGCTTTATCGACGAAGGAAAGATTCTGGAAGACGCAACGCCGGATGAATTCTTTAAAAATCCTAAAACAGAACGAGCGAAATCTTTTCTGGAGAAGGTGTTGTAAAGGCATAAAGAGCCGGTCTTTTGTTCCGATGCAGTGGCAAGTCGCAAAAGACCGGCTTTTATGCCGCGAGGCGGTCGCAGAAGCGGCAGAGGACGGGATTTTATGCCGCGAGGTGGTCGTGAAAGTGGCAGAGGACGGGATTTTATGCCGCGAGGCGGTCGTGGAAGCTGAAAGGGACTGGGTTCTGGAATATGAGCGGCAGAAAATAGCTGCCCTGTAAGTCGTTAGGACTTACGGGGCAGCTATTTTCTGTCTTTATGTACATTTTTTAATATTTACACGATTTGATAAGCTTATGCTTTTTTATATCCACATTTAGGACAAACACCATTTTCGTTAAGCGCAATACCGCACAGCGGACAGCGGTCGATATTATTTTTAGTTACAAATTCTTCTGAAGCTGCATTAACACCACTGCTGAAGGTGATTTTGGCAATATTCAGCTTGTCCTTCAGAAGATCGTACACAATCTTAATCATGCCTTCAACGGTCATAGTCTCTTTTGTAACTACCAGACGGCATTCCGGATATGCGGTTGCAAGCTCTGTCTTGAAAGCCGGACCCTTCATTTTATTGTTAGGCGCTCCGTCCTTAATTCCCTGTTCTTCATATACTTTAAGGATTGCAGGCAGCAGGGGATCATCTTCCCGTAAAATCAGGGCGTGGTCAAAGTTCTTCAGAACATCCCATGCAGTTTTTTGAATCTCATTGCAGGGGAATACCATATTGACGCCGGGTTCAACAGAATCTTCAACTTCAATAGTAAGAATTCCTGTGTGTCCGTGTAAATACTGTGCCTCACCTTTAAATCTGTAAAATCTGTGTGCATACTGCAGGTCCAGTGTTGTAATACTTCTCATAGCTGTTCTCCTTTTCTTAATCTATGTTTACGGGTTATACTATACGTCCGTATGCGTCTTGTAACGCGATCTGCTGGATTTCTGCAGGCGTAATATATGAATCATTTGCGGCATTCCGGACAGATGCCTTTGAAAATAATATCATGGCCGGTAAATTGAAAACCGTGGGTATCCCTGATAGATTTCTCCAGATCTGTAAAATATTCCATGTCCACGTCAAAGAGCCGGCCGCATTGTATGCATATTATATGATAATGGTCGTGACACTGATGGTCGTAACGATCTGGCCCGCCGGGCACTTCTATTTTACGGATTTTACCGGCTTCAGTAAGCCGCTGTAGATTACGATAAACCGTACCTCTGCCAATTGTAGGATAATCTTTAACAATCGCATCATAAATTTCGTCCGCGGTTGCATGACAGCGCAGTTTGTTGACGGCATCTAAGACTAAAGAACATTGGATTGTGTTACGCTTAATCATAATTCGGTCGGTTCCTTTTTGATATTTTATCCTTAATGAGATTGTATCACAATAACGAACATGAGTCAACGAGTATTGGAATAATTTTCCTGCTTTCACTAAAGAAATCTGGCGGCCAGGAAGGTGAGCCATACCATATTGATGGAACCGCCGATGCGGGAACAGATCGTGAGGAACGGAAGAAGCTCCATTCGTTTTGCCGCAGCCAGTACGGCTACGTCGCCGGTACCGCCCATATCTGCCAGCCCCAGGCCCGCCATAATAGAACCTTCCATGAAGTAAAAACCGAAAAGATAGCTCAGTACTCCGGATACGATTAAAGTGATCAGTACACAGAGCACACATAAGATGACGTAAGTCGGATCTTTCAGCAGGCCGACGATCTGGTTCAGGTTCAGCACGCCTAGAGAAATTGCAGCAAGAGCTGCCGGAGTAAGAACCTTGGCCATGAATTTGGTCCAGGCACCGGATGGACTGCAGATACATTCCGGGCAAAGATTCATGACCTTAAACAGGATAGCGGGGACGATCATCCACACATAGGCGTTGAGGAACGGAACGAAGTGAGCTCCGATCTGACCGAATGCGTAGAAGCCGCAGGTCAGCATAAAGCCGACGCGCAGGGATGTAAACGTAGTAGAATCCGGATCGGATACGAGTTCTTTTTTCTGCTCATCCGTAATATTTATGATCCCTTTGGAGCGGAGCAGATCATTGCCTCCCGAACCGGCAAAGCCCTTTACAATGAAGTCGTGATTTTTATTGCCGATGGCGGACAGGATGGAGGCAGAGAGAATGGTCAGTATATTAGCGATCATAACAGATGAAGTCAGCGTGGTCAGAAAGTAATCGGCCGTCTGGCCGCTGTAGCTGGCGTATACTTCTGAAAGAGGAACGGCGGAGGCGCTGACTCCGGATCCCAGAATCGGGCCGGCAATATAAAGCATCGTCTCCAGAAGACCGTATCCCATAGCCATGCCGACAAGTCCCGATAATAACGTTGCCAGGATGATCGTGCCAGCCATTGGGATAATGAAGCGTGCGCCTGCATTTATAAGAACCCTTCGGTCCATGGCAAGAATGCTGCCCACAAGAAGGCTTGGTACGAGAAATGAAGTATAGTCGTAGCCGCTGAAAAAGTTCTTGCTGATGGCTCCGGCGCTTTCCGGCAGTATGCCTAAGTAAAGAAGAATGGCAGGCAGAAGAACTGCGAGAATTGTTCCGAGGCCGTAATCTTTTAATACAGGGACCTGATCGCCCAGCCAGTTCAGGCCGACGCCCAGAATCAGGGCGATCGTAAAACCACCCATCATTTTGTCCGGCAGAACTTCCAAATAAACGGCGGTAAGGGTGACCGCCAGGACACATAAGAACCATGCAATCGGCATTCCGGAAACGCTTAATGTTTTTTTATGATCCATATATACTCTCCTTTTCTACAGACAGAGTTCAACAGGGACGTTATAATCTTTAGCAATACGCCGGTTTTCTTCAATCACTTCGACAGGATATGTAATGCCTTCTTTCAGCTGCCGTTCCATCGTTCGCGCTTCGATTTCTCCCGGCACGTAAATTTCTTCTACTCCTTCCGCTTTTTTTCCGGATTTGAGATAAGATACCGCGTCATCCATCCTTTTTTTGAAAGCCAGAGCATCATCAATGGAATTGATATCTATGAACTGCAGCAGATGACCGGTATTCTGAACGATTTCAGGTTCTTCGTAGAAATCGCTGATCGTAGGACCGAAACAGGAATCATTTAAAACGGCTGAAATAATTGCATTCATAAATGTAAGACCGTATCCTTTGTAATCACCAAAGGGACGGACCGTGCCCCAGTATGCTGCCTCCGCGTCAGTCGTAGGCCTGCCGTTCGTATCGAAAGCCCAGTCTTTTGGAACAGGGGTGTGGGTCTTGCGGGCCATGACAATCTTTCCGCGGGCTACAACACTGGTGGCCATGTCTAGTACCACATTGGGCCGGGTGAGGCATGGAGCTGCAATGGCAAAGGGATTGTTGCCCAGCTGCCGTTCGCTCCCTCCCCAGGGCGCCATAATATTGCCGCAGTTGATTGTCCAGCAGAAACCGATCATGTCGGCTTTGGCAGCCATTTCTGCATAATAGGCACATGTGCCAGGTGGTTGCTTCCAGTGATGGAGACGGTGGAAGAACCATATTCCCGGGCAAGGCGGATGCCCACCTCTGTTCCATAGCAGGCGCTTACCATGCCCATGGCATTATGGCCGTCAACGAGGGCGGTAGCCCCTTCTGACGGATGATTTCCGGTCTGGCTGACGGATCTGTTCCCCGGCATCTCAGGCGCTGGTATATATGGATGTTCTCATGATACCGTGAGAATACACGCCTCTGGCGTCAGCGGTGACCAGATGATCCGCAACGCACTGCGCATCGGCTGCGCTCATCCCGGCTCCCATATATATTGCTTTCTGCCACTTAAGGACCTTTTCAAAGGGGAGGGTAAGCGTTTTATCGAATGTGTAGTCTGACATAAAATTACCTCCTTTAATTTTGTATACCAATAAAAAATAATTGGTATATTATTTGTGTGCAATGTATCATATTATAATCAATAGATCAAGATGTTGTTGTAAAGATTGTACAATCGGTATGATTTTATATGGAAAAAATGTGAAATATCTATATACCAATTTTGGAATATGGTATATAATTTGAGGTGAATATTATACCAATTGTGGCTATCGGAAAAAATTGAAAAGGCAGGAATTTTTATGGATGTCAGAGGTATTGAAGTAAAAAAAGATAAAAAGATTCCCATGTATCAGCAGGTGAGTGATGGGATACTTAAAATGATTGATTATGGTGAGCTGAAGAATGGTGACTGTCTGATGCCTGAAAGAAAGCTGTCTGAACGCATGGGGATATCCAGGGGAACGGTGAGAAAAGCATATATGTATCTGAAAGACATGGGCATGGTGATCTCCAAAAAAGGCGGTAATTATTATGTATCAGGAGCTGATAAACGATCAGGTTACAGAGAAATCAGGGCTGCACGGATGATTGATCAGATGCTGAAGGAGCTGATGGACTTTGGCCTGACACCACGGGAAATCTCTCAGTTTGTGGGAAAGGGCGTTACCAGAATACTGAATCGCGACGACAAGATTATGGTTGGGGTGATTGAATGCAGAAAAGATGTATACTATGTATTTGAACGCTTTTTTTCCGGATACCCGGACGTTGAATTTAACTTTTTTGTGCTGGATGAGCTGACTGCAGTTCCGGAACTGCTGATGCAGGCAGAATCTTGTGATCTGATTCTGACGACGGCTTCCCATTACTATGATATCTGCAGGCTCTACCCGTCGCTGGAATCCAGAATGCTTGAAATTATCACTTTATGGAGCCAGAAAACGCTGACGGAAATACACAAGATCACATCTCAAGATTCTGTGGGAGTGATTTATTCTAGCGTTAAAACAGTTGCACTGGCAAAAAGCATGCTGAAATATTTTAATATATCATACAAAAACCTTCAGGTGATCAATCAGAATAATATACGCCTTCTGGAAGAATTCTTTCTTCAGCATGATGTGCTGATTGCAGAGCCGATGTGCAGCATCTTTTCACGCATGCAGTACCAGGGAATGGTTCAGCAGTTTCAGGCAAGAGGAGGAAAAATTATTATATTTGAACACTACATAGACAGGGATTCGTCAAAGGCGATTGACAATGAGATTTCACGTCTGGCAGAAGAAAAAAGCAATGAACGGTATGGAATCGAATTTTAATACAGGGGAAAAGACCGCCTCAGGCGGAGAAAAATTACAGACCTCTAAAAGGCCATGCCGACGGCATGGCCTTGATCTTTTTTCAGCACGCTTTTTTTAAAGAGAAATCCTGTTGTTGGCAGGGTTAAGGATTGTAGAGGATCATATGCAGAACTGCCGTTTCCTTTCCTGTATTTCGATAGGAATGTGCCGTATCGGCTTTAAAACGAATGCTCTCTCCCTTTTTAACATGAAACGCATGGCCGTCGGCAGTGACTTCAATTCCGCCGGCCGAGATGGTAATGAATTCGGCGGTTCCCTTCAAGTGGGGCTCCGACTCCCAGTAGCTTTCTCCGTCCAGTTCCAGATAGTACACGGCAAACCGGCGGTTTTCATCATCCGGAAAGATCGAATAATTTTTAACTCTTCCGCCGTCTTCAAGCAGAGGCTGGATTTCAGATATTTTTACGATTTCATACGGATTTTCCGGGCGGACAGTCAGGGCGTCGAAAGGCACCTTTAAACCGTTGGATATTTTCCACAGTGTCGATATGGTCGGATTTCCGTCACTCCGTTCAATCTGGGCCAGCATACTTTTACTGACTCCGCTTAGTTTAGAGAGCTCGTCCAGACTCAGTTTATTCTCTTCGCGCAGCCTTCTGATATTTTTAGCAACGATCATATTCATCGGATCCAAAATAATCACACCTCCCTATTGACAATATAAAGAACAAAATGTATTATTATATTGTACATGTGCAATATAATATCTGTTTTGTATTATTATATAATTTTACGTTCTGTTTGTAAAGAGGAGAAAAATTCAAAATGAAGTCCTCAGTTTTAATCCTGAGGGGTAAGGAGGTCTGATATGTTCCACTTATATGATTTTTTAATTTACTGTTTTATTACTGCGTACACACCTGGAGCAAATAATCTGCTTTCCATGAGCAACGCAATCAGGCTCGGATTCCGCCGCAGTGTCCGCTTTAATATTGGGATATTAGCCGGTTTTTCGGTTGTGATGACGATTTGTACGATTTTCAGCGCAACGTTGTACTCACTTCTGCCCAGATTAAAGATGGTCATGCAGATTCTGGGAGCGGCCTATATGCTATATCTTGCCTGGAAGGTGTGGAAAAGCTCTGCGGATTTAAGTGCGGATGGTGGAAAAGAGGCCAGTTTTCTTTCCGGCATGATTCTGCAGTTTGCAAATCCTAAAATCTATATTTATGCAATAACTGCAATGTCACTTTATATACTGCCTATTTATCAGTCTGCCGGTGCACTGGCAGGATTCACGGTTATCCTGTCATTGATCGGAGCATCCGGTTCGTTCGTATGGGCTTTATTTGGAGCAGCTTTCTGCAGATTCTTTTCCAGACATACAAAAGCTGTAAATCTCATAATGGCCTGCCTGCTTGTATACTGTGCGGTGTCGCTGTTTTTATGATCTGAAAGGGGACTGCAGCTGGACGGAAATAAAAAGAGTACTCATGGCAGTCGGTTTACACAGCGCTTAGCCATAGAGTACTCTTTTTATTTTCATTTATTATTCCGGACAGAACATTGGGCATTCTGCCTAGTTGGATTTGACCTCTTTCCACATTTCGTTGTATATGGAATCCGTTTCGTCGCCCATGTAATTAAAGACTTCACAGTTCTGAAGTCTGCTCACATCAGGGAAAACGGCTTTGTTTTCCTGAACCTCCGGATCCAGAAGATCAAAGGCCCCCTTGTTTGGCGTGGCATAGGTAATATACTCGAAATTTTTCTTGGCGATGTCAGGACGGCAGAGAAAATTAATCCATTTTTCCGCATTTTCCTTATTCTTCGCATTGGCAGGAATGACCCAGGAATCGATCCAGATATTTGTTCCTTCTTCTGGAAGAACGTATTCAAGTGTAAAGTCAGAACCGGCCGTCTCTTCCTGGATATAAAGCATTTCTCCGGAATAGATGACACTGATTGCGGCTTCTTCACCGATCATTTTATCGCGTACCTGGTCAATGACATAGGCCTGTACGAGAGGCTTTTGGCGGATGAGCAGATCACGTGCTTTGGCAAGTTCTTCAGGGCTTTTCGTATTCATGGAATATCCAAGCTCCTTTAACGCTACCATAAAGGCGTCGCGCACCGAATCCTGCATGAGAATTTCGCCTTTATACCGTTCATCCCAGAGATCGGCCCATTTCGTAGGGGCAGGCACGCCAAGCTGCTTGATCAGCTCCGTGTTATAAAGAATGCCTACGGTTCCCCAAGTATAAGGGACGGAATACTTATTCTCAGGATCAAAACTTTTCGATCGGTCCATATAAACAGGATCAATTTCTTTTATATTTGGAACATTTTCAAAGTTAATTTCCGCCAGGAGTCCGTTTTCCGCCATTTTCTGAATCATGTAATCAGACGGACAGACAACGTCGTATTGCACGGCGCCGGCTTCGATAACGGGGTACATTTCTTCATTTGTCTCAAACAGGTCATATGTAACCTGAATGCCCGTTTCCTGTTCGAATTGATCGATGACACTTTCGTCAATATATTCTCCCCAGTTATACACGTACAACTCATTGGAACTGGAATTGATGTAATGCTTGTATGTCGTAAAGGAAACGGAAACCACGATGAAGAATGCCGCTGCCACGAGCAGGCCCTTTCGGAAGGTCTCCATATTTTTCCGCCGTTTTCTGACTTCTTCCGGAACGGGCATCCCTGCCGGCGGCCGTTTCCCGGACTTTTCCGGAGAAAAATTCGTAATCAGGAGCAGAGCCAGTACAGTTACAAAGATAATAGAGGAAAGTGCGTACATGCTCGGCTTAATGCCGCGTCTTACCTCGCTGTAGATCAGGGTGGACAAGGTATTGATTCCGGCGCCTCTGGTGAAGTGGGTGATGATGAAATCATCCAGAGACATGGTAAATGCAAGGAGAAATCCGGAGAGTACCCCCGGCATGATATCCGGAAAGACGACCTTGAAAAATGCCTGTACCGGACCTGCACCCAGGTCCATGGCTGCTTCATACGTATATTTATCCGTCTGCTTCAGCTTCGGCATGACGCTCAGTATGACGTACGGGATGTTAAAGGTAATGTGGGCCAGAAGAATCGTTTTAAAGCCAAGAGAGATTCCGAATGCGATAAAGGTCAGCATCAGGGAAATACCTGTAACGATTTCTGAATTGAGCATGGGGATGTTGTTTACTCCTAAAACGACCGTTTTTGGAAGGCGTTTCATGGCGTTTATTCCCAGGGATGCTACCGTTCCGATGACCGTGGCCACAAGCGCGGAAATAAAAGCGATCAGGAGCGTATTGTACAGAGCATCCATGATTGTGGCGTTCTGAAACATTTCAGAATACCATTTTAAGGTAAAGCCGCCCCACTGTGTACGCGATTTGGAACTGTTAAAGGACAGCACCATCATAATTAAGATTGGAGCGTACAGGAAAATCAATATAAATACAAGATAAAAATTCTGAATAAAACGTTTAAAACGTGACTGTTCTCCATTCATCAAAACGCAGTGCCCTCCCCTTCTTTATCATATTTGGCGGTGAGTGCCATGTTGATTAAAATGAACACCATGAGAATCAGGGAGAGGCCGGACCCCAGATGCCAGTTGCTTCCCTTGGTAAATTCCTGCTCGATGATATTGCCGATCAGAAGGATTTTGCTTCCGCCCAAGAGGGTGGAGATGACAAAGGTAGTGAGGGCCGGAACGAATACCATGTTAATGCCACTGATAATGCCGGGAAGGCTCAGAGGCAGCAGGATTCTGGTTATGACCTGGAAATTGCTGGCGCCCAGGTCCTTGGCCGCGTTGATGACGCTGTCGTCAATTTTAACCAGGACATTGTAGATCGGAAGCACCATGAACGGAAGGAAGTTATACACCATGCCGAGAATAATAGCGGCAGGGGTATTGATGATGGCTAATTTCGGTAGATGAAGAAAGCTGAGTATTCCGTTGATTACGCCGTTTTTTTCCAGGAGGGTCTGCCATGCCATCGTACGGAGAAGGAAATTCATCCACATGGGGAGGATAAAAATGAATACGATAAAACTCCCCTTTCCGACTCCTCGTTCTCTCAGGATAAGAGCCAGAGGATAGGCGAGAAGCAGGCAGATCATTGTGCTGATTACAGACAGTACAAGGGACAGAATGAGCGCCTTAGCATGCTCCGGCGTGGCAATCGCGGCCACATTGTCCATTGTGAAATGGCCCTTCCTGTCTGTGAAGCCGTAAAAGAAAATCATCATTAACGGGATGATGGTAAAACCGATCATCCATACGATATATGGGGAAGCCAGATATTTTTTGTAAGAACTATTCATTGACTCCAACCGCCTCCTCGTCTTCAGAAGCAGGTTTATTCATGATCTGTATATTGAACGGATCTACATGAATTCCCACCCGCTGACCAACAGGGCACATGCCGGTGCTGTGGACAAGCCATTCGAAGCCGTCCGGCGTGGTAACTTCCATTTCATAGTGAACACCCTTAAAGATCAGGTGTGTACAGACGCCGACCAGTGTTCCGTCTTCCGGTTTCACCAGTTCGATATCTTCCGG
Source organism: Clostridium sp. AM58-1XD (assembly GCF_003464085.1). GTDB lineage: Bacteria > Bacillota > Clostridia > Lachnospirales > Lachnospiraceae > Lachnoclostridium_A. Next base: position 18,881 of record NZ_QSDR01000035.1, read on the forward strand.
ACGGATCACTACGTCGACAGGACGATTATTACCGAACCCCTTATCCACACAGTCAAACCTGGCACCGAAGATTTCTACCAGTTCGTCGTGGATCATCAAACCTGGCACGATGTTGCTTTCGCCGATAAAATCGGCAACAAACGCGTTTTCCGGCTCGTTGTAAATCTGTTCCGGAGTTCCCATCTGCTGGATATAGCCCTGATTCATAACCACGATTGTATCCGACATGGTAAGAGCTTCTTCCTGGTCATGAGTAACGTATATAAAGGTAATGCCCAGTTCATTTTTCAACCGGATCAGCTCATACTGCATGTCCTGACGCAGCTTCAGGTCCAGTGCGCCAAGGGGCTCGTCCAGAAGCAGTACACGCGGTTCGTTGACGATCGCGCGGGCAATTGCGATACGCTGCTGCTGGCCGCCGCTTAAGGAAGCAACGCTCCTGTTTTCGAAACCGTCCAGGTTGACCAGTTTCAGGGCATACTTGATTTTATCTTCGATATACGGTTTCGGTTTATTCTTGATTTTTAAACCAAAGGCGATATTTTCAGCGATGCTCATGTGAGTGAACAGAGCGTATTTCTGAAAAACGGTATTCAGAGCCCGTTTATTTGGCGGCAGAGCGGCAATGTCCTGTCCGTCAAAAATGACCCTTCCCTTATCCGGCTTTTCAAATCCGCCGATAATGCGCAGGGTGGTTGTCTTTCCGCAGCCGCTGGGACCGAGCAGAGTTACAAAGGTGTTTTCCCTTACCGAGAGGTTCAGTTCATCCAGAACGACAGTGCCGTCAAAGCTCTTGGTAATGTCAATCAAATTAATTAATGGCTGCTCCATTTTGAATTCCTCCTGTGTAATAGGTGTAGCGATCGATCAAAAACTTGGCGGCGAACTCACCCAGATGAGGACAGCTCCTGATTTCGTTGTCAGAAAGTGCTGCTTATCCGCGGTATAATAAAAGGATTCCCCTTTTTTCGCCTTATAAGTCTTGCTGCCTAAATGCACAGATATACTGCCCTGAAGGACATAGCCGAATTCTTCGCCTTCATGGGGCGTATCGGGATACGTAGAACCTCCGGCTTCCAGTGTCAGGAGAATCGGCTCCATACAATTTTTCTGCGCATTTGGAATAATCCACTTGATCTCATTTTTTAATTCTGCGTCATATTTCTCAAAATAATCCTGCCGGCCGAAAACGATCTGTTCATCCGGTGACTCATTAAAGAATTCTCCGATCGATGTACCGAGACACTGGAGAATGTCCATCAGTGTGGCGATGGAAGGGGATGTCAGATTGCGCTCTACCTGGGAAATGAATCCCTTGGACAGCTCCGCTCGGTCCGCCAGTTCTTCCTGGGTAAGTCCCTTTAAAATACGGAGTTCCTTTAATCGGTTTCCGATGTTCATAAGCACACGCTCCTGCCTGAATTTTGTTTATATAGTCTTCCGATGAAGCGCCAGGCGTAAAAACCTGCTTACAAGCAAGCTTGACACAGGTTCTTGTCCTGGCCTGTTTGGTTTATCACGGCGTATCTTCTTGTACGTCTTTCAGCCGCACAAGAAGCATCGGAGGTTCCTCCGATGAAGCGCCAGGCGTAAAAACCTGCTTACAAGCGAGCTTGACACAGGTTCTTACGCCTGGCGCTTCGCCGTTATGGACAGTTAATATATATAATAAAAAAGTTTAGTAATAATAAACAAACGGCAAACTTAATTATACAGAAAAAACTTATACTGTCAATAGATTTTTTATTGATTTTGTGATATGATATTTTTAGCTTACGGCGAGTAATTATACAGGAGGACATGAGCGGTATGAAAGGCAGATATATGGCATATGTTGGCTCGTATTCCTATACGGGAAAGGCCAAAGGAATAACAGTCTACGATATAGATGTGGAAAAAGGAATATTTATTCCCCGTTGTGAAGAAGAGGTGAACAACTCCTCTTATGTGATCGCATCCAGTGATACGAAGACACTATACTCCATTGCTGATGAGGGCGTGGTTTCGTTCCGAATCCATGAGAATGGAAGTATTACCCGTCTGAACTCTGCAGGAATCAAGGGGATGAGAGGATGCCATCTGTCTACGGATGCAAAGGACAAGTATCTTTTTGTTTCCGGTTATCATGACGGCAAATCCACAGTGCTCCGGCTGCATGAAGACGGGAGTATAGGCGAGATTGTGGACCATGTGTTCCACAAGGGGCTGGGAAGCGTGGCGGAACGTAATTTCCGTCCCCATGTCAGCTGTTCCAGAAGGACGCCTGACGGCAAGTACGTGATGGTATCCGATCTGGGTATCGACCAGGTAAAGATATACCGTTTTAACGAGTGCGATGAGAAGCTTGTTCTCGTGGATGCCCTTCGCTGCGAAAGAGAGTCTGCGCCTAAATGTTTCCGTTTCAGCTCAGACGGCAAATTTTTCTATCTTCTTTATGAATTAAAGAATGTGATCGAGGTCTATACATATGAGACCGGCGAACGCAATCCGAAGATCGAGAAGATACAGACGATTTCCACGACAGGCCCGAAGAGGCTGAGCCAGCTGACCGCGGCATGTTCCATGAGATTTTCATCAGATGAGAAATATCTCTTCTGCGGAAACGCAGGGGATAATACTGTGAGCGTATACAGGAGAGACACGGAAAACGGCCTTCTGGAACTGATCTGCTGTCTGCCGATCAGCGGGGACTACCCGAAAGATATTGCTGTCTTCCCGGATGACCAGCATATTGCTTCCATCAATCATGAGAACGGCAGCATTACGTTCTTCCATGTGGATTATGAAAAAGGACTCCTTGTAATGAGCGGAAAGTCCGTACGCGTCAATGAACCGAACAGCTGCGTAATTGTAAAGGTGAATTAATATATGGCAGGATCATCATTAGGTACGATATTCAGAATTACTACGTGGGGAGAATCCCACGGAAAAGGGCTGGGAGTTGTTGTAGACGGCTGCCCGGCAGGAATTCCTCTTGGTGAGGAAGACATACAAAAGTATCTCGACAGAAGAAAGCCTGGTCAAAGCAGGTTTACGACCGCCCGACAGGAAGGTGATAAAGCGGTTATTCTTTCCGGCGTTTTTGAAGGAAAAACCACAGGAACGCCGATTTCCATTCTGGTGGAAAATACGGACCAGCGTTCCCATGATTACAGCGAAATTAAGGATATATACCGCCCGGGCCATGCGGACTATACGTTTGATCAGAAGTATGGATTCCGGGATTACCGCGGGGGCGGACGTTCTTCCGGACGGGAGACGATCGGAAGAGTTGCAGCCGGAGCAGTGGCTGTCCAATTTCTGGAAACCATGGGAATAAAGGTAAGGGCATATACGAAGTCCATCGGCCCCATAGCGGTGGATGAAGCACGTTTCGATATTACGGCAATGGATGAAAACCGCCTTTACATGCCGGACAGAGAGGCCGCGAAGGAGGCAGAACGTTTTCTGGAACAGTGTATGGCGGAAAAAGATTCTGCCGGCGGCGTGGTGGAATGTGTGATAACCGGCATACCGGCCGGAATAGGGGAACCTGTTTTTGATAAACTGGATGCGAATCTGGCAAAGGCTGTTTTTTCCATCGGAGCCGTAAAGGGCTTTGAAGTAGGAGATGGATTTGAAGCGGCCAGGTCAAAAGGTTCTGTTAATAATGACGTTTTCCGCTATAATCAAAGCGGCGGCATAAGGAAGGAAACGAACCATTCGGGCGGAATTCTCGGCGGAATCAGCGACGGAAGCGATGTTGTATTCCGGGCTGCATTTAAGCCCACGCCATCGATTGCGTCTGTTCAGAAGACGGTTACGAGGAACGGAGAAGAGAAAGACATTGTAATTAAAGGACGTCATGATCCGATTATCGTTCCGCGGGCGGTGGTTGTCGTGGAAGCTATGGCGGCTTTGTCGGCGGCGGACCTGCTTCTGGTTTCTCTGGCTTCAAGAGCCGACAGAATTGTGGATATCATAAAAGAACTGCATGAAAAGAAATGATTAAAATAAAGGAGAATGATTATGAAAATTGCAATTGGAAATGATCACTCAGCTGTTGAAATGAAAAATGAGATTAAGTCTTTCCTGGAATCAAAGGGATATGAAGTCCTGGATCAGGGTACAAACAGCACGGAGAGCTGTGACTACCCTGCGTATGGTGAAAAGGTCGGGAAAGCAGTCGTGACCGGAGAAGCTGATCTGGCATCGCCATCTGCGGTACGGGACTTGGCATATCTCTGGCGGCCAACAAGGTGAAGGGGGTACGCGCATGCGTGTGCAGCGAGCCGTATACAGCAAGGATGTCCAGGCTTCACAACAACTGTAATGTTCTCTGCTTCGGTGCCCGTGTAGTTGGAAGCGAACTGGCGAAGATGATCGTAGAAGAGTGGCTGAAAACAGAATTTGAAGGCGGAAGGCATCAGAGACGTGTGGACATGATTATGGAGATCGAAAAACAGGCTGAATAATAAAACGATAGGTTCGGACGTGGAAAACGACGGGCTATCTGTTATGGCTTGACCGTCAGGTCAAGGCGGTTCCCGCACTTTATGAAGCGCGGAACGAATCAATCAAGAATCTGAGTGAGAAGGCTGCCGCAGCTGATTATTAACTTGTGCGGCAGCCTTTCGAATTCGAGGAAAGGAAGATTATGTATGAAAAAAATAGGTTTTATCGGAATCGGTATTATGGGAAAATCGATGGCCCGTAATCTGATGAAGGCAGGATATCAGGTGGCTGTATATACGAGGACGAAGGAAAAAGCAGACGAACTGATCACAGAAGGTGCAGAATGGTGTGATTCTGTTAAAGCATGTGCCGCAGGGCGGAATATGGTTATTACAATTATCGGAACGCCAAAGGATGTGGAAGAGGTTTATTTCGGAAAAGACGGAATAATTGAAAATGCGGATCGTGATACATATCTTGTGGATATGACGACTACCAGTCCAAAACTGGCTGTCAGAATTAGTGAAGAGGCAGAGAAACGGGGATTATTTGCGCTGGACGCTCCGGTGACAGGAGGGGACAGAGGCGCGAAGGAAGGAACTCTGACTATTCTTGCGGGAGGAGGCAGGGAAGCGTTCGAGGCCTGCCTGCCTGTTTTTGAGAAGATGGGGAAGACGATTGTATACGAAGGAAAGGCAGGAAACGGACAGCATACGAAAATGTGCAATCAGATTGCTGTGGCAGGAACGCTCGCAGGTATTGCGGAAGCGCTTGTTTACGCCAAAAATACGGGGCTGGACCCCTCTCTCATGATTGATACAATCAGCACAGGCGCGGCAGGAAGCGTTCAGATGAATATTCAGGCGCCTAAGATTCTGGCAGAAGACTATGCACCGGGATTTTTTATTAAACACTTTGTCAAAGATATGGCCTGGCCGATGAGGAAGCAAAAGCAGCAGGCGTAGAACTTAAAGTTCTGGAGACGGTGCTTTCTATGTACCGGGAACTTCAGGAGCAGGGCATGGATGAAGTGGGAATGCAGGCGCTGGTAAAATATTATAACTGGTAAAATATAAAAAGAAGCACAGTTCCGACCTGGGATGATGTTTCACGCCATAAGCTGTGAAACAGAATCAGGTTCAAAACCGTGCTTCTTTTTTCTGTACTCCTGTAAACCGCAATAAAAGGGAGCTATTTTAGAATTTTAAATTTGGGGAAGTAGCTAAAGAATACCTTTGCTACCATTTTCTCACGTTTGACATAATGATTTTTCCAGCGTCTGGCATCGGAAGAATAATTTCTGTTGTCTCCCATCATGAAGTAGGAATCTTCCGGCACTTCAAAATGAAGGGGAATGGGCTCGGGGTCCATATCTTCATTCAGATAAGGTTCGTCGAGGGGAGTATCGGAACCATTTAAGTATACATGGGAGCCGATGATGTCAATGGTGTCGCCGGGAAGGCCGATGATCCTTTTAACATAATAAATTTTTTTGCCTTCCGGAGAATCGGGCCAGACAAAAATTGCGATATCGCCTCTTTCCGGATCAGAGAACCGGTAGGAAAGCCTGGAGCCGATGACACGGTCGCCGGCCATAATCGTAGATTCCATAGAACCGGTGGGAACGCTGCTGTTGGCTATAATAAACGTATTTAGAACGAAAGCAATAAAAGCTGCGACAACAATAACCTGAATCCAGCTGATAATTTCGCCGGCCAGGGTTTTATTATTTCCTGCAAACATAAAAAACAACCCCTTATATTTTTATTTCGCCGGAGTCTCCTTTCGAACAAACGGGTAGGAAACTCCCTGGCCAGTAGGTCAGTCGGCTGTAAATCGTTTCGGATAGTTTTGCACCTTTCTGTGCGCAACCACTCAGGAACTTTTCATCTTACCTAGTTTATATGAGATTTCCGGCAGATGCAAGGGGTTTCGAAAAAAGTAAGAAATTAGCCAGAAAATAAGTAATGAAAATAAACGGAAAAACGGGTAAAATAATAGGACAGAAAAAGAAAGAGGGGAGAAGGAGAATGACAGGGAAGGAAAGCAGTCGTAATAAAAAATATGCAGCGGCAGGCATAGTACTGATTTTGAGCAGCGGGGCGCTTGGATTAGCTGCAAGAAAAATCGATGGATTTGGCAATCTGTATGCAGAGACGGTTTATCCCGTACTTGTCCGGATAATCGGCACGGCAGCCGGAGTCCTGCCTTTTTCGGTATCGGAAGCAGGACTTTACATTCTGATTGCCGCCTGTATTATTTATGGCATCATGTTCCGAAAACAGCCGGCCAGACTGATTTCGAGGACCCTGTGTTTCGTAGGAATACTTCTGTTCTCTTATATGGCAAACTGCGGCGTCAATTACTACCGCCTGCCTTTTTCTGCTTATGCCGGTATGGAACGAAGAGAATCATCGGGGGAGGAGCTTTTTGAATTTTGTGAGTATCTGACGGCAAAGGTGAATGAATACGGGGATTATGCGGGTAAAATGCTTTCAACCAGGGAATACGGCAGGGAAGGTGTGCGCGCCATGGGTAAGCTTGGCGAGGAATATCCTGTTCTGGGAGGATTTTATCCCAGGCCGAAGGCACTGGGGATTTCGTGGGTATTATCGGTTCAGCAGCTCTCCGGCATTTATTCTCCATTTACAATAGAAGCCAACTATAACAGGGATATGGTATCTTATAATATTCCCCATACGCTTTGTCACGAATTATCTCATCTAAAAGGCTTTATGAGAGAAGATGAGGCCAATTTTATCGGTTATTTAGCGTGTATAGAATCGGAAAAAGGAGAATTTCAGTATAGTGGCTATATGCTGGGCTGGATCTATGCAACCAATGCGCTGGCTGGGGAAGATATGAAACGGTATGTGGAGCTGTACGGAGAACTGGATGAGAGAATTAAAGAAGATCTCAGAGAAAACAGCGCGTTTTGGAACCGCTATGACGGCAGGGTTGCAAAGGCGGCGGATAAGGTAAATGATACATACCTGAAGATGAATGACCAGGAGGATGGGGTAAAAAGCTATGGAAGAGTAGTAGATTTAATGCTTGCCCATTATAGAAAGATGGAAAAGAAATCATGAATTCCATTGTATTATTATACCTAAAATGATAAAATAGAAACAAGATTTTCAAATCAAGGGGGTTTGTATATGGACAAAATTTTGTATGATTTGATGGATTGGGCAGGAATAGAAGAGATGGTTTACTCGGAAGCGAGGCATCCGGAAAATCTTCTGGGACAGCACATCGTGGAGGAAGGCCTGTTGGTTCAGGCGTTTATTCCGACTGCAGAATCAGTACAGGTTAAGATTACCTCTACAGGAAAGACGTACCCTATGGATATGGCTGACGATGAGGGGTTCTTTGCGGCCCTTATTCCGAGAAAGACAATGGTGGATTATAAATTGCTGATAACATACGATAATGGCACAGAGGCGGAGATCAATGATCCTTATGCATTCCCGCCGCAATTTACAGAGTCTGACCTGAAGAAATTTGCTTCAGGTATTAACTATCAGGTATATGAAAAGATGGGTGCCCACCCCATGACAGTCAACGGAGTTGCCGGCGTTTTGTTTGCCGTATGGGCGCCGTGCGCTATGCGTGTCAGCGTAGTGGGCGATTTTAATTTATGGGACGGAAGGCGTCACCAGATGAAGCTTCATGAAGGCTATGGGGTCTACGAGCTGTTTATTCCAGGTCTGAAGCAGGGCGATATCTATAAGTTTGAGATTAAAAAGATGAACGGTGATCCGATTTTAAAAGCGGATCCATATGCAAACTATGCGGAGCTCAGGCCGAATACAGCGTCTGTGATATGGGATATCAGCGGCTATCAGTGGTCCGACAGAGACTGGATGAAAGCCAGGGCTAAGACGGAATCCAAGAAAAAGCCTATGTCGATATATGAGCTTCACCTCGGTTCATGGAAACGGAAAGAAATTGCTCTCGACGAAAACGGGAAAGAGATCACCGGCTCTGAATTTTATAATTACCGGGAGATTGCGCCTGAACTGGCTGCATACGTAAAGGAAATGGGATATACTCATATCGAGCTTATGCCGATCATGGAGCATCCTCTGGATGCCTCATGGGGATATCAGGTGAGCGGATACTATGCGCCGACAAGCCGGTACGGAACGCCAGATGACTTTATGTACTTCATGGATTATATGCATCAGCAGGGAATCGGCGTAATCCTTGACTGGGTGCCGGCTCATTTCCCAAGAGATGCATGGGGGATGGCGGCTTTCGACGGTACATGTGCATATGAGCATAAAGACCCACGGAAGGGCTCGCATCCTCACTGGGGCACTTTAATCTATAATTACGGCCGTCCGGAGGTTGTGAACTTCCTGATTGCAAATGCGCTGTTCTGGGCTGAGAAATACCATGCAGACGGCATCCGCATGGATGCAGTTGCTTCTATGCTTTACCTGGATTACGGTAAGAATGACGGTGAGTGGGTAGCGAATATTTACGGCGGCCACGAAAATCTGGAAGCGGTGGAATTTTTGAAGCACTTAAATTCCATTTTTAAGAAGAGGAAAGACGGGGCGATTCTGATCGCGGAAGAATCCACGGCATGGCCAAAGATTACAGGCGATGTAAAAGAGAGCGGACTGGGCTTTGATTATAAATGGAATATGGGCTGGATGAATGATTTTCTTGGATATATGCAGTGCGATCCATATTTTAGGCGCCACCACTATGGGGAGCTGACATTCAGCCTCCTGTACGCTTACAGTGAAGACTTTATACTCGTATTTTCCCACGATGAAGTCGTTCATGGAAAAGGTTCCATGGCGTCCAAAATGCCGGGAACCGTACTGGAAGATAAGTATGCGAATCTGAGAGCGGCCTATGGATTTATGATGGGCCATCCAGGGAAGAAACTCCTGTTTATGGGACAGGAATTCGGACAGCTGGATGAATGGAATGAAAATGTAAGCCTGGAATGGGATCTTCTTCAGTACCCGCTCCATAAAGAAACGCAGGAATATGTTAAAACGCTCAATAAGCTGTATGCCTCTTACCCTGCGCTTTATGAAATGGACTACCATCCGGAAGGATTTGAATGGATTGAGAGCAACGACGCTCCGGAAAGTATCGTAGTTTTCTTGAGAAAGACGAGAAGAAGGGATGAGACACTTCTGATTGTATGTAATTTTGATACGGTTGCCCATGAGAAATTCAAAGTCGGAGTTCCTTTTGCCGGTAAGTATAAAGAGATTCTCAACAGCGATGCCAGGGAATTCGGCGGTCAGGGAAGGCTGAACGCAAGGGCAAAGGCTTCCAGAAAGGAAGAGGTGAATGAGCGTCCGAACTCCATTACGATCACGCTTCCTCCGTTGAGCGTCTGTATGTTTACGTGCACTCCGGATAAAACGGCGGCGCGAAAAGCGGCGGCCAGGAAAACGGCAGCTAAGAAAGCAGCTGTTAAGGAGGCAGTTTCTTCCGGTGCAGAATCTGTGAAGGAACCGGTGGGGAAAACGGCGGATGCAAAAGCCGCAGAGCCTGCTAAACGGACGGACTTAAGAGTCGTGGAGCCTGAAAAGAAGGCCGAGATGAGAGTCGTGGAGCCTAAGAAAAAAGCAGAGGTCCGTGTGGTCGAGCCAAAAAAGAAGGCTGAAGTCCGGGTAGTTGAACCAAGGAAAAAGGCTGAAGTAAAGGTGGTTGAGCCTAAGAAGAAGGCAGAACTGAGAGTCGTGGATTCAGAAAAGAAGGAGAAGACTTCCGGAAGAAGAACCACAGGAAAAGATCACAAATAGGTAAAATATAAAAATAAACGAAAAAGAATAACAGACAAGGCGGGATAGTGGAATGACAGAAGAACTGACCCCGAACATGCTGATGGATTTACTGAAAAGCTGGCAGCCCGGGTTGATTGAATTTGGAGTCAGGCTGTTGATTGCCGTGCTGATCGTCATAATCGGCTTTCGGATTGTTAAGATTGTCCGCAGAATGGCCGCCCGTTCGTTTGAAAGGATTGACATGGAACTGAGTCTGAGAAAGTTTCTGCTTTCTCTGATTCAGTTTCTGCTGTATGGAATTATCGTATTCATGGCGGCAGAAAAGGTTGGCATAAAATCGTCATCGATTATAGCAATTTTTGGATCTGCCGGCCTCGCTTTAGGTCTTGCGCTGCAGGGCAGTCTTTCTAACTTTGCGGGCGGTGTGCTGATACTCCTGATGCGGCCGTTTAAAGTAGGCGATTATATCGTATGTGATGAAGGAGAAGGGACTGTGTCCATGATCGGGCTGGTCTATACGACGCTTCAGACGGCGGATAACAAGCGGACGGTGATCCCGAACGGAAGCCTGTCTAATTCCCCTCTGACGAATGTGACTTCACAGGAAAAAAGACGTGTGGACATACGAGTGGGGATTGGATATTCATCAGATTTAAAGAAAGCAAAAGAAATCATGGGGAAAATATACCGGAACCATCCACTGGTACGCCAGGATGATCCGATTGATGTTTTTGTAGACGAACTGGCGGACAGCGCCGTAATGCTGGGCGGAAGAGGCTGGACGGATACGGAAAATTACTGGACGGTACGATGGGAAATTACAGAGGCCTTAAAGCTTGCATTCGATGAAGGCGGAATCGAGATTCCTTTCCAGCAGATGGATGTCCACATGATAGAAGAGAAAGAAAAGTAAAAACAGTTGCGCGCTTGAAACGTACGCAACTGTTTGCCGTGGCCGGGCCGAAGAGGTTAAGGCGGTTTTCGCCGGCTTTTATGAAGCGGAGAAACAGATGAAATAAAAAAAGAGGAGATAAAAAAAAATGCGGGAATGCGGAATTTTATTACCGATCTCCAGCCTTCCTTCCCGCTTTGGGATAGGATCATTTTCAAAAGAGGCGTACGAATTTGTCGATATTCTGGCAGAGGCAGGGCAGCAGTACTGGCAGATTCTCCCTCTTGGACCGACGGGATATGGAGACTCTCCATACCAGTCATTTGGTGCTTTTGCGGGTAATCCGTATTTTATAGATCTGGAGAGTCTTGTTGAAGAAGGACTTCTTACCAGCGATGAATGTAATTCCATGGATTTCGGGGATAATCCGAGATTCATTGATTTTGAGAAGGTATACGAGGCTCGTTTCCGTATTCTGCGGCTGGCGTTTGAACGTTGGAAAGTAAAGGGAAGCATCTCAGAAGAGGAATTGAGTGCAGAAACGGAAGAATACTGTTTCTATATGGCGGTTAAGAATCATTTTAAAGGGAAATGCTGGGCAGAGTGGGATGAAGATATCCGTGTCCGCAAACTTTCATCTGTTACAAGATATGAAAAGGAACTGGATGACGACGTCCGCTTTTATGAATTCCAGCAGCTTAAATTTCAGGAACAATGGAAGAAACTGAAGTCATACGCCAATAAAAAGGGGATTAAAATTATTGGAGACATACCGATTTATGTTGCATTTGACAGTGCAGACAGCTGGTTTCATCCAGAACTGTTCCAGTTTGATGAGGAACGTATGCCAATCGGCGTAGCAGGCTGTCCTCCGGATGGGTTCTCTGAAACAGGGCAGCTTTGGGGAAATCCTCTCTACAACTGGGAATACCACAGAAAGTCGGAATACAGCTGGTGGATTGAGCGGATGGCATACAGCTTTAAGCTGTATGATGTGGTTCGTGTCGATCATTTCCGTGGTTTTGATGAATATTATGCAATCCCATATGGAGAAGAGACGGCTGTTAACGGAAGATGGGAGAAAGGGCCGGGACTGGAACTGTTTGAAGTAATCAGGGAGAAACTGGGTCAGCTGAATATTATTGCGGAAGACCTGGCTTCCTTACGCCCAGTGTGTTGAAACTCGTGGAAGATACGGGATTTCCTGGTATGAAGGTGCTGGAATTTGCATTTTCAGCGGACGGACAGAGTACGTATCTGCCCTATCATTATAAAGAAAACTGTGTGGTGTATACAGGCACTCATGACAATGATACGCTTCAGAGCTGGTATGAAAACATGCCTTCCTGGGACAGAGACTTCTCCATCCGCTATCTGGGAAATGGGCGTACAGAACGAAAAGAAATTCATTGGGACTTCATCAGACTTGCAATGGCAAGTGTTGCGAAGCTGGCGGTAATCCCTATGCAGGATTACCTCGGTCTTGGAAGAGAGGCGAGAATGAACGAGCCGTCTACGTTGGGACTGAACTGGAAATGGAGGCTGCTTCCAGGGGAATTCACCCATGATCTGGCAGGAAGATGCCGTGACATGGCGTGGGTATTCGGCCGCTGCAGATAAGAGGAACAACAGCAGGATTAAGCCGTGCTGCCGGATTTGAACAATCTGCCGCCCTGCAACCAATTTTGGCTGCGGGGCGGTGTTTTTTGTATACAAGAGATTGTTGATTTACCAGAAACGTGATGATATAATAATTATCTGATAACCACACCAAGAATATGGTTCCTTACAGCCCCTCCTGTTGATAGAGGCTGGACAGACAGCCAAAAAATGAAAGCGGGGATTGGAGTGAAGAAGAAAAACAAAATATTGATTGCGGATGATTCGGAGATTAACCGCTCCATGTTAGCAGATATGCTTTCCGAAGAATACGAGATACTGGAGGCCGCGAACGGCCTGGAGGTAATTGCACAGCTCAACAGGTATCATTCGGAGATTTCACTGCTACTTCTGGATATTATTATGCCGGAGATGGATGGTTTCGAAGTGCTGGCGTCTATGAACAAGAGTGGTTTGATTGACAGCGTCCCTGTGATCATTATTTCGGCAGAAACCTCAGCCATTTATATAGACCACGCCTATGATCTGGGGGCTGTGGAATACATAAGCCGTCCTTTTGAAGAAAAAATGGTAAAGCGCCGTGTTAAGAATACGATTATTCTCTATTCCAAGCAGAAAATGCTGGAGAACATGGTTACGGAGCAGATTCTTGCAAAGGAAAAGAACAACAAGCTCATGGTCGATATACTCAGCAATATTGTGGAGTTTCGTAATGGAGAAAGCGGGCTTCATGTCCTGCATATCCGCGTTATGGCAGAAACACTGCTCAAACAGCTTGCAAAGATGACAGATCAGTATAATCTGACGCCGTCGCGCATTTCTCTGATTGCTAACGCATCCGCTCTTCATGATATCGGAAAGATATCGATTCCAGAAGAAATTCTCAATAAACCGGGAAAATTGACCGATGAAGAATATGAGACCATGAAAACGCACAGCGCAATCGGCGCACAGATGCTGGAGAATATTCCCTATTATCAGAATGAAGAACTGGTATTGGTCGCTCATGAGATCTGCCGATGGCATCATGAGAGGTACGACGGCGGCGGATATCCGGATGGCCTTGCAGGTGAACAGATTCCGATATCGGCCCAGGTAGTAGCTTTGGCCGATGTCTACGACGCTTTGACGAGTGAGCGTGTCTATAAGCCTCCGTATACTCACGAGAAATCGATCGAGATGATTTTAAACGGAGAGTGTGGCGCATTCAGTCCTCTTCTGCTTGAGTGCCTGGCGGAAGCAGCTCCGTTTCTGAAAAAAGAGATGAAAGTGCGCTCTGCCGGTGGAATTACCAAGACCGAATTCCAGGATATCACCAGGAGTCTGATTAAGAGCGGAAGTACTTCTAACCGGACGCTGGCACTGCTGGAACAGGAGAGGACGAAATACCAGTTTTTCGCCTCCATGTCCAAGGAGATTCAGTTTGAGTATGTTTATCATTCTGATATTATTACAATATCCGAATGGGGAGCTGCACAGCTTGGAATCAGCGAAATCATTGCCCGTCCCTTAGAATGCGGGGAATTTAAAAACTTGTTTTTTCGAGAAGACCTGATTGATCTGCTGGAACATCTGCGTGACGCCAGTCCCGACAATCCGATTGTGAGCGGTACGTACTGCCTCAATGTCCACGGGAGCCAGCGGTGGTACAAACTGGTAGCCCGGCCTTTGTGGATTGGAGAAGAAACAGAGGAGCTGACCGGTATTATCGGAAAATTTATTGATATTCACGAAGAACAGGTGGAACTGGACAGGTTGAAACAGATGGCAAGACATGATCCGCTTACCGGCCTGTACAACCGTGCTTATGCGCGAAAAGCGGCAGAGCTGGCTTTAAAAGATGGTAAAAATAAAAAATTTGCCATGCTGCTCTTTGATCTGGATTTCTTTAAGAATGCAAACGACCAGTACGGCCACCTGTTTGGAGACAGAGTACTCCAGGATGTAGCGCAGCGGGTAAAATGCGGAGTCAGGGATTCCGATATTGTAGCGAGAATCGGCGGAGATGAGTTCCTTATATTTATGGAATATAAGAGCAGCATTGATGTGCTGGTCGAACGCATTTTCCAGGCAATAAGCGGACAGTATCAGGATTTTGAAATTTCCGTCAGTATGGGAGTTGCGCTTTCTCCGGAAAACGGTACGGATTACAGAGAGCTGTTCCATCATTCCGATCAGGCTCTTTATGCGGCGAAACGCGACGGAAAACGGCATTTTTGTTTTTATGATGATTCCATGCAGAGCCTTCTTTCTGTGCTGTCTCCGGTAGATCAATGACAAAACGGCAGTCTGGTTTCAGAAGCTGGTATGATGACAGACCGTTATAACAGAAAAAGAGGGTATTCCTTTTTGGAATACCCTCCTTTGTATATAGATGCCGCAATTTTATAGATCAGTTTGAACTTTCCCCAGCAGAGCTTTCCGCACTTTCTCCACCGGCAGAGGAGGCTTCGGTATTTGCTTCGCTTTCCTCATGATCCTCCATGGTGTCGTCGGTAAGAACTTCCTTATCGCCTTCTTTGTGAGACTTGAACGTTGCCTGCATTTCATTGCCTGATAAGTCGGTAGCATGTACGACAAGTCCGTTGGAGTCCATGGCGAATGTGGCGGAATTTGTTACCTTATCGACGGAGATGGGATAGATCTGCTGATTCATGGAATCTACCGCATAAATTGACTGATAATCCAGGCCCGCCTGGCTATCTTCAAATGTTACCGTCAGAATTCCCTGGTCAATTGAAGAATCACTGACAGCAGGTGGGGCATCGTCCAGAATACTGATGTGTTCAAAGGTAGTTCTTGTCATTCCATTCATACCTTTCATCGTAACCTCCAGAGCGCCGTTCTTATGAATCGAAGCGGCATACTGGCGGGAACCTACTTTCTGAAGCTCCAGAACCTCTCCATCCATCGATGTGACCATCTCCGTTACGGGGATCAGCGATTTCTGAGTGATCGTTACAACGGTGCTCTGATAGTCGGTCGTTTCTCCTACACTGATTTCGAATCTGGGCCGGGAAGTGACCAGAAGAAACAAGATCGTATTAAAAATGATAAAGGGCAGTACATAGAAAAGCAGCACCCTCACAGTGTCGTTTGAATTTTTATGCTCATGCCTGTAAGGCCTGGTTTGTCTCATAAGTATCCTCCTGAAGTTTGTATGGTGATCAATTGCGTTTTGCGCTTTTAATAGCATATCAGAAAATGTTTCTTCTTACAAGTTATCGGCAGTAAATTTAATTTAATTGTAAGTATCCGCACCTCTTGTCCCAAACGAGGTATCTATGGTATAATGTCCGCAAGACGGACATTATACCTGCGCATACTGGTTTCTGCGCAAGCCGCAGAAAGCCAGGCGCTGGGATCCGCCGGAGGCACCATATACACGGAGAGGATATGGTATAATGTCCGCAAGACGGACATTATACCTGCGCATACTGGTTTCTGCGTAAGCCGCAGAAAGCCAGGCGCTGGGATCCGCCGGAGGTCTGTGGCCAAGAAGAAACAAAATGGATTCAAGGCACATGGAAAAAGGGGAACTGGATTCCCAATTGCGGAACAGGCAGATCGGAAAGCTGCCGTATTAATCCGGGAAAGGTCTGCAGATGATAGAAGAAGCAGTTGCGTTTGCAAAAAAGGCCCATGAGGGAATGGTGAGAAAAGGCACAATTGTACCCTATATTGTTCACCCGCTTGAAACAGCTATTATAGTTTCGCTTATTACCGATGATGAGGAGATGATCGCAGCAGCGCTCCTTCACGATGTTGTAGAAGATACGGAAGTAACGGGTGAAGAGATCCGCGCGCATTTTGGAGACAGGGTGGCGGAGCTGGTACTCGCAGAGAGCGAAGACAAGACAAAGACCTGGAGGGAAAGAAAGCAGGAGAAAGTCAGTCATATACGTACAGCTTGCCATGATATCAAAATTCTTACTCTCGGTGACAAACTTAGCAATATGAGGAGCACGGCCAGGGATTATCTGGCAATGGGCGAAGAAATATGGGAACGCTTTAATGAAAAGAAAAAATCGAGCCATGCCTGGTATTATTGGGAGATGGCAAGAGGGCTGGAAGAATTATCATCTTATCCTGCGTACCAGGAGTACGTAGAGCTTTGCAGACGGGTGTTCGGTGATTACAGGCAGTATTGACAGGAAGGAATAACACAAGGTACTGGCAGAGCCATGCAGAACTGCTGCATAAGCCAGAGCGTGCCGGCAGCAGTTTTTTCAATATTATTAAATTAAAATGGGAGCAGGTCTGCTCTTTCATTCAATTCTATTTCTCTAATATCTTTTTCAAATTCCAATTATTCTATTATGAAATTCCAATCCCTTTGATTGCTGACCATTCAATCTGGCTGTGCCTCTTTCATATCATTCGTATATCAAAGAAATTTCCCGAAGTATGTACGTTGACAACTGAATACGGGCTATGATCGCCGCTGCATATTATGCTGTATGAGAAATCTGGAGCCAGAGGACAAGCAGCACCGGATTAACGTTCCGGATGAGATTGAAGGAAGGAGATAAGAGAAAGAATGAAGAAAAGGAGAAAGGCATACATAAAAGTGTCAGTAGCCGTAGCATTCACAGTTTGTTTTATTCAGGTTCCCCAGGTACGGGCAGAGGTCTGCTCCGAAGTAGAGGATGAAATCGTTATCACATCTGAAACGGTATATGATATGGATCAGATGGATGATCCGGAATCAGTCTGGCATGGGGAAGATGGTACGGTATATAAGCTGAAATTCTGGGAGATTGAAGAGATGCAGGAAGAGGCCAGGCAGGAGAATATAAGAGAAACCGTATACTACCACGAGATTTCCGGTCCCGAAGAAGCAGACCTGTTCTACCCGGTCAGCGGGACGGATGAGAGAACAGGGAGAACGGTTACAGCAAAAGGACAGAGGGTACGGATGGATCCTGTCGGGGAACGGTGGATGGAGGGGGTGAAAGTCCCTCTGATCTGTTATCTGTGCAGAGATGAACGGAATCTGCCAGACGGAGAGCCTGTTATTTATAACGAGCTGGAGCCACCCGAAGAGGCGTGCCGTGAGATTCTGCGAAGACTTGGAATATCAGATGAGGACTATGAAATCAGCAGTATTACGTGGGAAGGGGAAGTGTTTAAAAGTTCGGACGGCTATCTTTGCCGGATGGTACAGGCAGAGGGCAGAAAACGGGTGAGGGATTATCAGGTAATATATGAGGGAACAGTGGTATATCCTGAAATACCATCCTACCGATTCCGGGCGGTATATGAACTGGAAAAAGAAGGACCAGAGACATCTGATGGGATAAAAACGGAAGAATCAGCGAACCAGGCCGAACGTGCAGAAGAACCGCCTCAGGAGTCTGGAACCGTCAGCCGGCCGGCAGTGGAGACGAATACCAGGCAGGATAAGAAAAAAGGGACAGTACGGTTTATAAAAGAGACGGTAAGCATTACCCTGGCGATGGGCGTTCCTCTTATTCTGTCCGCTGTTCTGCTGTGGGCGATTTCTTGCGCCAGCCATAAGAAAAAGTAGAAAAGAAAGTTTTTTTATGGTACAATATCCACACAGTGGGAGCGGTACAATGTCCGCAGAGCGGGCGCGCACCCGCGCAAGTGTAGGGAGGATTTTTCATGACAGCCTGTAAGACTTTGAAAATCGGCAGCAGACGATATCTTGGAAGTAAATATAAGCTTCTGCCATTTATTGAAAGAGTGGTGGAATCAGAGTGTAAGAATATCCATATTGTAGCTGATATTTTTTCAGGAACAGGTGTAGTGGCCTCCGCTTTTCCGGGAAAAAAGGTGATTACAAACGATATCCTGTACAGCAATTATATCTGTAATTTTGCATGGTTTGGTGCAGAGGGATATGACCCGGATAAGGTAATGGAAATCGTAGCCGGCTATAATTGTCTGGATACCGATGAAACTAATTATATGACAGAGAACTTTGCGAATACCTTTTTCAGCAGGAAGGACTGTGCGAAAATAGGTCATATCAGGGAAGATATAGAGAAAAAATATAAACAGGGAGAGATCAACGGCAGAGAGAGGGCGATTCTGATTACGGCGCTTTTATACGCTATGGATAAGATTGCCAATACATGCGGCCATTATGATGCCTACCGCAAGGGCGTGGAGTTCGAAAAGAGTCTGGAACTTGCCGTACCGCTCCCTGAAGTTCATAATAATGAAAACAACCGCTGCTTTAACCGCGATGCCAACGAACTGGTCCGGGAAATTGAAGCGGATATGGTTTACATTGATCCGCCTTATAATTCACGTCAGTACTGTGACACCTATCACTTACTGGAAAATGTGGCGAGATGGGAAAAACCGAAGGTGGAAGGCGTAGCCAGGAAAATGGACAGAACGGCCCTTAAGAGCGATTACTGTACATCCAATGCTGCCAAAGCATTTGAAGACCTTATCGAAAATATTCATTCCAGATATATCATGCTGTCCTATAACAATATGGCAGAGAAAGGGAATGATCGTTCCAATGCCAAGATATCGGATAAGGATATTATGAGGATACTGGGAAAAAAGGGAAAGGTAAAAGTTTTTTCAGAGGATTATAAAGCTTTTACTACAGGCAAATCTCAGATTGCTGGAAATAAGGAAAGGCTGTTTTTGTGTGAGTGCAGGCAGGAAAAAAAAGAAGTTATTCAGTCGCCTCTCAATTACATTGGGGGAAAATACAAGCTTCTTCCGCAGATTCTTCCGCTGTTTCCCAAAGATATGGAACTGTTTGTGGATCTGTTCTGCGGCGGCTGCAACGTGGGCATCAATGTGGACTGCAGCAGAGCCGTTTTCCACGACAGGGACGAACGGCTGATCGCATTGTATGAGACGTTCAAAAAGTTGGACGAGAAAGAAATATTCGATTATATCGGACGAACAATATCCCATTACTGCCTTTCAAAAACGGGCGAATATGGGTACGACAGGTACGGCTGCAACAGCAGCTCAGGACTGGGAAAATATAATAAGGAAAAATACCTGCAGTTAAGAGCGGATTTTAACTGCAAAACGCCGGAGGATGAGGACTATTATCTGATGATGTACGTTCTGATCCTGTTTTCCTTTAACAACCAGATTCGTTTTAATCAAGCGGGAGAGTTTAACCTTCCGGTAGGAAAGAGAGACTTTAATCCGAGGATGGAGAAGAAACTTTCTAAGTTTATTAAACGGATTCAGAATATGGATTATACATTTGTGAATGGAGATTTCAGGGATTTTGATCTGGACGGGCTGGACAAGGGCGGCTTTATCTATGCAGATCCTCCTTATCTGATCACATGCGCTACATATAATGAGAGGGACGGATGGGGAGACAAGGATGAACGGGCTTTGCTGGAATTCCTGGACAGGGCTGATCAGAGAGGTATCCGGTTTGCCCTGTCCAATGTGATGAAAAGCAAGGGGAAGAAAAATAAGATACTGATGGAGTGGGCGAAAGCGAATAAGGGACGTTACCGTGTCATTCATCTGGACTATAATTATGCCAATTCCAATTATCAGACAAGAAACAGAAGTACGGATGCCGATGAGGTTCTGATTGTCAATTATAAGCCTCCCAGGCGGAAAAAATCCTAATTTACCAGGGGAGCGATACGCATATGGCTTACGAGAATATTTCATATAAAAGTTATTGCTGGAGTCTGGGAACGACCAGCTTTCGTACGAAGAATTTCAGCCAGAATATTGAAAAACAGCTGGAATATCTTACTGAATTTTGGAAAGAAAAAGAAAATCAGGATCAGAAATGGAAAAAGAACAATGATCTGCAGAGCCGGTATCACGACTTTATAAAGGCGCGTGGGGTGGTGAGCGGTGAAGCGAAAAAATAAATCTAAGGATGCCAGGGAGACGACTTCCGGTCTGGTGGACATCGGGCTGATCTCAGACGAAAGGCTGCTGACGGAAGTTGGAAAAGTGCTGCTTGCTATCAGTAAGTCCGGAAGTTTTGCTCCTGATAATGTACTTCAGCTTCCAAAAGACAGCTATGTCTATTTTAAACAGCTTTTAAAGACGTCATGCAGTATGGACGGAAAGAATGTAAGGCCGTTTTTGGTCCTATCGTATCTTCTGGACAGGCTTGGAAACCTGACATTTGATGAATATACGTATCTGCTGCCGCTCTGTATAGATAAAGAAACCACCTTAAAGATTGCGGAATACATAGCTGGCTCCAGAAGCGGAGACGGCCGTCTGACCGATACGGCCGGTATCGATGATATGATACTGCGTGTGCTGATGAGCATGGATAATTACAGAAAGGCGGAAGCCCTTTTCCTTGAAAATGAAGTGGACCGGGAACTGCTGCGTACGGTGGGAATGAACAGAAAGAGCCGCTCATACGACGATGCATATGAACCGCTTTACAGAAAGCTTTATGAAGTCTGCTTTGAGGGAAAGATGAAATCGGCAGGAGAACTTTATAAAAGTACGACGTCATTCCAGAATAAAATCGGAGGCCAGTGGAGGCGTCTGCTGTTTGATACCACATCGGCAAAAGCCATTGAGAAGGATCCGGCCCGCCACGTGAAAAGGAATGGTTTCCAGGAGGCGGCCGACGAAAGGGAATTCAAATATTTGTTTTTCAGAACTATGCATCTGTTCAAGGCTAAATCAACGTTATCGGACTATCAGGATCTGAATAAACGGTATATTAAAAATTCGGATACCGTCCTGTTCGAGGATGGTATGGTTAAATTCGACATTGTACCAAAGCATTTTTTCCGGGGGCGGATGAGCCGGCTGTTTTCACCGGCATTTGAGAAAGCGGCAGTCGTCAGCCTCAACT
>NZ_QSDR01000036.1 GCF_003464085.1 Clostridium sp. AM58-1XD
ACCTCAAATCAAGTCTGAGGCAACATTGTAGGAACTAAAGTTAATGAATTATTAAATAATTTATAATCAGGGGAGTCAACATTGTAGGAACTAAAGTTAATGAATTATTAAATAATTTATAATCAGGGGAGTCATGTCTGAAAATGTAATCGATTACATTTTCAACTTTAAAAATAAGATTCCATCTCTGAAATCATCTTATATCTATTTCTTAATCTGCTTTCAGTATAACAGGTCGCCGGAAAAAGTCAAGCTATTTTTTGTTAATTTTTACCTGTTTTTTGTCAATTTTTGCACTCTATTTGTCATTATATACATTATTGTGGCAGATTTTTAAGTTTTCCTTTTTATTTTGCCTTGATACCACTGCAAATCCACCGGTCCGGTTAAGCATTCTTTACAATTTCCTATGGTTTGCGCCTCCTGCAGCGGGCCGTTGCAGCGACATCGTTCCTGTAAAATAAAAACATGCCCACGATACCAGATGCAGCGGTTTGGCCACCGCATCGAAACGGAATCCGGTATCAAGGGCATGTCTGACTTTACTTTTCAACCATCTCTTTTTAAGCAAAATGCTTCCTGAAGATTATCATTTTATATTTGTCCAGTGTAACCATAAGCAGGTTTCCAAGCACTCCTACAGCCAGAATCTCTCCGATTCCAACCGTCACCATCAGATATACAATCATGGACTCGGAGCCATAAGCGTATCTGAGGACCCACGGAACAATGATCATGTTGGACAGGATCGGAGGAATGCAAACCAGCCGCTTATTCCGTCGCAGAGCATAAGATCCTGCCGCTCCGATCAAAGTGGCAGCACTTCCGAACACTACATCCAGCACAGCCGCTCCATACAGGAAATTGGATAAAAAGCATCCCAAAAACAGTCCTGGTATAGCCGCCGGCGTAAAATACGGCAGAATACAGAGAGCCTCGGATATACGAAACTGTACCGGGCCAAAGCTGATTGCCGAAAACGACATGGTAATCACCACATAAATTGCCGCGATCATGGCACTGTGAGCCATAAAATACACGGTCTTGTTACTTTTCTGAAGCATATTCAGTTCTCCTTTAGTTTTGTTTTAGGTGTGGAAGGTCTCGAACACACCGGTCATTTTGTGAAATCCCCGCTGAATCAGGGAGGTTCACGGCCTTATTGCTGTTAACAGAACCGCTCACGCCTGCCTGCTGCACGCTGTTTTACAGTCCCATTGACTGATCAAGTATAGCATCGGATAATCTGTTTATCAAGACTTATTTAAGCGCGCCTTTCCTCCTGTACTTTTTATGTTACGATTTCTCCGAAAAACTAAAAAATCTGTATTTTCCAAAGTTTTCCTGGCCCTGAATTATTTAATCAGCGAAAAGTATACGTGCTCTTTCCCCGCTTCTTTTTTCTTCTTGTCCCATTCCCACAGAAGCTGCATCGCCAGGTTTGCCACCTCCAGATTATGGTCCACACTGCTGCCGTCATACTGGAAGGAATTCTCCACGCGGTTTGCCACGACCGTAAAGATAGCACCCGCTCTCATTTTATAGAGCGAACTGATGGTCAGCACCGTAGCTGCTTCCATCTCGAAATTCAGGACGCCTGCCGCCTGCATATCAGGAAGCAGGTCTTTCATAAAGCTCTGGCTGTAGCCGTTATGTCCCGGACGTCCCTGACCGCAGAAGAACGAAGAGGCTGTATAACCGATCCCCACATGATAGCGGTGTCCCAGACGTTCTGCTGCCTCAATAAGAGCCATCGTCACCTCATAATTTGCAACAGCAGGGTAAGAATTCATCACATAGCCGTCGCTTGTACCTTCTTTTCTTACCGCTCCGGTACAAATGATCAGATCGCCGGGACGAATGTATTCCTGAATCGCTCCGCACGTACCTACGCGGATCAGCGTATCACATCCTATCTCCGCCAGGTCTTCCAGTGCGCTGGCTGTTGACCCGCCGCCGGCGCCGGTGGAACAGGCAGAGATATCCATATCTCCGATTTTACCCGTATATGTCACATGTTCTCTGTAATCTGCCACCAGATGACCGCTGTCCCACATGTCAGCGATCTTTCCTACCCGTTTCGGGTCACCCGGCAGGAGGCAGTAGCGGGCTACATCGCCTTTTCCACATTGTATATGATATTGTTTCCCGTCCTTGTCCGTAGGACGGGCTGCATTTTCCCATTCGTTATTTGCCATAATTTCCTCCTGGTTTTATGTCTGTCGCTATCTATCTGTCAAAATCTGTCTGCCGCTGTCAGCTTTCCACATGTTTTCCTACGCCTGCCGGTGCTTTACCGCCTTTCAGCCCGAATGTGATGACGAGCAGGGTAAATACGTACGGAGTCATCATTACCAGCTGAGACGGAAGAATACTCTGGAATACCGTCTGCAGGGAATCAAAGAATCCAAAGAATAAGCTGCCTGCCAGTGCTCCTGCCGGGTTATAACGGCCGAATGCATTGATAACTACGGCAATATATCCTCTGCCGGAAGTCATATCTTCTACAAACAGATTCATCTGTCCCAAAGAAAGGTAAGCGCCGCCAAGGCCTGCGAAAGCGCCGCTCATGGCTACTCCGAAGTATTTATAAGCACGTACGTTTAAGCCTACCGTACTGGCCGCCTGAGGATTTTCACTGACCATCCTCATTCTCAGACCGTATTTTGTCTTATAGAGGAAAATCCAGCTGACTATTACGAGAAAAATTGTAATAAAAAACAGGATATTCTGAGCGCCCAGTATTCTTCCGATAATGGGAATTTTCTCAAGCAGTCCCCAGTCAGGCTTTGCAAAAGCCGCTACACTCACGGATTTTCCGCTCATACCGAATATGACGTTCAGAAGAAGCGGCGTAACAGCGCCTGCCAGCAGGTTTACACACATACCGCTGATGGACGCATTCACCTTATAGGAGATGTGCATTACTGCATGAAGCATGGAAAAGACCGCGCCGAACAGGATGCCCGTCAGAAGTCCAAGCCACGCGTTGCCAGTGATCCAGGACCCCAGCACTGCAAAAAAAGAACCTGCCAGCATCATGCCTTCCAGACCCAGATCACTGACCCCGGCTCTCATGGAAAAGCATCCTCCCATAGCCGCTAGAATCAGCGGTACGGAACTGCGCAATGTGGATGCCAGAATGGAAAGAATCAAATCCATATTGAATTGCATCAGCTGTCACCTCCGTATGCCTCTTTTTTCTCCTGTTTCTTATTGGAAAACTTTTTGAATATCTTTAAGATTGCCTGAATCAAAGCCGGAGCTGCTACAAAGATAATGACCAGGACCTGAATGACATCTACAAATTCAACAGGAATCGATGTGGTCCTGTTCAGAGTGATCGTTCCGGCCTTCAGAATTCCGATCAGGAACGCCGACAAAATTACCCCGACCGGGCTGTATGCAGCAAGAGCCGCTACGGAAATACCTGCAAATCCATAACCGGAAGAAAATCCTTCTATAAACCGGTAGTTGACGCCGAGTACCATGGCTGCTCCGCCCAGACCGGCGACTGCTCCGCTGAGCGCAAATGTAATGAGGTATGTTCTTGGTACCGAAATACCCGCTACCTGGGCAGCTTTCAGATTCAGCCCCGTCACCTGAACTTCATATCCGAACACGGTCCGGTCCAACATGAACTGAAGCAGTATTGCAACCAGAATCACCACAAAGATGGCCACCGTCAGCTGCGTCTGCGGGATCAGTTTTGCCAGTTTCGCACTGTCTGCAATACGTTCTGTCTGTCCTACACCGCTTCCGGCGGGCTTTAACGGCCCGTTGGCCAGATAGCTGGTAAACAGCTGAATAATTTCATTTAGCATAAGAGTCATAATAATCTCATTGGCACCGAATTTCACTTTAGCCATTGCTACCAGAAGAGCTACCAGCCCGCCTGCCGCGAACGCGGCCAGCAGCGCCAGCGGAACGTGAATCGGCGCCGGCAGGTTCGTGATGTAAGCGCCTACCAGCGCTGCCGCCATCGCTCCTGCATAGAGCTGTCCTTCCGCTCCCGTATTGATCATACGCACCCGGTATGCCAGGGCAAAGGAAAGTCCGGTAAACATGATCGGCGTTGCCTGACTCAGGGAAAGGGCAAAGCCTTTTACCGTTCCCAAAGAAACGCCAAAGATCGCCTTATAGCTCTCCCATGGGGAGTAGCCGCTGGCAGCGATGAGTACCATTCCCAGCAGGAGGGAAAATACCAGCGCAAAGAAAGAATTGATAAACGCATGTTTCATCGCCGTGCTTTTTGCACTTTTTTCTTGCTGCTTCATGCCTCTGTCCCCTCCTCTACCATGGTGTGGCCGCCTGTCATCAAAAGTCCCATTTCTACTTCGTTCAACTCTCCCGGCATGCTTTCAGAAACGATCTCACCCTCATAGATTACCAGAAGTCTGTCGCTCAGTGTCCTTACCTCATCTAAGTCGGCGGAGATCAGCAGAATGGCCGCGCCCTTATCCCTCAGGCTGATCAGCTGGCTGTGGATATATTCCATTGCTCCGATATCCACGCCTCTTGTCGGATGGGCGATAATAATGGCTCTCGGATCTCTGCTGAAGGCTCTGGCAATAATGATCTTCTGCTGGTTACCGCCAGATAAGGATGACACCGCTGCTTCCACATTAGGCGCCTTTACCTGAAACTTTTCTTTTAATGTCTTCGCATACTGGAAAATATTCTTTTTCAGAAGAAGTCCGTCTTTTTTGCAGAAGTCATCTTCCCTGTGGTATCCCAGTATCATATTATCCATAATGGACATTTCCTTTACCAGTCCCATGGACAGGCGGTCCTCAGGAATATGTCCGATGCCCGCCTCCAGAAAGTCCCTGCAGTTTCCGCCCACAGGTTTTCCGTTTAATTCCAGTTTTATGGATTTCGGCTCTCTGAGGCCGGTCAGCGCTTCGATGAGCTGAGTCTGACCGTTGCCCTCGATCCCTGCAATCCCCAGGATCTCTCCGTGATGAATATCGAAAGAGACGTCCTTTACTTTTTCCTGCCCGTCTTCTTCTACCGTCAGATGCTCTACATGCACACAGATTTCACCGATGTGCTCTGCCGGACGGCGGGTCTGAAGATTTACTTCTCTTCCCACCATCATTTCTGACAGCTGCTTCGTCGTAACATCAGCAGGGTTTACATCGTCCACAACCAGGCGGCCGTCCCGCAGCACTACGACTCTGTCGGCCAGAGCCTTTGTCTCCTTCAGTTTATGAGTAATAATAATGATGCTTTTGCCGTCATCTCTCAGCCGTTTCAGGATGACAAACAAGTCGTCCACCTCGCTCGGCGTCAGAACGGCCGTGGGCTCATCCAGAATAATAACATCTGCTTTCCGATAGAGCACCTTCAGAATCTCCACTCTCTGCTGCTCACCAACAGAAAGCTTCTCCACTTTGACATCCGGATCAATATTAAAATGGAACTGGGATATCAACTCCTTCACCTGCTGCCTGGCCTTCTTCATATCCAGGAATGCCTGCTTGCCCGGCTCGCTGCCGGCTATGATGTTTTCTGTTACCGTAAATGCCGGAACCAGCATAAAATGCTGATGCACCATGCAGATTCCCTTCTCGATGGCATCTACCGGTTTTCTGAACTTTATCTGCTCGCCTCGGTAAAAGATTTCTCCGGAACTCGGCGGGGTCATTCCATATAATATCTTCATCAGCGTCGTTTTACCTGCGCCGTTCTCTCCTAATAATGAAACGATCTCGTGCTCATGGAGTGTAAAATCCACTTCGCTCAGAGCCGTCGTTCCCGGATAGATTTTCGTAATCTTTTCCATCCGTATCAGTTCCATCTTCTGTCACCTCCGAATCTGATGCTCCATACTCAGCTGTTACTGCGCCAACTGGTTTTCTTTCGCCCAGGCATCCACCTGATCCAGATCGGTCGGAAGCACCAGCTTGCCGTCTGCGATCTGCTGCCTTGTATCTTCAAGAATCTTTGTGATATCGTCCGGAATCTGTACATCCAGTCCTTCTACGTCGTAATCACAGATGCCTTCCGGAATACCTACCAGCTTGGAACCAGGTGCCCATGTACCGTCTGCCAGCATCTGGATCTCTTCTACGATGAACAGCCATACCTTCTTACATGATGTGCTCAGGCTGTGTTTTGGATCTGCCATTGCAAGTGATGTGCCGATCACGTAACGATTTTTCTCTTCTGCTGCATAGAAAACGCCCTGTGTAGAGCTGCCTGCATTGGCGCTGACGATATCTGCGCCTCTTTCATACATAACGAGTGCCAGTTCTTTCGCCGTAGCAGGATCGCTGTAACCGCCAATATAATTTGTAAGCACTTCCACATCCGGGTTCGCATATTTTGCGCCTGCAACGAAGCCGGCTGCCTGTCCTCTGGAGGTAGGTGTATCCATTGCGATACAGAATCCTACAATATTTTCAGGATTACTGAGCGGGAATCTGTCGTCTTTTGTAGCCAGACCCGCCAGAACGCCTGATAAGAAATGCTGATCCGGGTAGGAAGCAGCCAGACAGTTGATATTGTCATATCCTTCTATTACCGTATCCAGCATACAGAATTTCTGGTCCGGATAGTCTTCCGCCACCATCTGAAGGGCATCCGCCTGTTCTGTGCTGATCGCGATGATAACGTCATATTCTTCTGCATCCGCATACATACGCAGCTGTGTTTCAAATTCAGATACATCCTTAGGCTCGCAGTAATCAAAGGTACATCCAAACTGCTCTACTGCCATCTCACATCCCTGGTATACTTCGTCGTTGTAGCCGTTGTCGCCTAAACCGCCCGTTCCAAAGATAACGGCAAATTTAATATCGCTTCCAGCCTTCTCCGACTGGCCTTCTGTCTTTTCTGCTGTTTCCTCCGCTTTCTCTGTCTCCTCTTTTTTCGCCTCTGTCTTAGCCTGTGTTGTCTCTTCTTTCGGGGCAGATGTAGTCATTCCACATCCGGACAACGCGGCGATTCCCATGGACAGTGCCAGTGCCAGGCTTAATACTTTTTTCTTCATTTTCTTCTCCTCCGTTAGACCATTTCTAATGCGATTTCCATCATATTGGTAAAGCTGTTCTGTCTCTCCTGCGCTGTCGTCTTATCTCCTCTCACAATGTGATCAGAGACGGTGAGGATTCCCAGCGCATTCTTTCCTGCTGCTGCCGCTACAATATAAAGAGCGGCGATTTCCATCTCAACAGATAAAATGCCCATATCCTTCCACTTCAGCTGACAGTCGTCTGCCGGATAAAAGACATCCGTGGAAAGGACATTGCCCACGCGGTAAGGCACTCCCAGCTTTTCCGCGCTCTCTACCGCCTTTTTAAGAAGCTGGTAAGAGGGGATCGCCGAAAAGGTCCCCGACAAGTGGAACTGGTTGATATAAGGTGTATCGTAGCAGGCGCCCATGGCAATAATGATGTCTTTGAGCTTTAAATCCGGCGCCAATCCTCCAGTCGTTCCCACGCGGATGATGTTTTCCACATCATATAAATGATACAGCTCATAAGCGTGGACCGCCATGCTGGGAGAACCAATTCCGTGTGCCATGACAGACACCGGTTTTCCTTTGTAGGTTCCCGTGTAAGCATACATACAGCGGATTTCATTAATCTGTTTCACATCGTCCAAGTATGTTTCTGCAATATACTTTGCCCTCAGTGGATCTCCGGGCATCAAAACGGTCTTTGCAAATTCCCCCGGCGCTGCGCCGATATGGTGGGTTGGTGCGGTTAATCCCATGTTTGTTCCTCCTTAAACCTTATCGTTTTGTAGTAAATATTTCCTGCGGGTAACTATTTTTTATCCCGCTCGATTCCTCGCTTCATAAAAACAGGCGGGTATCGGCTTGACCTGACGGTCAAGCCGCAGCAAATAGTTCCGCGCTTTTCCTGCGCGTAACTATTTTCATTTTAACTTTGCCAGGTTTTCTGTGTATGGGGCGCGGATAACGCCTGCTTCTGTGATAATCCCGCTGATCATCTCGTTCGGCGTCACGTCAAAAGCAGGATAGAGCGCCTCCGTATTTGCTGCCGTAATGAGCTGACCGTTTAAATGTGTCACCTCGCTGCCCGGACGGTATTCCACACCCATGTCCATTCCGCTCTTCAGAGAGAAATCGATCGTATGGGAAGAAGTCGCCGTGTAAAATGGGACTCCGTTTTCTCTGGCTGCTACGGCATGCATATACGTTCCGATTTTATTAATTAAGTCCCCATTGGCAGCTACTCTGTCTGACCCTACAACTACCTTCTGAATCTTTCCCAGGCGCATCAGGTATCCAGACATGCCATCTGTAATCAGCGTGTGCTGGATTCCGAACTTCTCCAGTTCATATGCAGTAATCCTGGCGCCCTGGAGATATGGCCTCGTCTCACATGTATATACGTGAATTTTCTTTCCCTGCAGATGGGCTGTTCTGATTACTGACAGCGCCCGTCCTCCAAAACCGGATCCTGCGAGGGCCCCGGAATGGCAGTGTGTCAATATCGTGTCTCCATCCTCAATTACCTTTGCACCGTTTCTGCCCAGCTGGTGTTCAAACTCAAGCTGTTCTTTCAATATCTCACAAGCACGCGCTTCAAATAATTCAGGAAATTCTTCTTTTGAACATTGTTCTGTAAACGAAATAAGTCCGTCTACCGTTTTCATCAGATTGACTGCTGTCGGCCTCGTTGATTTCAGTTCTAAACCGGCGCGGATAACCGCCTCTTTATCTCCGTTCGTATTCATGGATTCCAGCAGCATGCCATATACACCGGCAATGCCAATAGCTCCTGAACCTCTGATTGACATATCTTTTATCGCATTGGCCAGCTGGCTCACTTCTGTAATTTCCACTACCGGCGCTTCCTTTGGAAGTTTCAGCTGGTCTACCATACACAGGTGGTTCCCCTCTGCCCATATGGGCATCAGAAGTCCTTCTTCCTTCCACTCTTGTGTTATCTGATCTATTTTTTTCACTGTTTTCATCCTCTCTATCGACTATCCGTACTTATACGTTGAACAGCTCTCTGAATTTCTCTCTGCTCTGGGCGATCTGGACCTGAATACATGCCTGTTTTGCCGTTTGTTCGATCAGGTCCACCACGTTGTATGCAGCTTCCAAGGATACCCCTGCTGCGCAGACGCCGTGTTCCTTCATGAGGATTCCTTTGCTCTCAGGATATTTACGAAACGCTTCAATTACATAGTTTTTCAGTTCTTCACTTCCAGCCGGCGCAGATTCGATATACGGAACATGTCCCACAACCTTTCTCACCGTTACAGACGTAAACGGAAGTTCAATGTCATTATTTGCAAGAGCAATCGCATAGTTTGGATGGCAGTGGATAAATGCATTCATATCAGTCCTGAGCTTTAACACCCCAAGATGGAACCCAGCTTCCTTGGACGGCTTACCGTCTCCATATACGACATTTCCATCTTCATCGATAATTAATACATCCTTCTCTGTCATCACTCTCATGTTTACTGCTGTTTTCTTAATTGCAAAAAGATTAGTACCCGGCACACGACAGCTTAAATTGCCGCCCGATGCCTGCGTATAACCTTTTTCGTATACGAAGTGGCAGAACGACGCCACTTCTTGGCGGACTTCTTTAAAATCCATATTTCTTACCTCCCGGTTGTATTGTTGGACGTCCAACCACTCGTGTTTAATTCGATGATATCATAGGGCTTTTCTTATGTCAATTGTATATTTTTTATTAATTACGCCTTTTCTTTTTGGTTGTTTTCACAATTGCTCTGCCCATTTTTATCCTTTTCTCCCGGCGCTATTGCTTGACAAAGTAATTTCTGCTGGATATACTCAAAGTGCAATCATAGTTGCATGACACTACCGAAGGAGTAAAATCAAATGAAGCTGACGAGCAAAACCCTGTCTTCACAGGTAAAAGAGGCCGTATTAGGCATGATTAATCAATCTGAATTTATGGACAAGCTGCCATCCGAACAGGATTTGGCCGCTCAATTGGGTGTCAGCAGAAATACAGTCAGAGAGGCCCTGAAAGCGCTGGAAAATGAAGGACTTGTTATCTCCCGCCACGGGATCGGAACCTTTGTAACCAGGTATAACGGCAACCAGAACATCCGTTATAATATCTCAGCCCTGGACAGTACGACGAAAATCATATCTGAGCACGGATACCGTCATGGCACAAAGAGTGTGTATTTCGACGTCCGAATGGCCTCTGAGGATATATCGAAAAAGCTGGGGAGCGATACCCCTGTCAAAATACTGTATGTAGAGAGGGTCAGAACAGCGGACGATATCCCCATTGTTTTTGTGGAAGACTACATACCATATGCGGACGGCATGCTGGAGGAATTTTCCGGCCAGGGAGATCCATCTCTTTTCCAGTTTATCAACCGTTATGCGCCTGTTTCCTTTGCCAACTGTTCGATCCATGCAGTGCTCAGTGACGCCCGCCTGATGGAAAAATTGTCCCTGACAGAACCAAAGGCTCTCCTTCTCCTGCAGCAGATCCACTATGCCTCAAAAGGAAGTCCTGTTCTCTATTCAGACAGCTATTTTATTACGGAAAAGCTGGAATTTAATCTCATCCGCAGATGTGTGGAGTAATCCAAACCGTTAATTTCAATATCAGGAGAGGAAAATGATCCAGCCTCCAAAATCAGCCCTGCCCTCTTAATCTCAGATTTCATATTGACGTCCCAGCCAGATCATCCCTTCTGGTCTGAGGCGTTTCTTTATCATCTTCTGCACCTCTAATTCCGCATTTTTCACATGCCGAAAAAACGCTCAGAAAACAGATTGACATCATGTATTTTTTTTGATACATTAAAGGTAGGACGACCAACGTGTTAGGAACTGTCAATATTTTCAGGTCAAAATGTGTTGCTTTTGGCCTGTTCATCTCTTAATCTGAGAGGAGACTTTGCTGCACATGATGAACTATCTATACCTGCAGAGCCAGCTTCAGACCGGCCCGGAGCTGGCTGAAAAAGCGGCATCTTTATTTCAATACCTATCGGAACGGACCGGCGATACATATCGCGCTGCCGATGCGGCGCAAGTGGCTGGGGAACCTGTATCTGTCGTATATGTGGCGTCCGGCGGTACTGCCGGTGCTTTTAGAGACGCGCTCTCAAGCCTGAAGGAGCCCATTCTCATTATCACCAGCGGCAGTGATAACTCTCTGTCCGCCTCCATGGAAATGATGACGTATCTGGCTAACCTCGGGCTCAAGGGACGCCTGCTTCACGGAAGCCAGGAAGAAATTGCCACCACTTTCTGCCATGCACTGAACGCTGCAAAGACAAGGCATTCCTTGCATGGAATGCGCCTTGGGCTTGTTGGGAAACCATCTGACTGGCTGATTTCTACCGAAATGAACTATGACCTTCTGAAAGAAAAAACGGGTATTGAAGTGGTGGAGATCGGCATGCCTGAACTTTTAGAGGAGATTGCAAAACAATCATACCCGGACAGTGAAATATGCCGCAGCCTGTTGGACCAGGATTTCGATACGGAACAGGTAAAACAGGCTCTGGAAATATACGGTGCCTTTAGCAGGCTGGTGGAACGATATCATCTGAACGGCTTTTCTGTACGCTGCTTCGATCTTCTTACGGCAGTTAAAAACACAGGCTGTCTCGGTCTTGCACTATTGAATCAGGAAGGAATCTACAGCGGATGCGAAGGAGATTTGCCTTCTCTGATTTCCATGGCGATTCTGGGAGAAATTTCCGGACAGCCGGTATTCCAGTGCAATCCATCCAGGGCAGACAGCAAAACGGACGATATTATCTTTGCGCACTGTACGCTTCCACTGAATATGCCGGTGCGCTACCACCTGGATACACATTTTGAATCAGGAATCGGCGTCGCCATTGCCGGAGATATTCCACCAGGCAGAGCGACCGTATTCAAAGCGACAGGAATGCTGGACCGCTGCTTTATTTCCGGCGCTGAAATCGAGGAGAGTCTTCACGAATGCGACCTCTGCCGCAGCCAGATCCGTCTTCACTGCGACGCAGGTGTAAACCAATTTTTCCATACGCCTGTAGGCAACCACTATCTTGTATGTATGGGGGATTACGCGGAAGACTTACGCGAATTTATCGCCATGTTTTAAAGGATGCAGCAAAAAAGCTGCCGTAGTTGTTCCTGCCAATTATTCGGAAAGGGTTCAGTTTAAATCATGTTACTGCAAAATGGAAATTTACTTCAATTAAAAATACGGATATCACCTTCTTAAAAGGTGATATCCGTATTGAGGATCAGGAGATAAAAGCGTGCGCTCCTCTGCTCCCTCCCAATCCTGATGAAGAGTGCCTGGATCTGGATGGTGATTATGTCCTGCCTGGCATGGTAAACAGCCACTGCCATTCCTATACCAGCCTTCTGAGAGGAGCATCCTTTGGAGAGCCGCTGGAGATCTGGTCGGCTGACACCATCGCCCTGGGCGGCGCTCTTTCAGCGGAAGACATGGCGCTCTCCACTGCTCTTGGAATCTGCGAGATGATTCGGGACGGAGTCACTTCCTGCGTTGATCACCTGCCACATCTGAAGACAGCAGGCACGGCCGCCGAAGTATACAAAAAATCATCGTTTCGCGCCGCACTGGCTCCAATGCTTCATAACTTAAAAGATTCTGATATACTGGCCGGAATGGAGGAGACCTTATCGGGAGAGCCTGTCAATTCCCCTTCCCCGTTTCCAGCTGTTTCAGAATTTGTGGACTTCTATGAAGACTTTATCAGAAAATACCATGATCCCCAAAGCGGCCTCAGGTTATGACCGGCATCAACTCTCCCCAACGGGCGGATGATCCGCTCCTTGGTGCAGCTGCCGATCTTTCATCCAGATATCATCTATCTGTTCACTGTCACCTGCTGGAAACAAGGTGGCAGAAAATGTCTGCCCGGAAGGCGGGTATCTCACCCCTTGAAAAGCTGGACAGATATTCCCTGCTCCATGAGCATACTTCTCTGGCTCACTGCATCTGGATGGATGATAAAGAACTGGACCTGATGGCCAAACGCCGGGCGATTCCTGTGTCAAATCCGTCCAGCAATCTCTTCTTGGGAAGCGGCGTATTTCCTGCCGGACGCTGCCTTGAACGCGGGATACTTCCCGCTTTGGGGTCCGACGGAGTTAACTGTGCTTCCAGTAACAATATGATGGACGTCCTGCGTACCTTCCTGTTTTTACAGCGTTCCTGCGAGCCGGACTGGCGACGCTGGATATCCGGAGCAGATGCCTGGTCCATGGTCACAGCCAGAGGGCGCCAGGTCCTGAACATGAAATCGGACGCTGCCGAGAAAAACCTGCTCTCTCCCGGCCAGCCGGCCGATCTGGCTGTCGCCGATAAAAACAGTTTTCTGAACATCTCCGCCAATTTTCTGCCAAACCAGCTCCTGTTTCACAACCATCCAGTTTTCCGCCACGTTATGATCGGAGGAAAATTCGTCATGAAGGACGGAAAGATCACTGTCATTGACGAAGACGGGCTGGGACGCGAGATCGGCGAGAGGAAAAACGATCTGGACAGGCGTTTCACGGAAGCTCTCAGAAAGGCACGGCCGGACAAAGAGCTGTTTGCGCGCCGTTATCAGGAGATCTTCACATCCCCCGGCTAATACCGCTTTCTATCACAGTACATCCTGGCATGTCCCCAGAATGTATCACAAGGTTCCAGAAACTTTTCAGCTCCTGCACGGCGGATGGTCTCCAAAGATTCCTTTTGCGCCTCTTCGATCACGGCTTCCTCGTCAGCGGAAATCACCCGCCTGTTTTCCATCAGCAGACGGCCGTTGACAATCGTGTGGTCCACATCCTGACCGGCTGCATACAGCATCAGTTTGTGTACCGGCATAAAGGACGGCGTCAGATGGGGCTGATTCATGTTCACAGTGATGATATCCGCCTTCTTCCCCGCTTCCAGCGAGCCGATCTCATCATCCCAGCCAATGGCTTTGGCCGCATCGATAGTAATCATCTCCAGAGTTTTTCCCAGCGGAAGACTGAATCGGTCTCTCAGCGCTACCTGATGTGCCAGCTGAAGTTTCCGAGCTGCCATCAGAAGGTCAAAAGACATACCGGGAGAGGTGCCGTCCGTAGCGATCGCTACATTGACTCCCATTTCCACAAGCTCCGGGACGGGGCAGCGGTTCATCAGCTGGAACGCTCCCGGTGAACTGCTGACATTTGTATTTGTCTCCGCCAGAATTTTCATCTCATCCATGGACAATCCCAGACAATGATGAAGGTGGACATCCGGTCCGAATAAAGCATTCGGGTCTTTCTCTGCCAGGCGGATCATGCCGCCGAAGGCTTCCGTATGTATTCTGGTCTTATGTTTCTTTGCGATTTCCCTCACCCTTCTCATCATATATCGGTCCGTATCAGTCAACTCAGCCGCTGCATCCGGAGGCGTCAGATTGGAACCGTCTACAGATCCTACCAGCACAAATGGAGCAATAAATGCCCGGATACGGTCATCAAATGTATGATTTACAGCCTGGATCGCTTTTTCCGCTCCTTCTAAAAGCTCATCGAGGGTAAATCCTTTTTCCTTTCTCACACCATTTTCCAGGCGTGTAAACGATCTGGGATAAGGCGGATTGGAAGGACCGACAGCTACGATTTCCCTGATTCCCATTTCCCCGTATCCTCTGGCATGATTTACCGCGAATACAGGATCATCGCTGCGCTGAGCATTGCTCATAACGCTGACGCCGCAGGTAACGCCGAATTTCAGTCGTTCCAGGGCCGCCAGTTTCCCCTCTTTATACCAGAACTCATCCGTTGTATTGTGATGGTATATGTTCGTCAATATAGGCATCCAGTAAGAAAGCGTATCATACGCCAGGCCCTTTAGCATGCAGTGGCCTGCATGGGAATGCACATCAATAAGGCCCGGAAGGATCAGCTTTTTCTCACAGTTGATCACTTTTTTCGCATCCGGATATTTCTTTTCCAGTTCTTCCGTTAAGCCTACAGCCGCAATTCTGTCACCTTCTATAGCGACCGCTCCGTCTTCCAGAATCCTTCTGCCCGGATCCATTGTAATTACAGTTCCATGTGTCAATAACAGATCTGCCATTATTTTCCCTCCATAATTTCAGCTCACGCTCCAGCAGCTTTTACCGCCCGTTCCAGCCTGGACATCCCTTCTTCCACAATCATTCTGGGGCATGCCACATTCATTCTCATAAACCCCGCGCCGTCCTCCCCAAACCACCAGCCTGGGTTCAGAATTACTTTTGCTTTCTCCATTACCAGCCGGTCGAGGTCTTGATCAGACAGGCCCAGCGCCCGGAAATCGATCCATGTCAGATATGTTCCTTCCGGTTTTTCCATGGAAACACCCGGAATTCTGTCGTGGATATAATCATATACATAATCGATATTTCCCTGGAGATAAGGAATCAGCTCTTCTACATAAGGTTCCCCATACCGGTAGGCCGTCTCGCCGGCGACTGCTCCGAAAGCAGCCAGAGGATTGGCAAAACCGGCGCAGACCACCTGATCCCAGAAGCGTTTTCTAATATCGTCATTCGGAATCACCGCCGCGGCTGCGTTCGTACACGCAAGATTAAATGTTTTTCCAGGAGCGTATGTGGTGATGCTGTTCTGTTCCGCCTCAGCGGATATGGAAGCAATCGGTGTATGTTTGTTGTCCCCAAAAACAATATCTGCGTGTATCTCGTCCGAAAACAGAATCACATCGTTTTTTCCGCATATTTGCGCTATCTGTTTCAGTTCTTCTTTTGTCCATACACGGCCGATCGGATTGTGGGGGCTGCACATCATAATCATTTTTGTCCGCGGTTCCTCTGCAGCTCTTTCCAGGCTGTCAAAATCTATTTCATACTTTCCATGTTTCTCCAGCAGAGGAATATTCCTGTTTATACGGCCGTTGTTGATGATTGCATTCGTTATAGGATAGTATACAGGAGAAAATGTCAATATCTGGTCTCCCGGGCGGGTTACTGCACGAATAGCAAAGCTCATGGCCGGAACTACGCCCGGACTCACCACTGCCCACTCTTCTTTAGCGTTCCAGCAATAACGCTTCTCTACCCATGCCAGGAGAGCTCTGACAAACTGATCCGATCCCTTTGCAGAATTATATCCATAAATTCCGTGGCGGGCTCTCCTCACCATTGCATCAATTACTTCCGGCGGTGAAAGAAAATCCATATCGGCAATCCACATAGGAATTGCGCCTTTTGTATCAAGTTCCGGAAATTCCCCCTCAAATCCCTCCCATTTTGTGCTGTTAAAATCGTTTCTATCTATGATACTGTCAAAGTTATATTTCATTATAAGCCTTCCTGCCTTTTCCTATTTCGGTACGAATAAACTGCGGTTTATATGTGTAAACAATTCGTAACCGTTTTCTGTAATAACCATGGTATCCTCGAATCCATAAGAACCATTTTCCGAACTGTAATAAGGCACTTCAAAAGATAATACCATGCCCGGTTCAAATACTTCCTTGCAGCCGGGAGCAATCTTTGGATTATCCGGCGCCGTCGGCCCAATGCTCAGTGAATGGCCGAAGTGGCCTCTTACAAAGTTAGGAATGGCCCCGTTTCGGCAGACATCCATAGCAGCATGAAATGCATCACACATCTTCACCCCCGGTGCAATGACCTCCAAAAGTTTGTCATATGCAGCCAGCAGGGTATCAAACAGCTCCTGTTTTCTCTGGGACACCGTTGCTCCCACTGCATAAGTTCGTCCTAAATCCGACAAATATCCATAGATGGATACGCCGCCGTCCAGCCTGACGATATCCCCTTCTGCCAGCGGCGTTTCCCTCGGAAGCATGGAAACAGAGAAATCCTTTCCCGGTGTGTGTACCTGATTTACCATGGTAATTTCGTGCCCGCCCGTCACTTCGTACGCAGCCTGATACCATATTTTCATCAAATCCGCTTCCGTCATGCCGATTTCTGTGGATTTCATGGTCATATTCATCATCTGCTCGGCTACCTGTGCCGAATACCGCATAACGTCTACCTCCCACGGCAGCTTAATTCTTCTGATATCACAGATGAACTGAGACAGATTTACCAGATTTTCCTCCCCGAAGTTCTCAACAAAGAACGGGTAGATTGTACATGGAATTTCATACTTTTCCACCCCGACTCTTGGATTATCCTTTTGGGATTTTACCAGCTCAAAGGCGATGCGGAATGTCTTATATGGATCCGGCGCCGGAGGTTTTGCCGCCTCTTCTGCGTCATAATAATCCTCTATATACATGGCAATCGGAAATGAATATACGTCTACGTCACCTTTTGTCTGCTGTTCCGCCGATCTCTGTTCAAACTGGT
Source organism: Clostridium sp. AM58-1XD (assembly GCF_003464085.1). Lineage (GTDB taxonomy): Bacteria > Bacillota > Clostridia > Lachnospirales > Lachnospiraceae > Lachnoclostridium_A. Next base: position 17,299 of record NZ_QSDR01000036.1, read on the forward strand.
TGCATACGACAGCAGCCTTCCCGGACGCCGGCACTACAGCTACGCTGCTGCCGCAGCTTCTTCCAAGATAACTCCACGGCAGGAAACCTGTTGCATACATAATATTTTCCGGCGTTGTCAGGATCAGGGCATCCAGTCCCTCCCGTTCCATTTTCTCCTGCAGCTTCTCCTGAAACAGGATCTGCTGCCTTCTCTCTAAAAAAGACTGTTTCTTTTCCATATAATAATCCTCCGCAATTATTTGATGTTTTCTTTCAGAGCAGCCTTTACCTTTGCTGCTCTTCGGACGCATGTGTCCGGAACTTCAGGTATTGAACCTGAAAGATATACTTCCCTTGCCTGTTTTAGCCTTGCCGCAAACCGCTCCATAGAAATTTCTCCATTTACAACGGCAGAAATATGTACCATCGGCAGAACTGCATGACCTCATATGTATAAATCTCATTCATTGCCGTTTCCGGATTGTCTATAATTCCCATTCTTCTGAGAGACGGGGCTCCTGTAGGCACAATTACCGCACGGTCCGGTATGAGCTCCAATGCTTTTTCAAAATTATCAAAGCAATAGTAGATCTCTTCGTCTGCCGGCGGATGATCCGGTGTGTGCATACAGCAGCACGCATTAAACAGCAGAATTCCACATTCCATTAACCCCTGCTCTTTAAACATCTTTCTGCAGAGCTGGTCTTCTTCACTGGCAAAAGGATGTCCGGCTTTCCATTCTGCTTCTCCAGGGCTTAAACCTAAAAATACAATTCCGACCTCTTCACATTCGTCGGTCAGCGGTTCAAATAATACGATATTTTTATTATTGCTGCATTTCCTGCAATTCTTTTCCAGATTATCATATATAAATGTTTTGATCTGGTCAAATCCCTTCTCCATATTCTGTTTGCGCTTTTGGACCTGCAAAAACGCAGTCCACCTCCTCTGCACGGCCTGCTTAACGTTTCAATCAATGATATTTTGCATTATAAATCATTTTATCCTTCAATTTCGCCTCGCCTTCAAATAGTTAAGCTGCCGTATTATTTTTTCTCAATACTAATCTTATTTTTTATATATGTCAATATATATGTGTGTAATTTAAATATATTTGTATATTTATAACAATTTTACGATTCACTTTTTGTATATTAGTTTAGTATCTTAACATATTTTTACGAGATTTATTGTCCTATCAATACTTCCGGTATAAGAACAAGGTCTTTCCCGGAAAGCAAAAAAGTTTGAGCCTGATTTATTAACCTTAAATCAAACTCAAACTTTTCGCACCCTTGCAAACCTTTATATCACCCGGCGCCTACTCTTCAAACAAATGAATATAAGACTCCAGCACCTTATAGAACGTATCAATCTCATCATAAGTACATGTTTTAAGCAGGTCCTCCAGCGTATGACTGATCTCCACCAGATCATATGCTTTATGTGCAGCACTCAGTTTCCGTCCTTCTTCCGTTACATATAATTCATACACCTTTTTATTGTTCTCACTGACCGTCCTGGTGATTAATCCTCTGGATTCCAGTTTTCCCACCGTCTGGGACACCGCACTTTTCGTGCGCCTCCAGTAATTAGCCAGCTGTGTAACCGTAATCCCGGGATTATCATAGATCTGGGTAAGCGTGTGAACTTCTACCATAGATACCATATTTCCCGTTCCATAATCCTTTGAAGAAGAAAGATAATTGCTATAAAGCAATACAAACTTATAAAGCAGATCTGCTTTGACTACCAAATTTTTTGTCAAATCCTCCAAGGTGAAATCCCGTCCCGCGCCGTCATTCATATATTTAGCTCCTTAACTTTTATATCTTTTTTTCTAAGTATATAGTACGTTTTTTTTCTATATTTTGTCAATATTTTTTCATTTTCGGAGGATTTATTCTATTTTTTTTGCTTGACACGGCATTTCGCACGTGATATTGTTAAGGTGCATTATAAATCAAATCTAATATTCCCCTTCAATTTCTTCACATTAATTTGAGGAGGATTCACTATGTCAGAAAATCATTCATCTGCGCCAATATCAAAAGCAGATTCCAGACTTAATTTTAAAGAAATATACTCCCAGTCGCTGGGTAATATCATCGGCGCAGGTATCATTACATCCACAGGTATCTGTATTGGCTTTACCGGTTCCGGCGTGTGGCTTGCTTATGTACTGGCGGGCTTGGTATTTCTTATTACAGTTGCCCCCATGCTCATTGCCGGAGCTATTGTACCGAAAACAAGCGGCGGATACTATTATTCGTACCTGATCAGCCCTGCCATGGGCGGTTTATACAGTTACTTATTTTTGTTTTCTTCTATATCCATTGGATTCATGGGCGTTTCATTCGGATCATATATGGCTTCTATCGTTTCCTTCGGAAGCGAAAAGTTCTGGTCTCTTGCCGTTTTAACCGTTTTCTTTCTGGCAAATCTGCTGGATCAGAAATCAGTTGTAAAAGTTCAGACCTTTATGAATGTACTCTTAGTCGTTGCATGGGTGTCTTTTATTGCACTGGGCGCCCCCAAGATAAACTGGGATGCGTTTACTCCGGCTCAAATGCTTCCCAATGGATTTTTTGGTATGTTTGACTCAATAGCAACGCTCGTATTCGCTATGGGCGGCGCAATCTGGCTGGTGGACAGCGGCGAACGAATTGAAGATCCGGAAAGAAATATTGTGCGCGGCAATCTCGCCGTAGTCGGAACAGCCGCCCTGTTGTTTGCGGTCATTTCCATTATCGCTGCCGGAGTTCTGCCTCTCCCGGAAGTTGCCAACAAACCATTAACACTCGTTGCCAGAGCCATCTATCCTGGACAGTCTTATCTGATATTTGTAATCGGCGGTGCTTTAACCGCACTTGCAACAACAATCAACGGCCGTTACCTAGGTGCAGCGAACGCCCTTTTAAGAAGCGGAAAAGAAGGCTGGTTTCCAAAAGCGCTTGGTAAGCAGAATAAAAATCTGGTTCCTTACGTGTTTATGGCAATCGTTTACATACTGACCATCCTTCCTATTCTGGCCGATATTGATACCGTACTGTTAAACAAAATGTCGGCTGCCGCGAATAACGTTACACGAATCATCCCATCGATCGGGCTTTTATATGTAATTAAAAGATTCCCAAAAGAGTGGGAAAACTCCAAGTACCATATGAGCAAACCGGTGCTTACCGCCTTTATGGCCCTTTGCCTGGGCGTGCTGTTCGCCGTCATATACATGAATATGCGCTCTTTTACCACAGGCATGCTGGCTGCATCATTCTGCCTGATCGCAGCCTTCTATATCTACGCTAAAATCCGTGTTAAATACGCAGAAAAAGTGATTGCAGAGCAGGAAGGAAATCAGTAATTCCGTAAATATCCCCGGACTGTCGTCCAGGGATATTTTACATATTGTTCGAACGCAGGATTACATTTCCAGAACTTCTGCCTCCTGCAATATTTTTTTAATCTCTTCTTTCGCTTTTTCCGACTGTTCCATCAAGGGTTTTCTCACATAGCCCCCACGGTATCCGCATAAAGTGGAAGCCCATTTCAAGCCTGATATTCCGTAAGTCCCAGTTACTGCCGTATTGACCGGGAAGATTCTCTGGTATGTTTCCAGCGCCCCTTCGTAGTCTTTGTCCCGATACTTCTTATAGACCTCGACGCATTCATTCGGACAGCAGTTGGCCAACGCCAGGATTCCTCCGGCAGCTCCCAGTGTCAATGCAGGATACAGCGCAGATGCCGTTCCTACAAAAACATCAAAATCTTCACCCTTTGTCACCCGCTTAAAGGTGGCAAACTGAGGCATGTCTCCGGAGCTGTCCTTCATACCGATAATATTCGGGTGTTTTGCCAGCTGTGCGATCAGATCGGCCGCCACATTTACATGTGTGAATTTTGGCACATTATACACTAAAATCGGAATTTTCACATGATCGGCTACCGTTGTATAATACTCTGCCAGCGCAGGCGTCTTCATTGCCGCGTCGTAAAAACAAGGCGTTAAAACGAGCGCACAGTCAGCTCCCAGATCAGCTGCCTTGTTCGTCAGTTCAATGGTCTCTTCCGCCGTCTCCATTCCGGTGCCGCACATAATGACCTTGCCCGGCGCATGCTTTGCCGTCAACTCAATCAGCTTCAGCTTTTCCTCCTCTCTTAAAAAAGCAGTCTCGCTGTTGGAACCGAGTACGAGGAGGCCTTCCAGTTCTGTCTGGGACCATTTTTTGATATTATAGACAAACGCTTCATAATCAACTTCACCATTTTCCTTAAAAGGAGTAATCATTGGAGGAAAAATTCCCTTTAATTTCATATTCTACCTCTTTCTCATTTTACTGTCTGAAATTCTGTTCCGCGCTTTTCCGGCGCGTAACTATTTTTTGTATAGATGACAAGATACAAAGTGGTTTGGTTCAACTTCCAGCATTTCCGGTTCCTGCTGACGACATATATCCTTCGCGTATGGGCAGCGGTTGGCAAATCGGCAGATCGGTTTAGGGTTAATCGGAGAAGACAGTTCTCCCTTGAGCAGAATCCGTTCCGGCCTGTTGTGTATTCTGGGAACAGGTATGGCGCTGAGCAGCGCTTCCGTGTAAGGATGAAGCGGCTTTTTAAACAGTTTTTCTGACGGCGCCTTTTCCACCAGACGTCCTAAATACATAACTGCGATATCGTCTGAAAAATGATTGACGACAGACAGGTCATGGGTAATAAAAATATATGTAATTCCCATCTCATGCTGGATTTTTTTCATCAGATTTAAAATCTGCGCCTGAATGGATACATCCAGTGCAGATACGGGCTCATCGCATACGATAAATTTAGGATTCATGGCCAGGGCACGGGCGATCCCGATTCTCTGCCGCCTGCCGCCGTCCAGCTCATGGGGGTAGGTGTTAACCAGACGCTCCGCCAGTCCGACTCGTTTCATCAGTTCCAGCACCCGCATAAAGCGCTCATCTTTATCCGGTATCATCTTCGCCAATTTCAGCGGCTCCTCTATGGTCTCAGAAACCGTCTTTCTGGGATTCAGGGATGAAAACGGGTCCTGAAAAATCAGCTGCATTTCCTTTCTCATATCCCTCATCTCAGCTTTATTCAATTTCACTATGTCTGTGCCATTAAAAATCACTTCTCCGCTGGTCGGTTCAATCAGGCGGAGGATTGCACGGCCTGTTGTCGATTTCCCGCAACCTGATTCTCCTACAATGCCCAGGGTTTTCCCTTCTTCAATTGTAAAGCTCACATCATCCACAGCATGGAGCGTACCTGCAGCCACATTAAAATATTTCTTCAGATGCTTTACTTCCAGTAATGTCTTTCCCAATTTCATCCCTCCCTAGAGCATATTATCATCGGTATCATCGTACAGATGACAGCGGACATAATGCGTTTCATTAATCCATTTTGCGTCAGGCGCGGTCTGACTGCAGCATGGCTTTGCGTAATTGCACCGCGGATGAAACGGGCAGCCGGAAGGAAGATTGGTAGGATCCGGTATCTGTCCCTTAATCGGCTTCAGCTCCGCATGGCGGTTTTCTATATCAGGCAGGGAATCAAACAGCCCCTTTGTATATGGATGATAATAATTGTCGAAAATATCTACCAGCGTGCCATGCTCTATGATCTGCCCCGCATACATAATGCTGACCGTATCACATACTTCTGCTACAATTCCAAGATCATGGGTGATAATGAGCATAGACGTATTATATTTCTGTTTTAATTCGTTAATCAGCTTCAACACCTGTGCCTGAATGGTGACATCCAAAGCCGTTGTCGCCTCATCTGCAATCAGCAGATCCGGCTGCATGCCAGCGCCATGGCGATTACAACTCTCTGTTTCATACCACCGGAAAACTGGTGGGGAAATTCATTTGCACGGCTTCCCGGAATTCCAACCAGTTCCAGCATGCTCTTTGCGCGGTTCAGCGCTTCTTTTTTATTCACTTTCTGGTGAATATGGATTCCCTCTGCAATCTGTTCACCAACGCTCTTAATTGGATTTAAAGAAGTCATCGGGTCCTGAAAGATCATGGCCACCTTATCTCCACGCATACTCTGAAGTGCGTGTTCATCCATTTTCATCACGTCGTCGCCCTTTAACAGGACTTCTCCTGATATGACCTTCCCCTGAGGTTCAGGCACAAGGTTGAGAATTGAGAGAGCCGTCGTTGTCTTTCCCGCTCCCGTTTCTCCTACAAGGCCCAGTGTTTTTCCGGTCGGTATCGCCATATCGATGCCATTTACCGCGTACACGGTTTCATTGTCCGAAACATAGTGAATGACAAGATTTTTAATTTCCAGCGTATTGTCTGATGTAATAGTTTTATTCTCCATATTTTCACCCCTACTGTTTCAGCCTTGGATCCAAAGCGTCCCTCAGTCCGTCACCTAATAGATTCAAAGAAAGAATGGTACAGAAAATAGCCAGGCCGGGGGCCATAACGATATAGGCTTCGTCACGCATAAATGCGCGGCCGGATGCCAGCATGTTTCCCCATTCAGGCGTCGGCGCCTGAATGCCCAGGCCGAGGAAGCTCAGTCCTGAAATCGTCAGAATTGCGCTTGCAACATACAGAGTAACCTGCACGATAATCGGACCCATACAATTTACAATCGCGTGATGAATAATGATATATCCATCTTTTGCACCGATTGACCTGGCCGCCTCTATATACTCGTTTCCACGTACGCCCATAACAGCAGATCGGACAATACGGGAGAATTTTGGAGCAAACGATAAGCCGATGGAAATTACGAGATTCATCTTGCTTACTCCAAATGTAGCGATAATAGCCAGCGCCAGAAGTACATCGGGAAGGCAGAGAAAAACGTCCATTACACGCATGATAAAATTATCGATTTTACCGCCGTAAAAACCGGATACGGCACCCAGGCTTCCGCCAACCAGCAGGGCGACAACAACGGAAGAGATCCCAACCGTCAATGATATCCTGGCTCCAAACACTACTCTTGCAAAAATATCCCGGCCCATTTCATCCGTGCCGAATATATGGCCATTCCCTGGGCTCTGAAGCCGGTTGGCAATATCCAGGCGGATTGCGTCGTTCTGATAGTCTGCAAGAAGCGGCGCTCCGATTGCCAGCAGAACGATTACCACAAATATAATAAGGCCGAGTACAGCCGTCTTATTTTTAAGGAAACGGGCCGTCAGCTCACTGGCATTGCTCTTTTTCTTAAACTGCTGGTAAAATTCTTTTTTCGTCGTTATTGTCTTTGCGGGATTTTCTGTTTTTGTGGAGTTTTCCATTATCTGCCGCCTCCTTTGCTGTACTGTGCCTTGATTCTCGGATCAATATACGCATAAATCAGGTCTACAATCAGGTTCGAAACAGCGACGCAGATAGCCATAATAACGAGGCATCCCAATACACACGGCGCATCTCGTTTATTGATGGATTCAACTAAAAGGCGTCCAGTTCCCGGAATTGAAAAAACGGTTTCACAGTATACGACACCGCCCAAAAGAGCGCCTACGTTCAGGCCAACAACGGTAATTGTAGGCATTAGTGCATTGCCCAGAGCATGATCATAAATCACGTCACGTTCGCTCACGCCCTTGGCTCTGGCCGTTCTGATATAATCCTGGCGGATGGATTCCAGCATGGAAGACCTTGTCGTCCTCATGGTATTTGCCATATAATTGGCCCCGACCGTGACCGCAGGCAGAATCAGGCTTTTGAATCCGTTATCCATGCCGCTGGAAGGCAGCCATCCAAGATGTACGGAAAACAGGAGGATCAACAGCAGACCAAGCCAGAATACAGGCATGGAAACTCCCATCAGACCGATAACCATAGTAATCTTTGAAAACAGGGAATCCGGTTTCGTAGCCGATCGGATGCCGATCGGCATCCCCACTACGACGCAGAAAATCATTGCCGCTATAACAATTTTGAACGTATTCGGAAAACGCGCCGCCAACTGCTCTCCTACGGGAGCTCTCGTAATATAGGAGATTCCAAAATTGCCTCTTGCAAGGTTGGTCAGATATGTAGCGTACTGAACGAGAAAAGGCTGGTCCAGTCCAAGTTCCTGCTTCAGCTGGATGCTCGCTTCTTCCGTATAGTCACTGCCCAGGATAATTTCCGTCGGATCTCCGGGAGTCATATATAATATCGTAAACACAAAGAATGTCAGTGCGATTACGATTGGTATCAGAATAACCAAACGTTTTAATACATATTTTATCATGCATCATTCCTCCATATCGGAAAAGGGCGTAAAAGCCATCAATAGTGCAGTTTGTAATAATTTGATGCCCTTTCTGCATTCAGCTCAACGCCTTTCAAGCGGTTATTGCTCAATGCCAGCGTTTTGCTCACGAACAGATCTGCTTCCGGCGCTTCTTCCGCCATAAATTCCTGGATTTTCTGATATACAGGTATTCTCTTCTCTTCCTCAAAGAACTGGCGTCCTTCTTTAATCATCCCGTCTAATTCCGGATTGGAATACCACACACGGTTTACTCCGCCATAGCCCTTTTCTGTAAAGCGGCGTCCAAGGAACAGATCTGGATCCTCATAACAGCCCCAGCTTGTAATGAACATCGGCGCTTTGTGGTCTGCAATATAAGACGGGAAGACTGCATTTTCAATACGTGTAATCTCGGCATTAATACCGATATCCGCAAGGTTTGCCTGCACAACAGTAGCCATACGCTCTGCCTCGTCACGGAATACGATAATCTGAGTATCAAATCCCGGACAACCTGCTTCTTTCATTAATTCCTTCGCCTTTTCGGTATCATAGGAATACATATCAAGGGGATTCTCAACTGCGCCCATGACCGTTGGTGCAAATGTTGCACAATTGTATACGGTTTTTCCCAGTCCTTCATATCCAACCTGCAGGCAGGAATCTCTGTCCACCGCATAGTTGACTGCCTGACGCACTAATTTATTGTCAAACCACTCTGCCGTATTGTCCATACCAAGATGCCATACCATTTGAGAGTCTTTTTCCCAAAGCTTCAAATCCTGATTGTCGATGACGCGGGCATAATCTGCCGTAGCAAATTCCGCATTGAAGTCAGCAGCGCCCGTCTCAATCGCAATCGTTCTGGCCGTGCCTTCAGGAATAATCTTGATCGTAAGCGTTTTGTTAAGCGCTTTATCATCAGGATCAAAATAGTCATCAAAACGGGTAAATTTTACGGTATCACCAATCACTCTGCTGTCAAAGCTGTATCTTCCGCTCCCAATCGGTTTGGACCAGTCGTTGGAAGCCATCGCCTGTTCGCAGTAAGCCTGAGGCACGACAGAAGTGGCTACGTTTGTTAGCGCTGTCGGAAGTGACGGATACGGGCCGTCTGTAATAATTGCCAATGTCGTATCGTCTACTTTTTTAATTTCTTTTACAGGATCAAATAGAGCCGTCATAATGGAGCTTCCCTTCGCCCTGTTCAGGCAGTAGACCACATCATCAATCGTAAGCATGGACCCATCATGGTATTTTACGTTTTCCCATATCTTAAAGTGCCATTCCGTGTCGCTTACCCTTTCATACTCTTTACAAAGTTCTTTTTCAGCACCGAGGTTTTCACTGTATCGGAACAGGCGGCTGTATAAGTTCGCCAATGTGTATACATTTGACATATCGGCCGACTGGATCGGATCAAAGCTTACCATATCCAGTGCCTGAACTACCGTAATATCCGCATCAAAATTGTCCTCGCCCGACGCCTGAGCCGTATTCGAATTACCGGCAGCTGCCGTCGTATCCCCACCTTTTTTTGAAGAGCATCCTGCCGCCACTGTCATGACTAATGCTGCCGCCAGCACCATGCTGCTTATACGTTTTATATGTTTCATATTGTTTGCTCCTTCCCCAATCCTGCTGTCCGCAACTGTCTTCTCTATTTTTAAAAAGCCGTACTCCAAAGATTCTTCAGATAATTTCTGCTGCCCGAAACATATTACAGATATCTCGAATTCAGCAATCTCATCCGTTCAGAAAATGATTGAAGTACGGCTGCCATGATTCACTACTTAAGCCAATATTGTTTTTCCCAGAAAGTCAGGATCTGACCGATGTCCTGTTCGTTCGCCCGATCAAGAATTTTCTTTCCCCAGCAACGTCTTCCACTGCCATTCCGCTGGTGATGAAAATGATCTTATCGTCCTGATTCTCTCTCGCCGGGCTCTTTCCAATCACTACATCTCCAATGTTTTTTACCCTCGATCCGGAAAACTTTCCTTTATATGCAGCATCAATAACCGGTGCAGACGGTGCCCATGATAAGATTTCTTCTCTAATGCCTTCCCTCGGATAATCCATCTCATGGATAAATGCCTGATGCAGTTTCCAGTTATCCGCATAAACCTGGCAGTCTTCAATCCAATCATCATTAACGAAATCTGCAGCACCTGTCAGACAGAGCAATGATCCCTTCTTTAAGAGATTCGTGTCAATGGCTGGAAGTTCTACTCCTGAGGCTGCAATATGAACGATATCCATATCCTTAACAGCTTCTTCCAAAGTATTTACAATAACCGGCTCAATTCCCAGTTCTTCTTTTGCATACGTTGCAAAACGCTCTGAGGCAGCTGGAAATACATCATATATGTAAGCTGTTTTAAGCGTTTTCACCGCTGTCTTAACGCCTAACAGGGCGGTTTTTCCTACCATTCCGGCTCCAATGATTCCTATGGTTTCCGCTCCCTGTCTAGCCAGGAATTTCGCACTGATTCCAGGTACAGCTCCTGTTCTCATCTGGCTTAACAGGTTGCCCGACATAAATGCAAGTGGTTTGATGTTATCAGGATCATTCAGAATAATTGAATGAATGGATCTTGGAAGTCCCAGCTCTCTGTTGGCTATATTGGATCCATACCACTTTTCTCCGCAGATGTGGTAATCGCCACCCAGATAAGCGATCATTGCCATGAATCTCCTGTCCGGTCCAGCCTCCGGCATTCTCGGCCCCTTTTTATGCTCCGGGAACCAGATCAGGTGTCCATGGTCGTTTTCACTGGGTCCGCCCATTAAATAGTCGCCCTGAGAGATTAATGCGAAAGCGTCCTGTACCGCTTCCAGACACCCCTCCATGTCCAGCACCCCTGCTTTCAGCATATCCGGTTCTGACAAGAATCTTATCCGTACGCTCTGATCCATAATAAATACCCTCCTTAATAATGAATGATTACAGTTTCTCGTTCCTTGTTTGTAATTCAATTATAGGATAGTATTTGATAGATTTCTCATCTTTTTTTGTGCAAAAGTTGCTTTATTTTGATTTGTCCTCTTTTATTTATTATATATTTTCTATATTTTCTGTCTCTTTTTCGCGTATATGTAAGGCATATTGTTTCGGTGAAATGCCCACATGTTTCTTAAATGTGCGGATAAAATGGCCATAGTCGGAAAATCCCGACTGTTCACATACCTGAAATACAGGCTGGTTTTTCTTTAAAAGCTCACAGGTCAGATAAATTCTCCTGGAGGTGATATATTGATTCACTGTTACTCCGCAGTATTCTTTAAAAAGACGGCTGATCGAATATTTGTTGATATAAAATGTCTTCTCAAGCAGTTCCAGATTCAGGTCCATCGTTATGTTATCCGTGATATATTCCATGATTTTTTTAGCCAGAATACCATTTTCATCATCGTAGATCTCATTCTTTTGCTGCGGCCCTTCATGATTTACACGCAGCAGATAAAGAAGAATTTCCGATAAAATTACCTGTTGATATGTCTTGTCCCCATAATAGCTGCCCTTTAAGCTGTCTTTTTCCCTGTTTAATACCTGTTCAAATACAGGGATATCCTCCTGCTTCAGTTTAATATGACATGCCGGAAATCCATCGCTCGACTGGAATAATTCCATAAAGTCAATATTGGTGTAACGATTGATTTCCTGAAGGACTTCCGGTCTGATATGAACCGTATACCGCTCAAACCATGCGTCATCCGGAACAACGGTCATATGGGGCGTAAAGGTCTTGATTGCAAAGACAGATCCCTTTGGTACATAAAATATTGTATTCGCAATAATAAATTTCAAATTATATGATAAAGTAAAATGCAGTTCATAGTGATTGTGAAAATGCGGGCACTCCATAATATTGGAACTGTTAATATTATGAATTACTCTGATATCTTCTTCGATCGGCTGAAAAAATTTCTCTTCCATGGTTGTCCCCTCCTCCGTCATATTTTGTGACAGTTAAATTGTACTATTATCATAATTATTTTTCAATTTATATTTCTATACCTGTATTAAGTAAAAATTTAACAAATTAAGGATTAAATCAAATTTTCTAAATCTATTTGCCAGAAAATAAGAAAGAATCTAGCTCGCGGGATTCTCCGCCTGCGGCGGGTCGCTTCAGCGACAAAATTCCTTTTGCGCGAGTGCGCATCCATAGCGGAGCGTTTTTGCTTTCTAGGGAATCATACGATTTATCACTTTACAATAACAAGGTCTTTCCTAGAAAGCAAAAAAGCGCCTCCGGGTATTTCATGCTCAGTACCCAGAGGCGCATAACAGGCCTATTAATAATATACATTATAAAATTTTATTTCACAGCCGATCTTTTTTAACGGTACCATACCTTTTTTGTCATCAGATATGTCAGCGGAACCATATACAGCAGAATGCTGTACGGAATCGCTTCTGTCCCTACTTCCAGCATGGCAAGCGGTCCTGTTGCCGCAATGGACCAGGGTATCAGTCCTGCTATCATGACAATGGAGTTGCATACATCGGCAGCCTGCTCCTGAGGATCTTCATAAAGGGAACCCAGCATTTGCTCCGCCATGATAATGCCGATTGTCTGGTTGCAAAAAAGTCCGCCGGAACAGATTCCTGTAACGATCTGGGCTGCGAAACGCCCCATTTTTCCTGCAAGAGCCGCCGCCTTTTCCTGTATTCCGTCAAGCATACCGGTACTTTTGAAAATTCCCGAATAAGCGCTGGATATAATGACAATGACCAGCACACCAGCCATGGACGTCATTCCTCCTCCGGAAAGAATGGCTGCCAGTTCCTCCGAGCCGGATCTGTATCCTGTAACTGCCCAGACTGCCACGTCCCAAACCTGCTGTTTCTGAATCACAACAGCTGTCAGAAATGCGATAACCCCGCTGGCTGCAACGGCGTAAAAGACTCTTACCCCTGCCAGAGCCAGGCACAACAGCCCCGCCGCAGGCAGGAGAACTGCCCAGGTCAGAGAAAATTCTTCGCTCATTTGAGTTAAAATGCTGCTGTCTACAGAAAGAATCGGATTTTTCCACGAGAGAACGCCATATACCGCCGCCGTAAGAACGGTAGGAAGCAGGCTTGTCTTCAACATGACCTTGAGATTTTTCACCCCATCTGCTCCGGAAAGGGAGACAGCCAAGAGGGCAGAACTGGACGCAGGCGAACATCGCTCTCCAAAGTAAGAACCGCTCATAACAGCCCCAGCCGTTATGATTTCGTTCACGCCTCCGCTCCTGGCAAGAATCATCAGCACCACTCCTGCTGTTCCTGCAACTCCGAAGCTCGTTCCGATTCCAAAAGACAGAACAGCGGTCAGAATAAATGCAATCAACACAAACAGATGGGGCGTAATCAATTTAATTCCATAGTATACAAAAAATGTGATTGTACCGCTGGCTCTCCAAAGTGCAGTCAGACATCCGATCAGAATCAGAACGCGCAGGACAGGAAAAGAGGTTTTCCCTCCGTCCCATGCCATTTTAAGCAGAACAGACAGGGAAAAGCCTCTTTTTCTACCCACCGCCATAAAACAGAGCAGACCCAGCAGCAGGGCATAAATCAGCGTTTTTCCGAGGCCAGACAAGCTGTCACTCCGGCTAAAAATATAAGAAAAGCAATGAGTAAATCCATCACATCCTCCGAAAGTATTTTTTACCCTCTCGCCCGCTCAAATTCATCCATAATTTCCTGTTCCGGCGGAGCAGTCGCCAGGCTCACCACGGCAATTACAATACAGGAGGCCGCGAATGCGGGAAGCAGTTCATAGATATCCCATGCTCCTCCCAGCGGGCGGACGAGATATTTCCAAACGAATACTACAACTCCTCCCGTTATCATACCTGCCAGTGCGCCGTTCCTGTTGGAACGTTTCCAGAAAAGGGCGCAGATTACCACCGGTCCGAAGGAAGCGCCGAAACCCGCCCATGCAAAGGAAACGATTGCAAATACGGAGCTGTCAGGATTTCTGGCAATAAACATGGCTATCAGGGATATGATAAGCACCGTTACCCTTGCAGTTATAATCATCGCCTTTTCAGACATGTTGATTTTCATAACTCCCTTGAAAATATTCTGGGATACGCCGGATGCGGCGGCCAGCAGCTGGGAATCCGAAGTAGACATGGTGCATGCCAGGATTCCTGCCAGGATGACCCCGGCTACGAGGGCCGGCAGCACGCCGAAATGGCTCAGGAGATCTGCTACCCGGACTACGATCGTCTCAGAGTTGGAACCAGTCAGTTCCACCATGGTGCCCGCCTTTGTCATTCCCAGCCCGATTACGCCGATCACCACGCCGATTGCCAGCGATATTACAACCCAGACGGTTGCGATCCTTCTGGATAACGTAAGCTTTTCTTCCTCTTCAATCGCCATAAAGCGGAGCAGGATATGGGGCATGCCAAAGTATCCAAGCCCCCAGGCCATGGTCGAGATAATCGTAATCGCTCCGTAAGGGCTGGCCGCTCCCGTTTCTTTTTGATATGTAAAAAACATGCTCAGATATCCGGGCAGAGACTTGGCGTTCTCCATGACTTGTTCGAATCCGCCTGCCATATGCGTCCCGAAGAACAATACGATGACAAGAGCGATCGTCATAACGATGCTCTGTATAAAGTCCGTCGTACTCGCCGCCAGAAATCCCCCCATCGTGGTATACGCCACGATTACAAGGGCGCTGATAATCATGGCTGTTCCGTAGTGAATTCCAAAAAGGCTGGCAAACAGCTTGCCGCAGGCGGCGAAACCGGACGCCGTATAAGGAATAAAGAATATCAGAATAATCAGAGCGGAAAACAGCATGAGAAGCCTGCTTTTGTCCCTGTACCGATTGGAAAAAAAGTCCGGTATGGTAATAGAATTCCCTGCAATGTGAGAATACCTTCTGATCCTTTTGGCAACAAAGAGCCAGTTCAGATAAGTGCCTGCTGCAAGGCCGATGGCCGTCCATCCAGCGTCGCAGATTCCGCTTAGATAAGCGACTCCAGGAAGCCCCATGAGCAGCCAGCTGCTCATGTCGGAAGCTTCCGCGCTCATGGCAGTCACAAACGGCCCCAGCTTCCTGCCTCCCAGGTAAAAATCATCCGTCGTATTGTTGTTTTTTGAACAGATAAAACCCACGGCCAGCATCATAGCCAGATAAATACTGATGGATATTAAAATGCATAATTGTGCTGTTGTCATCGCTTTTCATTCCCTTCTACATAATGTGGGGTATTTTATCACAAAGCATTACAGACCACAATACAGAATAAAGTTTAGACTTTATTCTATACTAATTATGCACTTTTTAGAAATATGGTATGTTTTTTCGACAAATTATTCCGAACGTTTTCCTGTAATAAACATGATATTTTACTGCATACTTATGGTATTTTTTTTAATACAATTTTTACTCCTGGCGTTCCTGCACCTTGATTTTATCCAGGAACATTGGCATCATCGTTTTTGCATACCCCTTCAGGGAATATTCGCCATTGCAGATGCACCAGTCATACAGCAAAGAACGTTCGCACAGGGCATACATCTTTGTTATCTCATTAGCCGACATGTCCTGCCTCAATTCTCCATTTTCCTGCCCCCTTTTCACAATCTGGGTCAATATCCTGTAGTAATATCTGTTTCTGTCCAGGAGATGTTTTTCTCCTCTTGTAACGAGCTGGGAGGAATACAGCCTTGCAAGAAGATCAAGAGAAATACTGTTCTCGATCATATAAAATAATTCCTGATTCAGGTAGATCAGCTGGTCAAAGCAGCTCATGCTTTTGTCCATCTGTTCCATCAATTCCTGGTATTTTTCATCAAACAGGTAGGAAAGGGAGCTGAGAAGCGCATCCTTTCCTTCGAATAATGATAGAAGGAGCCTTTGGATGTCCTGGATTCCTCTACAATTTCCTCTACTGTCGTATCCTCATAGCCCTGTTCGTAAAACAGCTTCCATGCTGCTGATATAATCCTCCCTTTTGTATTTCTCTCGTTCTTTTTTGCCATACTGTGCCTCCGCATTCTTTCTTTATGCCGTCTCTCTCAGTCTTTCAGCGAATCTGGGACAGAATATTAGGGTCTTTAATTTTTGTGTCTTCTGCAAATAAAAGGATTTTTGACATGATTTCCGCAGTTTTCGGATCATCATCAATAAATGGAAGGAACAGGCGGCCGCGATGCTGGGAGTGTACAGGCACGACAAACAGCATGGAATTGCCCATCTGATGGACCACGCCGCTTCCGAGGTGAACCGTATACTGCCCCAGTTTTCCGTCGATGATGGCATGGCTGCCTTCCAGTTTTACATTCTTAATTTTGAACAGTTCCAGATTGCACTCGGCAATCGCTCTGCGCATCTCAATCGTAGAGTGGCTCGTTTCAGGATCGACGCCTCCTGCATGGGCCACGCTGACGGCCAGATCCACATCCCTCATAACCTCACTGTAAATGACATCTGGAATATCCTTGATTTTTAACGGTTTAAACGTCTTCCTGTCGGAAAACACCACCCACTCCAGCGTCGGAGCTTCTATATCACTTGGTGAAAACCAGTCCGCCATCGCATATATTCTGGCAACGATGTTTTCTTTATAGTAAATCTTCTGAAGCCCGTCTTCATAGTCGGCCACCCATCGGCGTCCTCTCAACGCTCCGACCGTCTTCTGCGGCTGAATCTGGTTGCCGGAGAACATCATGGATTCCTCTTTCTCCATCTCTTCCTGAAGCTTAACGTACAATTCACGGAAAATCTGTTTAAACGGCTGCTTCATCTGCTTTTCAAACAGGAGCTTCTGATACTCATGCCAGTGTCCTTCCTGATAGAGGTCAAACGGATGGGCAATGGTAATCCTGTCTCCCGGTTTTACGGCTGAAGTGTTCCCAGACCAGTCCGTAATTCCCGCTTCTGTTAAAAATCCGAGCCTGATTTTTTCGCCGTTTTCACTGTCCTTCTCTCCTCCGCCTGCCATCCGGACAGCCAGAGGTTCGACAATCGGCCGTACAACCGGGTTTCTGGCCAGTTCCAGAAACTCCCATACTTCAAAGGACGTTCTGTCTTCCATTGCCTGTTCCATCATCTGTTTCGTACGGCTGTACTGTTCTTTCAGCTTTTTATTAATCTCCTGGTATTCCAGCACTTTCTCGTTCTTCTTATACTTTGCCGGTATGGATTTTAAGGCCTTTTCACCCTTTCTGCACTGGATACTGCTCTTTCCTGCCTCATCCACAAACAGCCGCAGTTCCATCTCCTCCAGCGGCTTCCACTCAAAGTATCCGTCCAGCGTCTCGACCAGTTTTGTCTCCATCCTGAGAGTCAGACGCGTTACGTCGGTAAATCCGGCATTTACGCTCAAATTGCGCAGGGCCAGTTCCACCGCGCGCCCCTCGCTGGCCCACCTCTGTGCCCCAAAATTCCTGCTTTCTTTTTTAAACTTCTGAATAAACTGATAGCGGTCCAGAAGGTCTTCTTCTTTTTTCTTCTTTCCTTTATCGAGAGGCAGAAGACCAAGGCTCATCAGCAGATCTTTGTTGCGTTTTCCACATATTTCTGTTTTCAGGGTCTCTTTATCCACTTTTCCCAAAGCGGCATCCGCGTACTTCCTGGCCCTTCCGTGGGCTGTGCCGGAGGAGGAGTACTTGGCTGCATCGTAAAGAAGCTTGAAGTTCTTCTCACCCAGTTTTCATACGCCTCAAAAAACCACTTGATATCAAACGCCCCGTCTCTCAGCTCTTCCGGAGAAAGAGGCGTATATTTTGCCACCATAGATGTAGCAAATGTGTCCAGCCCCTCACTTGTATGGGCCATGAAGTAATAACAGCCGCTCTGGAATCCCGGAAGCTTCAGATATTCTTCAACCATCGGAATCCACTGCTGGGCATACATTGCCAGTTCCACAAGGCGCTTCTTCGTGATATCCGTTCCTTTTAAAGCTTTTTTCAAATCTGCAGCCGTCTCTTCCGGCAGAGGCCGGCATACCTTCAGCAGATGGCTCAGGACATTGCGCCTGTCAGAAGCGTCAGAGTAATAGCCGGAGCTTCGCTGAAGCGTATCCTGTCCAAGAGCGGTAAGAATCTGTATCATCACATCGATTCCGTATATCACCCTGATAGAGGTGATATAATTAGAAAACGGCGTCGGCTGTTCTCCCCGCTTGAGTTCCACCTTCAAAACGAGCGGAACCGTTTCACGGTAAAGTTCATGAGCCAGCTTCATAGCCGGCATTTCATCTCCGATATTGTCAAACCTGTATTTGCCGTCGGCCGGTTTGATTACGCCGGGGCCAAAGAACGCATTTAAGTCTCCCTGTCTAGCGTTCATGTAGGAGACGGCGCCCTTTTGTTCCACTGAGCTGACCGGCCCCAAAACGCTTCCCAGATTCATAAATGTGAAAACTGCTTTATAAAACAAATCCTTATCCCAGATTCCTCTGGTATAACACTGTACAAAATCTGACAGCCCCATATATGATGTCCTGGAGTTATAGGAATATTTGTACTTTTCCCTGTTTCTCAGCTTCGTATACTTCTCCTGAAGGCGGAACCTCAGTGTGAATGCGCTTCCCCAGTCTTTATCGCCGGCACAGGACAGCCACGTCCACAACTCCTCAAAGATCGGCAGATCCGCAGCCCTCTTTGTATAGACTTCCGTCTCTCCGTTCCACCTTTTTTCGCTCGTTTCGAACAGAACATTGGAATCATCCAGCACGGCAAGCAGCCTGGCCGTTCCAACAAGTCCCCATCTGGCCTTCAATTCCTGGGGCACATACTGGGCGAACAGCGCATCAATAACCGTTCGGGCCTGTTCTCCATACCGTAAACCCTGAACGAGATTTTTAAATGGCGGCTTTTTAATCAGCCCGCTTCCAAATACCTTTTTATACAGGTCCAGATTCTTCTCATAGAAAGCCCGCTGTTTGCGGCACTGCTGGTATAAATACAGCTCCAGCAGCATTTCCGGTGTTTTTATCTCGTCCTTATAAAATCCTTCCCACAGCTCTCGGAACGGCAGGGCGTCCAGGGGAACGGCCTCCGGATCATCGTGAATCCAACGGCACCGGTCCAGTCTCGTTCCCAGAATCATATCCGCATCCCATGCCGATTTATATTCCAGTTCCTTATTCTTTTCAATAAAGCTGTTCAGCCTGTTCAATATATTGATACTGGCATCCTCTCCATTTACAAAGAGTTTTAAAGCTTCTTTTTCATTCACATCGACCCCTGGAAGAATCCACTCTTTTTGCGTATCATAGAGGCCGTATCCCGGCGTATTCAGGATATCCTGCGCCTCACTGCTCTCCCCTTTCAGTTCATCCAGGAGCACCTGTTCTTTCCCCGTAGGCTCGGAAAGGGCGGAAAGAAGCGGTTTCACCTCAGTAAACCGCTGAGGATCCTCCTTCTTGATCTGAAGCGCAAGGTCGAGCGCTCCCATATGGCATTCTTCCGATTTTGTTTCCAAAAGGCGTCCGATGCAACGCACAAGAGAACCGGAGTCCTGCTGCCTCAGTAATTTCAACGTCTCTGAACGGCCTCTTTTATATTTTAGATTCTGTTCAATTTTCTCATAATCTCCGTCCGTAAGTTCCATATCCTTAACAAGCTGGAACGCCGACTGCATCGTGTATTCTTCCGGATTGTGAAGAAGCTCCATCAAAGCACTTCTCCTGACCGCAGTTTCCGGCCTGTACAAAATCACCCTGGCTACGACCGCGCGTGTTGCAGCTCCATATGAATTTCCCTGGCCGATCAGAGGGATCAGCCCTGCCGCTTCATCCAGATACTCCTCATCCTGCAGCATCCATGCAATCAGACACATTCTGGAAGCGATATCGGACTGTGTCATAGTCACTCTATACCATGGGAAAATGCACGGATTCAAATCAATTCCTTTTTTCGGAATCTGTTTCAGAATCCCCCGGAGCAATTCATAGATCCTCCTTGCCTCTTCTTCTCCTTCAAAAATATCCGTGACCGGCTTTTGGGCAGGTTTCCTGACCTTTCCGTCCCTGGGCGAAAAATATCCTCTGTCTTTATCATCCTTTAACAGTACTGCAAAATCGTTGTATAAATTGTCCATGAATCCCGGAAGGAAGCAGGCAACCAGGTCCAGGTCATCCGGATACGTTAAAATTACTTCTTTTGCAGCCTGCATCTTCAGGCTTCCTATCTGAAGAGACCGGTTGAAGTATGATGCCGTCATCTTTTGGTTTTTTGTTCCGCTGCGGATCAGTTTCTGCTCCGCTTTTATGGCTTCTTTTGCATCGTAGAAGCCCTTTGCCCAAAGTCCGCAGCTGATGGCAACAGAATCGTTCGTTGCAAGCTGTTCCTCACAAAAATCCGGTTCTCTCAGGCACCGGCCCATGAGCCGGACCAGTTTTTCTGTAATCCGATCCACACTCTTTTCATCAAAAATCCCGATCCACGTACTCACCGCCCGTTTGATGGAAGAGTAGCGGACAAGGTTATTCTCTTCAATTACGCCGAACAGATGCAGAAATGCTTCCGGCCTTCCGGCGTCCATTGTCTCGCATACTGCCTGTCTAGCCCCTTCCTGAAGCCTTGCAGCCAGCAGGAAATCTCCCAGCACATGATAAAGGCTTTTATCTTTACTCATAACAATGCCGCAGATAAGCCTATGGCTGATCATGGCCGTATTGCCCTCTCCCATAAGAATATCTTTAACGGCTTGTATTGTTTCCCCATTTCCCCGGTCAATCTGCGCTGCCAGTATGGAAGCATAACTCCAGCTTTCTGTTCTGGCATGATCGTAAACTTCCGGATCTACACGGCCTGTCAGAACGTCAGCCAGATTTCCTCCATAAAATTCCAGCCTGGAATATGCCCAGAGCAGAAGGATGCTGCTCTGAACAAACGGCTGATAACTTTTAGAACGCAGACTCCTCCGGTACCATCCGGCTGTCATCTGAAACTGGTTCATCTGATCCAGAGCATAGTAGAACTCCTCTCTTAAATCAGCCGGTACGCAGGTGTCCACCAGACCTGAGAGTTCTTTCTTATACAGCTCACTCAGCGTCTGATATCTGCCGTCTAATTTCTCCCTCATCCATTCACATGCCTTCTGGGGAACCGAATAATATGCAAGTCCCGGCAGCATCCCCTTTTCCTGGGATGACAGGCGATTTCCTTTTTCTTTCACCTGATTCACCCAGTTCTCTGTCATTTTTTTCCTGGTCTGATATGTATATTCTGCCATAAACTACCCCTTTCCTTCTCCTACCATCCTGAGAGCATCGTAAGTCTGATAAATGTAAAAATAAGCCCTTCCGTCCATTGTATCTTTTCATCCAGTCGAGTCAGCTCTTCCTCTCCTGCAAATACCCGGTATATACCGTCCTCAAACGACTGTACCGCATTTGCCACAGCTTCCTCCTCTACGGCATCGTTCCCGCCCCGGAGTCCGAAAGCGACCTTTCCCGAAGCTGCCTGATCCCTAATTTCCGCTTTCGTCAGGTAAGGAAGAATCTGCCCTTCGTCCTTCCGCGCATTATACTCCCTGACTCCAAGCTGCACCAACTCCGTAAGCAGCTCTCTGGCCGTCTCAGGCTTTTTTCCAGCACAAA
>NZ_QSDR01000037.1 GCF_003464085.1 Clostridium sp. AM58-1XD
AGACTGCCCTGCTGTTTAAGAAACAGATTCCGTTTCCCTGCATCCGCAGGCCAGGGAATCTGTTTTTTTTGTTACATAGACAACCGTGGTTAGAGCCTATGAACAAACGTCAAAGCGTTAGGAACGTTCTCCGAACCTATGTAACTAAAAAGCCCTCCGGGCAGGGTCGCCCTGCGGCGGTAAGGAATGATGCCGCTAATGCGATTGCATGCCCCGCTTTATCGGGTACCGCGCTCAGCGCGAGAGTTCCGCAAACGGAACTCTTTGTTCCAAAATCTTAACGAAAAAAACACAACTTATGCGGATTGTCTTTCACATAAAGACAATCTAATATTTTTTCTTAATTATTCTTGATTTTTCTCGTTTCCCTGCTATAATGGTAACAACGTGTTTTTATGGTACGGACTCTTGTCCATTTCACAAAAACATTGAAAAAGGAGGATTAATTATGAAACAAGAAAACTGTTATCAGCTGTAATGGTATCATGTATGACCGTCGGCATGCTTGCCGGCTGTGGCGGAGGTTCCTCATCCGGCAGCGATTCAAAGACGATTAAAATTGGTGTATTCGAACCGACCACTGGTGAAAACGGCGGCGGCGGTTTCCAGGAGGTACTTGGTATCCGCTATGCCAATAAAATACACCCGACCGTAAAGATCGGCGATACTGAATATAATGTAGAACTTGTAGAGGTAGACAACAAGTCTGATAAGACTGAGGCAGTCAACGCTGCACAGAAGCTCGTAAGCGACAAGGTATCCGTTGTCCTCGGCAGCTACGGCTCCGGCGTTTCCATCGCTGCCGGCCAGATTTTTGCCGACGCGAAGATACCTGCAATCGGCTGCTCCTGTACAAATCCGCAGGTTACACAGGGAAATGACTACTATTTCCGTACATGTTTCATCGATCCGTTCCAGGGTACTGTAATGGCGAACTACGCAGTACAGAACGGCGCGAAGAAAGCTGCTGTCATCACACAGCTTGGAGACGATTACTCATCCGGACTCGGTTCCTTCTTCAAGTCAGCTTTCGTAGAATTAGGCGGAGAAATTGTCAGTGAAGAACAGTTCCAGACAAACCAGACCGATTTCAAAGCGATTCTGACGAACGTAAAAGCGGCTGAACCGGATATCATCTTCGCTCCTTCTTCCATTACCACAGCTCCGCTGATCATCAAGCAGGCAAGAGAGCTGGGTCTCGACGCCACAATCGCTGCCGGTGATACATGGGAGAACTCCACAATCATTGAAAATGCAGGCAGTTCCGCTGAAGGCGTTGTTCTCTCTACCTTCTTCGACGAATCTGAACCGGCTAACGATGAAGCGGCTGCTTTCATCAAAGGCTTTAAGGAGTACTTAAAAGAAAATAAACAGGAAGAGATCATCCCAGCTGTTTCCGCTCTTGGATACGACGCATATTTAAGCGCAATCAAGGCGATTGAAGAAGCCGGCTCTACCGATACAACAGCCATCCGCGATGCATTAAAAACAGTCTCTATCGACGGCGTGACAGGAACCATCACATTTGATGAGAACGGTGATGCGAAAAAAGACATGGCCTTCATCAAGACAATTGAAAACGGCGCATTCAAGTTCCTGACCACAACAACAATTCAGTAAACAGCACAATCTTTCCTGGATAAGGAACGAATAGAACGGGTGGGGTTTTTGCTCCACTCGTTCTTAAATTACTTTAGGAGGTTATAATCCCATGACTCTGACAACCTTTTTTCAGCAGTGTCTGACCGGTATTTCCCTGGGCGGTGCGTATGCCCTCATTGCAATCGGTTATACCTGGTTTACGGCATTCTCCGCCTGATCAATTTCGCTCACGGCGATATTTTTATGATGGCGGGCTATTTTATGATCTTCGCCATGGCCAGCATGCCATGGTTCCTTGCGATTCCGGTGGTTCTCATCGTCACCGTTATTCTGGGCGTTTCCATTGAGCGCGTTGCATACCGTCCGCTGAGAAGTGCACCCAGAATGTCGGTCATGATTTCTGCGATCGGTGTTTCCTACCTGCTCCAGAATCTGGCAACCTATCTCTTTACCGCTCTTCCAAAGGGCTATCCTGAGATTCCTCTTCTCAAAAGGATCTATCAGATCGGCGGCCTTTCCGCTTCTCTTGTAACCTTTTTAACACCTGTTCTGACGCTTATTCTCGTATACGGCCTGATTCTGCTGATTAATCATACAAAAATCGGTATGGCAATGCGTGCCGTATCCAAGGATTACGAGACAGCCTCCCTGATGGGAATCAAAATCAACCGCGTCATCTCCTTTACCTTCGCCGTCGGTTCTCTGCTGGCAGCAATCGGTTCCATTCTCTATTTTACGGACCGAATGACGGTGTTTCCGTTCTCCGGCTCTCTTCCCGGCCTGAAATGTTTCGTTGCGGCCGTATTCGGAGGAATCGGCAGTATTCCCGGCGCTGTCATTGGAGGTTTTATCCTCGGCCTCGGCGAGACTGCCCTGGTAGCTCTCGGATATTCCACCTTCAGCGACGCGTTTACGTTTATCCTGTTAATCGTCATGCTTCTCATCCGTCCGACAGGACTGTTCGGAGAGAAGACGACTGACAAAGTGTGAGGTGGCAGCTATGAACATAAAAAATACAAGAACAAGAAATCATGTACTTACAATTGCTGCTCTGCTGTTTTTCTGCGGCCTGCTCGCATTTCTGGAAATAAATTCCGCCGCATACAGCTATCAGATATCCATTCTGGAAAGAAGCGCCATCTATGCTGTTGTAGCTGTTTCCATGAATCTTCTTACCGGCTTTACCGGATTGTTTTCACTCGGCCAGGCAGGCTTTATGGCCCTTGGCGCTTATACGGTAGCCATACTTACTATCCCAGTGGAAAACAGGCCCAGTGTTTACTATGTTGACGGAATCTCTCCCGCCATCGCCAATCTCCACACTCCATTCTGGGTTGCCCTCATTCTGGCCGGAGTAGTTGCCGCGCTGGTGGCAGCTTTGATCGGAATCCCGGTACTGCGTTTAAAAAGCGATTATCTGGCAATCGCAACTTTAGGTTTTTCCGAAATAATCCGCGCCTTCATATCGGCGCCTCAGTTTAACAAGATTACAAACGGCTCTTACGGCTTGAAAAATATACCGGCCTTCCCAAACCTGTTTGTTGCATTTGGATTCTGCGCCCTCTGTATCGGTTTAATGGTACTGCTGATCCGTTCCTCCTATGGGCGCGCCTTCAAAGCCATTCGTGAGGATGAGATTGCAGCTCAGGCCATGGGACTGAACCTGTTTCATTATAAGGAACTGTCATTTGTTATTTCCTCCTTCTTTACAGGAGTAGGCGGCGGCCTCCTGGCTATTTTCATGCGTTCCATCGATTCCAAGACGTTTTCCATTACTCTGACTTACGATATTCTATTAATCGTAGTTCTGGGCGGAATCGGAAGCGTAACAGGAAGCGTCATCGGCGCCTTTCTCGTTACGGCAGGCCGTGAATGGCTTCGCTTCTTTGACAATCCGCTTACGATCGGCGGAATTCAGATCCCTCTGTTCCGCTCCGGCTTCCGTATGGTTGTCTTCTCTATCCTTCTGATGGCCGTAGTGCTCTTCTACCGCCGCGGAATTATGGGAAGCAACGAATTCTCCTGGGACGGTCTCGGGCGGCTTATACGAAACATTCCGCGCAAGCTGCGTGGAAAGAAGACAAAGGGACAGGCGGAAGGAGGAAAACAGTAATGTCTGAAAATATCCTGCATTTGGAAAATGTAACGATGCAGTTCGGCGGCGTTGTTGCTGTCAACGATCTCACCCTGGATGTGAATCAGGGAGAAATCGTAGCCCTGATCGGTCCGAACGGCGCAGGCAAGACGACTGCCTTTAACTGTGTAACCGGCATTTATGAACCGACCTACGGAAAAGTGAACTTCCGTGGGGAGGCAATTCTGGCCGGAACGCCTCATGGAAAAATGAAAAAGCTTTACGCCGGAGAGGCTCATGTCAAGTCCATTCATGAAATACACAACACGCCTGACAGAATTACGAAAATGGGAATTGCCCGTACATTCCAGAATATACGCCTTTTCGGCGCTTTAACTGTATTTGATAACGTTTTGATCGCTAAGCACATGAGAGCCCGCCAGAATGTCTTTTCGGCCATTCTGCGGCTGAATTATAAAGAAGAACGCCGGATGCGGGAAGAAACCATGAAGCTTCTGCGCATGCAGGGTCTTGCTCATCTGAAGGATGAACTGGCTTCTTCTCTCCCTTACGGGCTTCAGCGCCGGCTGGAGATCGCCCGGGCCCTGGCAACCGAACCCTCCCTGCTCCTTCTGGATGAGCCGGCAGCAGGAATGAATCCCCAGGAAACTCAGGATCTGACTGATTTCATCAAGCAGATCAAGGAAGACTATAACCTTTCTATTTTTATGATTGAACACCACATGGATCTTGTCATGCAGATTTCCGACAGGATCTACGTTCTGGATTTCGGCAAGCTGATTGCCCATGGAACACCTGATGAAATACAGAATAATGAACGTGTAATTGATGCATATCTGGGGGTGAGCGACGATGCTGAAGATTGATAATATAAAAGTAAATTACGGTGGAATCGAAGCCGTAAAGGGAATTTCCTTCGAAGTACCGGTGGGCAGCATAGTCACTCTGATCGGCGCCAACGGTGCGGGAAAGAGCACGACGCTGCGTTCCATCATGGGACTCGTAAGGCCATCCTCCGGTTCGATTATATTTAACGATGAAGACATTACGAAGAAAGAAACGCCCTATATCGTTTCCAAGGGCATTGCCCTCGTTCCTGAGGGACGCCGCGTATTCGCCGATCTCACCGTTTTGGAAAACATCAAAATCGGAGCTTATTTGAGAAATGATTCGCTAGAAGATGATATCAACTGGGTGTATTCCCTGTTTCCTCGTCTGAAGGAAAGAAGCTGGCAGCTTTCCGGCACACTTTCCGGCGGCGAACAGCAGATGCTGGCCGTTGCGAGAGCTCTGATGGGCCGCCCCAAAGTACTGATGATGGATGAGCCTTCTCTTGGCCTGGCTCCTCTCATCGTAAAGGATATTTTCTCCATTATCCGTGAAATCAACAAAGCGGGCGTAACTGTGCTCCTGATCGAACAGAACGCCAATATGGCGCTTCATGTAGCCGATATGGGCTATGTACTGGAAACAGGAAATATAACCCTCTCCGGCACCGGAAAAGAGCTGCTGGCAGACGAATCCGTGAAGGCAGCTTATCTCGGTAAGAAGAAGTAAAAAGATAGCGCAAAAAGGGCGCAAAAAGAAATCCCTGGTTACTCCGATGCGGTGGCAAGTCGTAACCAGGGATTTTTTTTGCTTGGGTGGAGGCGAAGGCTGGGTGGTCGTTATTATGAGGATGTCTGCTGTGTGGTGGTGGATATATGCCCACACAGTAGAGGTACAAAAGAGGGGCATCCGAAATGCGGCCAGCTGAATCTATGCCTTCATTTCATCCCACACAAAGCAGTCTTTTATGTGGTCATTTACCATTCCGGTTGCTTGCATGAACGCATAAATAATAGTCGAACCGACAAACTTAAATCCCATCTTCTTTAAATCCCTGCTGATCTGGTCGGAAATCGGGGTGGTTGCAGGAATATCCTCCATTTTTTCCCAGCGTCCTATAATCGGTTTATGATTCACATAACTCCATATAAAGGTATCAAGCTTCCGTATTTTTGCTGTACCTTTAAGAATGCCTTGGCGTTGATTACGGCAGCGTTAATTTTCAGACGGTTTCTGATAATTCCCTCGTCTGTCATCAGTTCCTGAATCTTACCGTCTGTGTAAAGTGCCACCTTCTTAGGGTCAAATCCGTCAAAAGCTGCCCGAAATGCGTCTCGCTTTTTCAGTACGGTTATCCAAGAAAGTCCTGCCTGCATCCCTTCTAAGATCAGCATCTCAAACAGCCTGTTATCATCATGTACCGGCCGTCCCCACTCATTGTCATGATAATCAATATATATGGGAAGGTCTCCCGCCCAAGAGCATCTGATTTTTTCTTTCATAATGATTCCTCTTTTCTTATTTTCATCGGTATCTGAATCTCCGTAAGATCATTCTTCTGCCCGAATCGATTTTTCAACATCATGATACTTTTGACGGAGCTGTTGAATGAGAAACTCGTCATCGTTTCTGTTAAGAATTTCCACAATCTCGGAAACCTGAAAACCACTGTCACGAAGATATATAATCCGATTTAATATGGGAATCTGATCAGAAGAATACATTCGGTAGCCTGTCCAGGGATCAATCTTCGCAGGCTTCAAAAGCCCCGTTTCGTCATAATATCGAAGCATACGGATTGTCACCTGTGTTAACTTTGAAAATTCGCCTATTTTAAACATTCACCCGCTCCTTTCACCGCTTCATAAAACCTGCCGGTATCGGCCTGGCCTCATAGTCAACCCGCCGCCAATAGCTCCACTCACGGTGAGTACGGAACTATTTTTTTCTATACTCCGTAGGAGTGCAGCCTTTTAGTTCCCGAAAGGCCTTTGCAAAATAGCTCATCTCCTGAAAGCCGCATTGGACCGCTATATCAGCAATTTTCTGGTCAGTCTGATTCAGCAGCCTGGCGGCCTCCTGAATCCGGAACTGCCTGACATACCGGATCGGCGTCGTTCCGATTATACTGCGGAAGCACCGCAGGCATTCGCTTTCACTAATCGCTGCACTTGCCGCAATCTGAGCTGTGCTCATTTCTTCTGAATAATGTTTCTGGATATAATGCAGCATGGTTTTCATCCGTTCTCCGTCACGCAGAATCTTTCTGGATGGCCGGCTTTCTGTTAATGGACAGCGGCTGTATATCAGAAACATCAGTTTTGACAGGGACGCTCGCACGGAAAATTCATATCCCGGCGTTTCTTCCACACTGCTCTGCCATGCCGCTTCAATCGCCGCAACCGCCTCATTTCCCCATGGAACCCTTTGATCAAAACGCACCATTCTCATGGCCGGATGATCCATTACGGGCTGCAGGTACTTCTGCCAGAAAATGCTGTCAATTCCGCCTCCCACAAGTCTCGGATGGAATACCACGGAATGAAACCTGCAGCCTGAATTCTCCGCTTCCCATGCTCCATGGAGCACACCAGCATTAATAAAAAAAGCCGTTTCCCTCTGTAACCACATATTTTTCTGTGCCGGCCGCCACGATTGCCCGCCCTTCTGTGACGACTACGGCTTCCAGCTCTTCATGCCAGTGCCAGGGAACTTCCTCAAGCGCCAGATTGTCATAATAACAGGCGGCCGGAAATAGTGCCGTTCCATGGTCCAGAAGTTCCTTCCCCTGTTCATCTATTATAGTCTCGCACACTGCAAGTGCCATTCTCTCCCCTCCTTTTTGACGGTTTTCTCATATAAAACCGGCGGAATTATTCTATATATTCATAACTTCTGCTGATATAATCATATCAGAATTCAAGGAGGCAATCAACATGGTACATTTACTTTTAGCAGTTATCTATTTATCCTTTATCAGCCTCGGCCTGCCCGACTCTCTGCTGGGCGCCGCCTGGCCGTCGATGTACGGAGAATTTAACGTATCCGTCTCATGGGCCGGAGCCGTCTCTATGATTATCGCTCTGGGCACTGTTGTTTCCAGTCTTCAAAGTGACCGGCTGACACGGATGATCGGCACCGAAAAAGTCACCGTTGTCAGCGTTGCAGTCACTGCTGCCGCGCTGTTTGGTTTTTCTGTCAGCCATTCCTTCTGGCTGCTGTGCCTGTGGGCAGTTCCATACGGGCTTGGGGCAGGAAGCGTGGACGCTTCCCTCAATAACTATGTCGCACTCCATTATAAAAGCCGCCATATGAGCTGGCTTCACTGCATGTGGGGTGTGGGGGCTTCTGTCGGACCCTACATTATGGGCCGGGCGCTCACAGGAGGCTATGGCTGGAATATGGGCTACCGCTATATTTCCATCCTGCAGATCATCCTGACTGCTGTTCTGCTTCTGAGTCTTCCTCTCTGGAAAAAACAGCCGGATCAGATTCAGAAAAAAGCTGCAGCCAGTTCGTCTGAAAAGCTCCTGACGCTCCGTCAGATCATCGAAATTCCAGGCGCCAGGGAGGTCATGGCCGTATTTTTCTGTTATTGTGCTGTGGAGCAGACAGCCGGCCTCTGGGCCAGCAGTTACCTGGTTCTGCACGGAAAAATGACAGCTGAGGCGGCTGCCGGTTCTGCCAGTCTGCTCTTTATCGGTATTACAGCCGGCCGGGCGCTCAGCGGATTTCTGACGCTGCACCTGAATGATATACAGATGGTCCGTCTTGGGCAGTGCCTCATCGCTGCCGGAATCGCTGCACTGGTGATGCCTTTTGGAACTGCCTCGTCACTCACAGGCCTGATTCTGATCGGCCTCGGGTGCGCCCCGGTTTATCCCTGTCTCATCCATTCCACCCCGGAACACTTTGGAGCCGGCAGATCACAGGCGATCATCGGCGTACAGATGGCCAGCGCTTATGTGGGAACATGCTTAATGCCGCCCCTTTTTGGGATTATTGCCAATCGCATCGACGTCTCTCTGCTTCCTCTTTATCTGTCAGCTGCTCTTATTCTTATGATTGTCATGCATGAAAGGCTGTTGAAAAAAACGCCTTATGCAGCAGGGGTTGCGGCGGCGGCCGGTTCAATCTTTTCAAAAGAACTTACCGTTGACTCTGACACGGTGTGAGGGTATAAAGTAGATTTACACCAAATCAAGGAGGTAAATTTATGAAGCAGTTCACAGTAAATCAGATTGGGAAAATCGAAATGAACAAGGCCGGAATGTTTGTCAGGATTGAACCTGAATTCATTCCGGCCCTGCAGGCTTTTGAAGGTTTCAGCCATATTAATATCGTATGGTGGTTTGACGGATGTGACAACAGCCGGTCCAGAAATGTACTGGAAGTTCCCAGCCCTTACAAATCAGCTCCAAAGGTCATGGGAACCTTTGCAACAAGGTCGCCCGAACGGCCCAATCCCATCGCCCTGACGGCGTCCCAGATCATCCGAATCGACTATGAAACAGGGATGATTCAAATCGCATATACGGATGCGGACAACGGCAGTCCTGTGCTTGATTTAAAACCGTATACTCCAAGCCTTGACCGTGTAGAGCGGCCTGCCGTTCCCCAATGGTGTTCCCACTGGCCGAAAAGCCTGGAGGAATCGGCTGAATTTGACTGGGAAAATGAATTTACTTATTAGGGAAGCAGATGTTTATCAGTCCAGATCCAGTCGTTCCCTTCTCTGATACCCGATCACCTTTTTGAAGACGAGGCGGAACGTAACAGCAGAACAGATCACCGCCAGAATATCGGATATTGGTTCGGTATAAAAGACATTCGTAACGCCGAACAACGGCGGAATAGAGAACACGCACAGGAAGAAAACCGCTTTCCGGAAGGTGGAAAGAATAATCGCAATCTTCGCCTGTCCAAGGCCCGTAAAACCATCTACAATCACATACTGGGCTCCCAGCGGGATAATTCCCAGGGTGTAGATTCTGATCGCCCATACCGTCAGCCGTACATACTCTTCATTTCCGGTAAAAATGCGGACAAACAGCTGCGGTACGGTCTGGGCGGCCAGAAACATGATTCCTGTAAACCCCAGAGCCAGGTACAGTATGTGTTTCTCTGCCTTTATAATCCTGTCCGGCCGCTTTGCTCCGTAGTTATACCCCAGTATCGTCTGAGTTCCCGTGGTGATTCCCCCCAGAGGCATCGTTACTATCAGCATAAAGCTCTGTACAATCGTAGCGCATGTCAGCAGCATATCTCCCCGCTCAGGGCCTCCATACCTCTGTATAACCGTATTCAATGATATAATCAGGATATTGTCAAACGCAATAATCAGAAAATAGGAAAATCCCAGCAGTGCCACTCTGCGCATAATAAACCAGTGGTATCCGCCAAATGTGATCTTTACCGGAGGCCTGTCCCCAAACAAAAACGCCAGTACATAAATACAGGAAGCCATCTGGGAAAGAACAGTTGCCAGAGCCGCGCCCCTCACTCCCATGTGCAGGGCAAAAATAAAAATCGGATCCAGCACAATATTGCTTACCGCACCCAGAATTACAGATTTCATTCCGATTTTAGCAAATCCCTGACAGATAATGAACTGGTTCATACCTGCCGTCATGAGGGCAAATACGGTCCCCAGAAGATAGATTGTGATGTATGCGTTCGCATACTCATACGTTCTGCTGCTGGCCCCGAACCACATCAGCAGATGGCGTTTCATCAGCAGGGACAAAATAGTTATAACCACGGATATCACTGCCAGCATGAGGAAGCAGTTAGATAGAATCCTCTGGGCTCCTTTTATATTTTTCTGTCCCATCTTAATGCTCATAAGCGGTGCTCCGCCGATGCCGACCAGGAATGAAAATGCGGTCAGGAGCGTCACAATCGGACCGCAGACTCCTACTCCCGCAAGTGCCAGTTCTCCGATTTCCGGTATATTTCCTATGTACATCCTGTCTACAATACTGTAAAAAACGCTGACAAACTGTGCCAGCATCGAAGGAAACGCGAGCCTCCAGACAAGCCCGCGCATATCATCCGTATCTAAATTATTTTCCAGTTTCATTTTCTTGTGCATGCCTACTCTTTCTTTCTAAATTCATTGATATCATGCACTAAAATTTT
This sequence comes from Clostridium sp. AM58-1XD, assembly GCF_003464085.1. GTDB lineage: Bacteria > Bacillota > Clostridia > Lachnospirales > Lachnospiraceae > Lachnoclostridium_A. Next base: position 10,667 of record NZ_QSDR01000037.1, read on the forward strand.
CAAATTGTCAATGAGAGAATCAAATGCTCCGAATTCATAGAGATTGAGAGCGAGCATTCCGATTGGGACGGCCAGAATCATGCCGCCGATACCGGAAATTCGGAATCCCAGATACAGGAAAACAAGTGTGAGCAGCGGAGGCATTCCAATGGTATCGCCTACAATTTTGGGCTGGATAATCTGACGTACCACCTGTGTAAGAACGTAAAGGAGCACCAGTCCGGCTGCAAAGGCGTATTCTCCTGAAAAGAGCTTGACAGCTGCCCATGGAAAGAGAGCCGTTCCCGTTCCGAAAATCGGCAGAAAATCCAGTATGGCAATCAATACCGCCCACAACAGAGCATATTTGATCTGAAGAATGAGGAAACCGACAGCCAGGATTGCTGCTACCACGAACATGATCCGGAACTGTGCCAGGAAGTATCCTCCGATCAGCTTTTTTATATTCTCTTTTAAAAACGTATAATACCGGATTCCAGATTCCGGTATAAACTGTTTCCAGAATGTGATAATCCTGTCTCTTTCTACAATAAAAAAATAAGAGGAAAGAATCGTAACCACCACGCTTACAAGGACTTTCGGAATTCCCTTCGCCACGTGCCCTGCGGCCGACATGGTGGGGGAAGCAATTTTCTGCATCGCAATACTGATATATTCCTCCACGCTGCTGCTGAACTCCTCAAAATTCCTCTGTCTCTCCGGGGATAATTTCAGAAATAGATTTTCAAAATTATCGAAGGCGTTTTTCAGTTCTGCCAGCATATTGTCAAAGAGCGCCGGCAGATCCCTGGCGAAATTGCCGGCTTCAATCGCCAGCCGTGAAAGGATCAGATAAATCAGGCCGATGACCGCTGCCAGCACGACGATAACAATCACCATGGAACTGTGCTTCCGGACCATCTTCACCCGTTTTTCCAGAAAACGCACCAGTGGATTGGCAATCATGGCCAGAACCCATCCAATTACAAATGGCATGAAGAATTTAAGCAGCCTGGGAACTGCAAATACGACAAGGCAGATGCCTGCCAGCGGAATTATAATGTTCAAAAGAACTCTGGTGTATTTCTTCACACTGTCCATACCATCACCTGCTTTTCATTTCATTCTATGTATCAGTTGGACAAATATTTCATAATTCGTACCCGTGTCCGTTTAAATATGTATGCAGAAAGGCAAACAGCTCATCCATTTCCTCATTCGTTCCTATGGTCACGCGCAGATGGTTGGAAAGCCCTGGCTGGTCAAAATATCTGACATAGATATGCGCGTTCTTTAAAGCTTCAAACAATTCCTTTGCCGGACATTTTTCATGGGATACAAAAAGGAAATTTGCCATGGAATCGGGAAAATGGAATCCCAGCTCACGAAAACGCTGCTTTGCCCACTCCCTTGTTTCCATAATCTTTGACGTAATTTTTCTGAAATATTCATCATCTTTGACAGCCTCTGTTCCGAGCAGAAGGGACGGCATATTCATCGTGTAAGAATTATAGGAATATTTGACGTCATACATCGCCTGAATCAGACGTCTGCTGCCCATCGCAAATCCGATTCGCATTCCTGCCATGGATCTGGACTTGCTGAAGGTCTGCACTACGAGGACATTGTCATATTTTCTGGTCAGAGGCAGGGCCGACTCCCCTCCAAAATCAATATATGCCTCATCTACGATTACAACTGTATCCTGATTGCGCTTTATGATATCTTCCACCTGTTCCAATCCCATAAAAAGTCCGGTCGGCGCATTTGGGTTCGGAAAAATGATTCCGCCGTTCTCTTTCCTGTAATCTTCCAGCCGGATCCGGAACTCTCCGTCCAGCGCCGGCGTTTCATAAGGAATTTCAAATAATCCTGCCCACACCTTATAAAACGAATAACTGATGTCAGGAAATAAAACCGGCCGGTCAGAATTAAAAAATGTAAGAAAGGCCGTAGCCAGCACATCATCCGAGCCTACGCCTGTAAATATTTCGTCTTCACTCAATCCATAATAGTCTGCAAGAGCCTTTACGAGGCAGCTGCAGGCCGGATCCGGATATTTTCTAAAGCTGTCCGCACTCATCTCTTTCAGCAGCCTCTCAACGCCTTTAGCAGGCGGATAGGGGTTCTCATTTGTATTCAGCTTAATCAGCTTTTCATCCTGCGGCTGTTCGCCTGGAACATATGGTTCCACTTTTCTTATGTATTTTTCCCATTGTCTCATAATTAAGCACCTTCATTCCTGTCCGATTCTATTCTGCCTTCAGTTCCTTCATAACCTCCCGGAAAGCCGGCAGGGATCGTTCGATCTGCTCATACGTCACACAATATGCGATTCTCACATAGCCCGGACAGTAAAATGAACTTCCCGGAACAACAAGAATATGATGCTTTTTGCATACGTCGCAGAATTTCTGTTCATCCTGGTTCGGCGCTTTTACAAAGAGATAAAATGCGCCTTCCGGTTTAATACATTCGAAACCGTATTCCATCAGACTTGCATACAGCAGGTTTCTGTTTTTGTCATATATGCCGATATCCGCAGTCACATCCACACAGCGCATAACGGCACGCTGAATCAGAGACGGGGCATTGACGCTTCCGCAAATGCGATTGGCAATTACCGCTGCCGTATACAGTTCTCCGCTCGGATCCGCTTCTTCAGGAATCAGCACGTATCCGATGCGCTCACCCGGAATGGAAAGGGATTTGCTGTAAGAATAAACAACCGCCGTATTTGCATAATACTTCGTCACAAACGGTACCTGAACTCCGTCATATACCAATTCCCGATATGGTTCATCCGAAATGAGCATAATTTCCGAATGGAATTCCTCTCCCTTTTCCGTAAGAATTTCTGCGATTTTCCTGATTGTTTCTTCAGAATACACAACTCCTGTCGGATTATTCGGCGTATTGATAATCACCGCTTTCGTCCTCGCCGTAATTTTCTCTCTGAATTCCACCAGGTTCGGCTGAAAGTCCACTGTGTTTGGACTGATCACAACCAGCTCGCCATCGTGATTCTTTACATATGCATTGTATTCCACAAAAAACGGAGCGAACACAATCACCTCATCTTTCGGATTTAATATGGTCTTCAATACCACATTCAGTCCGCTCGCCGCACCAACGGTCATCAGCAGACGGTCTTCTGTAAAGGATGTTCCAAATCTCCTGTTCAGGTTGTCAGCTACCGCTTTTCTGACGTCTTCAAAACCGCTGTTGCTCATATATCCATGGACAAATACAGAATCTTCTTCATTCAGAATATCGATCAGCGCCTGCTTCAGGCTGTCGGGAGCGGGCACATTTGGATTGCCCAGACTGAAATCATAGACGTTTTCCTCTCCGTATACGGCCGCCATCTTCTTGCCTTCCTCGAACATTGCTCTGATCGCTGAATTATTCTGTACCATCGGCTTCATTTTTTCTGAAATTCTCATGTTGTCTTCCTCCTGAAATACATATACGTCTCGGCGTATATTAAGTTATCCTCTCATCTTCAACGTTCTCTCACCGCACAGTAGACTGCTGCCGCCCCTGTCACCGCAAAGTAAAACCAGGTGGCAGGATTTGAAAACCAGGTGGTAAAGAAGGAGAACATAAAATATATGGCTATCTGTGCATAGAAAAGCAGGCCTGCAGGATTTCGCATTCTCTGTATCTTTGATACAAGGAAATAGGCCAGTGCCCCCAGCATACACGCAAATATAACAACCCCCGCAACCCCAAAATCATAGTAAGAATCATAAAACAACGTCAATGTGGTCAGTTCTTCCTTATTGACGATAATCGGATAATTGATGAGAGCCGGATAGAGAAATTTCAGCCCTGTCAGTGCCCAAAGTGGAAAAAGCGACTTCATCCCCCATGCAAAGTGATCCAGATATTTCACAAGACAGTCAAAATTATCGTAATTATTTGAAATATACATATATGGCTGTGTAACAAATATGGGCATATGGCTGTTTTTCATTTCAAAAATGCCGTTCAGATATTCCACATCATGACTTCTGGCTACGGTCAGCAGCAGATAGCAGGGTACAATAATAGCCAGCGCAGTCCAGACATAGGTCATGGAGAAGCCGCGGCTCCCTAATATAAATGTGAAAAGCGCGAGAAATACGGCCAGAATCATCTGAAATCTGGATACGCAGAGAATCGGAATCAAAAAAGAGACGGCATCCATGACAACTACCGCAGTCCTCTTCCATCCTGATCTCCGCTTATCCTCCTGAAAATACAGGACAGACAGAGCAGGAATCAGAACACAGGATACGGTCAGGTAATGGACGCCTGATATGTGAAAAGTAGAATATGCATGCGGAACTCCCCGTACAAGGAGCGGAATAAATCCCAGCTTATACGCTTCAAAGGAGAAGGCTGCCAGAGAAAGAACAGTAAGGGCACCCATCACCTCAAACAGAGGTTTGGAATACCCTTTTTTGTTATGAAAATGCGCACGAAAATCGTCTGGAGAGCCATAACGTCTCTCCAAAACTTCAAATGTTAGCCAGAATGCGGTCAGTGCAATGAGAAAGCACACCCATGTGACAGGGCTCCATTCCCTCTGCAGACGGCTGAGTTTCAGGCAGGACAGCGCCTGACCTGATACCCAGAAGAAAGAAAAAACAGCTCTCAGGTGAATGATATTTCCCGACCGTCTGTAATCATACCAGTACAGGTAAGCAGCAGCCATTAATAATACGAAACCGGACAGATAATAGTGCTCTGCTCTGGCAAACAGAAAGGATGCCAGATAACAAATCAGATATACATCCATATCGTTATTCTCCCAATCCTCTCTCTACAACAGCGATCATCGCTGCCAGAGCCTCCTCTTCATCAATTCCCTCGCATACGAATTCGATCTCATCGCCGCTTTTTACACATGCTCCCAGAACGCTCAGCACGCTTTTTGCATTATACGTACTGCCTCCAAACATAAAATGTACATGTGACTTAAATTTGATCGCTTCTGTGCAAAGTGCTCCTGCCGGTCTTAAATGAAGTCCTGTAGGATTTTTCACTATAATCTTGCCCGTCGTCATATTATGTGCCTCCTTATTGATTATCTGCGGAAGGACCTTCTGTTTCTTCCTGTGATTCCGTCTCTTTATCCGTACTGCTTTCATGGGTCTGGGTCGTTGCTGATACCGTCTCTGATTCGGTGACCGTAACTGTAAACGGCGTATAATCCATAACTTCAAATATATCATTCTCTTCAAATACCAGAACGCCCTTATTATCTCCTGGATTCATTCCTTCCAGGCTGATTTCCGCTCCCAGATCATCTGCAGTCAGAGTCTCCAGATCGCGTGCCAGACCCTTTACCGTTACATCTACGGTACTGCTTCCAAAGGAATATTTATAATCATCAGAACGTCCTGTTTCCGAAAGCTCTTTCAGATCAACCTTGAGCGTCATTGTCTCAAGCCGCTCTATCTTCAGCTTAACCGTAACTTTACCGCGGTTGCCCACTACCGTCAATCCCTCAGGGAGATACTTTGTAATATCAATCGTTACTGTTTTGGTCTCAGAAGCGCCGTCAATATTCAGCTCCTCTTCCGGAACCTGAATCGCATCGATCGACTGCAGCACGCTGCTTGTACCGATAACAGGAATTGATTCTTCACTGCTCTCCATACCCGTATAGCGGCAGTCAGGAGCAACCGTTCCCTGTACGTTCAGCCTGAGCGGCAGGCTCTTTACTTTCAGAACCTCCTGTTTGTAGGAAATTTCTTTTGTATCGACCGTAATCCGGTCGCCGATCTCCATAATTTTATTACCGTTTGCATCATAAAAGACTGGCGCTGTGGTTCCTTCCACATTCGAATAAGCGCCATCCACAGAGAATTCAACTCCCGCATAGCTGATCTGTCCCACCTGAGATACAGGTCCGCTCACATAAATATATTCCGGACTCAGTTCCACATCGCCAAGATCATATCCTTCTCTCGTCTTACCAAGGGCTGAAGCCTGAAGTGGGAAGCGTTTTCTCTGCAGTGCTTCCGTCTTGATATGAATGACATTCGGCTTCACGGATACGGAATCCAGCAATTCTTTATGATTAATCACCTCTACCGTCACCGGAACAGCTCCTGTCACATCGTAAAGGTCCTCCAGATTAACGTAAACGCGAAAATCAGATGAACTTATCTTATACTCGTCAAGAGTCCTGACGTGATATGAGACGGTGACCGTATTCTTTCCCACGATCTCATAAGTCTGTCCCGCCGCTGTCAGAACGCCCTCATTAACAATATCTACCTGTACTTCCTTACTCCTCTCAATTCCCGGATTGGAGACATTTACCACCAGCAGCCACAGAAAAAAGGCCAGAAAAAGAGAGAGCAGTTTAAGTCCCAGATTATTTGCGAGCCTTTCCTTCATTCTTCCGCCTTCCCTTCCAAATTTTAAAACGATTATTTTTATCCGCCTCGTCTTTCGTCAACGCTGCAGACAAGATCTTCTTCAACTCATCTCCGTCGGAAATCCTCCTGAGCCATCCTCCTTCCGCTACGGAAATCCTTCCCGTCTCTTCCGAAACAACAACCGTAAGGCTGTCGGATACCTCACTGATTCCCACGGCCGCCCGATGGCGCGTTCCCAGATCCTTGCTGATCGCCATATTATCCGATAACGGCAGATAACATGTTGCCGCCGCGATCCTGTTGCCGCGGATTACAATCGCTCCGTCATGAAGCGGCGTATTATGTTCAAAAATATTAATCAAAAGCTGGCTTGAAACGAGTCCGTTGATCTCTATTCCGGTACGTTCAATCTCTTTCAGGGAAACTCCCTGCTCGATAACCATCAAAGCGCCCGTCTTGACCTTTGCCATCTCGATTGTGCCTTTTACAATCTCATTGATCGTCTTCTCCGTAAATCCTCCGGACTCCTTCGAATCATCAAAGGAGAAAATACCGGCGATCAGGTTCTGGCTGCCCAGCTGTTCCAATGCTTTTCTAAGCTCCGGCTGAAATATGATAATAAGGGCTGTTGTTGCAATAATTGCACATTTCCCAATAATCCACAGGATCGTATCCAGCTGAAGGAGATATGCCAGAACTGTAAAGCCAAGAATCACCGCAATGCCCTTCAGAAGTGTCCATGCCCTTGTATTTTTAATCCAGAACAAGATCTCATATACCAAAAATGTTATGATAATTATCTCGAGTATATTTCGAAATGATATTCTAGGCAGAAATGAAAGCCATGAATACAGGCTCTCAGCAATCTTAGTCATACACTCACCTCTTTGCCTTTTTATAGATAGAAAAAATGCACCGCCCCGCGGCTGCCGGCAGAACTTATCGTCTTACCTGATGTCCTGCCTTTCTGGCATTGATCTGCTGCACCCTGACATCCGGTGCAGATACCGTGATCTTCGGTACAGCTTTTACATAATAATAATAGTCGTCATCTTCATACTGCAGGTATTCTGTCCGCGTATAATCCACCGCCAGAACAAAAAAATTATAGACTGCGGCAATTGTCACAGAGATAAACATTCCCACAATCAGTGAAATCATCGGAACTGTAATGTTGAACAGAAAATCGCCGATAAATATAACCACCAGCTGAGCGATCGTTCCAACGATAATTGCAATCGTCCACGCATAGTCAACAGATGTATTTCTGATAATGCACACGACCAGAATTCCTACTGCAAAGGCCGCCATCATGACGAGCATCGTCTGATTCGACATGATGTTTTTAATAATCTGTCCGTATTTCTGTGTAATATCCACTGCCGCGTCTCCAGTAAGAACGCCGGCGTTCTGCTTTACATATAGGAGAATGTAATAAAGACATACTCCGCAGCTTACCGGAATGACTGACATGAGTCCACAGGAAAGACCGGCCAGAAGCGGCACCACATAAGGCACCTTCAAGAAAAACAACACCGGTGTGGCAATCAGCAGTATGCTGTCTCCCGGCTGAAATCCATAATACAGCAGCATGATAATGACCATAAAAGCCGCCGTCAGGATTGCAATCTCAAATGAAACACTATTAATATGAATCAGCGCAAAAACTGCCGTAATCAGTGAAATTACACCATATGGAAGGACTGAACAGACAAGTGACAGGCCGATCACCAGAAGCGGGCTCTTCAGCTTTGCCATAAAGCCGATATTCTGGTTCAAAATAAGAAAAATTGCCAGACACAGAGCAAATTTTATGATTGGTCTGACATATAAGGCATTTCTGCCGTAAAATTCTTTTAACCATTCTTTGAATACAAGAAGTCCCATCATGATGTCCTTCCTCCTTTGCCAGTCAGCTCTCTTGTCTTCGTACGGAATTCATAACGCTTATGAAGCCTTCTCAGTTTGGCTTTATAGACGCGTATCGCTCTGCCGGCATTGTCATAACGCTTCGAATAAATCGTATAGGTAATCCACAAATAAACAAACAGGCCAAAACCATAAAGGATTGCTCCCTGTATCCCCATTCTGACAAGATGTTCCACCGTGATCATGTTCAGAAGCTCTTCGATTGAATACAGTCCCCATACGACAAAACCGATCAGAAAACTGCACGTAAAACGAAAAAACGCTTTCAGCATATGGCTTCCTACATAGTCGCTTTTAAACATGGACTCTGCAGGAAACATATCTTTTCCTTCTTTTTTTTCGAACATGGCGATTCCTGTCATCAATTGAATCTTATCTTCATTCAGCATAAGCCATTCTCCGTCATTACATAATATTTGATACCATGGGCACTGGGTGCGGAGCAATCCGGTATCAATGGGGACAAAAGACCTTTTGACCCCCATATCTAATATATCGATTTAGTATATCATAAAACTTTTCCATTGGCGAGAGTCTCCAGCTGATTTTTTAATAAATCGTAAGATTTCTTATTTCGTGCCCATTCACTGCTCATTTTGCCCTGAAAGGATCGATCTTAGCCATAGACCTCAAAGCCGAAGGATACAAAAAACATGCCCTCGATACCAGATGGATGATCCCTTCCGCTGACCTTAAAGCGGAATCTGATGTCGAGAGCATGTGGGATGTTTCCTTGCAACACCCTCTTTTGCTGCCTGTATTCAGTTTTTAAACCGGTTACTTCTCGTGATTGTAAAGCACCATTGCCAGGAAACACAGGTCCTGGTCCCCGGTGTTTTCAATGCTGTGGCTGCTGCCGTCGCGGCACTGCATCATATCTCCCGGGTGAAGGATATATTCTTTTCCATCATCCACTACTTTCGCAGTGCCTTCCAGAATATAATATACCTCAAACTCGCCCGTATGCTGGTGATAGCCGATCGAACCGCCTGGCGGAATCACTGCCCTTCCAAAAAACGATCCTGCGCCATAGGAATCCTCTGCTTCCAGAAATTTGACAGCGCTGACCGTCAGCATGCCGCCTCTCATATTTTCGTAGTGATTCACTCCCATATCCTGAACTGTCCTGACCATATAATTCCTCCTTAAAGCCCTGAAAGGGCTGTGGTATTATCAGTAATCGATGCAGACCAGCTCCTGAGGTACACGGCTCATCCGTCTTCCTCCGTCCCTGGTTACCACATAATTATCCACGCAGATCGCTGCGGCTTCCTTATTTTTACAGCGGGGATGCATGGAGAAATACATGTTCTCTTTGAGCGTCATCGGCTCTTCTTTACAGAAGACAGGGCGGTCTACAATATCATACCCCTGTCCGTGCGCAAAGAAATGGCCTTCTTCTGCATATCCCTGTGCTGCCAGCCGGCGGTTGCCCTCCTGGAATACATCGCCTGGTTTTGCTCCTGGTATACACATGGAAGCCAGATCGTTCTCCAGCCTGACTGCATCGTCCCATGCCTTCTGCATGGCTGCGGAAGGTTCTCCCATGGAATAGGTGCGTCCCAGTTCTGCCCAGATTCCTCCAGGACCGGCCAGTTCGATCAGAATATAGACGTAATCGCCCCTCTGAATGGTATTATTCTGATAGAAATAAAGGTTTCCGCCAGGCGCTGTGGGATGTGCCCCTGTAAGCACCAGAAAGTCCGAACAGTACATATCGTCCGCCAGATGACGGAGAGCCAGCGATACTTCGCGTTCCGTGCGTCCGACACGAAGTATCGTGGGAACTGCCGCCAGAATATCTTCGTGGAGCCGGACTGCTTTTTCGCAGAGTGACAGTTCATATGGTGACTTTACCGCTTTTATTTCATCCATCATATCCGTGGCGTCCGTAAACACCACATCTGCAAGCGTTTCTGTCATGTATTTATAGACTCCTGCCGGAAGGATATTCATTCCCACGAAACCGGCCCTTTTCCAGCCATGACGGCGGATAATCTTACAGAACTCTTCTGCCGGATAGGAATCCGTGTAACATATGGAAGGCAAAAAGGGCACGGAAATATTGTCCAACACGTCACGGCAGCAGAGATAATCACCGCATGCGGCTCCACCCCAGTCTCCATGGCCGACGATGCTGATTCCTTCCTGAGAGAACAGGAATCCATGAGGATAAACGGGAACCTGAAGATCCGTTAGATATTTCTGCACGCCGCCGAAGATCTGGTTATCTCCCCAAAGCACGAGGCAGTCTATTTCCTGACGGCGCATTGCCTCACGCGTGACCTTCCATCGGCGCTCCATTTCGGCTGCGTCCGTACGGAAGTGAAAACGCCCCAGCTGGTCCCCTTCCAGTGAAAATCGTGTATTTGCCATAATCATTCTCCTTTTTCGTTATCAGACGATAAAGCCCAGGATTCCATACAGCACCGCGCAGATCACAAACGTAATCAGACGGTAAGGCGCCATAATCTTAGAGAGGTCTACAGGGTCGACTCCGGCGGAAGTTGCCGGAAGGATGACATTGTCAGATATCGGTGACGACTGATCGCCAAACAGAGAACCGCTGAGCATAGCTGCGGTAGTCAGCGGAAGGCTGGCTCCTACGGTAAGTGCTAACGGGAGGCTCAGTGGTACTACGATAACGGCAGAAGCGCTGAGGCTGCCTGTGGCGTAGGAAATAATACAGCAGAGCAGGAATGTGATCAGCGGAACCAGATCCGTGCTTAAAAAGCTGCTGACAAGGCTGACCATATAGCCGGCAAATCCAAGATCGGTAACGACAACACCGAACGCGAAGGCAAAAACCAGGATCAGATAAATACCTGCCATATCCTGAAATCCACGGATGACACAGCCTGTAAGCCGGCCGAATGGAACGCTTCCTTTAACCAGGTCATAGACTGCCGCCGTAACGGTTCCGATCAGGATTCCTGCGGTAATCGTAGGCTTGCCGATCATTAATGATACCGTAGCCAGTCCAATCAGCAGCAGGCTGATCGGCAGAATAAACGCCCAGATATCCGCCTTTACTTCAGGTCCTCCTAAAACGTCCGTCATTTCTGCGTCATCTGTAAACACTTCATCTGAATTGCTGTTTTTAATTGCTTCTTCAATCTTTTTCATACGGCCAAGGTCCGGGAAAATACCAAATGCGACCAGGCCGGCGATAATAATAGAGATAAATGCAAAAAAGAAATATGGCCAGCTGGAAAGGTAAACGGAAAAACCGTCCATATCCAGCGAAGAAATAAGGCCGCTTACAAAAATCAGCATCAATCCGAATGGTAGCAGCGTTCCGGTATTCGAGCAGACAGACGCTACAATAAAGGCTGATTTTTCTTTTGGCATCTTTGTTTTATAGATTGCAGGGCGCATAAAACGGCTGATGCTGATCTGTCCCAAAGAGCCGGCAACTCCCAGCAGAAGGCTGAGAAAGAATATGGAGACTGCTGTCTGTCTGGAAGTCTTAATCCGCCTGCTGGACCATTCTGCGAAAGCTTTGAAGCCGCCGCCCTGTTTAATGAAGTTAAGCATAATTCCCAGCAGCATCATACACATAAGAATACTGCCGTTGCTTCCAACTCCCTGTATAAAGTATTTATCCACGATGGGCGGTATAAATCCTCCGCCATTAAGAATAACAGACCCGATTACAATCCCTACAAACAGGGATGCCAGTACGTTCTTACTCCAAAGGGCCAGAATGATGACCACAAAAGGAGGGATAACTGATAAAAAATTATTCATACTCCACTCTCCTTACTAAATTAGTAAACTGGTATTTACTCCGTTTTTTCGCTGACTGGTTCCAGATGCGCCTGAAAATGCCGCAGAATCGGGGGTTCCCATGTAATCCGGTAGCCATGTTTAATTTCATGCGCCCGTTCCTTAATGGCAGTCAATGCTTCCGCCATAATATCCAAATGGGCCTGCGTATAAACACGGCGTGGTATCGCCAGACGGGTGAATTCGAAATCGGCATGGAGCTGCTCGCCTGTGTCAGGATCGTTGCCCAGCATATATGATCCGATGTCGCAGGCGCGGATTCCAGCTTCTTTGTAAAGCTCAACCGCTAACACCTGGCCTGGAAATTCATAATATGGAATCTGAGGGAACATGGCAGCCGCGTCTACAAAAACTCCATGGCCTCCGACAGGTGACTGATAGGCGATGCCTGCATCGTCCAGGCGGGAGGCCAGATACTCCATCTGCCCGATCCTGTACCGGAGATAGTCTTCATCGATGCCTTCATATAAACCTGCCGCCAACGCTTCCAGATCACGTCCTGCAAGGCCGCCGTATGTATAAAATCCTTCATAGCTTATGCAGTTTGCACGAATTTTTAAAATCAGCGGAGAATCTTCCTCTTTCACGCCGATTAAACCGCCCATATTGACAATTGCGTCTTTTTTGGCAGACATGGTAAACATATCCGCATACCCGAACATCTGCTGTACAATTTCTTTCACAGACATATCTTTACATGCTTCTTCATCCCGTTTGATAAAATATGCATTTTCAGCAAAGCGGGCTGCATCGATGTCCAGAGGTATTCCATATTTTCTGCACACCTGCGAAACCTGGCGCATATTTTCCAGAGAAACCGGCTGTCCCCCCGCAGAATTGTTGGTTATGGTCATTACTACCAGGCCAATATTTTCCGCACCGTGTTCCAGTATCAGGGCTTCCAGCTTCTCCACATCCATATTGCCCTTAAACGGAGCACGTTTCGCCGGATTTTTGGCGGCTTCCACTACGCAGTCAATTGCGCGGGCTCCCGCCAGTTCCACATGGGCGCGAGTCGTGTCAAAAAACATGTTGGAAACAGCGAACTTTCCAGGTCCCAGCAAAAGAGGAAACAGCACCTTTTCCGCAGCACGGCCCTGGTGTACCGGCTGGATATAGCCATATCCAAAAATATCTTTTCCTGCATCAATCAGGTGATAATAGCTGGATGCTCCCGCATATGCTTCATCTCCCTGCATGACTCCGCCCCACTGGACTGCACTCATTGCGTTCGTACCCGAATCTGTAAGCAGATCAATATAACAGTCTTCCCCCTTAAGACCGAACATATTGTAATGTGCCTCTCTGATCTTCTCCTCTCTTTCTTCACGTGTAAGCATCCGAATTGTCTCAACCATTTTGATGCGGAATGGCTCCGGAACATATTTAACAGCCATAATTAACCCCTCCTTAATCTATTTTGATCTTTATACATTCATCATAGCATAAGACAAAAAAGATGCATAATCCGAAAAGGGCATACGCTGGTTATAACTGTTCGGAATAGCTGAAAAAAGAGAACCTCCTGTGATGAGCTACTGTCCGGATTTACCGTAATATTCCTCGATCAGGCGGACAAATGCTTCTGCTTCAGGAGAGAGCATTTCCTTGCGCCGTTTCACCCATCCCATCTCTACGCTCACATCACAATTTTCGATCGGAATGACACGAAGTCCATAACGCTCATAATCCTGGCGGCTGAGCCACAGGCTGAAGGCAAAAATATCGGTTTCCTGCATCAGGCTGATGGTTACCGCACCATTATTGAGATAAACTGCCTTCTGAAATTCTGAAAGACTTACCGAGTCAATAATCAGATATGTAGTCAGGGTAGAAAAATAGTCATCCGGCGGACGCACGACTGTGTAGTTCAGCAGCTGGCGCATATTCACTGTACGGCAGTCAAACAGGGGATTATTCGGTCCCAGTACCGCGTACCATGTGTCATTTGCTACCAGATTAAATTCCAGGCCGTGATAGTCGAGCAGGCGATGAACTTCTTTGCTTTGGGCATTATTGATATGAAGCACTCCGATTTCAGAACGGAGGCCGGATACATCCTCCGCAATCTGACTTATGCGGGATTCTCTCAGAGTAAATGCAATATTCCGCCCGCGGTAAAGATTATAATACCTGCTCAGCAGACTTGCGGAAATAAGATTTGGATAGGCGGAGACCGATATGACGCTTGGCAGCTCTTCTGATGATATCTTTGAAATAAGATCAAACTGATTGAGGATATTTTTCGTATACATATACAGTTTTTTACCATCCTCTGTCAGAGAAACTCCCCGGTTGTTCCGTTCAAATATCTTTATATTCAGCTCTGCTTCCAGGCATGACATGACCTTGCTCAGACTTGGCTGCGAGACATACAGAAGTTCTGCCGCCTTGTTCATGCTCCCCGTTTCTGCAATTTGAAGAAAATATTTCAAATACTGAATCTGCATTGAGTGCCCCCTTTCCTCGTCTGCTTAGCCAGATCAAATCCCTATTCCGCAGGTATTCTGCTTCTGCTGATGCATTGAAACAGCCATCAACGGTTATTACAATCTTATCAATGGAGCCGTAAAAAAGCAAGAAAGATTACACACAAGCATAATATCCTCCTTTGGGACTCCCGTTTCATCCCCGTTTTGCATCCGGTCTCGTTATACCGCAGCATGGCCTGTCAAACGCAGCAAAAGGGCCCTGCAGAAATGCTGTTTGACCAGCATTTTTGCAGCAGCCCTTCTACATGTCTGACGCCGGCAGATCAATCATTTGAAGACTTCCTCCATACATCTGCCGAATATAGAACATACATCCGTTTCTTATCTATTGTAAACTTACGTGGCATCTCCCAGGCGTATAACAGTAAGTGCAAGGTCCTCAAACGTAAATCCATCCTCGCTTGCAATAACCTGAAGCGTTGCCGGAACCGCAGTTACCTGGAACGGCACGCTGAAAGACATCGTGGCAACTTCATTTGTTGACGAAAATGTGTGGCTCGCTACAGCGCCGGCTACCGGTGCTCCATCCAGGTTCAGCCTCGCTAAAACGGATGAAGGGATCGTAGTTCCCGTATTGACGGAAACCGTGCCGTGGAAGGTTGCCTGGTAAATACCCGGCTGATTAATCATAATATCGGTCGATCCTGCCTGGTGGGTGATTGCGGACCCAGAGACAAGAGGCGTATCCGTAAATACGAGCGCCGTATTGGCAGTTGTCGGCTGGGTAGCTGAGTTAACCGTCGCCAGAACTTCTGGTGTGCCTCCTGATCCCGGTTCCCCACGGGGTATCACAAAGTCAAAAATTGCGTCTTCATCCGTACCGGAATTCGTTACCTCTGCCGGTGTTCCCGGATCACCCGTTGTCACCGAACCAATTCGGATGGTTGCTGCCGCTCCTGTGGGACCTGTTTCTCCCTGTATTCCCTGCGGACCTTCCGGACCAGTCGGGCCTTCCGGACCAGCGTCTCCCTGTATTCCCTGCGGGCCTTCCGGACCGGTTGGACCTTCCGGACCAGCTGTTCCTTCTTCTCCCTGTATTCCCTGTGGACCTTCCGGACCGGTCGGGCCGGTCGGGCCTGTCGGACCCGTAACTCCTGTTGCTCCTGTCGCTCCTGTGGAGCCATGGATAATAAGAAAACCAACTATCAATTAAAATGCGGTCATATTAAACCGCTTCGGAATGGGTGTTGATTTCAATAAAATCCTGCACCCGGCGGAGTTCATCAGCAAAGCGAAGAACAATGCTGATATTGCCGCCTTCATAAACTGTGATACTGTCAACAAGATCAATCAGAATATCCCTTGATAGTGTGGTAACATTTTCGTATTTGCGAAAGGCAACCAGAAAAGGATTTTCAGTGTCTACACCGTTTTCTTGTTCGGCCCTCTCGTTTTGTAGTTTTTTAATCGTTGTAGTTATCTCTTTTTCCTGTGCTTCATAGTCCTCCCGCATACGGCGGTAATCGGTCTGGCTAATCTCGTTGTCTTTCCAATCTTGATAAACAGCCTGTTTATATCTAATTACCTTGGCAAGCTCCCGTTCCTTTTTGGAGATAGCCTCCAACAATTTCTTATCCTGGCTCTTGATGATTGGAGCCCTGTTAATCTGTTCAATGATTTTTGTATAGTCGATTGCAAGGTATACATACTGCTGAATTGCAAACAGGACAGCCGCTTCTAAGCGGTTATGCTGTATGGAATGTTTCGTACAGGCTTTTTTTGACCGTCTCTTATAAGTCGAACAGTAGTAATATACATGTTTTTTAACTTCACTTCTTATCATAGCTTTTTCGCAGTCAGCACAACGCAGGAAACCACTGAACAAATATAGCGTATCATTTTTAGGAGATGTGCGGGTGTCCTTCTGTAATAACCGCTGAACTTTATCAAAAATTTCCCGGTCGATAATTGGCTCGTGAGTTTTTTCTTTAATAAACCATTCGTCCTCCGGGACTTTCTCCTGAATATGGACTTTGTAACTTTTTATACGATAACGCCCTTGTACCATATCACCGCAATACATTTGATTTTTAAGTATGTCCCCCACTGTCTTTTCACTCCAAAGAGGGTTTTTTGTTGGGTCACTGTGCGGATTTTGGTACTTCAAGCCTAACCGCTTTTGTTTATATACCGTTGGACAGAGAATACTATGGTCGTTTAAGTACCGTACAATAGAGAGTTTACTCATACCAGCCAGATATTTCTCGAATATCTCCTTTACAATTTCAGCGGCTTCTTCATCAATAATAAAAGCATTTTTATTTTCTGGATTTTTCAAATAACCGTATGGGGCAAATGCGCCGATAAACTCACCATTGTTGCGTTTTGTCCGAAATGTCTTTCGTACATCTTCCGACGTTCTGGCCGCGTAACGGTCATTCATAAGGCCATTTATTGGGATTTCCATGTTTTGCGTACAGTCAGGGTTTGCGAATGTGTCAACGTAGGGATTGCCAAATGCGATAAAGCGGCAACCGTATGTAGGGAGATACTGCTCCAGAAACTTCCCCTGGTCGGCATAGTTACGAAAGGCCCGGGCAAGAGTTTTGCAAACAACGCAATTCACATTACCCTCACGAATGTCTTTTGATAACCGTTGAAAATCAGGTCGTGTGTCCTCTGTTGTTCCAGAGCGTCCATCATCTACATAAATATCATAAATGATATACGTTTCGTTGCAGAATTTTTCTTCCACAAATTCCAGATTGATTTTTCTCTGGTTGGTTACACTTTCGGATTCATCATTATTCCTTAAATCCTCTTTGGAAAGTCTGATATAAATACCGATTTTCCATTCAAATGATTTTACGCTTTCCTGCTTTTGAGTTTCAGTGATAACACGGCTCTTTCGCGCCATGTGAACCTCCTTCCTTTATCACTTTACACCTATATTATACCATGTATAGGTGGTGTGAACAATGTTGTCGAGCCCTTGCAAATCTTGTCCCGAGGCCGACAAAAACGGCCTGCACACTGATTACAGGCCGCTCTTTTTACGTTGAAGGAAGTCAGTGAAGCAATCCTCAAGGGGCGGGGCGCTATCCAGAAATTCCAGTTTAACGCCCATATCGCCCACCCGGAAGCAGTACGGATTTTTTACTTTGCGGAGCACCTGCGCCGCCCGCTGTTCTCTCGGAACCGTGTTATCGAAGGTCAGCCCGGACACGTCAACTAAGTCCTCTTTGTTGACTGTCGTTATATCAACGCCCGCGAGCTCCGTTAAATGAATTTGTTTTTGCATGGATATTCGCCCCCTTTCTTCCATGTGTATGTCATTCCCTGATTGTCCTATGAGGAAATGACAAAAGGCGGCCCGTTCTCACGCGCCGCCCTTTGCCATCTGCTCATAAGACCTCGGGCCAAGTTGGCCCGAGGTCAGAGCAGAGAAGAGAGGTTTAGTAGGGACTCTGGCAATAGTGTTCGTCGGCTTCTTCAATAGATTTCATATCGAAAACCCAATGAAGCTCACGAACCACCCGTTTAATATACTCGGGCTTGAAGTCACAGTTTTCCATCGCCCATATGACGTAACCGCGGCAGGCATTATTGCTCCACCGTTCGGTCAACATCATATCCAAAGTCAAATCTTTTTCCATTTCGATTCTCCCTATTCAAAAATAGGTGGAGCGCCGCGCCGGGAAGTTTTGGGCTGTTATCGGACAGAATATCCGGCCCGGCGCTCCTGATCGTTTACTTACACAGATACCCCGGACGGGCGGCGGCTTGTCCACCCCATAGGAATTTCACCTCTCCCCATTCTTATGGCAAGGCGTTCTCAATGCCTGCGACGGCTCACGGCCTTTGGCCGCTTCAACGCTCGGACTATGACTAAACGCAAGTATCAAGGCTTGTCTGCTTTATCCGGCGGAACCAGCCTCGGCCCGCCTGCGACATGGGCCTTGTCGCTCTCTCTATTCTCTGGCAATAGAGGTCATGGCGGGCCTGTCACTCAGCATACACACCCTTCGTATCCGGGTATCTTTTTATGAAATTGTCAAGCTGCACGGGGGAGCTTCAAGCCTCGGGCCAACTTGCCCGAGGTAGTTATCCCTCTCAATAGCCATGAGAATAAACGGGCAAAATCGGGCCGGTTTAGATACGATTTTTCAAAAAAATTTCCATGTTGCGGAGCCCGCGCTCAATCGAAGTCCGAACTGTTTTCTCATGGACTCTCTCGGCTCTTGCAATTTCAACTTTGCTCATTCCGAGTATGTAATGAGCGTAAACCCTGCGGCTCTGCATTTCCGGGAGCGAAGCGAGGGCCGCGCGGAGCTCCTGCGCCGTAACCTTGCGCTCGTAAAGCTCACAGGGAGACAGGGCAACGAAAAGAGCTTCATGCTCGATACCGTCTCCGGCGTCCAACGAAAAATACGCTTTGTTCCAATACACACGGCGGATATAGTTCCGCTCCATGCGCTCGGCCTCGGCCAGAGCCGCCGCCACTTCGTCAGAGACTTCCACAAACAGGTCGTTATGATAAAACGGGTACAGATCCCGCAAGTTGATTTTCTTCATAGTGATACCTCCATTTCGGTTTTGGTGGACGAGTGAACCGAAATGGAGAGGGCGGGGAGCGGCAGCGGGGCAACTCCCCTTTGTTTGGAACCTCGGGCCAAGTTGGCCCGAAGCCAGTTTGCCGCAAATGAAAAGCGCCCGTATAGCACAAGGCCAAACGAGCGCAAGAACAAACACTATTAGTTCCTCTTAAATGATGTGTATAGGTAAATGGAGGAGCGCAACTATGGACATAAAGGGTCAGGCTTTTTTTAAGAAGTAGAAGTTTGACTGATTATGTCGAATATAATGGTTCACGGCGATACCCTCCTTGTACCGCCGTGTCCTCTAAATAGGGCGATTTTATCACACCCTCCGTTATTCTTATTTCCAAAAAGAAAACGACGGCTTTGATTGCTATTTCAAAACCGCCGTTAGGCTACTGTATTTTGTTTAGGCGCATAACTATCCTACCGCCAAACAACGGTTTTTTTTATTTACCGTTGAGCGGTTTTGCTGTTTCATGTACATAATTGGTGTTATTTAGGTAAACTCTATGTGTTGTATACTCATTTCATTTTGAAAATTGGAGCTATACAATGTAATAGGGTGATTTATTTATGAGAAAACCAACAGAAGTCTATGACTTCAAGGCTTTCGGACAGGCCATCAAAGCGGCCAGGAAGGCCAAAGGCTACACCCGGGAGCGGTTAGGGAAAGAACTTGATATTGCCCCACGCTATCTCGTCTCAATCGAGAATGAAGGCCAGCACCCGAGCCTGCAAGTTTTTTATGAACTTGTGACCTTCTTTGATATATCGGTAGACCAGTTTTTCTTTCCGATGAAAACGCCGGATAAGACTACACAGCGCCGACAACTCGATGAACTTCTAAATGGCGTTGATGAAACCGATCTTGTCATTGTATCCGATACCGTAAAGGGAATACAAAAAGCCAAAGAAGCCAGAAAAGCGGAGGCGTGATAGCCCCCGCTTTTTCATTTGACAATACAACATTTTTTTGTTGCAGCAGCGGCTACTTTATAGACTTCGGGCCAACTTGGCCCGAAGCAAACGCTTAATTCGTAACCCACTCAATAGGAACATCCGGTTCCAATGTTCCGTGATTTATCGGCGTGATCTCACCTGTTTCTGGATTGGTCGGTTGGTCGATTTGATATAAATATCCACTCTTTCCGTATCTGCCGAGCAAACTTTGGTCGTAGCGTTCTCTATCCATACAAATGTTGACGGCTTTCAATGCAACTGCAACTTCTTGACTTCCCTCGAAAAGCTCATGTTCCCACAAATATTCACATTCGATATTCAAAAAGCATTCTTTAATTTGTGGAGCGTTGACCATTATGGCTTTCTCCGCAGTTAAGCCAGAGGCGGTAATTTCATCTGTTTCAAACTGATTGTTGCCAATCGTTTTTATACAGCGGTCATAAATGTCGATAGATGGGAAATTTAATACACATACTTTTGTTTCTTTCAGCGATTGATACATATGCCCGCCTCTATTAACCTTTCCCATGATACATATAAAGTTGTCAGCTCCACTTCCGGCAAAGGTAGACCAAGATTGCAGACAGGCGTTTTCCTTACCGTTCGATTTCCAGCCTGTAACGAGGAATACCAACGATGGCATGGCTGTCACAAAATCGTACCATGACAAATTACCACAGGCAGCAAAGTATTGCTCCGCTTCATATCCGGCAAGTTTTTCCGGCCTATCTGTAATAGATATTTCTTTTTTCATATTCAATTCCTCCATTTGTTTTAATCGTAACACATGTAATACGACACCTTTATGTCCTATTCCTCGTATTGAGCTAACATGTTTTTGGCCTTTTTACGGATTTCATTCACTAATTCACAAGGTTCAATAACTTTTACTGCCTCTCCATAACTAAGTATCCATTGAACTAAATAATTATAATTTGTAAAAACATTTTCAAAAAGCAGTTTGCCAGATTGATGGTCTAATGTTATACATTCCGGGCCATATTCATCAATCAGTCTATATTTTACACTCATATCAAAAAGGGCTACCAGTTTTATATCGTCACGCCAAATATATTGGTCAAAATCAAGTTCTTTTTCTGAAATAAATCTTTCCTCATAATTTGTTTTTAGATTCTGTAATTTGCTTAAACGATTTAATTTGAAAAGTCTATAATCTTGTTGAGTAAGGCAGTACCCGTAAACATACCATGCAAACCACCTAAATATTATAAAATAAGGCTCAATGGTACGTTCACTTTCTCCTTTTTCAGAATAGTAGTGGAATAAAATCAGTTCCCGATTGTTAATAGCCTGTTTTATTAAATCTATTTTTTCAGTTAGGCTTACTTGATAAAACGAGGCTAAACTAATAATAATTTTGTTTTGATCGGAAAGGATTGAGCTCTTATCGTGACTTAGTTTCTCCATCAGGCTTTGGGTATAAGGGTATTTTGAAATGGTATCAATACTCTTGAGGCCCATAAAAATAGCACTCAATTCTTTTTGTGTCAGTATTGTTTTATCAATTTTATAACCTTCTTCAATGGAAATCCCCCCGCCATATCCTTGCATGGACACAATAGGGATACCAGCTTTACATATATCATCAATATCACGCTGGATAGTCCTGCATGAAACCTCGAAGCGCTTGGCTAATTGAGAAATTGTTACTTTTTCCTTTTGCAAAAGTATTGTAATAATACCGATAAGACGGTCTATCTTCATATAATCACCCCATGCCATTATAACATGGAATAGGACATATGTATGTCTTATTTCTTTGTTATCTTTTTCAGCCTACCGCTAAACGGCAAGCGATGCAAGTGTCTATACACTTGCGAATTTTCCACGTTCCGGCTCCCGCCGAAACCTGAAAAATCCCGCTTGTTGGGGCCAGCCCCAAACCCTGCGGAACCTCGGGCCAACTTGGCCCGAAGCTCCGTCGCTCCGCTCGATTGGTTGCGTCTCATTCGCTATCGCTCCTGTTCCTTATTTTTCTCCTGCCCGGTCAGGCCGAGCAGATAATCAATGTTTGCTTTTGCCGTTGTGACTTCCCGCATATCTTTCCGGGCTTCCCGGTACTCGGCGTAGAGCTCCTTTTTTTCAGCCGCCAGCCTGCGGCCTTCCTCCTTCTGTTTCTCCATCTTTGGGAGCTTCGCCCCGTCCAGAATGGCACTCATTTTGGCCCGGGCCGCCCGGTAAATCTCAATATCCGCCTCATGTTCTGCAAGGAAATTTTTACTGTACCGTGAAGCCTTGTACGCCTCAAACACGGGGTGGGTCTTTGCATAGTTTACCGTGGCTCCTTTAAGCTCCGCATTGGCGGCAAGCGCGGCCTCCACCGACTTGATTTTTCCAGCCAGAACGTGAAACCGCTCCGTGGCCTCCCCGGCCTTTTTCTCCAACTGCTCATACTCCGTCAGGCCGTTGTCCTGCAAGTAAGCCAGAGCCGCCGCCATCTGCTTTAGGTTGAATACTTTTGCCCACCGCTCATAGGCCGGGCCTTTTCCTTGAAGCCGGTTCTGAATGTCGATAATCAGGTTGAGCCTTCGGCCCGGCTTCACAGGCTCCGCCGCCCGGCTGGAGGGCAAGGGGGCGCGGCCTTCGATAACGGCCCGTATATCCTCCGGACTATAACCTTCCCCGAGTGTGGAGGCCCGGCAACGGGTAAACCGTTCCTGTCCGGGACAGCGAAACGAGAGAGAGCCGCCGCGCCCGTGTTTGACCTCGTAGCCCGCCGCCTTCATCAGTGAGAGAAACGCGGCAAAATCGGCGGGCTTCTGCAAGAGGGCCGCGTCGATCTGCGCCCGCAGCCGCTCCTGAAAGGTGGGCGGTTTGTTATCCTCAAGCCATTCCCCGTAATTCTTAAACTTGCCTTTACTCCGAGGCTTCGGATTTTTCACAATCGAAAGCCCGTGTTCCAGACAGATCCGGTCACTTACCCGCCGGATTGCAAAAGAACTGTTCCAGAAATTCCGAAACTTCCGGGTATAGTCAAGGGACGTTGAATTGTAGTAAATATGGTTGTGGACGTGTGCCTTATCAATGTGTGTTGTGACAATAAAAGCGTGGTTGCCTTTTGTCCAGCTCATGCCGAGCTCGTAGCCGATACGGTTTGCTTCTTCCGGGGTCACTTCTCCGGGGAGGAAGGATTGCCGTATCTGATAACACAAAATGTCCTCGTCCCACTTCTGCACCCGGCCCGTGATGGCCTTATATTTGCTCTTAGAAAGCAGAAATTCCGCGTCCACCGTGGCCGGGTCGCACTCATAAGCGGAGATAAGTTTACCGCCCCGGGTCTTATCGGGATTTTTGCCGTAGTCAATACATTCCTTGATTGCCTCCGCTATCGTCTCCCCGACGTTGATATGCCGGGTAAAATGGCGGGTAGTTGCCATATCTCACCTCCATTCCATGAAGAACGGCGGCCCCGCAGAGCCGCCGTTTTGCTGTTCCTGCTTCGGGCCAACTTGGCCCGAAGTCCCGCCGCCTGTCAGCTTGTGATGAACCGCCGGAGGGAATAGTTCAGCCCGTCCAATGCGCTGATGATAAATTCCGCGATAGCCGGGAGCCCATAGGGCGAGAGCAGGAAAGCCAGGACGAGAAACGCCACGCCGCCGACAGGCTGATGTTGGAGCACGAACAGGCCCACGGCAATCAGGGCCAGCACCCCGGAGGCCAGGGACAAAAGCCCCCCGGCTACGTCGAACAGGAACATCAGCACCGCCATCAAAAGCGACAGAACCAGCAGAAACGGCAACGCGATAATCTTAAATATCAGTCTCATATAAACAGCCCCTTTCTTTGTTTTATCCTACTATAATTTTACCATTTCAGGGGCCGGACAACAATGTTGTCGGGACTTTGCAAATCTTGTCCCGGCATACTTCGGGCCAACTTGGCCCGAAGCTCCCGGACAGAAAAAAAGCAGGGGAGCGAGGGCCCAGCCCCCGCTCCCCATGCTCACAGCTCTACAATGGCGGATAGCTGTTTCAGTATGTCATTTATGCGCCCCCACAGCTCGGCGTAGTCCTGTTGAAGCCCGGCAATTTCGTTCGGGTATATGCCGTAGGTGTTGGCGTGGATCGCCACCTGATTCAGATTGTTGGAGCACCGCCGTTGCAGGGAAACCAGTTCCCGGACGGGCGAGAGGTCAACATGGAGGATATAGCCGTTTAAGGCCATCTTGCGGACAAAGGCGCTCATGTTGCGGACGCCTGCCTCGTCCATGCGGGCGTGAAGCTGTTCCAGTTCCTCCGGGGATACCATCACATAAAGCGGGATATTCCGCCTGCGGCGGGGCATTACCGTTCCTCCCGCTCCCGGCTCCGCTTGTGGTGGGGCGGTTCCTTTACCTTATCCAGCGGCTTTTCCAGTTCAGGGGGAACCGGGGCGGGCGGCGTGTTGTTCAGCACACCGTCAATCATGTTGTAATTCTGTTCAGCGGAGAGCTCCGCCGACTTCAAAGGGTTATCCTTTTCCTGCATGAAATACCTCCTATCTTTCCTCATGGGCGGGGCTGCTTTTCTTTGCGGGCGGTTCCTGATGATCCTTTGCCTGCTTCGAGCCCTTGCGGAGCTGGGCGGCAATCGAAAGTTTTTCTCTGCGCTCCGCCTGTAATTCCTGCATAATTTCAAACCGCTCCGAGAGCTGTTCCGGGGTCACAAAGTCTTTCAGCACATAGGAACCAAAATCCGGGTGGAACCACGTCAGCCGTTTGCGCTCGGAGAAATGGCGGCTGTCCTCCCATTTTCCGAGGGCCTGTGTCTGTTCCTCCATGCGTTTTTTCAGGTCAGGATTTTTCCGGGAGGGTTTCAGTTCGTAGTCCTCCATCTGCTTATCTGTCAACGGCTTTGCGTAAATCAGTTCGCCCCACGCCTGGAAGGCTTCCCCCGGTATGGGAATACGAAAATCACAGTCATAGTTTTTAATCTCCACGGGCTTGTTGTCGGGCGGTTCAGGGAACGTCCACATATCCACTGGCCGCTGTGTAGAGTAGTATTTGTACCCGTCCAAATAATTCCTCCTTTCCGGCTTCGGGCCAAGTTGGCTCGAAGTCCTTACTTGTTACGATTTCCCCCGCAAAACAGGGGTAGGACATAGATTTATATTAAGGCCGCTCAAACCGGGCGCGGAAAGCCCGGAAACACAGGGGTTTTACAGGGCCTAATCGTAACGCCGCCCCCTGTTTTTCTCCCGCTTTTTCCGCATACGCTCCCGGCTCCGGCGGCGGTTGCCCTCGGCCTTGCAGGCTTCGGAGCAGTAGGCTTGCCGTCCCTCGGGGATAAAGGCCCTCCCGCATACGGCGCAGCGCCTTATTTCCGGCCCCGCCGCCTCCCCCGTGAGGGAGGTTTCCAGCACCGGGGCCAGAGGCAGTACCGCCGCCCGGAAGTAGCGGCACAGGCTCCCCGTCCACCACTTGCCGAGCATATAGCAGGGGCAGTCCAACGGGAGACAGCCGTATTCGCTGTCATAGTTGGCGCACATACCCGTGACCAGCCGCCGGATTGTTTTCCTCTCGTCACGGGTCAGCTCCCGGCACATTACCGCTTCGGGCCAACTTGGCCCGAAGTCCTGCGGGGCTCTACAATCAGGGTGCGCCGCTTCTTCCTGCAATCGCCGCCGTGCTCCCGGCAGGCGGAGCAGGGCTCCGGGTCGCGCCGGGAGGGCCGGGGAACCTGCTTCATCATTCGCTCATAGGGGCTGTCGGTAAAATTCATTCCCTGTCCTCCTTCCCCGGTTCGTCTCCTTCCTCCGGCTCGTCCTCGTCCCACGGCGGGAGGTCGCTGTCCCCGTCCGGCTCGTCCCCTTCTTCCTCAAAGTCAATTTCTTCCTCGTCCAGATCGGGGGCCTGATGTTTCGGGCGGTATATCTTGAAGTACCAGCCGGCCCCGCCGCCGATGACCGCCACGGCCAGCACCAGAAGGATTGTTCCGATGGGACTGTCGTTCTTTTCGGGCTCCGGGGCCGGGGCGGGCTCCGGGGCGGGT
>NZ_QSDR01000038.1 GCF_003464085.1 Clostridium sp. AM58-1XD
ACATTTATTGAATGTGGCTGGTGGAATTTAGTCTCGCACGCAGAATTCCAGTAGCCCGTTTGCCATGTCCGGAAATCGGATTTTTTATAAGAAGTCAAACTAATTATAGCAGATATCTAGAATCTTTACGTTAAAAACCTGATAATTCAGGCTAAATTTTAAAGACCAGTGGAATTTAGTCCCGCACTGGAATTTACTTTTTCAATTCAGCTTTTCTTAAAAACCAAGGGAAATGCATTGACAAGCGAAGGTTTTGCCGCTTTTGTAAGTGATAATGAAATCGATGAGTTTTATATTGCCGGTGCGGATGCCATTGCCTGTGTCAAATCCACTTGCTACAATATGAATAAAGGAGGCTATATCGTTCACGTTCTGTCTGATTGCATCACCAGTTACGATAAAAGAAAAATCGACGAAATGCTTCAATACTATGAGAGCAAGGGATGTCTTGTAGCGAAACTGAGCGAAGTTATGTAAAACTGCCGGGGCAGATGACCGCCAGGGATCAGAAGAGGCGGCCATCATCAAGCCTGAGTGAATTGTTACTCTCTCCCTGACGGCTGCCGCCTCTTCTGTTATTCTGTTATTATTTTATTCTGTTATTCTGTTTTTCCCTCTTCTGCTGCCCTTCTCCTACTCATCTGCCGTCAGCACTTCTTTCGGAATTCCAAACATACATGTCAGCGTGAAACAAAGTGCCACTGAAAGGATGGAAACAAGGAAATACCAGAGCAGCTGTCTCCATTCATAAATATACATAAGGTAGGATGGCAATACTGCCAGTCCGTAAGAATTGGACTGAATATTTAAGATTGACAGCAGCGCCGCACCAAGCCCAGAAGAACAGAGCATAATAATCAGCGGTCTCAGATTATATCGAAGCTGTATTCCGAAAAGAACGGGTTCACTGATACCAAATAACTGGGAGAGCATGGCTCCGACAGCCGTCTGTCTTACGCTTTCTTGTTTTGATTTTACAAAAAATGCCAGACAGGTCCCAACGTTGGCAAATCCGTACATCGCGCATAGTGTAATCACTGGATTGAATCCGGTGTTGGCCAGAAGCGAAGTTTCGATCATCGTATATGTATGATGAAGTCCTGTAATAACCAGAAGAGGATAGGTTGCTCCGATCACAAAGCCGCCGATTCCAAATGGAATATGTATCAAGAGCTCAACAATCTGCACCAGCTTTAATTCTACAATATGCATGACCGGACCGATTCCAAGAATGACTGCCAGAAAAGTCACCAGCATAACAAGAAACGGCGTCATAATTAAATCCAGGGCATTAGGCATAATCTTACGTAATTTTTTCTCTAATTTTGCTCCGATAAGTGCGGTGAGTATTGCCGTAAGCACGCTTCCCTGACATCCGACGACAGGGATCACGCCAAAGGCCATCACCGCTCCGATCCCACTGTTGGGATCGGCAACGGAATATGCGTTAGGCAGCGCCGGTGATACCAGCATCAGGCCAAGAACGATTCCGATCACAGGCATTCCGCCGAATACCTTGTATGCAGACCAGCAGATAATAGCCGGCAGAAACGCAAAAGCAGTCTCTGTCAGAACGTTTACAAGTGTAACAATATAGGCGGGAATCATGGACGAATCCGCTCCAAAAAGGGCCAGTACATTGTCATTAAACACGCAGCCCTTCAGTCCCAGAAAAAGGCCGGTCGCAGCGATTACCGGAATAATCGGCACGAAAATGTCTCCCAGCGTCCGCATCAGCCTTTTTATCCCCTTCTGCTGTCCCTTAATGATCGCGTCCTGTTCCTGCTTAGACAGCGTTTTCAGATTCATCTGCTCAATCTCCGCATAGACTTTATTTACGATCCCTGTTCCAAGAATAATTTGGTACTGGCCTGCATTGAAAAATGTGCCTTTTACCAACGGAACCTTCTCCAACTGTTTTTTGTCAATCACTTCATTGTCCTTCACCACCAGACGGAGGCGGGTCGCACAGTGGGTCGCCGAAATAATGTTGTCTTTTCCCACGATATTAACAATCTGTGACGCAATGTCCTGATAATTTACATTCTCCATGATCTTTTCCCCTCTCTATATTCTCCATAAACGCTCTTTATACATATATCCCTATTATTTACTCTGCTCCATTTTCAGAAAGACCGACTGGTAGGGCTGCAGCTTCAGTTGTCCTCTGTCCAGAACAGATTCCCCATAATTCTGCCATACGGGTTCTACTACTTCATATCCGGCCGGAAAAACTTCTTCTATTTCTCTGTCGCTGAAATTAAACCAACAGCAAATCGTCTCGTTTTCCGTATAACGCTTATAGGCGATTACTTCGCTGCTTCCTGACAGCGGTTCGATTTTCCCATAGATGAAGCAGTCCCTGTGGGGCCCTTTCTGGCGGAACCGGATCATGTTTTTATAAAACTCATACATGCTTTCGATTTTTCCAATCTGGAACTCTGCGTTTATTTCCGGATACTCTTTTGTCATTCCAAGCCATGGTTTTACCGATGAGAACCCGCCGTACTGCTCTTCGTTCCACGGAAATGGCGTTCTGGCATTATCCCTGCTTCTTAAATTTACGATTTCAAGAGCTTCCTCCCGGGAGTATCCCTCTTCCATGGATCGGTAATACTGGTCGATGCTCGATAAGTCGTTAAATTCTTCGATGGAATTTCTCTCAAAATTCTTCATTCCCAGTTCCTGCCCCTGATAGATAAACGGAACGCCCCGCAAAAAGAAATACATCGCCGCCAGAGTTTTTACAGCATTGGGATTGTCCTGCGCTTCCTTCAGATATTTTGTTGCGGCTCGCGGCTGATCGTGGTTTTCAATGAAATTGGCCCCCCAGCCATGGGTCTGCAGCGCCATCTGGCTAGCCATGATCTTATCGTTTAAGTCTCTTATCTTCCAGTCGATTCTCTTAAACCACTCGCTGCCTGAGGCGATATCCAGATCCGCATAGCGGAAGTCAAAGATCATAGAAAAATAACCGTTCTCCCCCATAAAATCTCCCAGGCCTTCATAAGGAACTCCCGGCGCTTCCGCAACCGTTACACACTGATGTCTGTCAAATGTCCGTTCCTTCAGTTCGAGGAGAAATTCTCCAATACCCGGCTGGTTCCTGGACGCCTTCGTGCACTTAGCAAGTCCGTCTGCGCCATCCGGCTCCCGGTCCTGCCACGATAAGTCCTTTTTAATAAACGTAATCGCGTCTACGCGGAATCCTGCAATCCCTTTGTCCAGCCACCAGTTGACCATCTCGTATATTTCATTTCTCAGCTCAGGATTTTCCCAGTTTAAATCCGGCTGCTTCCTGCCAAAGGCATGAAAATAATATTCATCCCGTCCCGGAACCTTTTCCCATACGCTTCCGCCAAAAATGGAACGCCAGTTATTCGGCTCCTTTTGTCCTTCTTTGAAAATATAGTAGTCATGATATCTGCTGTCCCGGTCTTTTAATGCCTGCTGGAACCACTCGTGTTCGTCCGACGTGTGATTGACGACCAGATCCAGAATAATTTTCATGTCCCGGTCTTTCGTCTCTTCGATCAGTTCTTCCAAATCTTCAATCGTGCCAAATTCCGGAGCAATTGTCAGATAGTCTGAGATATCGTAACCGTTATCATCCATGGGCGACTGATAAACAGGGCAGATCCAGAGCATGGTCACCCCCAGATCCTTCAGATAATCCAGTTTTTCCGTAATCCCTTTTAAATCACCGATCCCATCGTTATTGCTGTCTTTAAAGCTCTTAGGATAAATCTGATAAACGACTTCCTCCTGCCACCACTGCTTTTTCATTTCCCTTTCTCCTTTCTTTCCCATAAGGTAAGATAACCTTTCTTCTTACCAGCTCCTTATAAATGCCGTCCTCTGTCACCGGTTCGCATACCGAAGAGGCGTATTTTATCATTTCCGGACTGCTGTTTCCTACCAAAATTCCTGTTCCCGTTTCCTTTATCATGGCGATGTCGTTTTCGCTGTCGCCAAAGCTCATGCTGTTTTCCTTTAAAATCCCAAGAAAATCGTTCATCCATCTGACCGCTTTTCCTTTGTGACAGCCTTTCGGGAGTAACTCCAGATACCACTGGCCGTTCCATTCTTTTTTCTGAATGACTTCTGCCTTCTGTGCGAGTTCCATTTCTGTCCTGTCTATGGCGGATTTTTTTCCAAACATACATATCTTGTGAATTTCACAAGGCCGGCTTTGCAGTTCTCCAATGTTGTTTTCATATGGAATTTTATTCTGTTCTCGGATGATTTCCTGAACCTCCCTGCTGCTGCCGCTTATCTTATGCTGAAAATCTTCCCGGTAAAATGCAGCTGCATTGTAATCCATGAATATCTTCTGATCCGCCTCCATCGCCAATGATAACTGTCTTTCAAGGGCAAGTGTTAGCACCTCTCCCAGCACCCGTCCAGAAAAATGTTTTTTCCAGTAATCCACTCCGTGGTAGGTGATGTAACATCCTCCCCCCGAAATGATACCGTCTGTCGTCAGCGCCCGGACGTCCTCCTGTACGGAACCGGGATTTCTTCCCGTGCAGATTACGACTTTAATTCCCACTCTCCTGCATTGGTCCAGCGCCCAGACCGCGCTAGCCGGAATTCCTTTTTGTTCGTCTCTGAGCGTTCCGTCTATGTCCATATAGATGATCTCCGTCATACCTTTTTCATGCCCTTCTGTTTGATCTGTAAACAGAGTATCATAAAAAAAGAGGCCATTCAATAGAATGAACCTCTTCAAGATTTTTGTACTGTTTCTGGACATTTTTTCCGTTTCAGAAACTTTGTACACCATTTTCCTCTCTGTTTTTCATTTATATTTTCCCTACCCGCTTTTCTTGTCTATTTCCGATCTTTCTCCTAGCTATCCCCTGTATGGTTTCTTCATTCATTTTCCTCATCAGATCTTTTCACCAGATAATTCTGATAGGACAAATACAGATATTCGATTAATATAAAGTAGGGCGTTGTAATTTCATACTCCATGTTGTATTTCATCGGCAGCTGAATGGAATTAATATACAGGCTTTCTTCGCACAATGAGGCCAGCGTATTGCTCCTTAGCCTTGTAATTGATACGGCCGGCACATGACCGGTCCTTAAAAACCGCCCAAGCTCCACTACTGCCTCCGATTCTCCCGACAAAGAAATGATAAACACCATGTCCTGCGGTGTCACTATTTTTTGAAGGCCATAGGATAAATCATGTCCGTAGAGATGAATCATATCTTTTACCGGCAGAAACATCCGTTTCATCTCACTGGCCGCCCTCGCCTGGGAAGACCCGCTCCCATATACAAAGACCCGTTCTGCGGAATATAGTTTTTCAAAAATCCCCGACATATCTTTGTCCATCAAATCGTCCATCATTTTATGGTAGCTGTCCATGATAGACTGCAGGAATCCGTCGGAAGTCTGCTCTTTTTCCAGCAGCTCTATTTTAATACGCGCCTTCAGCTCGCTGTACCCGGACAATCCCAGTTTTTTCGCAAAACGGACGAGCAGCGTTTTTGATACATTGCAGTCACGGGCAAATTCTTCTATGTTTTTTTTGCAGCAGTCTCTGTAATGTCTGCTCAGATAATGACATACATATTTCTCATTCTCGCTGAAATCGTCATAGCAATTGTTCAGAAGCTGGTCAATTCTCATCCTGGGCCTCCTTTTCCATCCTGTCTGCGTATTCCAGATAACGGACCGACAAAATATCCAGGAGAATATAAAATGCGGCTACCATTTCATAAGACTGCCCTGATGAAGGATTGACTGTTTTTGTTCCCACATAAAGATTTTCCCGACACAGTCTTGCCAGACTGTTATTGGCCCATCTCGTAAAGGATACGGTTCCGATTCCCATTTTCTGGACCGCCTTGACCACGTTTAAAGCCTCAGAGTTCTCTCCGGAAAGGGATACCGCCACAAATAAATCACGATCCTGGAACCGGTTTTTAGCAAACTCCACCTCTCCCAGATCATATAGATCCACGCAGCACTTTCCCAGCATCAGGAAAATCCGCTTAAATTCCTCTGCAATCGTTTTCTGTTCATTTCCTGTGCCATAGAGGTAAATCGTACCCGCCTGATGGATGGCTTCACATATTTTTTCATAATTGTATTTCGTCAATTCGTCAATCATAAGATGATATTTTTCAATAATTTCAAGCAGGTCGTACCGATATACGGGAGCGTCTTCTTTCCGGTCCAGAAGCAGCTTGAATTCAGCATAGGTATCCACATCCAGCTTTTTCATCAAACGCACCAACGTCGTTCTCGATACATGCAAAAAGGCGGCAAGCTCCGTACTGTTCATCTTTCCGACGGCCTGCCGGTCACGGAAAACAGCCGTCAGCATCTCCCTGTCGTTTGCTGTCAGCAGGTCGTCCTTTTTGTTTACAAGCTCTTCTAAGTTCATTTTGTCACTCCTTTTAACGGCTTTCAATCAATTGCTGCCTTCATTATATCAGATTTTTATAGGGAGTGCTGCAAAAAAAATACAGCACTCCCTATTCGTTCCATCGCTCCTGTCTTTATACAGGAATTATTATATTGCTTCCTACACGAAGATCATATATCTCCAGTCCGGGATTGAGGTTCAAAAGCTGCTGTACACTGCAGCCGTACTGCCGGCTGATCTTGTTAAGGGTATCCCCCCGCTTGATTGTATAGGATACCGTTCCGTTCTGCTCTGTTTTCTCTTCCCTGTCTTGTCCCGCCTGCGCCTGATCTGTCTGCGCCGTATCTGTCTTCTCCGGCAGCAGCACGTAATCCGAGCAGTGGGTCAAAAGGATTGTGACAAATCCGTCGGCCTCTACCTTATAGCGGTTCTCCGGCAGCGCTTCCAGCTTCCCCTCTGTCGGATTGTAGTAATACAGGTATACGGTGTCTCCATGATTAATTCCGGCTTCATTTCCCGATGGAATTCTCACCCGCACTTTGGACGGCAGGTCTCCGGAGTGGCCGAAGCTCAGGTTTAACCCCTTCAGTTCTGCATCCCTATCTGCTACCGCCGCCTTAATGGCATGTTTTTCTTCCGTCAGATTTCTGACCGGAATGATGGAAATAGCCAGATTCACCTCCGTCGCCGGTGCCGCCGATGCTTGCAGCTCCTGTCCGTTGAACATCCAGACATAATCCACATTGCCTTTCTCATCCTTAATGGCAACGGTCAAATCTTTCCCCGCCTCTTTCGCCGCTTCTATAACCGCCTTATCAAGAGTAATATTGTCCACATTTATCTTGTCGCTGCCGGTTACCGAATCCGGAATTACAATGGTTACGCTGACATTCTGCGCCTCTGTATTTGCAAACTGTGACGCAATCTCCCCTCCGGGCAGTCCGATTGATACATCCACCGGAATCGGCGAGCCGGCTGCATTGACTGCCTCGGTCACAAGGCTGCCGTTCACAAAAGTTTGGATCTGGGCCTGACCGTCGGTTACATTTGTTGTGATTCCTGAGGTGCCAGCCTCTGCCCTTGCCTCGGTCACATTGCCTGCCCCATCTTTTTTTACAACAGTCGTGACGGTCTGACCTGTCTTAGCGTCGGTTGTCACCCCTGTTATCACCTGTCCGCCGTCTTCCGTTCCTGATGTACTGGTGACAGTAGATACCGTAGACGTGGAAGAAGAGCTGCTGTTGCTTCCTCCGCCTCCGGAGCTGTTTCTCGTCCAGAGAGCCGTTACTTTAGTATTGCCTGCCGGCATCGTAAAGGTAGTGGACGAACTGTTGACATCGCCAAAACTGCCTCCGTTGTCAGATGTCCAGTTATTGAAGCTGTAGCCGCTTCTCATTCCTGCGTTGATTTCCACCTGTGCGCCTGCCCTGTAACTTCCGGAGCCGGATGAGCCGGTGCTTCCTGAGCCGTCAACGTTGAGCGTATACAGTGGGGCCGGTATGCTTGTTATCGTCAGTCTTCCTGTCCCTGTCTCAATCTCGTAGCAATCCTGATTCTCTACAGCGACCGATTCAATTGAAATGATGTAAGTTCCTACGTTTTCGTAGTTTCCGTTTGCCGTTGTCTTATAAGTGACGCCGGTAATGTTATCATTGCCCTTTAAGTTTTCAGCCTTATAGGAAAATGACGGCGTTTCATTTTTCACAATGGTTACATTTTCCGGAGTGATTGTCAGCTTAGCCGGAGCAACCGCCGCCGCGGCGGTCTTCTCTGCCACATAATCGGCATTTCCAGTCAGCGTCGCTGTAAATGTATATGTCCCCGGCTTTTTTACATGAACGTAGGCTATGGTTTCCTTTTCATTGTAGCTTACTGTGAAATCCTCCGGATTGGTAATCCTCTCTTCTCCCCGCCAGCCTGAGATGGTAAGCTGACTGGCATAGATCAACTCATCTTCACCATTATTGGCGATCACGAACTGTACCGGGCAACTGCCTTCTTCGCTGCCGTTATAAGCGGTTTCTGCTTTCACTGTCCCCAGGAAGCGGTTTCCGTTCTTCTGCCTCTGAACAGTGATCGTGATGGCCTCGCTCTCCACCTCCGTGCCGCCATCTGCCGGTGTATAAACCGCTTTCACACTGTTTTCTCCTACCGTTAAAAACGGCATAAAATTCGACGTGCCGCAGGCTGTTGTGAGGTAAAAGCCTGACTGCGACGGACCGACGTTATAATTCACCGGGTCTCCCAGTTCTCTATCGCCTGCGTAAAATTGCACCTTTCCCGACGTAACGGGAACGTGTGTATTCTTATTGATTATCTCTGCCGTCAACAGCAGCGAGTCTTCCACGTAATAAGGCCCTTCCCGGCTGACTTTCAATTCGATCTTCACCTCTGTGGAGGTATCAAATGTCCACTTTGCATAGATACCGGTCGGTTCGTTAATCGATGTATTGCCGAAATCAAATTCATCTGCGCCGTCCTTACTTGTAACCCATTTATCAAATATATGATTTTCTTTGACCGGATTGTCAGCAGGCTTGGCCGCCTTACTGTTTTTCAGAATAATCTGGGGCGCTGCAGAACCGGTATCATAGGCGGTGTCGCCGTCGTAAAAAGTAACTGTGTAATAGTTAAGCTCTGCATTTGCCGCCCCGCCGTTTACCGTTACAATAACACCGGTATCCGTATTTCCCTCATACAGGTTATAAGTTCCGTCTTCCACGGCATTCAGATTACTTACGCTTATGTCTCCATTTACCAATCGGAAGGTTTTGCCGTGATCCGTCCATTCCCTATCGTCCTTTTTAACGCCAACCGTCACCGCATATGTTTCTGGAGGCCGCTCTTCTGTCAGTTCAGGCGCTGCCCTGTCCCCTGTCCAGAACCAGTATTCCCCTGTTTTTATATCTACCCAAGCGCTCAATGCGGGGAGCAGGCTGGAATAGGCAGTACCGTCTATGATCACAGCCTTGCCCTCTGAAAATGCGCCGTCCCTGCCGAAGCTTAGAAGATCAGTTTCATTATTAGACGCACCGACTGCGGACAGTTTATCATTGAAGCCGCTATCCCTGAGCCAGTAACAGTTGACTGCTTTTCCATTTCCATAATCTCTGTTATCGCCAACCAGTCCGCCGGCAGACATCCTCCTGCTGTCAGGCAGAGTAAGAGCTCCGGCATTGTAGCAGTTTTCTACAGTTCCATTATTGGCTCCGATCACACCGCCATAATAACTCATCTCATCTCGGCCGGTAATATTACCGATGTTATAGCTGTTTTCCACCTTGCTGTTCTCATGGATGTTATATCCGGTAATTCCCCCTGCGTAGCTGTACGTTTCGGCAACCGTAATCGTTCCCCTGTTCCAGCAGTTCCGGATCGTTCCCGCGCCTGTATTACCGTTGGCCCCTGCAATTCCCCCGGCAGTAATCGATGTTCCCCCTATCGTACCGGAATTGGAACAGTTCTTCACCGTGCCTTTTTCCAAATAACCGACGATTCCGCCTGTATATGCATACAACATGTCGTTTGTAAATGACACTGAAATATCAGCAAAGCTGTGGCAGTTTTCTACCGTACCGGAACCGGAGACATCGCCCGCTACCGCCCCATACCCTTTAGGAGCAGTACTTCCCGTATATGTAACATCCACAGCAGACCCTTCGCCGATGGTGAGATTTTTCACCATTCCGCCGTAAATATCCCCGAAAAGGCCTGCTGAACGGTCATTTCCATCGCCTCCGTCCACTATAATATTCATATTCTCAACAGTGAATCCCCCGCCGTCAAAGGTGCCCTTGAAGGCTCCGCTGCCGTTTCCTATGGGCTTCCAGTCGTGACCGTCCAGGTCGATATCACCGGTCAGCCTATAATACCTGGATGGATATACCGGACTGTACTGCCGATCCGCTTTCGCCTTCTTCCAATCATCTTCTATCAGATAGGCCATATACCCCAGCTCCGCCCCATTGGAAATCAAATACGGGGAATCTTTGCTGCTTCCATCACCGCTTCCGGCAGCAAATGAGTCCGCACGTATCCCATCATTGGACCAATAGTCACCGTCTGCAGCCTTGGTCAGAGGCTGCCTTTGGATAAATTCATAAAGCTGCCACAGTTTTGCCCTTCTTTCATCACCGACAGCGCTCTTCTCCTCTTCGCTCAACCCATCATACTGATTCTTTGCCGACGTAACAGCAGAAGCAATCTCTTTCATTCCTGTCAGCCATTCATCATAGTCCGGATCCCCTTCTCCCGGCGGATTAGCAAAGAGAGTTTCTAATTCAGGCAGAGCATCGATCATGGCCATGACCTGTTCTGCTTTTGACACCTCCGTTTTCTCCACAGCTATCCTGATCTGAGGCAGCTCCACCCCGGACGCAGCCTCATAGCCTGCCGGCAGAACAGGGTCGAACGTCCATATCCCCTCTTCGGCGTTCTCATCATAAGCTTCCTCCGCCTCCCATATCACGCCCGTAACCTTGACCTCTTTTTCCGTCTCATCCTCCCCGGTATACCCTCTTGCCCACAGCGCTGCCGGAAGGTTTAGTTTTGCCTCCTCAGTTCCGGCGGGAACCGTCTGGTTCTTTACCGCCTCATCCAGGGACAGAAATTCTGTGATTGTAATTATATGTTCCTGGTCCTGTATAATGATTGGTGGCGGATTATTACCAATATTGTTATTGATATTATTATCTATATTGTCATTCGTTCCCATACAGAGTTCGCACTGATGGGTACAGGGAGATGTGACAGTGATCGTTTCCTTATATCCGCAAGCATCGTCATGCTCATGGCTGCAGGGCGTTCCCGGGACGGCTTCTTCATAACCGCACGCTTCATTGTGTTTGTGGGTTTCCGACGGGGTCGCCTCGTCTTCATCAAAAATAAAAGTGCAGGGAGAGCCTTTTGTTCCCGCCTCATAACCGCACGCTTCATCATGCTTATGGGTACAGCCGCTCATGGTCAGAATTTCCCTGTAACCGCAATCCTCATCATGTTCCGGATGACAGGGCAGACCAGTATTTCTTTGTCCTGTCTTCTCCACAGCCGGCGTATTCATAGGCATCATC
The DNA here is from genome assembly GCF_003464085.1 of Clostridium sp. AM58-1XD. Lineage (GTDB taxonomy): Bacteria > Bacillota > Clostridia > Lachnospirales > Lachnospiraceae > Lachnoclostridium_A. The sequence goes on from NZ_QSDR01000038.1 coordinate 11,455, forward strand.
CCGAAAACCATGCAGAATGCCAGCGCCCACGCCGCCCCTCTTTTCACGTATACCTTCTCCCTGGTATATTTCATTCATTTATCCTCCTCTTTTAACTTTTTCTTTTGCTTTTTAGCTAAAAATGAGTACAACAAAAAGAACCTTTTTTTATCAAGATTATTTATTTTTTATATGCTTTTCTACTCTAAAATGCTTTTGACATTGGGTACTCAATACGATACAATAAGCGTAATTAATAGATAATATGTAATAATTCGATTCTACAATATTTGAAAATAAATTTGTGGGTTTTCACTCAAACTACACCCCTGTTCACCCAGACTACACCCCTAGTTATTTGTTTCACAAATCCGGTCTGTTTCGGGGGTAAATGGAGGAATATCATGATAAAAATTGCAATATGTGATGATGAGAGTGGGGAACTTCGTCAACTGGAAACATTGATCAAAGCCTATGACAAGGAGCACCCGGAGCTGGATATCTCATTTAAATCCTATTCATCGTCGGCTGAGTTACTCTTTGACATCGAAGAAAATGCATATCATATCTATCTTCTTGACATTATCATGGATGGAAAAGACGGGATTGAGATAGGAAAGGCCATCCGGGATGTAGACAAAAAGGCCGCCATCATATACGCCACTATTTCTCCGGACTATGCGGTACAATCTTATACCGTAGAAGCTTTGTACTATCTGGTAAAGCCTTTTAACGAAGATAAGCTTTTTCCGGTCCTGGACAGAGCTGCCAAAAAACTTATAAAAGGGGAAAACGGCTGTTTTTCCGTACGCACGCGAAAGGGCCTCCGTTCTTTAAGAAACAGCGCCGTAATCTATATCGAATACCATTCTCACCGCCTGTCTTACCACCTGGCAGGCGGTGAGGTAGTAGAAAGCCTTACCTTCCGCGAAAGCTTCGATCAGGTATCAGGCGCAATCTTAAAAGACGAAATGTTCGTAAAAATTTCCAAATCCTATATCGTGAACTTCCGGCAGATCGAAAGCATCACTAAAAAAGGATTTATTATGAAAGACGGAACAGAAATTGCTGTCAGCCGCCTTTACGCCAATATAAAAAAAGACTATATGGATTATGTTCTGAGAGGGGGAGACTGCTGTGATCTTTGAAAAGAATCGATTTTCATACATGTTACGATCCGTTCTTTTCTCAGCATTATTCACTGTCTTTTATCCATTCTTTCCACATACATGCTCTGCCGCCGGTTCCCCACAGAACGGCGGTTTAACGGCAACCCCTTCGGAAACTGCTCCCCAGCTGACTGAAGAAATTATTTTCGAATCAAGTCAGATTCCTGCTCAGGTTCCAAATGAGGTATCTGATCCCGTATCTGATCCTGTATCCGATCCTATCGAAGTTGTGTATGTTATGCCTGTCTCTTTTGCTCTGTTCACAACAGAAATAAGCCATGCTGAAGAAACAGTCTTAGAGAAATTAAATGAGCAGTATATGAGCACTCGTGTTACACTTGAAAACGGAGACCATGCTTTTTTGAGCATAGATTATGATATCGATTCTCTTGAACAAAGGCAGCCCGGCTTTTTTCTGCTGTACGGAACAGTTGAGTCGACAGAACAATATTATGTTCCTCCGGAGATTGCCGACGTCACATTCCCCATCTTCCTCTACGATCCGGCCAATCCCTGCGAAATGCCGGTCCAGGAAGTTTCTCCCATTGTTTCTCCAACTCTCTCCCTTCCTGAAGGCGCTAGCCAGGAGCTCCTGGCCAGCAGTCTTGCCAAAAACTACAACATAAACTTCCGGCTGGATGGCGGCGTCTTCTGGTCTGCTCCTCTGGCCTGGAATCCGGAAGACGTTGATTTAAGTGTTCCCGGCAACTATACAGTTACCGGAACCCCACAGCTGCCGGAAGGAATCCTGCTGCCGGAGGAATTCTCGTCTGTTTCCTGTGAGGTCTGTGTTCAAAGCGGCCTTATAAAAGTATCACATGTCATCGCCGCCGGTTCCCAGAGCCTTATTACAGCGGATCTGGCTTATGCCGAAGAACAGGTTTCACATGCATTGGCCAATCCGAACGACTCTTACCTGAAAGCCGCCGTAAAGCTGGAAAATGGTACACGGACCATTTTTCCTGTAAAATACCATACCGGCCCGCTTTCCGAGGCCAGGACCGGTTTATTTGTCCTGGACGGAAAATCGAACCGCCGGAAGGCTATTCTATCCCTCCTGAGCTGGCAAAAGTTACGGCATTGGCCTTTCTTTATGATCCTGCCGCCCCTTGCGAACTGCCTGTCGTAACAATCCTTCCCATTACCCGTCCTCAGTTACTTCTTCCGGCAGGCACTTCCCGGGAAGAAATATCAGCCATGCTTGGAGTCAACAAAAACGTAACTTATGAACTGGACGGCGGGTTTCTTTTCTCGGCTCCCCTATCCTGGAACCTCGAAGATCTTCCCACAGACACCCCGGGGAATTATACTGTCACAGGCTTTCCGGCGCTGCCGGAAGGCCTCCTTCTGCCCGAAGAATTCTCCTCCGTTTCCTGTGAAGTCTGTCTCCAGGACGACACGAAGTTGACTTTATCGCCTCCTGTCATTAATCAATACACCCTTTTTATGGAATGGTATAAAAAGACGCCTGAAAAAAATTTGTTTCAGTTTTATTACGCAGTGGGAGACGGAGAATGGCAGGAAGATATAAGCGGGGGTTTCATGAGACTGAAGTCGGATTCCCAGACCTTAGAAGTGGATTTTTCCGGAAACGAATCCCTGCTTTTGGGAACTTCCTACTTTTTCCGCCTTCAATATGACGGGGAGTGGTCCAATACGATAGAAATTTTTTTGGAGGAAGGATCTCTCCGATACAGATGGTGCGACGGTGACAGAGACGGCGGAGACCGGAATGAACAGGAGTCTCCGGATATCATCCAGAACGTCCCGGACACTCCGCCGGAGGAAACGGTTCCCTCTGATAACGCGCCTTTGGAAACGGTTCCTTCGGATGATGCTCCGCCGGTGACAGAAACCTTCCCCTCGTCAGAGGGCGAAAGTTCATCTCTCCCACGGACTCACAGTTTTACAGGAGGCGGCAGAAAAGGCCCCGGAACGAAACAATCCAAAGACACCGAAGGTTATGGCCCCGGGTATCCGGAAGAGGCCCTTTCTGTTACAGAAAATCAGGCTGCTCAGGTTGCCGGAGACGAATCTGCTGTCAAAGAGGAATTCGAAAAAGATACCGGCAATACCGCCGTCTGGTCCGGTACACGAATTAAGGCGTACAAAAACTTGAATACCGGCTGGCCGCTCCTGTTTGAAAAGCAGCAGATCTGTCTGGAACTGCCTGTGGATGATCCTCTCTTTTATGATTTGACCAGCAACGATCTGCTTCACGTAGAAATTGAAGCGCTCACAGACAGAACCGTTCGGATAGAACTTAACTGGAATAAAAATTATATCACCGGCCTTCCCATCACGGTTACTATGCCATGGGATATTTCAAACGGCTGTAAAGACCTTCGGGTAACAGATTCGGAGGGAAATTTTGTTGGAGAAGCCATTTATAATGCGGCAGATTCCAGAATTTCCTTCCAGGCAGAAGGCTCCGGCACCTTCACAATCGAATCTTCTGCAGTCCCTTCCCTCAGCCAAACGCCAGATCCGCCGTCGGTTAATGATAATATCTCTTCTGGGAAAAACAGCCCTATCCCGACTGAGAAAACTTCCTATGCTTCTGAAGCAAAGGACACTACCGCCCCCTATATCATTGCCATAACTGTTCTGGCTGCCGCCCTGGTTCTGGCAGGCGGCATACTCTGCTTCCGGAACCATCCGAAAGGAGGAGGAGATAATACTTGAAACAAAAAACAAACCGAATCCTGATTCAAATCCTTTTTCTTTTTGTTACATTTGTTGTATCAATGGGAATCTTTCTGGCTTCTTATCGTTTTGACAATAAATACAGGCTGCATACGCCGCAGCCTATTGGCGGGATACTCTTCTTCGATCAGATATAACTCCCTTCACTCATCTGATCAACGGCTGGCAGTTTTACCGTGGGAAACTTCTCACGCCTGCAGATTTTGAAGAGAATCCGCCCCTTCCCGACGGTTATGCCTGGATCGGCAGATACTCCGGTATGGAAGCAGGACAGGCCGGCGCTTCCCCCCATGGAAGCGCTACCTATCGACTGCATTTGTCTTTGCCTGATCCCGTAAGCTCCTATACTCTGGAGCTGCCGGAAATTTACTCGTCATACCGCCTCTATGTAAATGGCAGGCAGGTGGCTTCCTGCGGCATCCCTGAACCAGAGAATTATAAACCTTCAATCCATTCCGGAGCGGTTACCTTTGAGGCCTCCGGCAACACTACTCTGCTGCTGGCGGTTTCCGACTGGTCTTACCTGTACAGCGGGTTTGTTTACCCTCCTGCCTTCGGAAATCCCGTAAATGTTAATTCCCTGCTTGAACAGAAATTTGCCTGGGAGCTGTCCGTTTCTCTGCTTGCCCTGCTACTTGGCCTAAGCCAGGCAATCCTTTTCATCCTCTTGAAAAGCCATAATGCCCTGTATTCTTCCATGATCGCCATACCTTTTGCCATCTCCGTCTGTTCACCTGCTCTTCACCGTCTCACAGCAACAGGCATTGTGCCGTTTTATAACATCGAACTGTTTTGCCGGTATGCTGTCTACGGAGCTGCTGTTCTGCTGGTGAATCACTTATATGGAAAAAGATCGAAGGCAAGAACTGCCGTTTCCATCACCGCTGTTCTGTTTCCTTTTGCTGCCTTGGGAGTCTCCCTTGCCGCTCCTGCTTTATCCTACCAGACAATGAATTTATTCTCTCAGCTGACCGGAATTTATAAAATATGCTGCTCTCTTTGGATTCTCTGCACATCTTTTTTCGCCGGGATCGGGGAAACGACGATAAAGAACCGTCTTCTTTTGGCCGGAACATGTGTATTTGCCTCCGCTCTGGCAGCGGACAGACTGATGCCCGCTTTTGAACCACTCCGTTTTGGGTGGTTCTCTGAAACAGCAGGACTGATTTTCGTCCTGATTGTCAGTTTTTTAGTATTTCAGGATTCGTTCCGCATTTACCGGGAGCGGATTCAGCTTTCCCAGGAAAAGATATGGCTGGAATCCCAGATCTGTCTGCAGAAAAAGCATTATGCCGAGTTGTCCGATCAGATGGATGGAATCCGTACTATGCGGCACGATACCCGTCACCATTTCACCCAGCTTTCCCTTCTTCTTAAAGAAGGCGGCTATCAGGAAGCTGAAAATTATTTAAATCAGATAAGCCAGGAGGCGCTGAAAACAACGCCGCTGACATTCTGCGAAAACTATGCCGCCGACGTGCTGCTCCGGTATTACTATACACTTGCAGAGGATAAGAAAATCCCCTTCTCCATTCAGGTCAGACTTCCTGAACAGACCGGAATATCAGACGGGGATTTATCGGTCGTCCTCGGCAATATTCTGGAAAATGGGGTAGAAGCCAGTTTGCGCCTGCCACAATCCCAACGTTTTTTAACATTAAATATGACCAAACACTCCTCTAATCTGTATATCGAGTCTTCCAACGCTTTTACCGGGGAACTAACCGTCACAGATGGAGTATATGGTTCACTGAAAAAGAAGGGGCGCACTGGAATTGGCCTCTCTTCTATCCGTACTACTGCGGAAAAATACGAGGGCGAAGTCTGGGTGGATACCACCCTTGATGGGCGCGGACACGTTTTTACTATCCGCGTCGTATTAATTTTGCCAAAAGACTACTTCTAAAATCCACAGACAGTTATTCCCATATCGTTTACTATTCATTGTTTAATATTTATCAATCTTTCACATTTTCCTTGCATTTTTTTCCTTCTGCTGGTACAATACGAACCAACTGCTTTGGCATAACGCCGAATGTGTGCAATACCAGATACATAAAGGAGAATTGAATTATGGAAAAGACAGGAGCAGATGGCTTCTTACCGCGTGTAAAGAATTTCTTACAGCGTAAGAACGTCACCATCACCGTCCAGACCTATCTCATTGATGCTCTGGGTGCAATGGCATTCGGTTTGTTCGCATCTTTACTGATAGGCACAATCTTCGCCACTCTCGGCGACAAGTTTCACCTGGAAATTTTTAACACAATTGCAGACTATGCGAAAGGCGCCGCCGGCGCTGCTCTTGGCGTGTCCATCGCCTACGCACTGAAAGCGCCTCAGCTGGTGCTCTTTTCTGCTGCAACCGTCGGTATCGCAGGCAACGCCTGGGCGGTCCGGTAGGCGCTCTGCTGGCTACTATCGTAGCTACCGAACTGGGTAAAATCGTCTCCAAAGAAACGAGAGTCGACATCCTGGTTACTCCCGGCGTCACCATCATTTCCGGCGTTCTGATCGCTCAGTTCGTAGGCCCCGGCGTGGCTTATTTTATGACGGCTTTCGGCAACCTGGTAAAGACGGCGACGGAAATGCAGCCTTTCCTTATGGGAATGCTCGTATCTGCTGGTGGGAATTGCTCTCACCCTGCCGATCAGCAGCGCCGCTATCTGTATCATGCTGAGCTTAGATGGCCTGGCAGGCGGAGCCGCAACGGCCGGCTGCTGTGCACAGATGATTGGCTTCGCCGTTTTAAGCTTCCGAGAAAATGGAATGGGAGGCCTGCTGGCTCAGGGCCTTGGCACTTCCATGCTTCAGATGGGCAACATCGTAAAGAATCCCAAAATTTGGATAGCGCCTACTCTCGCTTCTATGGTGACAGGACCGATCGCTACTGTGGTCTTCCATATGGAAAATATTCCTACAGGAGCCGGTATGGGAACATGCGGCCTGGTCGGCCCGATTGGCGTATATACAGCTATGGGCGGAGGCACTACTATGTGGATTGGAATCGTACTCGTTTGTTTCCTGCTCCCTGCTGTGCTGACTCTGGTTTTCGGTGAAATTCTAAGAAGAGTGGAATGGATCCGCGAAGGAGACCTGGCCCTGGATTTGTAATCCGTAAGCTGTAACCTGTAATCTGCCGGTCACCGGCTTCAATGAAAAAGCAGTTCTGCCCCATCTGACTCAAGTAATTGATCGAGTCAGATGGGGCAGAACTGCTTTTTACTCTTCAACACCCCGTCCACATTACCCGGCTACGCCCGTCTGCTGACAGCTGCTAATGGCCGCGGTATCTATCAAAATCAGCAGGATCGTTAAAATGATACATCCAAAATCGAACCATTTTCTTTTCACCATTTCTACCCCCCTTTAGAGCATTCCCCAGAACAGGTTCATTCCCGATGTAAGGAAAAACAACAGAATTCCTGTTCCTGCGGCTGTCATGATCTGCTTTGGCGACCTGTATAAAACGGCAATCGTCATTATCCATAAAATCAATTCCAAGCCGTCACGGATATCGAGGTACCAGAATCCAAAGGCAAAGGCCTGTCTTGTCATCATCATGATTATGATGGACGAAATGCAGACGGAAAGTATATGCGTTCCTCTTGCGTACCAGCAGATCATTCCCATAAGCGGGGACAGGGCCGTCATCGCGATCCAGGTCATCATATAGGATCTCGGGTAAAATCCGGCCACGAGGATGGTGTATGCATAATAACTCCCGACCATTCCGGAAAAGAATCCCAGAATGCCGCCGGCGGCCTGACACGGGCCGCTGCTATATACAGAGATGCATATGCCGCAGAACATCCAGAATCCTATCCTTGAAAAGAAATTTCTCAAATCCAGGCTCTGCAGCACAAGCGGCAGCCGATTACTGGCCGTCTCATCCAGAATCTTAGCGGTCAGGCCGAGAAGAATACCGGCAGCGATAGCTAAAAGAATCTGTATGATCCGCCCAGATACCGGCACTTTAACCGGTTTTCTAACCTCATCTAATAATTCCTTCATTCCTTCCACACAACAACCTTGTCCAGTGTTTTTCGCGGCCTCTCATCCGGCTTCTCCTCCGGGTACCCCAGTGAAACAGCCGCCAGCAGATCGCCGTCTATGTTCAGCCAATCGTGCAGTTCCTGATAAGCAAAGAAAATATCGCAAATCCAGAGGCTTCCAATTCCCTTTTCCTCCGCTGCAAGGAGCATATTCTGAATCGCGGCGCTTATAGACTGCACATTTACGATTTCGTAGATCCTGTCTTCTTCATTCAGAGGAGTAAAAAGTCCCTTCCCCTCTCCATCCAATACAAAAATGGAAACCGGCGCCTGCTCCATAATTTTAACCGTGTATTCGGCCCCAGCCAGGTGCTGTCTGCTGCCTGGAAGAATGGCATCTCCGTTCTTTTCCCGCCGGATTCCTCTGCGGAATGCCTCCAGCATCTTTTCCTTAGCCTTTCCTCTGACAACGACGAATTTCCACGGCTGCCTGTTCTTCGCTGACGGGGCCTTTACACCGCTTTCGATTATCTCCATAATATCCTGATCGTTTAAGCTGCGGTCAGAAAATTTTCGTATGCTCCTTCTGTCGGCAATTTCTCTTATCATACCTATTCTCCTCACATCTGGTTCTTCATTGTACTGGCTGACCGGATCATTCTGCCATATCTTTTCGGAGAATCCTCTATTACTTCGATCTCTTTGTTTTGAATCATCTGCTCGATCCTGGACGCATACCATCCGTCTCCGATCCCAAATCGATACATACCTAATAGATCTCCAATCAGCCTCGCTTCCTTTACAGGCTTTGCAGTCAGATGTTTTCTAATCCAGCAGTCGTAAAAGTCTTCCGATACTCCGACAAGCTGTCCGTTTATAACAGCCCGCAGCGGACTGTTATCCTCTGTCAGATCCGACCATCTGTGGGACATCATTCGGATCTCATTCTTGGACAGCCGTTTTTCATACTTCAGAAAATCCTTAAAATTCCCTGGATCAACCTCTCCCCAGCCTGTATACCGCGTGATGCATCTGCTTTCCTCCACATATTCGGGCAGCTTTACTACAGATATCTCACAGTCATATGACCTCAGAACAGCACATGTATGGCAGAATCCGCAAAGCGAATATGGAGCGTCGCTGTACCATATCCGAATCGGTTCCCCGTTTTCTGCAAATTTCCTCAGCCTTTCCAGCTCTTTTGCATACAGGCGGCTTCCGTCTCTTAATTCTCGCCTGACTTCCCCGGAAATTCCCCCGGTATCTTCCGTTTCATTTTGAGCAAATAAGCCGTAAATCAGGTTGCTTCTGAATTCGCTGTCAGCCGCTTCCCGTATGCTCCCTATGTCCAGAAGAAATCCGAGACAGACTACTTCCGACGGGCTCCCCGGGATCATCCCTCTAAGACTTCTCACCTTCGCCGCTTTCATCGAAGCAGCTTCGCTTTCTCCAAACAATACTTCAATCATACGCCTTTATCCTTTTTCTTTTTTGGCTTTGGCGCCGGCAGCTCGTCATACATCGCCTCCATCAGTTTTTTCAGAAATTCCCGGTTGTCCACATCGTCCACCAGAATCATTTCCTTTGCCCCCTCATACGGCCGTTCATAAGCAGCCTCCGGCATGAGCTTCTTCGCGGACTCCACAGCCTTTACCAGAAAACGGTCGTTATAGATTCCTCCTACGACCTTTCCTCTGTAGTAAACGACGTATTCCCCCATCATGGCTCTGCTGGAGACATCCCCAGCCTCTTTCAGCTGTTCCATGATGAAGTTCACATATTCTCTCCTGGATGCCATTGTTTCCTCCTGTTGGAATCCTCTATTCTTCCACTTCGAACTGTTTCTTTAAATATCCGTCATAACAGTAGACTGCCGCCGCCGGATTGTGACCCAGCACCCTGTCTTTTGCGATCAGGGTGGTTACCATAGCCTCGAATACTTATAGAACAGGGAATCGTGACCTACGCACAGGCCCACAACGATGTTGAATTCCGTATCCTGCTCATTTAAAAGTTCCGCCTGCATGATCGGATTGCACATGGCTTCAAATTTATCCGGCGCTACTCTGGCTTCGATTCCGATCGTATCCTTTGGCACAGAACCGTTCTTGCATATCACGGAAACGACTTCAAATCCATGTTTTCTCAGAATCGAACCGATTATCTTTGCCTCTTTGCGAAGCCCATAGCAGAAGGCCATTCCCAATTTGTGATACCCCATATTTCTGGAAAATTCGATAATTTCCTTAAGACGCACCCAACGTCCGTATCCAAGAGCTTCTATTTCGGAAGCTTTTATGTAAAATTCCTTATTTTCCGGCTTACCGTATTCCTTCATAGGTTCTTCATATTTTTCCATATGAAGCATAGGACAGTTTTTGGGCAGATGTTCTGTTGTCCCCTTCTGACATTCATTTACCGCGCAGCAGTCACATGTATACATATCTGTTTTCTCCTTTTATTTGTTTTACAAAGGTTCTGGACAGCTCAAATGCGGGTTCCTGAACCTTTCCGTTCCTAGAGAGCAGGAAGCCTGTTTATGCCCGGGCTTCCTTTCTTATCTTTATCTTCTCTTTTCTGTCCGGTAGCTGTGCCAGAATCACTGCACAAAATACAAACAGACAGCCGGTCATTTCTCTTCTGCTCATCATCTGATGGAGGATCGCCCATCCTGCCAAAGCAGAAAATACGGCTTCCAGGCTCAAAATGAGAGAAGCAACCGTGGGATCCGTGTCCCTCTGGGCCACTACCTGAAGGGTATATGCCACGCCGCAGGACATGATTCCCGCATACAGAACCGGTACCCATGCTTCCGCTATTTTTCCGATTTCCGGCGTTTCAAAGATAAATGCAAAGATCCATGAAATCAGCCCTGCCGTAAAAAACTGAACGCATGAGATAAAGACGCCGTCAGCCTTCGGTGAAAAATAATCGATCACCAGGATGTGAACAGAGAATGCAATGGCGCACAGAAAGATAAGGAATTCTCCATATCCTACGGAAAATCCTTCTTTTACGCTCAGCAGGTACAGGCCGATGACGGCTATCAGAACGCTGACCCAAACCTTTCCATCTGCCCTCTTTCCAATCATCAGTCCCATGATCGGTATGATGACGATATAAAGAGTCGTAATAAATCCTGCCTTACCTGCAGTCGTATATGCAATCCCCATCTGCTGAAGCGTTGAAGCCACGCAGAGGCAGATTCCACAACAGATTCCGCCGATAATCCCTGTAATCCTGGATTCTCTTCTGCACTGCACGGCCTTTTCTGCTGCCCTTTGTTTTGTGATCTTTTCTCCTATTCCTTGTTCTCCTTCTTCTTTTCTTCCTGACACAAAATGGAGATAAAACATACATGGAATCAGCACAATGCCCCCCATAATAAACCTGGAGCCGTTAAATGTAAACGGCCCGACATAGTCCAGTCCCACGCTCTGTGCCACGAAGGCCACTCCCCAGATCAATGCGGTCAGAAGAAGCATCCCGTTGCTCCGCGCTCTTTTCCTGTTCATAATTTTTCATACTCCCTATTATTTCATTTGTAATATTACTTTGTCTTCATTCTGCTTTTATCAGAAATATCGCTGCTTTTCTTTTTTTTGTACTTGGGATTCCTGAAATTTCTGAGATGGAGTCCCAGTGTTACAAGAGCGGCAGCAATACAGATGAGGCTCAGATTCACATTGTTTCCGCTGGCTCCAATGATGAGAAACAAAACAGCGTCCACGGCAAACAGCCACTTTTCCGCATGATAAAGCTTTTCCGTATCAAAATCCTCTTCCTTCTGTTTCCCGCCGCGAAACATGATATAGTCTTTTCCCAGGAACAGAAAAATCGTTTCAATTCCACAGACGACTCCACTGAGTATAAACAACACATCCATTTATTTTGATTCCTTTCCTTTTCTTTTGTTTTTATTTACCTGGCTGGACAACAGCTTATCCAGATAGACCGATTTGAACTGCCTGCTGGCCATGGCCTGTTTAATTGGGGGCAGCCTGAGAATAACGCCGAACATGGCCGCCATCGCCCTGTGATTTGCAAACGCCTGATTGTCGAATACCAGGTCCAAAAGTGTACCTTTTTCAATCGCCTGAAGGATAAATCGGTGAGTGCTGTTTACCGGAGTAATAATCTCCACCGGCCTCTTTTTCAGAATAATAGACTTTGTCGGGCAGTTTCTGGCGCATACGCCGCAACCCAGGCAGATTTCCTTATTCACTACTGCCTTTCGCTTTCCCGTCTTCTCGTCTTCTTCCATCGTAATTGCCAGGATTGGGCATGCCTTCTCACATTTTCCGCATCCGGCACACATCTCTCCCCTAATATCCGGAATGTAGCCGGAAGTAGCTACCGGCTGCATGGGTGCAAACCGCCTTGCCGCCTGCAGGGCTCACAGCAGCATCCGCAGCAGTTGCAGATAAAAGCAGGATTTTCCCTTACATTTTCCCCTATCTGGACCAGATTGGCCTCATAGGAACGTTCCAGGGCATCCATGGCTTCCGCCTGGAAATCAGCCGTGCATGCCCGCCGTGTTCCGCCAGGGAACGCGCTACATTTCCAAATGTCAGGCACACATCCCAGGGAGCGTCGATTTCGCACGGGTGGCCTGCATGAAATGCCTTATGGCGGCAGTAACAGAGCCCCAATCCGATATATTCGGCCTCTTCCACGATATGACTGGCCTTCTCATAATCCAGAATGTGGTTCATATGTTCATTCGTAAGCACCGGTTCCTGTACATAGACACGCCCCAGTTTTGTTTCCGTGGCGTAGAACAGGTCCTTGACAAAGTCCTCTTCCACATTCATATACTGGTAATACAGTTCGCTTAAATATCTCTGGTCAATATCTCCTCTCGTTCTCATAAGGGCAAATTCAAAAAATCCGGCCATCGGCGGCGGCATGACGAAGCGCCTTACGCCATGATATTCAGAATCGACCAGAAGTGCTTTCTCACACAGGTGATCCAGCACTTTCTCCGCTTTCGCCTCCGTCGTATTCCATATTTTTGCGGCCCGTTTCAGCGTGAAGGGGCGGACAGGCAGCAGCGCCATCCATTTTGCTTCCTTCTCACTGTAAAGGACCTGAAGGATTTTGTAAAGTGTTTCTGTAGGCGGAGCCCCCTGGGTAAACCAGTTAATCCTCTCCTCCAGGCTTTTATATGCATCCTTGGTTGTCAAATGCCCCAAAGTGATTCTCCTTTCTCATTCGGCAGTTAATGATACTGATTTGTAATCAGAAGCTCAACGGCCAGGCGGTCCTGCAGCTTACCCGTCTTAACTGCTTCTTCCATATCCACACAGAGTGTCACGTAAGACAGAATCTGTTCCTTTGTAAAGGCTCTGGCCTGAGGCATCGTCTTGCCGACCACAAAAGGCTGCATTTTAAGCCTGGACGCGATGGAGCTCTTGTCCATTCCCTGCCCCATCAGTTCCTTAACCTGAAGAATCTGATTAAACTGGCGGGCAATCAGAAAAAGTATCCTCATCGGCGGTTCCTTCAGTGTAAGCAGGTCTTCATAAAGATCCATGGCCTGCCGAGTCTTTCTGCCGACGATCGCCGCAACCATATCGAAAATGCGGCTCGTCACCCGCTCCGTGCAGATTTCCCGGACATCCTGATCCGTCACCACGTCGCGTTCTCCCGTATAGCTGACCAGCTTCTCCAGCTCCATCTTTATATTTTCCATGTCGTCGCCCGCCATGCTCAAAAAAAGTTCCATGGTATTTCTGGTGATTTTCTTCCCCTCTTTTGAAAGAATCGTACCGGCCCATGTCGCCAGCTGAGCTGCATTCTGCCTGGTCATCTCCGCCGCGTGGCCTAATTCCTTCACCTTTTTATACAGACGGTTTCTCTTATCCACCTCTGATTCCACAAAAAGGAAACAGGTGGTATCAGGCATGGACGGCAGATAAGTAACTAGTTCCTCTCCGGCTGCGCTTTTAAAAAATCCGCTGTCTTCAACGAGAATCAGCCGCCGTTCCGTAAAAAAGGGCATGGTATCCGCAAGGCTGATAAGTTCTGAAACATCGATGCCCTTTCCCTCGAAATAGTTGTAATTCATCGTATCATCCCCGATCAGCGCATCTTTCAGCCTGTTTTTATAGCTTCGTTTCAGAAACGCCTCTTCTCCGTAAAGCAGATACATCTTTTTAAAGCTCTTATCTTTCATGTCCTGATTTAATGTCTGCATAATCCGTCTTCCTTCTCTTAAGCTTGCTGCCTCTTCTTGCCAAACTGCAGAAAAAGCTTTGTCCCTATTGTACTGTAAGCTCTCTCAAATTTCAAGCGCTGCCGGAAAGGTTGCCCCGGACACAGGCATATAAAGCTCCAGGCAGTAGGTCGGTGACTCCTTCAGTGAAAATGAAGTCATATGATTGACATATACCCGTTCTTCTGTCTTCAGACCGTGTTTACAGCCCCATTCTTCCATCATGCGGATGATTCTGCTTTCCGGAAGAAGCTCTTCCGTCTCTACTACCGTATGAATGCATCCCATTTCCCCCGTCTCTTTCAAACAGGACAGGTCAAAACCATCCGTCAGCACCTTTTCCAAATTCTTATAAAGTAGCAGCCTCGTATTCACTACTTTCTGTGCACTCTTCTTCAGACTCAGTTCCGTATAGAAATACATCATATCCATCCCGTCCTTCAGGGCAGCCAGCTGGAACCAGTTTTTCAGCCCCTCCTGCAGGTCGTGGCACTCATCCACGATATATGCGGCCGGAAATCTTCTTAAAGTGATGCGGTCCAGATGCTCTTCAATATTTCTCATATCCCTTTCCAGCAGCTTCATCCTGGCTATCATCCGTTTGTGGTTCTTCAGCTCTTCCCTTTCTTTTTCCATACAGCTGTGCAGATACTCTTTCATATGGCGAACCGTATTTTCCCTGTCCATAACCATGGTCTCCTCAATTTCTTTCAGGCTGGAATTCATCTTCCTCCGATAAAGGATATGCATCAGCTTATAAATATCATTTTCCGAATAATATCTGTATCCGTTTTCCTTTTTTTGTGTGCGTATCACGCCTTTTTTTTCATAAAAACGCAGGGCGTCCCTGCTTAGTCCTACAATCCGGGCTACGTCTCCGATTAAATATTCCTGCTCTCTTTCCGTTTTCTGTTCCATTTTCAACCAATCCTTTACCCTTTATACATGCAAAGCCATATTAAAACTTTACCAGTTTCTGGTCAATTAATTTCTTTAAACTGAAAAGAAACCGTAATGAAATCGTAAACAGGGATACCACCTTCTGATTCCGGCTGCGGCCGGTTTCTCACAATGCGGTATCCCTGCTGTTTTATGTCTTTATTTAAATAATTTCAGTGTCCCTGCTGCCCAGAGCAGAAATCTGAACAGTACCTGGTCAGCCTCCCTTTACCGGACCGAATTTCACACCCCGTCGGACGGTACCGTTGCTGTTCCATTCCGTGTATACATATGGTTTGCCGCCTTCCGTACCGTTTTCAGTGAAATTATAGATATGACCGTCATATGACAGGTATCCTTTATTCATCTTGCAGCTGGTCGTATCGAAGTAATATACGTTGTTGTTAATGTTCATGATTCCGCCCTGTAGCTCCCCGCTGTCCGCTGCGAAGTACCATGTTCCGTCTCTTTGTATCCATCCGGTCCTCATCAGCTGGTCACTTCCGAAGTAGTACCAGTGATCTTTATAATGGACCCAGCTGTCGTGACAATAGCTTCCGTCTCCCCACTGATATTTCCATCCCTTTGACGTATTCGTCCAGCCTGCTGCAAAGGATGTTACAGAATTCGCTCCTATCAGAGCCATTGCAAGAACAGCTCCTATAAAATATTTCCGCTTTCTCATATAAAGCCTCCTTAAACTAAATTATATTCGCTTTCGTGTTCTAAGTCTAAACCCTGGAGTCGCTCCAAGGACAATAGGCTGCAGCAATCTGTAAGAATATGAAAGGATTTTAATATTTTTGAAAGAAATCTGTAAAATACGGTTCCCAGCTGACTCTGCCGCCGTCAAACGTCACAACGACAGCGCCGTATTCCGCTGTGGACAGGATCGATACGCCCATGTCTTCCAGGCGTTCCACCACCTCTTTTCCCGGGTGGCCGTAGCGGTTATTCTCTCCATATGACAGAACGGCATATTTCAGATTTTCCTCCATAACCGCCAGAATTTCCTCTCCAGTCGCTGACGCAGAACCGTGGTGAGCCGCTTTCAGTACATCCGTCTCCGCAATCAGGCGCCTTACCTGTTCCCGGCTGATCATC
Source organism: Clostridium sp. AM58-1XD (assembly GCF_003464085.1). Classification (GTDB taxonomy): domain Bacteria; phylum Bacillota; class Clostridia; order Lachnospirales; family Lachnospiraceae; genus Lachnoclostridium_A. Next base: position 27,564 of record NZ_QSDR01000038.1, read on the forward strand.
CGTTTTTCACAGGCAGCGTCCGTATCGCCGGTCAGCAGTAGATTCGTCCCTCTGTAACCGGCCATGATTACAAGGGACTGTTCATTTCTGTCTGCAGCCGAGTCATGCCGGGAAGGATACAGGCAGAAAAGCTCCAGCTGTCCCGCCCTGATCCTGTCCCCTGCTTTCATCTCCCACACTTCGGCATGTTTTTTTGTCTCTGCTTTAGCGGCCATCCGCTGCTGTACCGGTTCTTTCTTCCCCAGCACAGGCAGAACGAGATTTTTCACTGCCACATCACTGTTCTCTTCCAGAAGATAGGTCAGGCCGCTGATATGATCCTCGTCCCCATGGGTGACTACGGCATAGGAGAGTTTTGATATTCCTTTTGATTTCAGACATGGTTCCAGGACTTTTTCCCCAAGCTTCTTTTTATCCGTACTCCCTCCGTCAATCAGCACGGCCGTCCGGCCAGCTTCGATCAAAATTCCGTCTCCCTGGCCCACATCGAGAAAGGTGATCTTCATACCGCCGCTTTTCCACGGCATCATGACTGCAAACAGGCAAATGCAGAGAACCGGCAGGATCGGCCGGTCTCCTGCCTTTTTCATCTGCGCAAGTCCGGCTCCCAGAATGACCAGATACAACACAATCTGAATCCGGTTCGGCCGGCCTGTCACAAGATTTGACAGAGGAAGGTTTCCGGCGCCGCGGCACAGCAGGCCATAAAGCGCCAGTACATAATGGCTTGTCCCCAGTGCGGCCCTGCATGCATCCATGGAAAGGAATCCCAAAAGAATTCCTCCGACTCCTGAAATCACGGCGTAAGTCATCAAGGGAATGACGGCCAGATTCAGAAAAAATCCGTATATAGGATATTGGAAGAAATGGAACAGCACGATCGGGCATGTTCCGATCTGAACGGCGATCCCCATCACTGCCTGACGCCCGGCCTGGGTTCCTGGGCAAATGATCTCATTCAGATATGGACCGAGCACAGCGATGGAAAACACGGCTCCGAATGACAGCTGAAATCCGCTCTGCAGGATCAGATAGGGGGCTTCCAGAAGCAGGCCACAAACAGCCAGGCAGGCAGCCGATATCATATCATAGGTCCGGCCCAGATATTGCGCCAGAAAGAACAGGATCATCATTACCACCGCGCGGGTAGAAGATGGCGAGAACCCCGTCATCATGCCGTACAGCCACAAACATGCCCCGCCTGCAGCAGCTGCAGGGCCGAATCCCGCCCCGGCCCGCCTCAGAAGTTTATACATTCCTGCCCCCAGGAGCGAAATATGGAGTCCACTGATCGCCAGGATGTGAGCGATCCCATTTCTCTGGTACAGCGTCCTGATTTCCTGATCCATGGAACTCTTATCGCCAAGGATCATGGCCTTCATAATGCCGGCATCCCCTTCGCTCATCGCATTGTCCAGAATGCTTGCGCAAATTTCTCTGAAATGAAAAAGCATGTTCCGGACTCTGCTTTTCCTTTTTCCAACCACCAGCGTTTCCCCATACATAAAATAGCAGGAACGTTTTCCCAGATAATACGCCTGATAGTCAAACTCTCCCGGATTTCTGGGCCCCTCATATGCGTTCATCTGTCCGTAGACCGCGATGCGGTACCCCGGCTCCGCCCCTTTCTGCGGGTCATCCAGAAATACTTCCACCTGGCCGACGTCATTCTGGCCGATTGCATTCCAATCCCCTGCCTTATCCTCTTCCCCTGAGAGACGGCAGCCTGACAGCGTTACCGATATCCCTTCGCCTTTCGGACCAGTCTCCACTGCAGTTCCTTCCATCCACACCTTTTTTCCGTCCAGATTCATTTCAAGACAGTTTACAGCCCATGACCTCTCCGCTTTCATCCGCCCAAAGCCTGCGAGGGCGAAAAAAAGCAGAGCTGTCATCCAGACGGCTCTGCTTTTCCGATCGATTTTACTGCACACGACAGCTGCTGCGCTTATCATACAAGCCGCAGCCGTCATCCAGTCCGCTTTCTGCAGAGCCAATACCTCTCCAAGCATCAGTCCCCCTGCAGCAATAGCCAGCGGTCTTTTAATCTTTTTTTCCTCCTGTCATCTGCCCGGTATACGGCTCATACACGGAACCTGAACCTGGCACTTTCCGCAGCCGTAGCGCGGCGCATACTCTTCTGTCGTCCATTTCAAGTGCTGCCTGCACTTTTCGTGGTCTTTCCCATTTTCAAGTGATATCGCTCCTACAGGACAATGGCTGATGCACGCCCCGCAAAAGGTACAGTAATCATAAAGGCCTTTATACGGCCTTTCCGTTACAGGCAGTTCCATGGTCGTTACAATGCTGCCAAAACGGCCGCAGACTCCTTTTTCCGTAATCAGTCCCTTCGACAGGCTGAAGGTTCCCAGCCCGCATACATACGCCACATGACGTTCCGACCAGCTGCTCGTATAGGCAGTCGTCTTGTCTTTAAACCGTTCACTGCTGCCCGCTTCTTCTACAGACCGGAAACGTGGATCTGCCAATGGAATCAAAGCCTTTTCTCCTTCGGACTCCAGTTCCTTTTTCAAAAAGCGGCAGACGTCCATCAAAAAAGCCTGGCCTTCAATTCTGCCATGCAGCCAGCCGTTAGACGGCTCGCGCACGAACGGCAGGTTACTTTTCTTAATTTCTCTGCTGAATGGAAGAAAAAATGAAACCACCCTCTTCGCTCCCGGCAGCCACTCCTGCGGAAGCATAAAGTGCGGCCCAACCGCCTGCGGTTCCTTCAGCTTTCTGAAATACTCATCCTGTGCATCTCCGACCGCAAAAACAGGTGCTTCAAAGATCTTCATCCCCACCACATCATCCGACAGCGCATACTCTCTGGAAATATAATTTTTAGGCGACTTTTCCACAAAGTCAGCTGCTTTTCCCCTATCTAACATGGAACCCCTCCTTTTGTCTGAACGATCAGTTTCCTCCCGACGCTACGCAGTCCAGATTTCTTTCAAACATGCTGTCCAGAGATATGGAATCCCTGAATTTCACATTCGTCGAGCCATTGATGCTGAACTGCACCTTGTTGACATCTCCCAGCTCTGCCAGCGAGTTTACAATGGAGTAAATCGGGATGTAGTCCTTCACTTCCAGGCTTCCCACCAGAAACGTACTGTCAAAATTCAGATAGCAGACATTGTCATTGACAGAAACATTCAGAATCTTCGTGTCCCTGGGAATCGTCGGACTCAGGCTGAAGGTTTCCGGCCCGGAGATCAGTTCTTCCACTACAAGCTGTTCCAGAGATGTGTTCACGTTATGAACGACTTCCCTCTTTTCCGGATACAGTTTTTCTCCCTTATCATCCGTAAAGTAAAGAACCAGCTCCGCTCTTGCATATGCGTTGACATCGCTGATGTTGTCTACGAAATCGCTTCCGGAAATCATGCCTACCGTCGCGCCTTTCTGATCCAGAAGCGGCTGTCCGCCTGCATAAATATTGACAAAATCCACCCCGTCTACCTGAGTCAGCGTCTTAGCCAGAGCTGCGCGGCATAAAATTTCGCGCCCCGGCTTCATACTTGTATATGCTGCATCGAAGTAAAGATATACCACCAAATCTTCCCTGCTGAACTTCTGATAATATGTCTTATCCGGAAGAGCGGTCTGGCAATCCAGATTATTCGGCACATTCAGAAACTGATTAATCAGCTCCTCCACCAAAGCGTCCACATCCGTCGTTTCCGTACGGTATTCCTGAGGCACCAGCTTTGTTGTCCCGGCATTTAAATAATAGATATTGTAGACTCCCGGCTTTTTCTCCTGGGGCTTTGCAATCTCTTCCTCTTTCCCGCAGCCGGCAGCCAGAACGCAGAACGCCAGTACTGCCAGAAACAGAGCCTGCCATATTTTCCTGTTTTTCATCGATTATCCTCCTAAGGAATGTATGTCAGGGGGATACGGATGGTAAAGGTCGTTCCTTCCCCTTCTCTGCTCTGCAGCTTAATCGCTCCCTGATGCATCTGAATCACATTTTTCGTAATTGCCAGACCCAGGCCCGTTCCTCCTGTTTCTCTGGAACGCGCCTTATCCACCCTGTAAAATCGTTCAAAAATCCTGTTCTGGAACTCTTCCGGGATTCCCACTCCGTTATCCGACACCTTTACGTAGAAGAATTTATGGTCCGCATCCAGATTGACGTGCACCCATCCTTCTTCCTTGTTGTATTTTATGGCATTTTCTACCAGGTTATTGAGAGCCAGAGAGAATTTCACCTCATCCACATCGGCAACGACGTCTCTCATGCTTTCAAACATCACTTCTATGTTCCGCTTTTTCGCAATCGGACGCAGACGTTTGAGAATCTGCTCTACCAGGCCGTTGATGTTGACCTGGCTGATGTTCATATCCGTCGCAGCCTTGTCCATGCGGACGAGGGAAAGAAGATCGTCAATAATTTTGTTCTCTCTGTCAATCTCATCCGAAATATCGTTCATGAATTCCCGGTAAAGCTCCACCGGCACATCCTCCATGGACATAAGAGAATCGGCCAGCACGCGGATCGACGTAATCGGAGTCTTGAGCTCATGTGAGACATTGGAAACGAATTCCTGCCTGGACTGATCCACCTGCCTCAGTTTTTTCAGCGTCTGCTGGACGGATTCCGACATTTCCTTCGTCTCTCTGTAAGTATTTTCCGATATATCCGTATCCAGGTCGCCGGAAGCCACCTGTGCGAGAACGCGCCGGAATTCGTTAAAGGGCCTCATGAACAGCCTCACCATCGCGAACACGAGGACAACGATGATGAGAAGAGACATCAGCTGAAACAGGCTGGACTTTTCCTCCACCATATCCGCCATATTGAGAATGCTTTCCGCGGAGGCGGTCACTACAATAACGCCTGTGATCTTCTGTCCCTGTCCCGCCTCATAAATCGGGGCCGTATGTGTATAGAAGTGTTTGTCTCTGTTATACCGGTTCGCCGATTCCCCCTGAAAACATTTCAGAACCTCCTCTGAAATATGGGTCTTTCCCTCAGCCAGCCGGAACGTATCACGGACAATTTTGAAATCCCTGTCTACAATTACGATTCTTCCGCTGTAAAAATCAGCCAGTACATCGATTTCATTGTCCAGAATGGTATCTTTGACATCGGCGTCCAGATATCCCGCCCTGCTCAGCTTGTTGCTGAGGATCAGGCAACGGTTCTGCAGCTCCTGTCCTCTCGCGTCAATCTGATTCTGACGGAAGGAGCCAACCACCATTTTCCCCTGAAAAAACATGGGAAATACTGCAATAAAGAAGAGCATGGCGGCCAGGGGGACCCTCATGCTGATCGTTTTTCTTTTTCTGCTCATATTTTAATCACATCTCAATTTTCTTGGTGCAGGCTACAGCCAGAGCGCCCTGCCCAATGTGGCAGGCAATGCTTAATGAAAGAGGCGCTGCATAGATGTCAGCACCAGGGAACGCCTCTTTCAGCTCGCAGACCCACTCCGCCGCATTCTCTTCTGTACTTGTATAGGCTACGTGAATCCAGGAATGCTCATAGTTTTTATCCTGAAACCGCTGTTCCAGATCCTTTTGGACAGCCGTAATCATAATAGACTTCGCCTGCTTCATTGTCCTGGCTTTTGCAAATGCGTCCAGCTTCTCACCCTGGATGGTGAGTACCGGCTTCAGGCGCAGGAGGGTTCCCAGAGCTGCTGCTGCAGGCGTGATTCTTCCGCCCTTTTTCAAATGCTTCAATGTATCTACGGTGATATATATGCTGGAATCAAATTTCGTATCCTCCAGAACTTTTTTGATGGCAGCGCCGTCCATGCCGTTTTCCGCCATCATTCTGGAGTCCAGAGCAGACTGCCTCTGAGTGATGGAAATCCGCTGGTTGTTGACGACAAATACTTGATCCTCATAGTCCTGCGCCAGCATCATAGCCGTCTGGCAGGAGCTGCTGAGACCGCTGGACATTGGAATGTATACAATCTGGTCATACTCCTTCAAAAGTCCGTCCCACGTCTTTAAGATCGTATCTGGAGAGGGCTGGGATGTCGTAATATCTGCGTCTGCATCCTGCATTTCGTAAAATTCCTTATGAGAAAGGTTCACACCTTCGTGATAGGTCTTTCCGTCGATCATAAAAGGCATGGGAACCACAAAAATTCCAAGTTCCTTCGCCTCCTGCTGCGTCACTCCGCTGTTGCTGTCTGTTACTGTTGCTATTCTCATGATAGTTCTCCCTCTTCCCCGCCTTCCAGACGGTTAGCTGTCATATATAATTCGTAATACATGCCCCTTCGATCAAGTAGCTGCTGATGGTTTCCCTCTTCCACAATTCTGCTTCCGGCCAGCACGAGAATGCGGTCCGCATTTTTAATTGTCGTCAGCCTGTGGGCGATGGTAAGTGTCGTTCTTCCTACTGCCAGATTGGCCAGCGATCTGGAAATCAGGAATTCGCTCTCGTTGTCCAGAGCCGATGTCGCTTCGTCCAGAATCAGGATCGGAGGATTCTTCAGAAAGACTCTGGCAATGCTGATTCGCTGTTTCTGGCCTCCTGACAGCTTCACCCCTCTCTCTCCTACATAAGTGTCGTAGCCGTCCTTCAGCCCTTCTATAAATTCATGGGCGCCGGCCAGCTTGGCTGCTTCGATGATCTCTTCCTTCGTAGCCCCGGGGCGGCCGTAGGAAATGTTATGATAGACCGTTCCTGAAAACAGATAAACGTCCTGCTGCACGATACCGATATTGGAGCGCAGGCTGTTGAGCGTAAGATTCTTAATCCTCTGGCCGTCGATCCGGATTTCCCCTGAAGTGGTATCATAAAACCTTGGGATCAGATTGCAGAGTGTCGTCTTACCGCCTCCGGACGGTCCTACAAGAGCAACTCTCTCCCCTGGCTTTATGGTCAGGCAGATGTCGTCCAGAACGGGATTGTGGTCGTCCGGATACTCGAAATGGACGTGGTCAAAAACGATTTCCCCCTTTACATTCTCAAGGGGCTTCGCATCCGGCTCATCCAGAATATCGATATCGGAATCCATGATTTCCACAAACCGCTCAATTCCCGTCATTCCTCTCTGGAACTGTTCCGCAAACTCAATAATACGCCGGATCGTTGCAAGAAGAGTCGTCACGTACAGGGTGTATGCGACCAGGTCGCCCGGCTCTATGACTCCCTTTACCATGAAAATACCGCCAGCCAAAATGACTACGGTATACATCAGACCGTCAAACATTCGGACTGTATCCTGAAATGCCGCCATATAAAAGTATGTCTGTCTCTTGATATCCAGGAATTTAATATTGTCCTCCTGGAATTTTTCAATCTCCACCGCTTCATTGGCAAAGGCTCTTACCACCCGGTTGCCCAGCAGGTTATCTTCAATCCTCGCATTCAGCTCTCCGATGTGGTTTCTCTGGCTTTTAAATGCCGTTTTTACCCGGATATTCAGCCATGTACAGGAAAATGCCATAATGGGGATAAATACAAAAATAATCACGGTAAGCGACAGGCTGATTCGTGATAATATAAGGAAAGACACGACTGCCTTCAGAAAAGCGATGAAAAATTCTTCAGGACAGTGATGGGCAAATTCCGTCACGTCGAAAAGATCGCTGGTGATTCTCGACATAATCTGTCCGACCTTCGTATTGCTGTAATAGCTGTCGGAAAGCTTCTGGAGATGCTCAAATGCATCCTTTCTCATGTCTGTCTCTATGCTGGCTCCCATCACATGACCCGTATATGCCATATAAAAGCTTGCAATTCCATCTATGATTCTCAGTCCGAAATAAAGCAGCCCGATGTTCAGGATTGTCTTTACCGAAATAGCCGCAAGATCAGTCATCCCCTGATTTGTAATATATCGGAAAATCAACGGGAGCACCATTTCACAGATCGTGGTGAGAGATGCGCAGAATAAATCCAGCAGCAGCACTCCCAGATATTTTTTGTAATAAGGCGCAAAACGTTTTGTCAATTCCGAGGTCTTCATGGTTCTTGTATTCATTGTTCCACTCCTGTATGTAAATTATTGCAGGAAACATGAAAATCCCTTCCAGGTAATTTTCCTTTTGCCTGTCTTATTAGTTTAATGCCATTCGACTGCAATGTCAATTTCCGCTTTTTAAAATCCCTTCTTTTCCTCAAATCCCTAAAATGAAATTTTAAATTCCGCTCCCATATTCCCCAGTGGAATTTACTTTCGCACAGTTGATATTTACTCTTTCATATATTAGTGATACGGTTATGTCTCCTTCTGACAGCAGTAGAAGGACATTTTATGAGCAACTATATTCC
>NZ_QSDR01000039.1 GCF_003464085.1 Clostridium sp. AM58-1XD
TTTCGTCAACATAAAAACACCGCCTTCCTGATATAATGATTATACCATGAATGCGGTGACAAATGTAGAAAAGCCCGAGCGATTGCTCGGGACTTTGTCTACAGTCTGAGTGCTGCATAATGCAGCACTCTCTTTTCCTAATATCAACTATGTTTTTTCATATCGTACATACTGCGGTCAGCCTCCCTGATCAGGCTTTCCGCATCCGTCTGGTCATCCGGATAACGTGAATAGCCGCAGCTGACACTGGGGTACAAGGTAATATCTGAATATGTATAAGGTCTCGTGACATGTTCTTCGATCTTCTTCAAGAGCGCGTCATAAAATTCACGATTTTTCTTATTCGGAATTAAGACAGCAAATTCATCGCCCCCAATGCGGTATGCAAAATCACTTTTTCTAAGGCAATCTTTGATCTGGAATGCCACTTCAATCAGCAGCTTATCCCCAACATCATGCCCGTATTGATCGTTTACAGCTTTGAATCTGTTTAAATCCAGATAAATAAGACCAAATGGCTGATTTTCCTCCTGAAACTGTCTCATCTGATGTACAAAGTGGCGCGTATTATTTAAACCGGTAAGAAAATCGGTATTTGCCACTTCAACCATATTTTTATTCTGCTGCCTGATCGTTAAAATTCCTGATATTAATAAGGTCAGAAGGATATTGATTGTCAATGCAACCAAACTTTCTGCCAGCAGATTTCTTCGTGATATCCAGCCCGTTTTAGGAAGAATTCGAAAAATCCAGGTTCCATTCGGAACCGATATGCTGTCTTCGATGGCTCCCATCATATCACGTTCTGTATTGCTGGCAATGATTTGGATATCATTGCTGTCCGGCGCTGTTCTGTATATCTGATAGTCGTATCCCTGCTGTGACAAATTATCTAATTCTGCTTTGTTGAAGATTTCTGGAACATTCAGAATAGCTATACTAAAGCCCCAAAAGTTCTCTTTATTCTGATCATTCTCCATGTAAACGGGATTTCTGGCGACTAATCCCATTCCTCCCTGTGAAAGTTCATATGGTCCTGCCAGAGTCATTTTGCCCGTATCCCTGGCATATTCCGCTTCCACTCTTCTGTCCGGATCGTCAAAAAGACTTCCGAATGCCTCTTCATTTCCCTCCAGCGGATAAACATAGGTCACCACTCCGTCCGGTGCAAGCTGCAGGCTGCGGATTGCAGGATCATTCACATACAGCCGTTCCGCGATCGCATCAAAATCCGTTACTGCGCCATTGTCATTTACGACAATCATCTCCAAGATTTCCGTACTCAATAAGCGTGAATCAATCGCATATTGAAGCTTACCAATTTCACTGATCATAACATGTTCTGCCTGCTGGATATTTCGCCTCTTCTCTGTTCCTGCAAGCATTGCAATAATTGCTGCAGACAGGAGTAAAAGGAACAGGAATATCATGGCAACGATCGCCTGTTTTTTCTTTTTGTAATCTTTCATGTTTTATCCCTCTCCGGCTTTAAGAGATTATGACCAAAGAATGTATTGTTATTGCTGCGTAAGATATTAAAATAATTATATCATAACAGTACCAGCCGGACAAGGTTCCCTCTGAGAGAAACGCTCTCATAATGATATACCGTAATTATCAGTTGATCCGATCCCTTGATCCAATAATGTCTTATCAAGATTTCAGTATCTCTTTTTTCAGCTGAAACCGGCTGATCAGATTCCTCAGGATCTGCGCCTGTGCGGACAGTTCCTCACTGGCGGCGGCAGATTCCTCAGCTGTAGCAGAATTTGTCTGTATCACATGATTAATCTGGTTGACGCTATGCGTCATCTGTTCAATGGAATCTGCCTGTTCATTTGACGCCTGGGTAATCTGATCGATTGCTTCCACCACTTCTTTGGATTCTTCTACGACAGCAAGCAACTGCTGTGCTGTTTCATTTGCAATTTTTGTTCCATATTCTACGGAACGCAGCGAGGATTTAATTAACGCCGCCGTGCTTTTCGCTGCTTCGGAAGACCTGCCTGCAAGAATTCTTACCTCTTCCGCAACGACCGCAAAGCCTTTCCCCTCACTACCTGCTCTGGCCGCTTCTACGGAAGCATTCAGCGCCAGAATTTTTGTCTGAAATGCTATATCCTCTATTGTTTTATGATCTTGGCCACCTCGCCGGAAGAAACATTAATTTCTTTCATTGCCCGTATCATTTCCTGCATTCTCTGGTTGCTTCGAATCAGTTGTTCACCCGTCTCCGCTGCCATTGTATTGGCATCCTGTGCATTCTCCGCGTTCTGCTTCACCCGTTTGGATATTTCATTTACATTAGCTGCTAACTCTTCTATTGAACATGCCTGCTCTGCAGCACCCTGACTAAGCGCCTGTGCGCCGGAAGAAACCTGATCTGAATCTTCAGACACCTGATCCGCCGATTGATTAATCAATTCCATCGTTTCACTCAAATCCGTATTCATCTGGCGCAATATGGAAAGCAGCGGACGAAAATCACCAACGTAATCCTGCTCTGCCTTTGTGTGAGGATTGAAATTCCCGGAAGCAATCTCTTTAAGAATAAAAGTCAAATCCTCTATGATAGAAGAAAGGCGTTCAACGGTTGTTCTCATACTGGCAGACAGATTTCCCAGTTCATCCCTGGATCGGTAGGTAATAACCGGATTCATATCCCCGTCGGAAATCATTTTTGCGGCCTTTTCAAGTTCTGCCACAGGCTTGCGGATACTGTCTGAAATATAGATACCGAGAATAAGTGCCAGCAGGACGCTGATAATCAGTATGATAAAAACAATTAATTCTGAAATTAAAACAGCATGTTCTCCCTGTTTTACCATCCGTTCTGCATTATTTCCAGCCGTATCGGAAATTTCAATCAGCAAATTCCCCATCTGGTCCAGCCTGGGTATGTACTCTTTATCCATTATGGCAAACGCTTCCTCATCTTTGTCATCGATAATCAGCTGAAACACCTGATCCCGATAGACAATCGCTTCATTCAAAATCGCTTCGATCTGGTCGACAAGACCAATATCACCATTGAACGTGCTGCGTATAATGGGAAACGTTTCTCTCATCGCGGCTAAATTTCGTTTAGCGCTTTCTATTTTTTCCTCCTCCAATATGTCGTCCTTTGTTAAGATTGCCATCAGTAAATCAGCCGTGTCGCCTGCTGGGCACGCCGTGCGATCCAGGTATTCACGGTAACCGTATAATTATTATCATAAAAACTGGTCAAATTCGCACCTGTTGTCCTCAGCAAAAATACAGCTGCAACGCTGGCAGCCATTGATATTGCGATAATTAATGCGTAAGAAATCAACATCCTGGAACGTATTTTTAGATTTTTCATCATTTGAAGTTTCCGCTTTCTTAGATTACCTGCGTCGGAAGCAGGCACTGAAAGGTACTGACCCGCATTGCATTCATTCGAGTGCCTAACGGAAGTCGAGCCTTGTTCACAATAGTTTCTTTGTTAATTATATAGCATCAAATGTAAAAACGCAATAACCCCTCCTGCAATTCCAGGCAATCCTCGACTGTACGCTTAAGTCTTTTTCTATTGACGCAAAAATACCCGGACATAATATCCGGGTATCTGGATTTCTGAATTATTCTGTGATTTTTTATTCATCTGCAATCAGCAGCCGGATCGGAGAAGAACTCCTCAGTTCCCTTGCTTCGATTCCGTTCTGTTCCAGATATTTAAGACCATCCGGCAGATACGCCTTTATATATTCCCTGACCGTTTCTATACATTTCTCTATATTATTTTCTTTCATGTACTGGATCATCAAAACTGTAAACTCTCTTCCGGTAGAAGATGAGAAAAAAAGTGATGTGACACTTCCTCACATGTGCATAGTATCAATTCGAATGACTGGACGAGATAGGAAAGGTTGCGGCGTATAAGAAGACTGTTGAAGTCGGGCTGATTGCGTTTCTCACCATAAGCTTGTATACGGGTACCTTTTCCGTTGATGGTTTGTACTGCCCCAATCTGATTTAACATGCTGACTGCGCGGCGGGCCGTACTGACTGATACGCTGTATTTCTCTGACATCTTCTCGTAAAACGGCAGGAACTCCGTTTTTCTGTATTCTCCTAAATAAATTTCATGCAGCAGGCGGGAGGCCATATGATAGCATATCTGGGGATGACCATTATAAATTCTCCATGCGAAGGATATCTGTTCATTTTCCGGAACGATTCTGATTTGATGTTTCATGTTTGCAATTAACTTTTCAATATCGCACCTTTCATGCTGAATCAATGCCTCCCGGGCGCTTGCAAAGGAACCTTCTTTAACGAGATGAACAAGCAGTTTCAGACGCTTACGGCCAATCTCTGTATTATAGTCGAACGGACGAAATCCGGATTTGACAAAAGGATATCCCATAAACAGAGATGTTTCCCAAAAAAGGTTCATTAGCAGCGAATTTTCGTTTTTCTGCAGCGTAAAACTGAAAAACCGAATCGTATCATCTGCATTAGCCCGTTTTGCCAGCTGATCGATATAATCAATTTCCTGCTCATTCATACGCCGGAATCCCTCAATCAGGAACGGTACGTAGATCAACTCCGCAGCTTGGTAAATATCAATATAGGATGGCCATCTAAGTGAAACATAATCGAGAATTAAATCCTTGCGTTCCTGTTCTGTCTGTTTATAAATCACTTTTGTTATCCGGCCATTCTTCATATCGATATAACCATCTGCGCGCAGCCGCCGTAACGCGGCCCATATGGTATGCACAGATACGTTAAACTGGCTGCAGAAAATATCTACGGTAGGCAGACTGTCGCCATATTAATAGTATCCGAATTTAAATCTGTTTAAAAGATAATCATAGATCAAATTTGATAACTGATGCTCGTATTCCAAAAAACCATCCCTCCTTATACTCAATTATTCTATCAGCCTGCACTATAAAATTCCATGCATTCTTGAATTTTTGCATGAAATTTTATACTGACAGAAAATCGTAAAGATATAAGAATTTTGGTAAATGGAATTAGACAGCATGTCATCGTACCGTCCCATAATAACATCTGTTATCACGCCTTCCTTAACCTGTATCTCCTCATAGTCAGGCAGAGAGATGATGTCAGGCGATGCAATGTACTTACGCAAATAAATAATAGTTTTTGTGACAGCCCCGGCTGCGAAAGCAGAAGTTCCAGATAAATCAACTGTCAGATAGTTCAGTATAGCTGAATTTAAACAAGCTACATCTTTGTCTTTTCAACTACAAGCAGGATAATTATATGAACACTAAGAAATCAAGTTGAAGGCAGATGGAAGAGCTGATATAATAAAGTTAATTCAAGATGAACGGCATTTTATTGGTAAATCCCGGCATTATTCACCGCTTATCAATAAGTAAAACGCATCCATGAAAGGAGATAATATCCGGTGAGTCAAAATCAACAACTATATCAGTATTTGTATCAGACAATTACCTCTCAGTTCTATAATGGTACTTTTATCTATGGACAGGAGTTTCCCTCTCAGCACGAAATCTGCCTGCAATATAATGCGGGGATAACAACAGTCCGCAAAGTGATGAAAATACTTTCTGAAGAAGGTTTTATCCATACAGCTCAGGGACAGCCGTCTGTTGTGACTTATCGTACATCCCGGGAAAATCAAGCCGCTTTTCTGGTTCAGAGCCGTGACGAAATCGCCGACGCATATCAAGGATTGGGATTACTGATGCCAGTCCTTTATCGTGAGGGTGCAAAACGGTGTAACGCTTCAGATTTGCGTTATTTTGATAATATTATGAATAATGTATCGGAACAGATGGAACTGCAGGATCACTATCGTCTGGCCAATACCTTTTTTACAGCATTGCTCCGTCCATTAAAAAACAGGTTAATCATCGATTTGGAATTGGACAGTGAAAACTATCTTCACGTACCCTATATTCCATTTCCCAGCGTAGAAAATCCCTTTGCTACAACTGCTGCAAGAACACAGACGTGGTTCAAAAATGCAATAGATCAAATTGAAAAAAAGCAGTTTGATGACTTTTGTGACAGCGCTTCAAAATTATATTGCGCTTCCGGACAAAGGGTCGACAGTTACTTATATTCGTTGGACAAATATACTGAAGGCACTCCAAAGAAAAAAGAGGAAATCCGTTGGTTCCGGGCAAAAGTTCATTCCGAGCTATATGCACGGCTTGCGATGACTATTGTGCGCAGGATTATTACCGGAGAATTCGACAACGAGCCGTATTTGCCCTCTATTCCAAAGCTGATGGAAGAATATAAGATAACGAAAAATACAGCAAGACGGGTGGTTAACCTGCTCAATTCACTGGGAATCGCCAAGACAATCGATAAAAAAGGCAGCGTGATTACGCGGAAAGGAGATATCGCATTTAAAAGTGAACTTAATTTGGTGGAACCAGTAATACAGGAACGGTTATCACTTTTCCTGGAGGCCCTTCAAATTGTGGCTCTCACGGCGCACAACTGTGCCTCTTCGATTACTTTTATCCCAGATAACCTGGGCCGTTCTATGGAAAACAGACTGCGCACAGCATCGGATAACCGAATGTGCCCATTGTCTTTTCAGCTGCTTATAAACGCTTTCATCCAGCTTTTGCCGTACCATTCACTAAAAAACATTTTTCGGCAGTTAGACGATCTTCTGATATGGGGACACTATATGCAGGCAATTGACAAGTCGTTTTATCCGGATTACAGTGAATTGGCTCTCGCAATGGACGCTGTTGTCACGGCATTAAAAGGCCAGCGCAGTGACGTATTGCCGGATGCGTTTAGTAATGCGTTTTCGTTGGTCTATAAAAATGTTTGCATGGTATTCTCAAAACACCCTATTAATCCCACTTTTAATATGTGGAATTGTAGTCCTGCCGAAGAGGTGATCTGAGGCGGCGATGAGTTAAGTTGATGAATCAGTAGCGGGCAGAATCCGACAGGAATATTTGTTGTTCTACCAGTAATGGGTAAAATCCCAAATGGCACTATGCCCTTTGCAGACCGCATAGCGCCATTTGTATCCGGTGAGAAATTCTTCACTCTTTTCGATATCTGTTGAAATACTCATTTATTGGCATTGGCTTTGCAAAAAGATAGCCCTGTCCTTCATCACAGCCCATATTACGCAGCAAATCGAGTTGTTCCTGTGTTTCAATGCCTTCGCACAATACACTATATCCTAATTCATGCACAATACCAATCATACGCTCAAGGAGTGTACAGCCCGCCTTTGTCCTGATAGAATTGAGCATAAACGCCCGGTCAATTTTAATAACATTTGCAGACATATTAACCAGCATATTCATTACGCTGTAACCGCTGCCAAAATCATCCACCGATGTGAAAAATCCCAAATTCTGAAGTTCCTTCATTACATATGCCGCCGTATTAAAATTTTGGAAATACCCCGTCTCCGTCAATTCAAATTCCAGCAGCTTGTAATCCACATGATAGCGGTTGACGATTCTTTTTATGGAATCGACCACGCCGTCCCGCATAATATCCATGACGGATAAATTGATACTGATTCTGACCATGTCTTTCCATCCCACGCTTTCCCATTGGGCTAAATTCTTACATACAGTCTCCAGAACATAGAGATCAAGGCTGGTGATGAAACCGTTATTTTCAAAAATAGGAATAAACTCATCCGGATAGAAACAAACAGTTCCATTGTTCATCCAACGGCTTAATGCTTCTGCACCACAGAGTTTTCCCGTCTTAAGGTCAATCTTAGGCTGTATCCATACCTGGAAATCTCCGTTCTCCAGCGATGATTCCATCCTGGCAAGAATTTTACTCTGAAGGCTCTTTTGTCTGACAAATGCCTCATTATAAACTGCGATTTCATTACTGACAGTTTGTCCTATGGACTGCCGGGTAATGTTGGCATAGTCAATCGCAGTATCAATGTTCGTACAGTTTTCTTCCACAAAGTAGATGCCCATGCGCAGAACAACTTTAATATCCTCACTCTGAACTTTTTGAGACATCGTAAATTGTTCAATATTCCGGCGCACCTTTTCGATCACATAATTCGAGTCCTGGTCATAAGTAAGCATTGTCAGAAAGTGGTCTGCTGTCACCCTTGTGTGCATGCCTTGCATATTCATCAAATTGGCAGCAAAATTTTTTAGTATTTTATCACCTGACTTGTAACCTAAAACCTCGTTAATGTACTTGAAATTCTGGAAATCAGTTGAAACAACCGCAAATTTTCCCGGCCTTTGGTCAATCAGGTTCTGTCCGTTCTGGCGGAATTTTTCATAGCTTGCTAAACCGGTTAGATTATCCGTTTCTTTAATCTCAACAGTCTTCGGGTTTTCAGTAATGTTTTTGAAAGCAAAAATACAGACGGCTTCCCCTGACAGATCCCCCAGCCAGATATCCACCTCCACCTCCCTGCCTTTCTTGTCACTATCCTTATCCACAAAGAAAGTCATGGAAATGAACCGGTGTCCTTTTTCCAAATTGTCTAATAGATTTTTTCTGCTGGTAAAGTTATGGTATTTGATTTTATTTATTTCATCCATATACTGTTCCGCATAGTTCACATTAATACAGGTAAAGTTGCCTGACGAACCAACCAACGTATAGAACTTATTCTCTGATCTGAGTGTTATATAAAAATCCGCTATTATATTAACAAAATATACGTTACTGTATTTTTGAAGCAGCAGTTCAAAGGCATTCATCAGAATACTGCATGAATTCAAAGCATTTTCCGGGCTCACCAGAGGATTTTTCCCGTCGGAAAATTCTGCCATCATACTGGAATACGCCGCCTCGGCATTTCGCTGGAGATAATCCTCATGTTCTTTATGTAAACCAATATTTGTGCTGTGCATATACAGGCATTTAATACGTCCATTTTTCTGTACCAGCATCAGGGTTGCATCCACTGGTATGCTGCAGGCTTTCCCTTCTTTGTTTTTTCCATCCAACTGACCATAACAGCTCAAAATGCTGACTCCCCTGACAATGCGCTTACGGAAAAACTGCATATCACGTAACTTCTGCCCCTCATTCCCTTCCTGCTGCTTTTTCAGGAATGCGATTGCCTCCCTGCCTCGGAAGACCTTTTGATATTCTTCTTCAAACAAAATAAAATCATTGTCCAGCATCGTTCTCAGCTGTTCCTCATTCCAATGCTCAACAATTAAATGCAGTAACTTCGTCGCTTCCAATACCACATCCGAATCTTTAAACAATAACGTGGTGTAGGTATCCAGCATATCAGAAGTTTCAGAGAAGGACCGGACCTTCCGCCGCCTTTTTTTATAATACTGTTTTTTGGACTCATACATCTCTGATTCAGCCTTGTTTACAATTTCTTCTACATAAACGGCATCACGGGACCAGCAGGCACCCACAGCGGCTTTATCCCTCTGTCCAGCCTCGTTCTCACGTAAGCTGTCCCGTAGCTTTGCCGCCTCCTGAAGAAACACATTTTCCTCAACGTGATTGGACAGAACAACAAATTCATCGCCGCCAATACGGTACACACACTTTGCCGGGAAAAACTGTATGATTTTCTGCGCAATATAGATAAGCAGCTTATCTCCTGCTTCATGGCCGATCGTATCATTTATTTCCTTCAGACCATTCGCATCCACAAAAACAGCTCCCATTCCAACGTTTTCCTCATTCTGTTTATCAAGTTGTATCTGGGCATTCAGCATTTCCACTTCGTAAAGATATGCATTCTGATTTCTTGAACCTGTCAATTCATCCATATAAGTTTTTTTGCGAAGCTTTTCATTGGTTCGCATACGGATTAATACTGCCTGTATAAAATATGCCAGGATCTGAAGAATCTCAATGATATTACTGCCATTTTCATATGGAGGGTTATCAATTCCCATATAACCAATCAGCTGATTCTGTTCAAACAGCGGTACCGTTATCAAGGAATGTATGCCTTGAGGCTTAAGGCGCTCATACTCGGCAGGCTCTATTTCGGCATGCTCTTCCAAGTTGCTGATAATGTATGGTCTTCTCTGCTCAAAAGCCTCAATCCAATGATGGCAGACCTCCTGCGGAATGCCCTGCAGATGCTCCTTTTGTGCTTTTATTGCAGGCGCGCACCATTCATAAATATTATCCATCAGCCGGTCATGTATTTCAAAAATATAGGTACGGTCCCCCTTCAGCTTTTTACCAAGAATCTCCAGCGCCCTCCCAATTGCCTGTCCGTCATCCCGTGTATCCTGCAAGGCGCGGGCGCACTCCATGGCAATCTGTTCATTTTCGAACAGAATCTTGATTTGACGTTCCTGCGACAGAAACTTAGAAATATCCATGGCAATTTCCATTCGTACGTCCCTGCCCTCATAAGTAATCAGCTTATCCTTCAACAGATACTGATGCTGGGTGATCGGGTTCTGAGTCTGCCATTCATAGAATTCATCCTTGTTCAGCTTGCTGTTGGTACAGAAAGAGCAAGGGGAATCGAGCCCCTGCAGCACATCATAGCATTTCCGGCCTGAGATTTCCTGCCTGCTTTTGAGGCCAAATTGCTTTAGTCCGCAAGTATTCATGTACAGAAGCTCATAGGTATCGATATCCGACATATATATAAGCTCATTCATTCCATCCAGTTCCTCAATAAATTCAGCCATGTCGTGCTTCCCTTCTTTGGTTTGATATTATTGTAAGGCTTTGCTAATTGTCCGTTCATACCCGCGGCCTTTGTGTTTTCTATAGCCTCATCAAAGGCATCTGCGGTCATCTCCAGTATAGGAACCGTCTTTGCGTCCTTTCTTAAAAGCGATCGGATGGCGCAGCCTCCTCATACCCGTCACAATAACCATCGTCGTATAGGACACACGGTAACCATTAGATAATTTCCTCAGTAAACACCGCCTGCAGCTTGACCCGGAACCCCTCCATCCGGATATATCATAGGAAGATAAATTTACCCAGATACAGGTAAAATGCGCCTTTCTTATCGCTTTTATGGTCTTTCAGTGGTTCACGCCGGATTTTCCGGCGGTCTCTGCAGAGGGATTATTGTTTAAGTATTTTCCTATTTCCCTCCACAAGATTGATTTGTCCAAAGGTTTTGCCATATGTCCATCCATTCCGGCGTCTTTCGCAGCCTGGATATCCTCCGCAAATGCATCTGCCGTCATAGCAAGGATCGGAACGGTCTTCGCTCCGTCATGGTCCAGGATACGGATGGCTTTTGTGGCCTCATACCCGTTCATCACCGGCATCTGGACATCCATTAAAATCAAGTCGTAGAAACCGCCCGGGGATTGCCTGAACATTTCCACTCCTTCGGCTCCGTCACAGGCAGTATCCACTTCAGCACCCATATCGCCCAGGAGTTCCCTGGCTACCTCCTGATTGAATGCGTTGTCTTCTATGAGCAGGAAACGCCTGCCCGCAAATCCGGCTCCGTTATCTGCCCCCTGCGCTTCCCAGTCCGCCTGTCCCCCAAGCACATATCGCTGCAGCCCATGAATCAGGGTGGAGACGAATATCGGCTTCTGCAAAAAGCCTGTGACGCCAGCTTTTTGGGCTTCCTTTTCAACATCGCTCCAGTCGTAGGCCGAGATAATCAGAACCGGAAGGCGGCTGCCGCACAGTTCCCGAATCCGACGGGTCGTTTCAAATCCGTCCAGATCCGGCATTTTCCAGTCAAGAAGCACCGCGTCATACATTTCCCCACTCTGCTTTGCTGTCTTTATCATTTCCACAGTCTGGACACCGCTGTCAACCCAATCTGTTTGGATTCCCAGTTTTCCAAGCATCTCAGCCATATACTCGCACATGACAGCGTCATCGTCTGTGACAATGATTTTCAACCCGGAAAATTCCCCTTTTACAAACTGCCGCTCTTCTATCTTCAGAGGAAGTTCCACTCTGAAGCAGGTTCCCTTTCCCAATTCGCTGCTGACCTCGATTGTTCCGCCCATCATATCCACAAATCTTTTTGTGATCGCCATGCCAAGACCGGTTCCTTCCGTCTTATCCACGCGGCTGTCCCTTTCCCTGCTGAATGCCGTGAAAATATGGGACAGGTATTCCGGCTTCATACCGATTCCCGTGTCAGTTATTGTAAAGCGAAAGCGGGCTATTCCATCCAAGGCCTGCATCTCACACACCTCCATGGAAACTGTTCCGTTTACTGGGGTAAACTTATATGCGTTGGATAAAATGTTAATGAAAATCTGCCTCATACGCAGGGCATCACTAGAAAACTGTTCATGAACCACTGACCGCAGACGAATGGAAAAATTCTGCTCCTTCTCACCGAACTGAGGCTGCATAATGGCTACCACATTCTCCAGCACCTCCGGCAAGGACATGGAATCTTCCCTGAGAACCATCTCTCCACTTTCAATTTTAGACATATCCAGCACATCGTTAATAAGCCCCAGCAGATGCTGTCCCGACAGGCCAATCTTCTTTAAACAGTCCTTTACTTTTGCTGGGTCGTCCAGATGGGCATCCGCAATATCCTTCATGCCGAGCACCGCGTTCAAAGGCGTGCGGATATCATGGCTCATCCTGGAAAGGAAATCTGATTTCGCACGGTTCGCCTCCTCTGCTGTCTTCAGGGCAGAACGCATCTGCTCCGCCTGCGCCTCTAATTTCTGCTGCATCCGACGAAGCTCCGTTTCATTGGTGATATCGATGTAAATGGCCAGGTACACCGGATCGCCTTCCTGTTGCCCGATACAGGATGCATTAATCTGCAGCCATGCATCATTGCCACACCGGTCCTTCATCTGCACAGTAAAATGAACCGGATTGCCCTTGGCAATTGCACTTTTATGTTCCTGAAACACCTGCATGTTTCGTAATATATTTTCACGAAAAAGTGCATTATCCATGCCGTCCATACTGTCTTTCCCAAAGAAGGCAAAAAAGCGATCATTTGCCTCCAGCAGCGTAAAGTCCAGATTCCGGCTGACTCTGAATTTGGACACAAACCCCGGCAGGCTGTCGTAGGTCACCGACTGCTCCAGCCTCATATCCATCACATCGGTAATATCCGTCATGACCGAATAGCTGACCTGGTAGCCATCCACATATTCATCCGTTAGATATGCATTCAGCCGCACCCATATATAATCATGGTGGTTTCCATTATGTTTCCGCCGCATCCGCGTAATCAGATTATAGGACTTTTCCCCTGATTCCAGTGTTTCCATTACCTTGGCGCTCAGCTGCATCCACAGCTTTTCATCATGGATGTCCAGATCGTCATTCATATAGTAACAGGCCGGTTATTATGGTACAGGGCCTCGTACTCCGCCCTGGGATATCCAATCAGTTCATAATAGTAGTCATTGCACCATACCAGGGTATAATACTCGTCCAATATATGCTTGCTGACGCTGACATGCAGCAGATTCATCAGCGTATCATATTCATAGCCTGTCCGTTTGAGCGTATCATTTAATAGTTCCATATTTTTTTCCTCCTCAGTGACCAAACAGGGAGAGCGCCATTTTTTAATCTGCTTCCGCGCGTTAATAATAATCCAGGGTGGTCATGGCTTTGTATCTTCTTTGTAATTATACATCTTTCCTACTTTGACTACAAGTAGTTTTAGCAGGCGCTGAAAGGAAAAGCAAATTGTAATACGTCAACGGAACCAGGCGTTCAGGATATACCACTTAACACGAGTTGTCAGTTGGAGTTGTTTACCTTATATTTTCTCCATATCCGATTTTCCTTTCTAATTTTTAATTCCTCACACAAATATTAATGAGATCCAATATAATTGTAAAATAAAATCGTAGAAAATCGGGAAAATTAATTCAATTGCAGAAAAGCATTTATACCCCATTATTTTCGGAAAACAAGGTAAACAAAAAACAAGGTTCCCAGCATTGAATGCCAGAAGCCTTGTTTTTACTAGCTTTTTCTCATGTTTTCGAAATTTTTTAGTCCTCTACAGATACGATCTCGCGCTTGTTGTAAGAGCCGCAAGCTTTACATACTCTATGAGGCATCATTAAAGCGCCACACTTGCTGCACTTTACTAAATTCGGAGCACTCATTTTCCAGTTTGCTCTGCGTTTGTCCCTTCTTGCTTTGGAAGATTTATTCTTTGGACAGATAGACATGGTCACACCTCCTTAAACTGTTTAAAAATATCCTGGATAACTGACATCCTTGGGTCCAGCGAGCCACGATCGCAGCTGCAGCTCTCAAAGTTGAGATTAGCCCCACATCTATTGCAAATCCCCTTGCAATTTTCATTACACAGGACTTTCATAGGCAAATTCAGCAAAAGCTCATTGCGAACCAGCTGGTCTACATCCAGATAATAACCACTTACATATGGCTGTTCATCGAGTTCCTCCGCCCGTTCCTCTTCTGTCTGGTTCATATCCAGCGAAGCCTCTATATCAAGAGAGAAATCAATCTTAACAGGCGTCAAACAGCGGCTGCACGGAATCAATAATGAAAGCTTAACCGTTCCGTTCAACTCCAGCTTTCTGTCGCCAAGATGCCTGATTGTAAGGACAACCGGCTCTTTCTCCACAATCTCATATACACCATCTGGTGCCTGAAACTGCTTCATCTCAATATCCTGGGTATAGGTTTTCTCTTTTCCCTCACGGGTAAACAGCTCTGATAAGTTAATCTGCATATTCATCTCCTAATACGCACTTATGCTATTATACATATGTGTCCTGAATTTGTCAACAAATTTTTCATATAATTAGATCTGAACCAAAGCAAGCGTCTGCCTTGCAATAGCCAGTTCTTCATTCGTCGGAACAGCTGCTACAACCACTTTGGAGTCAGGTGTGGAAATAATTCTCTCCTTACCTCTCATATCGTTTGCTGCATCGTCAATCTTAATTCCCAGGTATCCTAAGTAGTCGCAGACTGCCTTTCTGATTTCCTTGTCGTTCTCTCCTACGCCAGCCGTAAATGCGATAATATCAACGCCGTTCATTGCTGTAATATAAGATCCAACGTATTTTGCAATACGGTATACAAAGGACTGAATTGCAACGTCCGCTCTGTGATTGCCCTCGTGCTGAGCTGCCTGAACATCGCGGAAATCGCTGGAAATGCCGGAAATTCCGAGAATACCGGACTGCTTATTCAGAATATCCATTACAGCGTCTACGTTTCTGCCTTCTTTATGGCAGATGTACTGGATGATTGTCGGATCAATGCTTCCGCTTCGTGTTCCCATAATAGATCCCTGAAGCGGTGTCAGACCCATGGAAGTATCGATACATTTTCCTCCGATGGATGCGGATACACTGGCGCCGTTGCCAAGATGGCAGACAACCACCTTTGCAGTCTTATAATTTAATCCTGCAAATCTGACAGCCTCTTTAGATACGTAGCTGTGGCTGATTCCGTGGAATCCGTATCTTCTGATTCCGTATTTCTCATAATATTCATATGGAAGGGCATAGATAAATGCCTTCTCGTCCATGCTCTGTCCAAACGCCGTATCGAATACAGCAACGTTAGGAATGCCCGGCATAGCTGCTTCACACGCATCGATCCCCATCATATTTGCAGGGTTGTGAAGCGGGCTTAAATCGAAGCAGTCACGGATTACTTTCTTTACTGTCGGAGTGATCAGAGTAGCGCTGCTGTAAGCCTGTCCGCCGTGAACAACACGGTGGCCCACTGCTGAAATCTCATCTACACTACCGATTACGCCGTGAACGGGATCTACTAAAGTGTCCATAACCAGCTTAATCGCTGCCTCATGGTCAGGAAGCTCTGTTACGACTTCATACGTATCCTTCCCCTCCGGCTTATGCGTGAGCTTGGAACCATCGATACCGATTCGCTCACAGAGGCCTTTTGCCAGCACTTCTTCATTGTCCATATCAAGAAGCTGATATTTAAGGGAGGAACTTCCGCAGTTCAACACTAAAATTTTCATACCTTTTCTCCTTATCTTAAACCACTGATTTCTTCTACATGTTCTGGCACTGTACTGCCGTAATTGCCACTACACCCACGATATCTTCTGCCGAGCAGCCTCTGGATAAGTCATTAACCGGCTTTGCAATACCCTGGCATAAAGGACCGTAAGCTTCTGCCTTGCCGAGTCTCTGAACCAGTTTATAGCCGATATTTCCTGCATCCAGATCTGGGAAGATCAATACGTTTGCATGTCCTGCGACCTTGCTGTCCGGTGCTTTGGAGGCGCCGATCTCCGGAACAATCGCTGCATCCAGCTGCAACTCTCCATCCAGTGCAATATCCGGATATTCTTCCTTCGCAATCCTTGTTGCCTCTACAACCTTAGTTACATCGTCATGTTTCGCACTGCCCTTTGTGGAGTGGGAAAGCATGGCAACTTTCGGCTCCGCGCCGACCAGCATACGGAAACTTTCTGCTGAAGAAGCTGCAATTGCTGCCAGCTCTTCCGGATTCGGATTCTGGTTTAAACCGCTGTCGCCGAATACAAATGTTCCGTTTTCACCCATATCGCAATTTGGTACTTCCATTAAAAAGAATGCAGACACCAGCTTTGTGCCCGGTTTTGTCTTAATAATCTGCAAACACGGTCTTAACGTATTCGCTGTGGAATGGCATGCGCCGGATACAAGTCCGTCTGCGTCTCCGCTCTTAATCATCAGACAGCCATAATACGCATAGTCATTCAGAATAGTCTCTCTTGCTTTCTCCGGTGTCATTCCTTTGGACTTTCTCAATTCTACAAATAAATCAACGTATTCCTGTGTCTTTTCATAAGTATAAGGATTAATGACAGTAGCCCCTGAAATATCCAGCCCCTTACTGTTTTCTGCTACCTCTTCCGGCGTACCGATAATAACCAGATTTGCAAGTCCCTCCTTCAGAATCTGAGCTGCCGCCTCAAATGTTCTTCTATCCATAGACTCCGGAAGTACGATTGTTTTTTTCGATGCCCTTGCCTTTGCTTTAATTGCATCAATAAATGCCATGATATAATCCCCTTTCTTTTTTTCGCTCATTTTACATTCATTTCTATTATATAACAGGGAATTTTTGAGAACAAGCAGGTTCTGTCAATTTTCTTGCACTTCTTTCAATACAGCTCGTTAAAATAAAATCACAGGTTTTTGTCTAATAAGTTGTATTTTTACCGCTTTTTTTATCAGATTTTTTCATATCTTTCCACATCTACCACGAAAATAGTGGCGCCGCCCACCTCGACAGTCATCGGCATTGTGGAATAATTCACCATCGCCGCTCCTGACATGTAGGGCATATTCACCGTAATTTTCTGGCTCTTCCCACATTCCTGCTTGATCAGGTCAATTACCTGCTGTACCTTTTCGTTCTCCGTACCGATTAACAGTGTGGTATTTCCCTTTCTCAGGAAGCCTCCTGTTGTTGATAATTTCGTAACAGAGAATTTTTCTGCTGTCAGGGCATCCATTACTTCATCTTCGTTATCCTTTCTTACAATTGCATATACTAATTTCATAACGATACCTCCTGATTCCTCCGGAATTTATACAGCCGGATAAAGTTGATTTTATAAAAGTATGCCATATCCGCAGAGCAGATATGGTGCCTCCGGCGGAACTTAGCGCACGGCTTTCTGCGGCTAGCGCAGAAACCGTTCATGCGCTGGTATAATGACCGCCTGCGGTCATTATACCACAATTTTCCTATTCTATACCATTAATTTTTCGTAAACCTCTCTGTGGGGTCTTTCATGGGCCGGTAGGAAATGGTATACTAACGGCAAAACGGTTATCTGAATTTTTGAAATTTAAAATAAAGGGGTTCTTATGAAAATTACCGGTATCATAGCAGAATACAATCCATTTCATCTCGGCCATCAGTTTCATATGGAAAAGGCCCGTGAGCAGACAGGGGCCGACTATCTCGTCATCGTGCTCAGCGGCGACTTCGTCCAGCGGGGCGCGCCGGCCGTATTTGATAAATACTCCAGAACAAAGATGGCCCTTCTCTGCGGAGCCGACCTCGTCCTGGAAATGCCCTCCGTCTTCGCAACCGGAAGCGCTGAAGATTTCGCGGCCTGCGGAGTCGCTCTCCTGGACCGGCTGGGGACTGTGGACAGCCTTTTTTTCGGAAGCGAATGCGGGACTGTCCGTCCGCTGTCCGACGCGGCCTCCATTCTCCTGAATGAGCCGCCCGAATTTTCCGGCACCTTAAAAGAACTGCTTCGTCATGGCCATTCGTTTCCGTCTGCACGCGGACGCGCTCTTTCCGCCGCCATGAAACGGGAAGCGGATCCGACCATGAATGACTGTAAAAACGAAGCAGATTTTTCTTCTCCCAACAATATTCTTGGAATCGAATACTGCAAAGCGATCTTAAAGCAGAACAGCGCAGTAAAGCCCTGTACCCTGCTCCGGCTGGGGGACTATCACGGGCCGAACCTGGAAAACAGTGTTCCGACCGAACATTCCGGAATCCGTTTCAGTTCTGCTTCTGCTATAAGAAAGTCGTTAAAAGAACAGGAAAACAGAGCCCGCTCATTTTCCGCCTCCGATCTGACTGCCCATATTCCGAACTGCCTCCGCAGTTTTTACGAGACTTGCAGCCCTGTATTTTCAGGCGATTTTTCCTGTATGCTCAACTATGCGCTACTTCAGGCCTTTCAAAACGGCATACGTCTGGAATCCTTTGAAGGTTTTTCAGGAGAACTGGCTTCCCGTATGGAAAAATATGCATATTCAGGCGGCTCATGGGAAGAACGGATCATGCAGCTGAAAACGAGAAACTATACGTATACAAGAATCAGCCGCGCCCTTCTTCATCTTCTTCTGGGGATCACTGCCGATCTGACACAGGCCATGCGTACCGAGGCTATGCTCCATATGCCCGTGTCCTAGGCTTCAGAAAGAGCGCTTCCCCACTTCTTTCTGCCGTCAAAAAGAATTCATCGATCCCTCTCATAACAAAAACAGCTGACGCAGAAAACTGCCTCAGCTGTAACGATTTATCTTATTTGAAACGGGATTTTTATGCTTCACATATATATCAGACCGTTTTGTCCGGAAAATACGGAACACCTGCCAAAAATGAGTATACGCAGCAAATCTGCATACTGCCGTAAACCAGCCGCCATACGGCAAATCCGTGAAATCAGCCGGCCTGTTGAGCCTGTTACAGATTTTCTTCATCCAGAAGGCGTTTCAGAGTCGGCTTTACATGAAGAAACGCCATCAGCTCCTCCAGCTCCTTAACGTTGTCTTTTTTCCCTCCCTGCTTTACGGCACGGATCAGAATATTCTTAGGAGTATGTTCCATATCGATGAATTCCAGGATCTGCGTCCGGTAGCCTGCGTGTTCCAGCAGCTGCGCCCTGACCGCATCCGTGCACAGGGCAGCCATCCGCTCCTTGATCAGGCCGTACCGAAGCACCGGCTCCAGCAGCCCGTTTTCAATCTGCCCATTCAGCTCATGCTGACAGCACGGTACGGACAGGATTACATCCGCCCCCCACTTCACCGCCTTGGCAAGGGCATAATCCGTGGCCGTATCGCATGCATGAAGCGTGACCACCATGTCCACATGATCGACTCCGTCATAGGAAGCGATATCCCCCGTATAAAACTGCAGCTGCTCAAAGCCGTACTGCCTGCTGAGTATATTGCAGCGCTCGATTACGTCTTTTTTCAGATCCAGTCCGATCACACGGATAGGATATCCTTTTAAGTCCTTCAGATAGTAATACATAGCGAAGGTCAGGTATGATTTTCCACAGCCGAAATCGATAATTGTCGTTTCCTTTTCCTTATTCAGTCTTGGAAGGATGTCCTCAATAAATTCCAGGAAACGGTTGATCTGACGGAACTTATCATAGCGGCTGCGTACGATCGTTCCATCTGCCGTCATAACTCCCAGGTCGACGAGAAACGGCACCGGAATTCCCTCCTCCAGTACATACCTCTTTTTTCTGTTATGGGACAGGACTGCAGACGGCCCGCCGCTCATTTTGGCGGGAGCCGTTCTCTTCACCTTCATGGTAACTGTCCCTTTCTTACCGACCAGCAGGCGCGCCTCTCCCGCCTGTGCCTTCAGCTCCATCTGGCGGAAATTCCCGTCCATCGACGATATGATATATGTTTTTGCTTCCTCTTTTGGAAGATTCTTATGAAATGCCTGTTTTCCGCAAAATTCTTCTGCCTGGAAAATAAGTTCTCCCCGCAGCAGAAGCGGGCGTATTTTTACCTTGGACATCCCGTCTTTTCTGACCGGGTTGCTGAGAATTACATCATACAGCCCGCTGTCCAGAAACTCTTCCAAAACTGCTTTTAGTTTATCCTTCTCTGTCTGTTCCATATCTTCCCTTATTCTTTATCTTCCTTCCAGTTTTCTCTCAGAAGTTCCGGAAATTTTTCCAGATGGGCATAGTCATTGAACCGTTCCAGGCGAAATCTGTCATGAACGTTGTCATAGGAAAGCTCCGTTATGCTGCTGTTTTCCAGATCGCTTCCCAAAAGCCGCCATTCGGCCAGCTTCATACCCAGAATCCAGGCTGTTATGCTTCGTATGACGCCGCCGTGAGTCACTACTGCCGCTTTGTCATGGCCGCACCTTTTCAGTTCCTCCAGAAATGGCAGGACACGGCGCACCACATCTGCTGCGCACTCTCCTCCCGGATAGCAGATCCGTTTTCATTAAAGCCTGCTCCGCTTGAAAATCTTTGAATTTTTCGGCAATTTCTTCATCGCCCAGACCTTCCATATGGCCGAAAGAAATCTCCCGCAGTTCCGGCCGTATCGCACGCTCCGCATTCCAGTAAATATTTGCCGTTTCCGCCGTCTCTTCCGCTCGAATCAGGCCGCTGGAATATACGATTCCAATCCCCTTTCCTGCCAGGCGCTCTCCGACGAGAGCTGCCTGACGGAAACCGGCCGGATCAAGGCCGACGTTCACATTGCACAGCCTGCTTTCCTGACGGCCGTGGCGGATCATATATATTCTCATTGCCCTCTCCCTAATTTTTAAAGCTGTGAATCGGAGCCGGAATTCTGCCGCCTCTCGTTACGAACTTCTCACAGGAATACGTATTTACCGGCATAACAGGCGCATAGCCCAGCAGACCGCCGAATTCTACCGTATCGCCCACGTCTTTTCCAACGACAGGGATCAGACGGACAGCCGTCGTCTTCTGGTTGATCATTCCGATCGCCGCTTCATCTGCAATAATACCTGCAATCGTGGTGGCAGGCGTGCTCCCTGGGATCGCAATCATATCAAGTCCTACGGAGCAGACGCATGTCATTGCTTCCAGCTTCTCGATAGTAAGCGCTCCGAGGGTCACCGCGTCGATCATTCCCTGATCCTCACTAACAGGGATGAACGCTCCGCTCAATCCACCTACATAAGAGGACGCCATTACTCCGCCTTTTTTTACCTGGTCGTTCAGCATGGCGAGTGCAGCCGTCGTCCCCGGCGCTCCGACCCGCTCCAGTCCGATCTCTTCCAATATTTCCGCAACGCTGTCGCCTACGGCCGGAGTCGGCGCCAGAGAAAGATCTATAATACCAAATGGAATTCCCAGCCTTCTGGACGCTTCCTGGGCAACCAGCTGGCCTACACGCGTGATTTTAAATGCAGTCTTTTTAATTGTCTCACAAAGGACTTCAAAGTTCTGTCCCCTCGCCTTCTCCAGAGCCACCTTTACAACGCCAGGACCGCTGACGCCTACATTGATAATTGCATCCGCCTCGGTTACGCCATGGAACGCGCCTGCCATAAAGGGATTGTCATCCGGCGCATTACAGAATACCACCAGCTTCGCACATCCCAAAGAGTCATTTTCTTTCGTCGCCTCTGCCGTCTCAAGCACGATTTTTCCCATCAGCTCCACTGCATCCATATTGAGACCTGTCTTTGTCGATCCTACATTAATAGAACTGCACACTCGTTCCGTGCACGCCAGGGCCTTCGGTATGGAACGGATCAGATTTTCGTCCGCCGTCGTCATCCCCTTGCTCACAAGTGCAGAATATCCCCCGATAAAATTCACGCCGACTTCTTTAGCCGCCCTGTCCAGAGTCTTTGCAAGTGTCACAAAATCATCCGGCGTCTTGCATGCCGCACCGCCTACAAGAGCAATCGGAGTAACTGAAATACGCTTATTTACAATCGGGATCCCAAAATCCCTCTCGATTTCCTGGCCTGTCGAAACAAGGTTTTCAGCCATAGTGGTAATCTTTTTATAAACCTTTTCATTGACTGCATCCAGATCGGAATCACAGCAGTCCAGAAGGCTGATCCCCATGGTAATGGTACGCACGTCAAGTTTCTCATGCTCAATCATGTTGTTCGTTTCAATTACTTCAAACATATTTAACATAGCAGTTCCATCCTCTTTTCTAGTAGTAATTTTGTACCGGCATTCTGCAGCTTTTTAGATTCTGTGCATACTGGTGAAAATCTCTTCCTTCTGGCATTTGATCGTTACGCCGATCTCTTCTCCTGCCTTCTCCAAGTCATCTGCCATGCTTCCGAAGTCTTTTACAGCCTTCGTGGTATCCACGATCATCATCATGTTGAAGTATTCCTGAACGATTGTCTGAGAAATATCCAGGATATTCACGTGATTTTCTGCAAGATACGTACATACCTTTGCAATAATTCCTACCGTGTCTTTTCCTACTACCGTGATAATCGCCTTGTTCATCTTTCTTCCTCCGTTTTTATGAATTTTATCAGTTCCATACTGTTTATGTATTCCCAGCAGATCCTACAGCGTAATAATCTCTGACATTTCGTCCCTTTTTGCAACGGTGATGGCGAAGTCGGTGCCACTGTAGGGATTATCTCCCTGGGTAATTTCCAGTTTTACGGTTTCATATGCAAGCTCTGCATAATTATTCTCTTTGCTCAGATGTCCCAGAATAATCTTTTTCAAATTATCATGAACGATACAGTTCAGCAGGCGGCCTGCCGTCTCGTTTGACAGATGGCCGTGCTCCCCCAGAATCCTGCGTTTCAGATAATAGGGATAGGGGCCGGTTTCCAGCATCTTTACATCGTGGTTGGATTCCAGAAGAATCGCGTCCAGATTCTGAAGATGCTCAATGATATATTCGTCAAAATGGCCCATGTCGGTAGCAACTGCTACGGATTTCCCTCCGCTTTTGATTCTGTATCCCACCGGATTGGCCGCATCGTGATCGATCCGGAATGGAAGAATCTCCATATCTCCGATGGCGAAATCCACGTCTGGACGGATGGGCTGGTAAAGCTCTGCCGGATATTTCCCAAGGCTTGCCATGGAAGCGATCTCTTCCAGTGTTTCCCTCGTTCCGTAAATAGGATCCCGTGTTTGCGGGCCAGGACTCCCAGCCCTTTTACATGGTCCGAATGCTCGTGGGTAATAACAATTCCGGATATTTCCTTTCCTGTCAAACCAATTTCATTCAGCCCCTGCTCAATTCTCTTATTGCTGATCCCTGCATCGATCAGAATGTGGGTCTCGTCTGTTCCTGCGTAAATGCAGTTTCCGCTGCTTCCGCTGGCAATGCTCACAAATCTCATATTTTTCCAGTCCTTGTCATCCTATATATTTCATTGTTTTTAAAATACTGTGTATCTGTTCTTCCGCCTCTTCTACCGTGCCGTTGTTGTCGATTTCCCTCTGGCAAACGGCCCGGTACTGCGCGTCGCTCCACTGGCTTTCCATGATCGCTCTGCATTTTTCCCTGCTGTAGCCGCGGCTCTCCATGAGGCGGGCGGTGCGGTTCTCTCTTGATGTATAAACATACCACATTTCATCACAAATGTCATGCACTTTTTCTTCCACAACGGGTGCTTCTATTACTACGAGACGGCTGTCTGCCTCAGCCGCCTGTCCGCATATGGCCTCCCATGCCATAGGATGGATAATTCCGTTTACCGTCTCCCTGGCCCCTGGATCGTGAAAGATCAGTTCTGCCAGAGACGGCCTGTCCACGGTTCCGTCTTCATTTAAAAAGTCATCTCCCAGCGCTTCCACTACCTTTTTCAGCCCCAAAGCCCCAGGCTCCATCAGCCTGTGGGCTACTTCGTCCGCAAGAATCACTTCCGCGTTATAATCATTTTTAAGGATATCCAGAATCCGGCTTTTTCCCGAGCCTACCCCTCCGGTGATCCCAATAATCCACTTCTTCCCTGTCTCTCTGCTCTCCTCCATGGTCTGGTTCTCCTTTCGTCCAGCTGCAGTCTCATCCCATCTGGAATTATTTGGCATCGAACCAGGATTTTCCAGTGTTGGCTTCTACCTCCAGCGCAACCTTCAAGTCGGCCGCATGTTTCATTTTATCCTCCAGAACGGCCTTCACCTCGTCTACCTCGTTCTCCGCAGCTTCCACCAGAAGTTCATCGTGAATCTGAAGCACGATTCGTGAATTTAATCCCCTTTTTCTCAACTCCCTATCCACGGAAATCATTGCTATTTTCATAATATCTGCGGCCGTTCCCTGGATCGGAGAGTTCATGGCAACGCGTTCCCCAAAGGATCTCTGCATAAAATTGGCTGATTTCAGCTCCGGTATCGGTCTGCGTCTGCCAAACAGGGTCGTCACATATCCTTTTTCTTTCCCGTCCTCCACAAGGCCGTCCAGAAAATGCTTTACGCCCGGATATGTTTCAAAATATTTATTGATATATTCAACCGCCTCTTTTCTGGAAATACTCAGGCCCTCGCTTAGACCGAAGGCGCTGATTCCATACACGATGCCAAAGTTCACAGCCTTTGCGTTGCGCCTCTGAAGGGAGGTCACTTCATCTAATGGAATATGGAACACCTGTGACGCGGTAATCGCATGGATATCCTGAGCTGTGCGGTATGCCTCGATCAGGCGCTCGTCTCCCGACATATGGGCCAGAATTCTCAGTTCGATCTGAGAGTAATCGGCGTCAATGAAAACACAGCCTTCCTTAGGTACAAATACTTTCCTGATCTCCCGCCCCAGTTCCATACGGACAGGGATATTCTGAAGATTCGGTTCGGTGCTGCTGATACGTCCTGTAGCCGTAATTGTCTGGTTGAATTTTCCATGAATGCGGCCGTCTTCTCCAATATAGGCGGCAAGCCCTTCCGCATAGGTGGAATTGAGTTTTGTCAGCTGCCTGTAGTCCAGAATCATCTGTACGACCGGATAATCGGGAGCCAGCTTTTCCAGAATGTCGGCTGCCGTAGAGTATCCGGTCTTCGTCTTCTTTCCGCCCTTAAGTTCCATCTTTCCAAACAGGATTTCGCCCAGCTGCTTCGGAGAATTGATGTTAAACCGTTCTCCCGTCTCTTCGTAAATTTTCTGCTCCAGCTTCTCTATTCCGGATTTGAGCATATCTCCATATTCCTTCAGCTGCCCGCGTTCTACCTTCACACCTTCCTGCTCCATATGGAACAGACTGTATATCAAAGGCATTTCGATGGTTTCAAAAAGCTCCATCATTCCTGCCTCTTCCAGACGTTCTCTTAAAGGTCCAGCTGCCTTCCATGCCACATAGCTCATATAACAGGCGCCTGTAACCGCTTTTTCTTCCCCTTCTGCAAGTGCTTTTCCAGCAGGAATCTTGCCGAGAAGGTCCGTCTCAGACGGCACGGTCATGCCGAGATAATCTCTCGCCAGGTCGTCATATGCATACGTATCCTTCAGCGGGTTGAGAAGATAGCCTGCAACGCCTGCATCCATAACTCTGCTGTCATCCTCCAGCATGAGATATGGAAGAAGGCTTTTTAAATCCAGTACCCAGGTGCTGCCGTCACGCCTGCACAATTCTCTCGCCGTATTTTCCAGCCACTCCGGGGTGATCTCCTTTTCCGAGGTGATACAGACCGTATCTTCCTCTCCCATGCAAATTGAAAGGCAGACGGCATACTTCTCCTTCCCCCTCGCTTTTTTTCCGATGCCCAGCTGGCCGTTTTCATCAGCAAACATGGACAGCTGGCCCTCTTCTTTTCTGCCCGCTTCGTCAAACAGAAGCTGAAGACCGATAACCTGGCTCTTCATTGCCCTTGCCACAGCCTTCTCCCCTTCTTTTAAGGCTGCAGTCTTTCGGAAGGACGACTCTGCCGTTACAGTATTCCTGGCCGCCTCACCGAACCTTGTAAGAATGGATTTAAATTCCAGACGCTTCATATATTCGTATGCTTCCGGTGTATAAAGGTCTTCCAGCACGGCCTTTTCATAGGAGAATTCAATCGGGCAGTCAATGCAGATCGTCGCCAGCTCTTTGCTCATCTTTGCCATATCAAAGTTGGCTGCCAGCGCTTTCTGCGCCCTTGGCGGCTTGATTTCTTCCACATGTTCATACGCATTTTCGATGCTCCCGTATGAGACGATCAGATTCGCCGCCGTCTTTTCCCCAATGCCCGGCACTCCCGGGATATTGTCCGAAGCATCCCCCATAAGCGCTTTTACATCAATGAATTCTTCAGGCGTCACCTGATATTCCCGCTTCACATCGTCAGGATAGTAATCTTTGACCTCCGTCGTTCCCCGGCTCGTCCTTGGCATACGGATTTTGATTTTCTCATCTGCCAGCTGAAGGAGGTCCCTGTCACCGGAGACAATGGACACCTCTACGCCATTCTTCTGCATGCGCTTCGCTACCGTTCCAAGGATGTCGTCTGCTTCATAGCCTGGGAGCGTCAGAATCGGAATCTGCATGGCAGCCAGCACTTCCTTCATAAGCGGCACCTGTTCCCTCAGTTCCTCCGGCATGGGTTTTCTCGTCCCCTTATACTCCGCATACATTTTATGGCGGAATGTCGGTTCCTTTAAATCAAAGGCCACAGCAAGATGGTCCGCTTTCTCCTCGTCCAGGATTTTAAACATAATATTTAAAAATCCATACACTGCATTTGTATGGATTCCTTCTGATTCGTAAGGTCCGGGACACCATAAAAAGCCCGGTTTAAAATACTGTGCCCGTCGATTAATACTAATTTTTCCATTCTGTTCTCCTAAATCTGCAATTTTTAATAACGCCTTCTATTCAAAAGATTCCGTTCTGCCACCATATTCTAAGCTGCAGAAGCAGAATCACCAGTATCCCCAAAAGGCTCAGCGTATTGGCCACATATCTGAGAACCGTCAGAACATGGACCTTTTTCAGACGCTCCATGGATGCTTCAAGCGCCTCATCCAGAGCGCCCTTAATATTATACGTACCGATGTCGCTGTCCAGCTGTCTTAAGCCGACATAAACGGTGAAATAAATTTCCAGTTCTTCGCGGCAGTTTTCACAGCTGTTTATATGGAGCAGAAACTTCTCCAGTTCTTCATCACTTAAATTATGGTCAATGTACGGAATAATCATTCCCTCTGCTTCCTGGCATGTCATCTCTGCTCACCTCTTTTCAATCTCCTCACATGAATCAGCAGTATTTTTTCAGTTCTTCTATAAGTGTCTTTATATCTACCGGTTTTACAAGATATCCCGTCATTCCGGCGCTGTATGCGAGATTTCTGTCCTCGTCAAACGCGTTGGCCGTCATTGCCAGAATCGGCACAGAGGCGGCGTCTTCCCTTTCCAGGCTCGTATGGTTCTGGTTGCTTGAAGGCCATCCATCACAGGCATACGTACGTCCATCAGCACCGCGAAGTATGTTCCTGCCGGAGAGTTTTCAAATCGCTCCACTGCAATCCGGCCGTTTTCCGCCGTATCAACTACAATATTGTAAGTTTCCAGAAGCGATTTTGCAATCTCCATATTCAGCTCGTTGTCCTCCACAAGCAGCACCCGTTTTCCGTCGAACCAGTCCTCCGGCTGCTGCTCCATCTCCCTGCCATATTCTCCGTTCTCCAGATGAGAGAACACATGGTAGATTCTGGACTTAAACAGCGGCTTTGCAATAAAGTAATCGGCTCCTGCCTCTCTCGCTTCCTTTTCGATGCTGCTCCAGTCATATGCAGATATGATGATGATTGTAGTATCTGGCCCCGTTATCGTTCGGATTCGTCTTGTCGTTTCGATTCCATTCATCCCAGGCATGCGCCAGTCAATCATCGCAATGTCAAAATACCATCCCTCGTCGACGGCCTCCTGTACCTCCCTGACCGCCTTTTCCCCTGAGTCCACATAGACGCACCTGGCGCCTATATCAGTCAAAATTGCCGTTGCCTCTTCTCCCACATAAACATCGTCATCAGCCACCAGAACCCTGGTTCCCTTCAGAAGCTCCCTGTTTTTCCGTTCCCGTTCCGCTTCCAGGTCATCGTCCGTCACCCCCAGAGGAAGCGTCACCTGAAAACTGGTTCCCCTTCCCTTTTGGCTCTTGACGTTGAGAAAACCGCCCATCATATGTACGAGATTGTATACAATGGAGAGTCCCAGTCCGCTTCCTGCCTTATTTCTGGCGCCTCCCTGCTCTTCCTGCTCAAACGGCTGAAAGATCTTATCCATAAATTCTTCCGCCATTCCGATTCCATTGTCACTGACCGTAAAGTCCAGGTAGGCAAATCCGTTCGTTCTCTTTTTTTCTTCCAGCTCCAGTACGATTATTCCGCCCTCGGGCGTAAATTTCAGAGCGTTGGACAGCAGGTTCATGACGATCTGCTTGATTCTCAGCTCATCGCCTATGTAAAATTTTTCCAGAGGTTCTTTATGATGCACCTCGAAAGAAATATTTTTATTCAAAGCCTGAGGATAGATAATGGAGACAATTTCCTCGAAAAAAGCGGAAAATTCAAACGGCTCCCTGGACAGCTCCATTTTTCCGCTTTCAATCTTTGACATATCCAGGATGTCGTTAATCAATGAGAGAAGGAATTTTGAAGACGCGTCGATTTTATGAAAGCAGTCCTTAACCCGCACCGCATCATCGTACTTCAGCTGCCCGATTGTGGTCATTCCGATAATCGCATTCATCGGTGTACGGATATCGTGGCTCATACGGGAAAGGAAATCGGTTTTCGCGTCGCTGGCCGCTCTTGCCGCCGCCAGCGCGTCTCTCAGAAGCTGTTCCTGTCTGGCCTGTTCCGCCCGCTGTTTGTCCAGCACTTTTACGAGTTCAATGGCCAGCATGTCAGAGCCGACCGGATTTTCCACATTGATAATCTGGATCGAAATCCAATGATATTTCCCGTCTACTCCCTCTTGCCTGACCTCCATATAGAGTTCATGTTCGCCGTCCGCAAATTTTTTCATTATATTTTTCCTGGACATGAAGGCGCAAAAATCCTCCCGGTAAGACGGATACGTATACTCTGCATTTACCGATACCATCTCGTCAAATACACCGGTGCGTTCTCCCACAAAGCTCTGCTGCTCGGCCAGAAAACAGTTGTATTGATTTTGTGTCAGGTTGATGCTCACGATCAGCGGATATGCCGTACACGTCGCCGCCCTGAGATAATAGTTTTCAATCAGCCGCTCCTGCTCCTGAGCTGTCTGGAACGCCTTCAATGCCGTAATATCCATAAAAATAGCCTGGATTACATCCTGTCCGTCCGCATTGATCAGCCGTTCCATCAAAACGCTGATCCATCCATGAGAGCCATCCAGCCGGATCGCTTCTCTCGTATAGGAAACAAGGCCGGATCCAAGGCGGAGCCCTTCCAGAATTTTTTCAATATTCTCCCTGTCCTTTTCCATTACCATCTGCACAGGCGAATTCACCCTGCTGCGGTATTCTTCTTCTGAAGAATATCCGTAGAATTTCCATACCATAGAATTCATGCTGACAATGCGGTGTCCACTGTCAGGTGTAAACTGCAAAATCCCGCACGGAATTGAATCATAGAGCTGTTTCAGAAACCCGGCCTGCCTCTTAAGATCCTGGTTCGCTTCAAATATCTCCCGTTCTCTCTGCTCCAGAGTATCCTGCAGCCTGTCAAAAGCTTCCTTAGCCGCAGTTACAGGAAAGAGCTCGTCGTCTTTAATGTCCGAATAGTCCACAGAATTGTGTATATGGGCACTGAACAGCTTCCCGTTTTCTTCTTTAAAAATAAAGGTCACTCTCTGGTGAATCCTAAAATACATCCCCGTATCTTTTTTCGGTTCCATCCAGCTGTTGCCTTCACACAGGTAAACGTCTTCTGCCAGTTTTCTTGTCACAAACTCAATATCCGTTGTATCACATGGGATCGTTGCATCTTTGCCTGCACGGAAAAACTCCGCGACCGCCTCACGCCCCTCTGCAATCTGCTTTTCACCGGCGCCATCCAGACAATATCGGGTGTAAATGTGGAAATCAGGAATTCCACATCGCCTTCACAAAAATAGCTGCGCAGTATCCTGTCCGCAAATGCCTCTATTTCTCTCTTTTTCTTATCACTAATCATTGATTTACAGCTCCTGTTTCTGCTTCATTGTCTGCACGGAAATGAGTTCCCGTGTAACATCTGTCAGCCTGTCTTCCGTTCTCTTTTTAAATAAGAACGTGCCGATCACCTTTGCCACCATAGACAGCACGGAAATCTGTTCCCTTGTCCACCTTCTGCTTACCGTACAGTCGTCGAATCCGATGAATCCGGCGAATTTCCCTTTCTCCCATATGGCACACTGGAGAATGGATTTGATATTCTGACTTTCCATAAACCTCCTGGTGCGGACAGGAAGACTCCTGATATCGGAACAGTAAAAGATGCCGTCCGTGCCGAATAGCTTCCGGTACTCGTCCCGCCCTCCGATTTCCTCATATGAGAAGTTCCTCAGGTTTTCCGTTCTGGACGGAATCCCTTCCCAGCACCATTCAAACGTATTGCTGCCATGCAGTCCGTCTTCGTCATTTTCAAATATGTAAACGCGTCCTACGCCGAACAGGCCGCCGATTTTTTCCAATACCTCTTCGATTGCTTCTTCCACATGCTCCGCTTCATAAAGCTCCATAT
This sequence comes from Clostridium sp. AM58-1XD, assembly GCF_003464085.1. Classification (GTDB taxonomy): domain Bacteria; phylum Bacillota; class Clostridia; order Lachnospirales; family Lachnospiraceae; genus Lachnoclostridium_A. The sequence goes on from NZ_QSDR01000039.1 coordinate 30,753, forward strand.
ATACCTGTTCCAAAAACGTATTTAAGGTTACGGACGGAGCATCGCTGGATTCGATTCTTGTATTCGCCGCAATTCCTGCGGTCCCCGCTCTCCTGTCTGCGCAGCCGCCTCCCTGATAGTGGGCAAAACCGTTTTTTCCTCCTGCCTTTGCCTCATATAAGGCATAGTCGCCGCGTTCAAACAGCGCCTCAAAATCACATCCGTCCTCTGGGCAAATGGCAATTCCTGCGCTGCAGGAAAGAGATATTCCTTCCATTTCCTCTCTGAGCAGCCCATGGATTGCACCTATCACCTTTCCAATCCTCGTTTCCGCACTCTTAAGGTCCGGTATGCCGCGCATAAGAATCATAAATTCATCGCCGCCGATTCTGGAAATAATGTCGCCGCTGCGGAACAGCCTGCGCAGTTCTGAAGCGATTTCCTGAAGGGCTTTATCCCCAAACATATGACCATAGTTGTCATTCACATATTTAAAATTATCCACATCCAGAATAATCAGGGCTGCCCGCTCATCCTCCGGCCTCTGGGAAAGGTACCGCTGCACGATCCGCTGTCCGGCATTCTTATTATATACCTGCGTCAGTCCGTCTCTTTCCGCCTCGTGCTTCAGCGCTTGCGAAAGTCTTTTTTCTTCGTCAATGTCCATGAGAACGCCGACAACCTTAAACGGTTTTCCGTCCCCGTCGAACTGCGCAGCCGCCCGGATCTTGGACCATATATACCGTCCTCTAGAATCCGCAAGGCGGAATTCTATTTCTGCATACGGTACGTTAGATCTCATATCCCGAATCAGCTGCTCCATCTCCGGAGCGTCCTCCGGATGAACATGGGAAATCCTTGGAATGCGGATACTTGCCTCTGCGCTGATGGGCACATACCCAAATTTGCGTTCCCAATTCGATGAATATGTAACATAATCTGCTTCCATATCCCATTCAAAGATAATATCATTGGATTGCTCCATAATGATCCGATGTCTTTCAAGGGTCAGGCGAAGCTCTTCCTGTGCCTGTTTCGACTGGGTAATATCCACCACCACACAGAATATCTTCTCTTTCCCGTCTCCGTTATCCATACGCCTGCTCTTATCAAATACCCATATAACCTTTCCATCTTTTGTCGTCAGCCGGTACTCCATTTCCATTGAATTTCCCGTCCTCAACTGTTCCCTTACCTGCTGAACTACGGTCCGCCTGTCATCGGGATAAATCATTTCAATATACTGATTGTGAAAGATCGCTTCGATCTCGTCTCTGGTGTAGCCTACCATACTGTGAAAACCTTCATTCATCCCCAGAATCGTAAAACCACTGTCGTTCAGGCAGGTATGCACGCCGCCGAGGAGGTTAACGAACTCCCATTCTTCCGGCCATTCCGCCTCCGGAATCTCCGCCCGTTCTTTCCTTATTTCTGCTCCCTGTTCCTCCCATATCATCATGATACGCCTTTGATATGGATTCTCCATATCCACGCGCAGCAGGACAGCCGTGCACCAGTAATACCGGCCGCTGCTGCGCCTGCATATGCGGAATTTCCAGCTTTGCTTCATCAGTCCATCGTCCAGAAATTCCTGAATATACTCATCTGCCAGCCTTCTGACCGTTTCCCTGTCATCCGGGTGAATCGACTGCTCCGCCAGATTATGAAGGGCATCCTTAAAATTCTTTCCCGATTTCAGTGCCTCAAAGTCTGTATTGGCCGTATATATCACATGATACTGACCGCTGATGAGATCAGCCTCTACAACGGTATCGTTCATGTAATGCAGAAGCGTGAAGTACTTCATCTGACTCATATGAAGCGTATCCATCCCATCATCCTGCATAAACAGCACAGGATCTTTTTCGCAGCTCTTTTCCGGCTCCTGCTGTTCGCTGTCCGCATACTCTTCAGACAGCCTGGAAAAAGACTCTTCTACATTCTTAAAACATTCCAGCAGCTTCGGAGAAAAATCTCCGCATTCACCGTTCAATATCATATTGCTGGCCTGTTTTGGGGCAATCGCTTTGCGGTACACGCGATCTGTTGTCAGCGCGTCATAACAGTCCGCAATCCCGACTACCTGTGCACATACAGGAATCCTGTTTCCTTTCAGACCGTCGGGATATCCTTTTCCGTTCCAACGTTCATGGTGATACCGGCAGATATTGTAGGCATACTTGAGATAGTCACGGTCGCTTAAGCGGTCGAGGTTTTCCAGCATCTCGCACCCCTTAACGGTATGGGTTTTCATGATATCAAACTCTTCCTCTGTCAGCTTTCCCGGCTTATTCAGAATGCTGTCCGGAATCGCAATTTTTCCTATATCATGCATGGAAGAAGCGCTGGAGATCAGCGCAATTTTCCGCTCATCCAGCCCGAATTCCGGGCAGCATCTGGCTACATCCTCCAACAGCACCCGTGTGAACATCCGAATCCGGTGGATGTGGCGGCCCGTCTCCATACTCCTGTATTCGATCACGGAAGAAAGGGCATCGATCATAACGGAATTCGACTCCATCAGTTTATATGCCTGCCGTTCGATCAGCTCCTGCTGATTCAGCTTGCGCAGATTAAGGTCAATCACGTTCTCTACACGTTTTTTAACTACATATGGTTCAAAAGGCTTCATAATCAGGTCTGCAGCGCCCAAATCAAACGCCCTGACCTCATTTTCTGCAGAGCTGTCGGCTGTGATCACGATTACCGGCACCTCTGCCAGTATTCCGTTTTTTCTGAGCTCTTCCAGAACCTGATACCCGTCTTTAACAGGCATAATTAAATCGAGCAGTACGACTGTAATCACTTCATGGTACTGCTCCAGAAGAATAAGCGCCTGCTCTCCATTCTCAGCCTCTAACAAATTATAATCCTGTTCAAAAATCCCACATAGTATGGCACGGTTTATTTCCTGGTCATCAACAATGAGAATTGTATCCCTTTTTCCCATAAGCGTTTTCTCTCCAGTCTTACAGTGATCTGCCCGGTTTCTTCTTATCATTTATTTCCAGTCCAGAATAACACTTTTAAGCGCGAAAAGCAACCCGGAGGGCCTCCAGGCTGGAACAATTTTACTTAAATTTGCAAAAAACTGTTGCAATTTAATAGGTTTTTTGTTAATATAATTGTCGGCGATTCAAATGAGCCGGCCTGTCGGAATGGCAGACGAGGTGGACTCAAAATCCATTGATGGCAACATCGTGCGGGTTCAAGTCCCGCGGCCGGCACTCCTTGGCAGGGGCGAAAGCCCTGATCGATTCATGTATATATTTCCATGGATCGATCAGGACTTTTTTTTCTTTGTAGCCATGGGAATCCTATCGATTCTTCTGCTGCGTCTATTTTCCTATCAGGGACACAGCTGCATTCCTGTATTCCCTGTAATAGTGATAGAATTTCACGGCCTACCGCTTTGGAAAAAGCATCAGCTATATTCCCTGTAATAGTGATAGAAAACAGGCAGCCACCTGCCTCTCAGCAAAACATGGCTGCCTGTATCTGGTTAGATTAACCTCACCGGATCTGTAAATCCGACTACTCTGACATAAGGAGGCATCGTATATATACGGTCTTCTCTTAATGTTTTGTTTAATACATCCTTTTTTTCCGTTCCCCTTTCATTTACAGCAGGTAATGGTTTTCCTTCTTTCTTCATCCTGTTTTCTCCTTTCAGAAAGTCTCCTCACCGTATCACATGATGTATTGCCTGTATCAGTGGGCGCACAATAATATGCAATATATTGCTAATTTCAAACCACTCCTTTCCCGTTCTGCTGTCCGCCCGCTCTCTTTGTTGACCAAAACAATACTTTATGTATTATTATATACAGTCCATCTCAGGAAGTCAATTCCCAGACCTGAATGTTCACAGATAACATATCCCCACCACACCCATAAAAAGCAGCCCGGAGGGGATTTTTTGTTACACAGAATATTTCGGAGAACTTTCCTGTGTAACAAAAAAAGATTACGCAATCGCGTAATCTTTTCCCAAAGAAGGCTGCTGCAGGCTGCCTGTCCCTTCATTCTTTTGTATTTCCCGGACATGAACTCGTCTTCAAATGATTCATGCTCTGAATCTGGACGACCGTTCTCTCCCAGTTATTCTTCATTTTCAAACCCGCCGTAAACCCGTCTTTCCGTTCAAACGCTTTAATCATCTGTTCATGATCTGATATGGATTCCTCAAGTGAAGTTCCATCTTTAAAGAAACAATACTCCAGCCTCTGTACATGGATCCAGAGCGTATTGCAAAAATCCAGAATATATTCGTTGCCCGACATTTCGATTATATAGCTGTGGAATTCCCTGTCCGCTTCGAATATATTCAGTACATCGTTTTTTTCCCTTACTTCCGCCGCAAAACGTTCGTTTAATTCCTTCAGTCTGGCAATATTCGCCTCACCTGCATTTTCCACCGCCATCCCTACGGCCAGCTGCTGAAGACAGGCCATCGGAGCATACCATTTTTCAATATTTTCATATTCCAGTTCCGAAACGACCGTAGACCGGCCCGGATAAGATTTTACAAGCTTCTGCATTTCCAACTGAAGCAGCGCCTCCCTGACAGGGGTTCTGCTCACATGAAACAGAGCGGCAATATCGCCGTCCGATATCTTTTCTCCCGGCCTGAGCTGTCCCTCAATAATCCATTTTTTCAGCATTTCATACACTTTCTGCTTTGCAGAAACTTTCCTTATGTCATGCTCTTCCTTTGGTAACGGCATTGTTATCACCTCTGATCTTCCTGAAACAAGTATAACAAAGATACCTTTTTATGTAAATATGATTTCCTTTCTAAATCTATTGACTTTTCTATATTGCAGCCCTATAATGAACTTATATAATACATTTTGTTTTATTTAATACTAATTTATTTCGTT
>NZ_QSDR01000004.1 GCF_003464085.1 Clostridium sp. AM58-1XD
GAATGTGGCTGGTGGAATTTAGTCTCGCACGCAGAATTCCAGTAGCCCGTTTGCCATGTCCGGAAATCGGATTTTTTATAAGAAGTCAAACTAATTATAGCAGATATCTAGAATCTTTACGTTAAAAACCTGATAATTCAGGCTAAATTTTAAAGACCAGTGGAATTTAGTCCCGCACTGGAATTTACTTTTTCAATTCAGCTTTTCCTCAAATCCCCCTCAATTTGTGGCACAGTGTCAGAATATATGGTATAATGACCGCAAAGCGGTCATTATACCTGCGCATATCGGTTTCTGCGTTCACCGCAGAAAGCCGGGCGCACAAATTCGTTAAATAACAGGGGGAGGAACTGAATATGCCTTATTGTCCAAAATGCGACATGGAATTTATCGACGGGATCACCGTATGTACCGACTGCGGGGGGCCTCTGGTCGAATCGAAGGAAGTGGCTGATGCCATGAAAAAAGAAGAAATGGAAAAGCAGAAGGCAGAGCGCCTGGCGGCTATGGCGGAAGCCGGCTTTACACCAGACATGCTTTCGCCGGGAGAGAACGCAAAAAGGGCTGCCGCACGTACACAGTCACACGTATACGTGAATAAGTCCCAGAAGTATCAGGATATGAAATCCTCTGCTTCTGCATTTTACGGCGTAGGGGCCGTTCTCGTCGTATTGTCCGTCCTGTTATGGGCAAACGTCATCCATGTTCCGATCGAAGGGACTGCCCGTCTTTTGACCTTCGGCGTTCTGACCATTATGGGTGTCGGTTCTCTGATCGTAGCTGTTTCCACCAGCAAAGCTGCAAAGCAGATGTCCTCTCTTGTTCAGGAAGAGGAAGCAAAGACAAACACGATTGTGGAAGATTTTATAAAAAATCACTCCGCCGACTCTCTGGATGACCAGCTTCAGGGCGAACTGGACGGCCTGATTCCGGAAGAGATCAGTTTAAAACGCCTGGAACTGATCCAGGATATCCTGATCACGACACATGACATCGCAGATCAGACTTATGCCGATTCCCTAGCCGAAGAACTGTATGGGAAACTGTTTGATGAGTAATTATAATTTACAATAGAAACATAGAAGAAATAAAAGAGGGTGCCGCAAATAGGATATAGCGTTGCCATCGATACCAGATGTAATGACTTGGAACGTAATCTTGTATCGATGCAACGCTGATTTAGCCTATGCAGCACCCTTTTTTTGTATCTCTTAGATCTTTCTCAGATTTCCGGAGAAATCACGAACTTTCCCTTTGCCCTCATCTTAGGATCAGATAATATATCCTTTAATTTGTCCAAACCACAAATTTCGGCAATCATGCAGCTGACATCCAGCCTTCCCGAGTCAATCAGCTCCAACGCCCTTTTTTGTGTATATGGGTTAATATATGAGGCCTTTAGTTCCAATTCCTTTTGAAATATTTCAAAAGGTCTGACTTCAATTTCTTCATCCGCCTTGTCAGGCCGAACATCATTACCACACCCTTTGGACCGGCCAGATCTATGGCCTGCCGGATCGTGGACGGTCTTCCCACACATTCAATGACCGTATTGATCCAGTTCATTCCATTTTCTTCCAGTATCTTCTTAACATCCTTTCCTGTTGGATCGATGCATATATCAGCACCCAATTTCTTTCCCGTCAGCCTTTTGACCTCCACAGGTTCAATCAGAGCCGTCTTCGCCGCTCCCGCCAGTTTTGACAGCTGAAGCATGAGAAGACCGATCATACCGCCGCCTATGATGACCACCTGATGTCCCGGTTTTATACCACACATGTCGATTCCATGAAGCAGCATGCCACCGGTTCGGCCATGGCTCCCTGTTCAAAAGTAGTATTGGGCCCCAAGGGATATACCTGTCGTTCGTCCACGGAACAGAATTCAGCAAAACCTCCGTTTACCGTCGTTCCGTAACCTTTCATATGTTTACAGAAATGCGCTGCGCCGTTCCGGCACGGTTCACAGCTGCCGCAGTAACAGTTTGGATCGACACAAACGCGGTCGCCTGGTTTGCAGTTTTTAACTTTCTTTCCGATTGCTGCGACTACTCCGGAAAATTCATGACCCAGAATAGTCGGCGGCGTCACTTGTGCCGCTCCCTTATCGCCTTCATAAATATGGACGTCTGTTCCGCATATGCCGCAGGCTTTTACCTGAATCAGCACGTCGTGGTCTCCGACCGACGGCCTCTCGCTGTCCTCTAATCTCAAATCATGTTTTCCATAAAATACCGCACTTTTCATATGATCACCTTTTTCTATGTATTTAACAGAATGACTTGCCTGCTGTTACCGAAGTTCCGGCCAGAACTCTCTGTTTGCTTCAATCAGATCATCCAGTATTTGTTTTGCAACGGCAGCGCTCGGCACGGTTTTCGATAACGTCAATGCCTGCCACAGCTTGTGATAGCTTCCTTCTATCCATGCTTCCACAACCAGTTTTTCAACACTCACCTGCTGTTCCATGAGGCCCTTCTGAAACTGAGGTATTTTTCCCTGGGCAATCTTCTCATAGCCGTCCTTCCCTACAATACATGGAATTTCAACCATGGCTTCCGGGTCAAAATTCTCAACTGCGCCCCCATTTGGCACAATCAGAAGCATTTTTTCTTTTGTATTAAACGCCAGCGCCCTGGCCAGGTCAACAATATAGGACGCGTGATCATCCGCCTGGAACCTGCATCCTTCTGCCGTACCGTTTTTAATAATATCTCCCGCCGCAGAGAAGACTTCTTTTTCCCTGCCGTCCATAACCTGATTTGCTCTGGTATACTGCGGATCCGTATGAGCTACGACATAATCCGGATACAGGTAATATTTCAGGTAAGTATTGGGCAGCGTATCAGGGTCCACCGCGTATACATCTCTGACCTTTCTAAAAGTTTCATGCCAGCTCTGGTCCGCATGCTGGTCTTCTTCAATATTAATGTCATATCCATTTTCTGAGACATACGCTTTCAGCCGCGGCATAAGATCATTTCCATTTTTATCTTTTACTGCGGTCCACCAGCCGAAATGATTCAATCCGTAGTAGCTGATATCCAGATCCTTCTCCGACATGCCGAGAATTTTCGCCATCCGCACCATAATTCCAAGTGGCATATCGCAGATGTTGATGATTCTGGAATTCGGACGGAGGCGCCTTGTGGCCTCCGCCACTATGGCGGCCGGATTGGAATAATTCAGCATCCATGCGTTCGGACTGTACTTTTCCATATAATCCAGGATTTCCAGGATTCCTCCAATGGAGCGCATACCATAAGCAATCCCGCCTGGGCCGCATGTCTCCTGTCCTACTACGCCATATTTCATTGGAATCTTCTCATCTTTTTCACGCATCGCATACTTTCCCACGCGGATATGGGCCATAACAAAATCCGTATCAGAAAACGCGTTTGCCGGATCAACTGTATAGTAAAATTCGATCTGCGGCGCACGTTCTTCCAAAAGAATTCCACATGCTTTCGCTATGATCTCCTGTCTCTCCTTATCATTGTCATAGAGACATAACTTCCTGATCGGAAATTCTTCCTGATGATTTAACAACATCATAATAATACCTGGCGTAAATGTGCTGCCGCCTCCGGCTATTGTTATTGAAAACTGTTTCATAATTGTCCTTCCTTTCTTCTCAATGGACAGATGTCGAGGGTGTTGCAAAAGTCGAATCCGCATTGCCGCCGATACCAGATTTCGTTCCAGGCGGTGGCCAAGTCACTACATCTGGTATCGGCGGCAATGCTCTATTCCTTTTTGCAACATCTTCTGGTATCTTTAATATTGTCTAACTCTGATTTGTTTCTTTGTCTTTTAAAGACATGCTTCAAATTCTTCCCTCACCTTTGGCACTCTGAGCCCTACAATTACCTGCACAGCCTTCCCGTTTACGCTCAAACCGTGAGCTCCTATCTTTTTAAATTCAATTTCCGGACGCACAAGGCTTTCGTCTTGTACATTCACTCTGAGCCTTGTGGCGCAGTTCGTAACATCAATTATGTTTTCTTTGCCGCCCAGAAGAGTAAGAATTTGCTCTGCATAGGAACTCCCTTCTTTGGCTGCGTTTTTTTCCTTATAATCTTTTTTTGTATACAGTTTTGTCTCCATATTGTCTTCTTCTCTGCCCGGAGTCAGAAAATTAAATTTCTTAATCAGAAACCGGAACACAAGAAACCATACCATGGAAAAAGCCAGTCCTATGATTACCTGAATCACATACGTCTGCCAGTGATTCTTACCCAGAGGTATCCAGTTAAGCGACAGCCATGCAATCAATCCGTTTCCAAAGGCTCCAGACACTCCGGCCATATACATAACCGCATTAATGCAGGCACATAAGAGGGCATGAACCACAAACAGTACCGGAGCGATGAACAGGAACGTAAATTCAATCGGTTCCGTAATTCCTGTCAGCATGGCCGTAAGGGCCGCCGGAATCATCAGCGTAAGCACTTGTTTGCGTTTTTCTTTTCTTGCCGTCGTATAAAATGCGAGCGTGATTCCTATTGGAGCAAACACTTTGGCATTTCCAAACAATTCAAATCCGCCTGCCGGGAACAGCTCTTTTAAAGGCAGCGTGCTATTGGCGAACTCATTTAAATGCAACGCCCAATATGCTTCGATTCCTCCCGGCACGACTGCAGAATCCAGGGTAAACGGCGCATAGATAAAATGATGCAGTCCTGTAGGAAGCAAAATCTTTTCACAGAACGCATATAAACCTACGCCTATCGTTCCGCTTGCCTTAAATAAATCCTGAAGCGTATAGATGGCTGCCTGAACCTTCGGCCAGACTCCGGCAAACACAAACGCAACCGGAATCATAACAAAAAATCCTATCATCACTACATAACTGGATCCTGTGAAAATGCCAAGCCACTCCGGCAGTTCTTTGTCAAAATACCGGTTATGTATCCATACGACGATTCCAGAAATAATCAGCGCCCCAAACATTCCCGTATCCAGACTCTTTATTCCACAAATCATTGCAAGGCCGCTGGTTCCTCCCGCTTCCGCCAGATAATCCACTCCGAACATCGGTCCCCAGAACTGCAGAACCGCCGCCAGAAAATAATTAAACGTAACGTAGATAACAAACGCTTCCAAAACGCACCTGGCGTTTTGTTTTTTAGCCAGCCCGATCGGCAGTCCGATCACAAACAGCAGGGGCATTTGCCTGAAAACCATCCAGGCGCCTTCCTGGATCATATACCAGATCCTGTACCATATGTGGCCATCCGCTGCGATTTCCCCGAATATAGATTCATTCATAAAGAGCGTCGACAGCCCCACCATAATGCCTGCAAAAGAAAATAGCAGTACGGGTGTAAACATCGCTCCTCCAAAACGCTGTATTTTTTGCATTGCTCCTTTCACATTTCTACCTCCTCTTATTTTTTCCGGACGTCCTTCGATGGTCTCATTGTATCCGCTCTTTCACGGTTTTTCAATGGTTTGGGGCCATTTACGGAACATGTACAGCTTTCTTTCTTCTGCACATTTTCTGTACATATGACACAAAAGAAATAAAAAAACATCCAAATTCCAGATATTAAATATCCTGAAATTTGGATGTTTTTTACATCTCATGTACATCTATGATTCACATTCTGATTTTGTCTTTTCTAAATACATCAGGTACTTTACGCACAGAAGCTCCGCGATATTAAAATAAGAGCTGCAGGTTTCCAGCGATACGCCTCCTGTATTCATCAGTTTAGTAGTTGTAATAAATAAATTTTTATTGCTCATTTTAGCTACCGTGTTATTACTCAGACCTGTGATGGAAAGGATATAGACTCCTTTTCCCCTTAACTTTTTTGCTGTCTCAACAGCCAGATGATTTTCCCCGGATAAAGAAATAATAATCACAAAATCCCTCGGTCCTAAGTCTTCCATAGCCATTGTAACTTCGCTTTTTCCATATAAGGTTACGAAAAAGCGTTTTGCATTCAAAAACATTCGTTTAATCATCTGAGCCGCCGCATTCTGCACTTCTCCTGTTCCAAACACAAAGAGCCTGTCCGCCTTTGAAATATATTCGCAGATTTCGTTCATGTCTGTTTCTTTTACCGTTTGAATACACTTGGCATAATTCATGCAAACATCGTCCAGCAAAAGTGCATTTTGAATCTGCTCCTGTTCAAACTCCAGTTTTAACCGTATTTTAAATTCCCGAAAGCCTTCAAATGACAGTTTCTGCGTAAATCTGGAAATCGTTGTTCTGGATATACAGCACTTTTGGGCCAATTCAACAATAGATATGGAACAGCACTCCTTTTTATGGGACTGTATATAACGCCAGATCATCATATCATTCTCGTTCAGCTCATCAAAATTTTCATTAATCAGGTTTTCCAAACGCATAAGCTCTCACCCTCCTCAGAATATCCGCTCTACGAACATTGTACCATATCCCCTTCGGGGATACGGCGCCTCCGGCGGATTTTAGCGCCCGACTTTCTGCGGTTAACGCAGAAATCGGTATGCGCTGGTACAATGCTCGCTTTACGAACATTGTACCATATCTCTATCACATTTTAATACTTTATTCCGGCAATCGAGTTTTTTGTTTATGATCTCTCCTTTTCTCAGGAAATTATAACAGTTCAGACGCCCATCTTCTCGACTGAAAAAACGGGTCAAGAAGCGGAAATAAGATGTGCGGCATAACGCCCGGCTTGTATATTTCGTTTACAAGAAATATAATGAAGTTAATAGTGTTGCAGGTATACATCGTACTCCTGCAATCATGAAAACAAAGGATGGTAAATCAATGATACGTATTTTTTTGATTGAGGACGATCAGTCCATTTCCAAAAATCTTGTGCTCTTACTTCACTCAGAAGGATTCTCCGTTACCCTTGCCCGCACGCAGGAGGAAGCACTTTTCATAGCCGCCGGAAATAAATTTGACCTGGCCCTGGTTGACATTTCTCTTCCCGACGGAAATGGATTCGCGGTCTGTACAGAGCTCAAGGAAACTCAGGATATTCCTGTTATCTTCTTAACCGCTTCTGGCGATGAGGCCAGCGTTGTTACCGGTCTGAATATAGGCGCGGATGACTATATCGTCAAACCTTTCCGTCCTCGTGAGCTGATCGCGCGGATTAACGCCGCTCTGCGAAAAAATGCCCATGCCCCGTCGTCGTTAAACGTCTGCGGCCTCCATGTGGATACGGCCGGAGGCACCGTAAAAAAAGACGGCCGGGAAGTTTTTCTTTCGGCCTTGGAATACCGGCTGCTGCTGATATTTATAAACAACCCATCGCGTATCATCACGAGAGGCCGGCTGCTGGACGAATTGTGGGACGCCGCAGGCGAATTTGTCAATGACAATACGCTGACCGTATACATTAAACGACTGCGTGAAAAGATCGAGGACAATCCCGCAGACCCAAAAATTATTCTGACCGTCCGCGGAACAGGATATCGATTGGGGGACAAGTATGCTTAGAAATAAAGAGTTCCGGCAGTTTGCCGTTTTGTTCGTCCTTATTGCTGCCGCTACTGCCGCCTTTGGATTCACGATCAATACGGCAGCCGGAATTCTTGCCGTCGTTTCTGCCGCCGCCTTTGGAACGGCGTTTATCGTGTTTACAAAAGCCAGATATAACCGCATTGCAAAAATTTCAGAGGAAATCGATCTCGTTCTCCACAACGCCGATCATTTTTATATCAATGCGTTGGAAGAAGGAGAACTTTCCATTCTGCAGACCGAGATTGCCAAAATGACCCTACGTATCCGGGAACAGAACGCTGCTTTAAAAAAGGAGAAGGCACACCTTGCCGATTCTCTGGCCGACATCGCTCACCAGCTTCGTACTCCGCTCACTTCCGTAAATCTGATTCTGTCCCTGTTAGAAAATAATGCGGATGAACATGACCGGAAAAGGCTTCTGCGTGAGACAGAGAGTTTGCTCCTTCGTATGGACTGGCTGCTCACTTCCTTGTTGAAATTATCACGCCTGGACGCCGGTATCGTAGTATTCCAAAACAGTCAGACAGAGGTAGACAGCCTGATAGACGCCGCGCTTTGTCCGCTGATAATTCCGATGGAGCTGCGTGGTATTGACCTGAAGCTGGATATTCCGAAAGGATTAACGATTTGGGGCGACTCCGGCTGGTTGGCGGAAGCGATTCAGAATCTTCTCAAAAACTGCATGGAAAGCGCAGGCAATAACGGTAAAATTGAGATTATCTGCGTGGACAACCCACTGTTTACCAGAATTGTTATCCATGACAGCGGACCAGGCTTCGATAAGGAAGACTTATCACACCTATTTGACCGATTTTACCGTGGAAAGAACGCAAATGAGTCAGGGTACGGGATCGGACTTGCTCTCTGCAGGATGATCATAACACGTCAGGGCGGAACCGTAACCGCCAAAAATCATCCTCAAAGCGGAGCGGTATTCGATATTCATTTTCCAAAGTGACGGATCTCTCACTGAAAAGTCACCGAGATGTAAGCGAACAGCTCTATTATATCTGATATAAGTACAAGAGGAGGTACACATAATGGAGTTTTTAAAAATCGAAGATTTGTGCAAGGTCTACGGCAAAGCCGAAAATCAGGTTACTGCCCTTAACCATGTATCGCTTACAATCGAAAAAGGAGACTTTATCGCAATAACCGGCCCTTCCGGTTCCGGCAAATCCACGCTGCTGCATATCATTGCCGGTGTGGATATACCGACAAGCGGAAAGGTTTATTTGGACGGACAGGACATATATTCCCAAAATAACGAAAAACTTGCTATCTTTCGTAGACGCCAGGTTGGACTGATTTATCAGTTTCACAATCTCATCCCCACTCTGAATGTGGTAGAAAACATCACCCTGCCGATTTTGATGGACAAACGTAAGGTGAACGAAGAACGGCTGAATGACTTGCTGGATCTTTTGGGGCTTCAGGAACGGAAAAGGCATTTGCCCAATCAGCTTTCAGGAGGACAGCAGCAGCGGGTTTCCATCGGGCGCGCTTTGATGAACGCCCCGCAGGTCTGTCTTGCAGACGAACCTACAGGCAGTCTGGACAGCCGGAACGGACAAGAAATTATTGATCTTCTGAAATTAAGCCACAGAAAATATAAACAGACTCTTATTATCGTCACCCATGATGAGAACATCGCTCTTCAGGCAGACCGCATTATCTGTATAGCAGACGGCAAAGTGACGCGGGATGAAAGGCAGGTGGCGCGTACATGAATATCTTCAGCAAAATAGCCCTGCAGAGCATGAAAAAAAGCCGTGTGCGGACTGCTGTAACGGTGACCGGCGTCATACTGTCCACTGCCATGATCACGGCCGTTTCCGTATTTGTCGTTTCCCTTCAGAATTACGTGGTTAATGGAGCCATCGTAAAATACGGCGGCTGGCATGCGGCATTTTTAGATGCATCTCCCACGTTCATACAGGAGCGGAGCCACGACATCGAAGCTGCAGAAACTGCGTCATTTGAGAATATCGGCTATGCGGTACTGAAAGGAGGAAACAATCCTGGCAAGCCCTATCTCTTTATAGCCGGATTCAATAAGGAAACCTTTGATACCCTGCCCATACGCCTCATTTCAGGCAGACTGCCGGAAAACAGTAAAGAAATTCTGGTTCCGGCCCACGTCGCAGCAAACGGCGGCGTTAAAATATCCACAGGAAGCACTATTTCTCTCTCTGTTGGAAACCGCATGAGCGGGAATGAAGTTCTCAGCCAGCATACCCCTTACACCGGGATAAATGGGTCCGGAGCGTCGAAGGAAATCCTCGTACCGAAAATGCGGAAGACCTATACCGTCGTGGGCATATGTGAACGGCCTCCATTTGAAGAGTATACCGCTCCAGGATATACCATGATAACCATGGCTGAAAAATCCGGCCGGGCGGACAGTTACAGCGTATTTGTAACGCTGAAAAATCCGCGGAAGGTTCATACTTATGCCGCCAGTCTCGCCGAAAGCCGGAACTATGCCTTTAATGATGAAGTGCTGCGTTTTATGGGCCTCTCCGACGACCGGATATTCAATACGCTTTTGTACTCGGTAGGAGGTATTCTTACCGCATTAATTATGCTGGGATCCATTTTTTTAATTTACAATTCCTTTTCCATTTCGCTGAACGACCGGATACGCCAGTTCGGAATTCTTATGTCCATAGGGGCAACGAAACGTCAGCTTAGGAACTCCGTATTATTTGAAGGGCTGTGCATCGGCGCCGTCGGTATTCCGGCCGAATTCTGATTGGACTCCCCTGCATTCATTTCGTCATTTCCCTCGTGGATAAGAATTTCAGGAACATTCTCTACGACACCGTACCCTTAACCTTATCAGTATCCATTTCCTCACTTGCCTCGGCGGCCGCAGTCAGCATGGTTACCATAATTATCTCAGCCTATATTCCGGCCAAAAAAGCCGCAAGGACTCCTGTCATGGAATGTATCCGGCAGACAAACGAGATCAAAGTGGACGAAAAATCCGTGAAAACGTCAAAATTCGCGAAGCGTATATTCGGCTTAGAAGGAACCCTTGCGCTCAAAAACTTCAAGCGGAACAGACGGCGTTACCGCAGCATCGTGCTGTCCCTTACTCTAAGTGTCGTATTATTTATATCCGCGAATACCTTCGGAACTCATCTGAAGCGTGCTGCGGAACAGGCGGTTGTGGACAGCGACTATGATATCTGCTTTTCCACTGATGATATCTGTATAAATAATTTCTCATCAGATAATTTCTCAACGGAAGATTTCCATTCCGGTTGTATGAATGAGGATGAAATATTCGACCTTTACGATGAGTTAAGAACAGCCGAAGGAGTTTATGAAAGTTCTTATCAGGCTCTTTCCTCATTTTCATGTTACGTTGAAACGGATACTTTTACCGATGAATACCGGGAATCCTCCGACTACGTCCTGGCCGGCGAAAGCCTGGATCTGCCAATGGACATCCAGTTTATTGAGGACAGCGTGTATCTTCGCTTTCTTGAAAGCCTGGACTTACCGTTGGAAGAATATACAGGACGGGATGGACAAATGATCGCCGTCGCCAAGGCGAAAAGAGCGGATAACGGAAAGGGCAAAGCCAGCGGGCTGATGGATATGTTCTCAGACCGTTCCATGAATTTTCAAATTACTCCCACTACAAGGGAAGGCGCAAAGACAGGTCCGGAACAGGATATTCGTATTACATTTGTGGATACCATACCAGTTGATACGCTCCCCAAGCCCCCTTCCGAAGTGAGGCCATATGTCTTTATGGCCGTGGCTCCTTATCACATGAAAGAGACGTTTGAAGCCCCCGGCGCCCACACGGCGATGGGTCTGACCTTCCGTTCGGAGACCCCCTCTCAATCAACGTCTGAAATGGAAACCATGATTAAAAACGCAGGTATTACATCCCGGTATACGCTATATAATGTACACCAAATGCTGGAACAAAACCACAATATTCTGTTCATTATCAATCTCTTCACCTGTGTTTTTGTCATTATGATTTCACTGATTGCTGTTGCAAATGTATTCAACACGATTTCCACCAATATCAGACTACGCAGGCGGGAGCTCGCTATGCTGCGCTCTGTCGGGATGTCCGACCGTGATTTCCAAAAAATGATAAATTTTGAATGTGCCTTTTATGGCATAAGGACATTGCTGTTCGGTCTTCCTGTATCAGTGATTCTCTCCTGGCTGATATACAGAGGATTGACCGCCGGAGGAGCCGAAATCGACTTTGTATTTCCGTGGACCAGCATCGGAATCAGCGTATTCGGCGTATTCTTTATCGAGTTCATTACAATGTTATACGCCGTCGGCAAGCTAAAACGAGAAAATATTATCGATGCGCTCCTGGACGATATAACATGATACGTCATGCCAGACTTTACTTTTACCGTATTTCCGACTTGTTTGTACAGTATAGTTCCTGTATCTTATCCAACGGAAAGGGTGTTCTGGCCAACGGGCGGACCGCAATTGACATCAGAAGGGCTGGATTGTCGTCCGCCGCTATTCGATTAGAGCTGAGCTCCCCGCAAAGCCTGCACCTGTGAATAATCGCCCACTCTCCGTCTCTGCGCACCCATACGCCGATCGGATCCATGATTCCGCTGCAGAGAGAAGCACGGTCCCCCGGTTCAATATCCACATGAACGCTGGAGAGGCATTTCGGACAGTGGTTCCTGTGTCTGCTTCCCGCTCCGTCCGGCGCAACCGGCTCGCCACATTCCTTACACAGAAAACTTTCCCTGCATTCCCGGTGACGATAATCGATTTTGGGTATGGAAATCTCCGATGCCTGCCGCCCGCTTCTGGCGCTTTCAGACATTTTCCGCCAGGCGTCATACCGCTCCCGCTTAATCTTCTTCTCCCTCAGTCCCTGAATGACCTGACAGCCATCTTCGTAGGTATGTGTACAACTGCTGAAATAGCATTTTACCGCCCATCCGGCAATTTCCGGAAACGTCTCTTCCCGCTCCTTTACGGATACATTTGATAGGCAAAAGTCTCGAAATCCAGGCGTGTCGATCAGGAATGTTTCATCCGGGCCTGCATACAGCTCAGTCGTGTGTGTGCCCGGTAAATTTGTTTCTGGACGTACGTTTTCTCCTAGCGTTTCCAGAATTCCCAGAATTAAAGACGTCTTTCCACACGACCTGTCTCCAACGATAACCGTCGTCTTTCCTCTGACCTCAGGCGCCAGTTCATCCTGACATGCTCTGGCCGAACCAGCAAGTATAAAGTCCGCCGACTTCCTATACAATTCCATCTTCTCACAGAGCGCCTTCTTTATGCTTTCTCCAGCCGTATCCCACTTGCTGATAAAAACGCCGACCCGGATTCCCGCTCTTTTAGCCGCAATGATTGCCGCTTCCGCAAAACCCGCCTGCTGCATAAAATAGTCAGCTGTAACTACTGCGATAACCTGATCGGCATTCGCCGCAATCAGTATTTCTTCTCCCTTCGCTCTCCTGTCCCCTCTGTAAAGAGACGTATCTCTGGGAAGTATATCGACCAGCTTGAACTGGCCGCCGCCAAATCTTCGATTTCCGCCTTATCCCCTGCCGCAAGGAGATTCCTGCCAGCCGTAAGCACCCCCGGCACCAGGCACATAATACGATCACCATCCACTTGTGCCTGCGCCTGCTTATTCATAATTTTTATGATTATTCCTCTAATAGTACGATTGCATTCTGTATCAGAGGTATGCTTATTTACGGATTTAACTTTATTATTTGTCGATTTCATCTTTTTTGCTTTCATTCTTTTTCTCCTGATAAATCGTTTCTCGCTGTTGATAAATTTATTATAAAGCCTCCTGCATACCGCCTCAACCGTCATCTCGTTTCTGAAACGAAAAAGCGCTCCGCTAAAGGAACGCTTTTCCTGATCTTAATTTTCATTTTGTGTTTTTAATCTTGCGACGATCTTCTGTACGCTCTTCGGTGATAAGTAATACTCTTCGGAAAGGCGGGCTACTGTCATCCCATTCTGATATTTCCTGTACATTTCCGTATTCCTGGCGGACGTTTCATGCTTTCGGTTAGTCTTTTCTCCCCAGGCTCTCCTGTTTGTGTCCTTTCGCGGTACGTAAATATATCCTCCGTCGATGTAATCCTGAATTTTATCAATTAATTCCTGCGGCAGTACGTCAGCCGCTTTCATATAGCTCATTTTGCTCCTCCTAAACTTCGTTTTCAGGACTGAGCAAAGGCTATTCTATTTTGAATCTCGTTTATCTGATTCCATGCAACAGCCTTTGCTATGCATAACGAACCGATTCACACATCATAAAGCAATTCTCTCTCTTTCTATATTAAATTCCCGCAGATGCAACAGGCTGCTTCAGAGACCGTACGTCTCCGATCCAAGGACGATCACCGGCGGAATTTTGATGCACAAGGAAATTTACAACGCTCTTCTGTGCATTAAAAATGCCCGCAAAGACATACCACACCTATAACGGCGCAGAATGCTCCTGCGGGCAAAACAATTTGCTATAAACTTAAATGGATGCAGCCTGTCTGGTATGTCTTTTAAAAAGGGTAACACAAACAAACGGAGCTTTCCCGTTTCTTTGCCGCAGCAGAGTGTATTTTCCTCTGCAGCTTTCTAACCCTTTCCAATATTTAGTTGATCGTCCTAAATACAGACACAGCGGACATACAGCACCTCTTTCTAATAATTTCGTTAATTGTAACATCGATATCCCTTCTCTGTCAACCCTGTTTTTGCCGGATAAAACGACGTTATCATTTATTTATTACGCCTGCACGGCCTCACTGCTGCTTACCTGTTTCTTTGCAGCCGGCTCTTTTCCTCTCAGGCGGTTGATGCCTGAACAGCGACAATCAGTCCCAGGAGAAGAAGGAGCACTGCAAAAATCAACTGAAGCGTATTTCCAAGGTCAAGACCATTCGTGAAAAATTCCGTGCCTAAATTGTAAATCGTTATCCCCAAAGCGGAAAACGTAACTGCCAGCATGAAGAACATAGGAACCCAAAGCATGACACCCTGACGGTTTGTCTTCTTTAGGAAAACGGCACATGCGATTAGAGCGAGCGCCGACAGCAGCTGATTTGCCGAACCGAACAGCGGCCAGATCTTCGCATATCCCACCTTTGCCAGCAGGTAAGCCAGAAACAGAGTAATAACCGTGGAGAAATA
This sequence comes from Clostridium sp. AM58-1XD, assembly GCF_003464085.1. GTDB lineage: Bacteria > Bacillota > Clostridia > Lachnospirales > Lachnospiraceae > Lachnoclostridium_A. The sequence goes on from NZ_QSDR01000004.1 coordinate 14,653, forward strand.
TTTGTTCGTAAGCACGGCTCTCACCGGTCCCATGTTCTCTTCATCAACTCCTTCATCCAGAAACAGCTCCTGGAAGGAAAGGCGTCCGATTCTCGCAACAGAGTCGAGTGATGTCAGAGCAAATGCGGATACGGCCAGATTGATCAGCGTAAATACAAGCGCGTATGGAAGTCCTGCCTTCATAAGGAAATTGGCTATTGCTCCCGCAAAAATCTGTGGCTGTGTCTTCAGACCTGCCGCCGCTGCCTCTCCATCTGCAAAGGATGCAACTGCGATCAGCGCGATTACTGCCAGCATGCTTTCCATCAGCATGGCGCCGAAGGAAACGGGAAGCATGTTTTTCTCATTCTTAATCTGCTTGGAGGCCGTACCGGAGGATACGAGTGAATGGAACCCGGATACAGCGCCGCAGGCGATCGTTACAAACAGGATCGGGAACATATACTGCCCGTTTACCGTAAACCCGTTGAAGGTATTCAGGTTGCAGGACGGGTTGGATACGAAAATCCCCAAGATTGCTGCTCCAATCATAAACACCAACAGGTAGCTGTTTAAATAATCTCTTGGCTGCAGAAGGCTCCATACGGGAACTACGGAAGCGATCATAATATATACAAAAATAATGACATGCCATGTAGAAGAGGTCATATAAACAGGGAAATTCATTCCAATTGCCACTGCTGCCACGAGCATGACAAGAGCAATACCCGTATTGACCCATTTATGTAATTTTCCGTATCTGAGTATCATTCCAAGCCCTACTGCTTCGATAATAAAGAGCATGGAAGTCGTCGCTACAGCTCCGTTTGCTTTGACTGTCGTTACAGCTCCTGCCGCATCTGCCATAAAGCCGTTAAATGTGCCGGCCACTACATCCGCAAACGCTGCAACTACAAGGATACAGAACAGCCAGCAGAACAGCAGGAAGAGTTTCTTCCCTGTCTTTCCGATATACTCTTCAATAATATAGCCGATGGTACGCCCTTTGTTTTTTACAGACGCGTACATCGCCGAAAAATCCTGGACAGCTCCGAAAAACACACCGCCCACAAGGATCCACAACAGGACTGGAAGCCATCCGAACATCGCCGCCTGAATCGGTCCGTTAATCGGTCCTGCTCCGGCGATCGATGCGAACTGGTGGCCGAATACCACATTTGTATCAGCCGGAACATAGTCCACTCCGTCGTCCATTTCGTAGGCCGGAGTCTTCGCATTCGGATCAATTCCCCACTTTTTCTCCAGATAACGGCCGTAAATCAGGTATGCGCCGCCCAGTACAACAATTGCAAGAACCATCATTGTAATTCCGTTCATAAACATTCCCTCTTTTCTTTTATTGCGTTCCATTCCCCACTCTTCAAAAAAATGGCGGGTCATGACTGACCTCACGGTCATCACGCTCTACTCTCAGGCAATGTTTTACCACTTTGTTATTTTAAAGTCAATATTCCGTGGCATACGGGTTTTTGATGGTTTGTATAACTTGAAGTTATGTATTGTTATTTTTTCTGCCGTCAATCCGTCCTGGTATGATACTTTTTCTTGTCCTCTTCTGTAATTTTCCGGATCACGCGGCATGGGCTGCCGGCTGCAATGACGCCGGACGGAATATCTTTTGTAACGACGCTTCCCGCTCCGATTACCGTATCATCTCCTATGGTCACTCCCGGAACAACCACCACATTTCCCCCGATCCACACGTTGTTTCCAATGGTAATGGGCCTTGCGATCTCCAGCCCCTGATTGCGCTGCTCTGCATCCAGTGGATGGCCGGCCGCATAAAAACCACAGTTAGGCGCAATAAAAACATTGCTGCCGAACGTAATCTTAGCCGCGTCCAGTATCACGCAGTTGTAGTTCATATAGAAATTTTCTCCAATTTCAATATTGTATCCGTAATCGCAGAAAAACGGCTGTTCAATGTGAAAGGTCTCTCCAGTTCTGCCCAGAATTCCCCTCATCTTATTCCTGCGCTCCTCCAGCCTGGACGGGCGGATCTGATTGTATTCATAGCACATGTCCTGGCAGTGCAGGCGTTCCGCAAGAATCGCCTCATCATAATTTGCATCATACAGAAGGCCTTTTGCCGCCTTTTCTTTTTCCGTCATTTAATCAGTCCTTTACCGCTTCATATATTTTTTCTTCCAAAGCGCCCAGCTGCTCATCGGAAGGGATGTAAAGCTGCTTCACCGGATCACAGATCATGGTAAAGCCCATTCCCGTCATGCTCTCGGCCACCTGTCCGATGCTCTGGCCACCCCATCCGTATGAGCCGAATGCAAAGCCCTTTCTGTTCTTTGGAGCAAGCCCTTTCATATAGCACAGAAATGACGCTACCGTAGGCAGCATCTGGTTGTTCAAGGTAGATGAACCGACAGCTACGTATTCTGCCGTCAGAATATCCGTCATGATATCGGAAATATGGCATTCTTTCAGATCATACAGCTTTGCTGACACGCCTGCCCTGGAGAAGCCTTCCAGAATGGCAAATGCCATTTTTTCAGTGGAGTGCCACATGGAGTCAAAGACGATACACGCCTCCTTTTTCGGCGGCTGGCAACTGTATTCCTCATACATCTGAAGAATATCCGGAATATGCTGTGTCCAGATCACGCCGTGGCTTGGACAGATCATTTCCAGATCCAGTCCTTTCACGATCTCCAGAGCCTTCTTCGCCTGAGCTCCATAAGGCATCAGGATATTTGCATAGTATTTCTTCGCCTCCTGGTAAACAACGCTTAAATCTGTCTGAAGGTCAAAATGTTTGTTGGATGCAAAGTGCTGTCCAAAGGCATCGTTGGAAAACAGGATTTTTTCCTCAGGACAGTATGTCACCATGTTGTCCGGCCAGTGAAGCATAGGCGTTGCTACAAAGGTCAGCGTTCTGCTCCCCAGGCTCAGCGTATCTCCGGCCTTTACCGGCTGATAGGAATACTCCGTGCCGTAATGCGCCTGAAGTCCTTTCAGTCCGGCCGGCGATGAGGTAACGATTACAGCGTTGGAAGCTTCCTTCATGACTGCCGGCAGGGCGCCGGAATGATCCATCTCCACATGATTGGAAACGACGTAATCGATGTCTTTCATATCTACAATTTCAGAGACGCGGTCGATCAGTTCCTTTGCAAAAGGCCCTTTCACCGTGTCGATCAGCGCTATTTTCTCATCTACAATCAGATAAGCATTGTATGTCGCTCCATGGTCTGTGGAATACCCGTGGAAACTCCTTACATTCCAGTCTACGGCGCCTACGTAGTAAATACCAGGTCTTACTTCTACTTTGTTCATTGTCCCCATCTCCTTACAATCCTTTATCTCTATGTAAAAGAGAATGCGGCAGAGGCCAGCATTCTCTCATTACCACATTATTCAGTTTCTGAAAAAGCCTCTTTTCCCAGACCGCACAGCGGGCATACCCAGTCATCCGGAATATTTTCAAATGCTGTTCCCGGTGCAACGCCGTTGTCAGGGTCACCGATTTCCGGATCATATACATAACCACATGTATCACAAACATACTTTTTCATGATTTCATTCCTCCATTCTAATCTTACTCTATTATTGCTTATAAAACTTCAGTTTATACTGCTTTCAGCAGCCGTCTCTTTGGCCGGCCCGCTTTCCCAGCTGGTATTGTCTTCTTTCAGATCAGCCATCATCTTTTCAATCAGAACGAGCTGTTGGCTGTCCGACTGGGTTTTCTCCCAGAGTTCGTAGCCGTAGCTGTCCCTGACTTCCCTTTTATCCGCCTCTTTTCCGGCACAATATTCGAAATTAAGCTGGCCGTAGAGGTCAGCCATTCTCCTCTTCATATCGTCCGGAACCGAATAGATCTTTTTATATATCTGATCAGAAACAACTTGTTTCACCAGCTCTTCACTGTATGTATCGAAATTCAACAGGTTTTCGTCTTCAAGTCTGTTGCCACGCGCCCATCCGGACACATCAACCGTCTTTACCGAATAAGACATGCTCTCATCCTCTTTCCATTCGATTACCCCGTACTGGCACGGCGCTATGGAAAGAGACGCCGTTACCGCCTCTGTCACATGATCATCTACCACCGTTCCTGGCTCCGCCTGAAACTGTTTGATCCTCTGCAGATGGAGATGACCGCTGAGATAGAGAGGCACATTGTACTCATGAAGGATGGAAATTATCTCTTCCCCACCCTCAATCGCGCACTCCGTCGGATAGACCCGGCTCTCTCCCATCAGATTGTGATGGGCCACAGGAATCATCACTGCATTCGCTTCTTTCGCCGCTTCATACTGCTCTCTGATCCACGTATACGTTTCGTCCTTGATTCTGCCTCCCACCTTGTTGTAAGGTTCATACTCACAGGAATCCAGCATAAGAAGCCAGTGTGTATCGTCCAGTACATATCGGTAGCTCAGGGAATTCTCATCCCTGGAAGCAGCGCCGTCGTAACCAAAGCTGTGATAAATCTCGTAAAATTCTTCCGGCGTTATATTCTCCGCCTCTTCCCTCACATCTCCGATATAAGAAGATGCGTTCGGATTGTTAATATCGTGATTGCCCGGAATTACGAGAACGGGAACGCCCTCTTCCTGCACTGCCGCCAGTTTGGCCGCCAGCTCCTGGTGGTTAATCTTCTCTCCGTCAACCGTCAGATCGCCGCTCAGGATCAATGCACTGGGGCGGTATTCCAGCACCTCTTTAAAAAACGCATCCAGCAGTTCCGAAGAATACCGCTCCACCTTTCCGTCGTCCCTGGCCGTAAACACTTCAAAAGCCTTTCCATAATCGGTCAGCTTCGGCGACATATAATGGAGATCGGTGGCCAGAATCAGCCTTGGAGGGCCTTTCGGCTCTTCCTCTTCGATCACTTCCGGTTCGGCCTGGGGCTTAGACCGGTGACGGGCCGTATACCATTTTCTCCTGCCTCCCGTATTCTGTTCTTCTTTGCTTTCCGGCTCAGCGGGCTGAAGGGCACGTTCTGTTTCATCGTCCACCGGGTCTGTCGGAGAAGGGGTCTCCTCTATGATCACTCTTCCTGTCTCTTCTGGAAAAGAATCGGTATCCGCTACTTTACTTATCAGGAAAACAATTCCCATGCAACCTGCAATCATAAGCAGGTATGCAAAAATTGTGATTAACCTGTTCTGTCTCATCTAAAATGTCCTTTCTTTCAGAAGCAGGTTCCATCATACCACAAAATATATGGTTTTCCTATAAATAAATTATTAATTTTTCAAAATAGAGGCCTGAAATATGGAAAATACACAAGGTTTTTACTGCCGCAGTTTTCTGAGGCCGCCGCGCCTCACCCAGGATATACGGATAAGATACAGGACCAGCAGGATTCCCCAGGAATAAGCCTCTGCGAACGCAATTACCATGTTGCCGTAAAACGGTTCCAGGCAGTAGGACAGGATGATGCGCGAGACCAGAGACAGGATCCCTGACATGCTGGAATAAAGCACATCTCCAATCCCCTCCAGATAGCCGCGCATTGCTGTAGCAATGCCATAGACCAAATAAAAGCTTGCGATCCGCCGGAAAAAACCGCCTCCAATCCGTACAGCCTCCGGCCCCGCGCCGAATATGGCGATAAGACGTCCTCCAGCCATAATCACCACCATTGTCAACAGCAGAGAGACCGCGGTCATAATAGCAATGCCGGCTGCAAGTACCTCCCGGGTACGTGTCTTCTTCCCTGCTCCGTAATTTTGGGCAACAATGGTCGAAATCCCGGATCCCAGGTTGATAATGGGAAGCAGCACGATAGAGTCCACACGGTACGCCGTAGTTATTGCAGCCACCGTCTGAGTACCGAAACCGTTCATGAAGTTCTGAAGTATCAGGCTGCCGGCCGCGCCTACGCTGGACTGAATCATGGGAGGACATCCAAGGCGCATGCCCGGAATCAGGAACTTCTTATCCAATGCATGTTTATCCGGGCAAAAACGGAGCAGGGAATATTTTCTGAAGCTGTATACAATCAAAAATACGGTCATTACCGACTGGGAAATCACAGTCGCCGCCGCTGCGCCTGCAACGCCCAGGCGCAGAACCATAACAAATAGGATATCCAGCGCCACATTTACTGCCGAAGAAAGTAAGATAGACAGAAAAGGGGCGTGGCTGTCTCCGATTCCTCTGAGAGCGGCCGCATAAACATTATAAACAGCCAGGAACGGCATGCCTATTAAAACGATCTGCAAATAATTTTCCGCCATGGATATGGTATCGCCGGTCGTATGCAGCAGGCGCAGTATTTGAGGGGCCAGTCCGATTCCTGTGGCTGCAAGCAATCCAAATGCCGCTCCTAAAAGTATGGTAAATGCCGTGATTATTTTAGGTATAACCGCCGTATCTCCGCTTCCGAATTTCTGTGCAAACAGGATGGAAAGCCCAAGGGTGAAACCGGTTATGGCCATGAGATATAGATTGATGACCGTACTGGTTGATCCAATTGCCGCCAGCGCCAGTTCGCCATCCACGTTTCCTACGATAAACGCATCCGCCCAGTTATACAGCTGCTGTAGAATACCGCTGAAAATAAGCGGTAAACTGAATTTCATTAACGTGTATGCGCTGCTTTTCTCCTTGTTCTGCATCAACGCTCCTACCTCCGTAAATCTGTTTTTATTTCATCAGATATATGTTCCTGTTTATTAAAAACAGTCCCGCTCTTGGTTTCTCCGCCTGCGGCGGCCCTTTAACGCGGGGCATGTAATCGCTTCAGCGAAATGATTCCTTACCGCCGCAGTGCGTTCGCTTCCGCGGCATAATTCCCTACGCGCGAGTGCGCCTACCCGATAAAGCGGGGCACGCTGTCCATAGCGGAGCGTTTTTTATTCAATAGGAGCAATATCCTATTGAATAAAAAAACCGTATGCAAGATTAGCCTTGCATACGGTAGGTGCTCACCCGGTTGATTTTGTATTACGAGACCATAGTCTCATAATATTTCAGTTAATCCTCTACTTCCACCACTGCCAGAATCTCTGTAGCGCTGCCGCCCGGAAGCTCGTTTGTACCGATGGCAAGCCTTGCTGCCAGACCTGCTTCTCCATATAAATCACGGAACAATGCGGAAGCGCCGTTGATAACTGCCGGCTGCTCGCCAAATCCTTTTGCACATCGTACATAGCTGATGATCTGCACGAACTGTTTTACCTTGTCCAAATCCCCCAGTTCTGCTTTCAGAACCGACAGGATATTCAATGCACAGATTTGGGCAGATCTCTGTCCGTCCTCGATCGTTAAGTCTTCGCCTACAACGCCCACTACCTGGCGTACTCCATGTATATCCGGCGTCTGGCCTGCGATATAAATCAGATTACCGACTCTCCTTGACGGCACGTACAAACCGTTGGGCCTTGGTAGGTCCGGAAGCGTAAGTCCCATTTCCTGTAATTTCTGTTCTACCTTCATATGATCCTCCCTTGAACATGTATTCTTGCCGCCGGTCCGTATCATGCATATCCGCGCTCTGCTGATCGCCTATAGAACGGCCGGCTTCTCCCAATATATCAGATACTCCTCTCCAATTTATGATGGATAATGGGTTTCTGAGTACAGGTATACTTTATTCTAATCGTTCTGCGGCCGTCTGTCAAATACATGGTGAACCGGTCCGGACATTCTATGACGGATTGGCACTGATTCTTCTATAGACGGATTGACACCGATCTTCTATTGAGGACCGATTCAGATGTTCCATGGGTGTCTATCCGGCTTTTTATAACAAATCGTTGATACAAATAGAGCCGTAAGGGCGTATGCTCATCCTGTAAGCATTTCCCTTTCCGGTAGCCTTTTCAATATAGTCCACATATTCATCCACCAGATCATTGGGAAGCATCGCCATAATCACTCCTGCAAATCCGCCTCCATGTACGCGGCACGCTCCTTTTCCCTTCTCCGTGATGAAAAGCTCCGTTAACGCAAGCGTAATCGTAATGCCCTGCTCCTGATAATTGCTGTTCGTATAACAGTTCTGAAGCCATTTCCAGGAAGAGTTGCCGGACGCAGTAATGTTTTGAAGGAAATCGCCGAATCTGTTTTCCCTGAGGGCTTTAACTTCTTCCTCCACTCTCTTATTTTCTTCAAAGAAATGAAGCGCTCTGAGTACGGAACGATCGCCTGCATACGCCCTGATTTCCTGTAGATGGTCAATCACTTCCTGCTCTGTAATCTGAGAGCAGACTTCCCTCCCGAAAAATTCTGCAACTTTCTTCATTTCATTGGGAACAGAGGAATAGTCGGCGCTCAAATCAGCATGGCCCTTTCCCGTCTGGACAATAATAAGACTGTGATTCTGGGAACTGAAATCGAATTCTATCTTCTCTACCTTCGGAACGGACGGTTCCATAAAGTCTATGGTAATCAGTCCTCCAACGGCGCAGGCCATCTGGTCCAGAAGGCCCGACCCTTTATCCCAGTAGTAATTCTCTGCAAACTTTCCAATATGGGCATAGGCAACGGTGCTCATCCTCCCATCGTTGAACAGCGTATTCAGCATGGAACATAGCAGCATTTCGAATGAGGCTGATGAGCTGACACCAGCCGAACTGATCACGTTGCTGGTAATATATGCGTCAAATCCGCCGATCTCATATCCTGACTTTTGAAATCCTTTTAAAAGACCTTTTACGAGGTCAACCGTACCTGCTTTCTTAGGGCTTGGCTCCAGCTCGTTCAAATCAATCGTAAATTTCTGGTCAAATGTAACACTGACAATATGTACTTTATTCGACATGTTCTTTGCAGCAGCTCCTACACAGTCCAGGTTAATGCTTCCTGCCAAAACCTTGCCGTGATTATGATCCGTATGGTTCCCGCTGATCTCTGTACGCCCTGGAGAGCTGAACAGGAGGAGATCCCTGTCTCCAAACTCCTTTTCAAAACCCTTTACTACTTCTTTATAGCGTTCTCTCTGAACTGCTGTTTCCGAACTGCCGTAAAGTTCTGCAAAAAGGCCGTCGGCTTTTCCGCTGTCCAGTAACTCCAATGTCTGTTTTGCTTCCATATCGCTTCTCCTTTTCCCCTTAATGATGATTCCGTTCATTTGTTCCCAATGTGTAAGGCGCAATTCCTCTTCGCTTCATCTCGGTCACGGGCTTTCGCCCTATAAGATCAGACATGAAAGCATTTCCTTACGTGCAAGCACGACGCTTTTACTTCCTGCCTTGGGAGTTCGCCATGCTGCGCCCTCGATTGCGCTCCGCTACATCTCGGTCACGGGCTTTCGCCCTATAAGATCAGACATGAAGCATTTCCTTACGTGCAAGCACGACGGTAATACTTTCATATCTGATCTTGCATGGCTCATTGCTTACGTGCACATTATACCACTGGGGGGAAGGGGGCAACAATATAATATTTTTCGAAGTTATTATGAAAAATCTTGATACTCGACTTTTCGTATGGCAGATGGTAAAATATTGGGAGAATTTTATGCATCGGAGGCGGACCGCGTGAGAGACTGGAATGGAAAACCGTATTATTCACTGGATTATTATCTTAAGGAAACGTTTGGGCAGAAGGTATACAAGCTGGCTCTGGACGGAGGGCAGACGTGTCCTAACAGGGACGGCGCCTGCGGCAGAGGCGGCTGTATTTTCTGCAGTGAAGGCGGCTCCGGAGATTTTGCTGTCCCGCTGTTTTCTGATCCTTCATTTGTCCGAATGTCGCCTCTGTCGCCATGCCCCCAGGAGCTTCTGGATCACATCCCGCCGGCCGTATATGCTCAGATTGAAGAGGCCAAAAAGAATGTGTCCCGTAAAATCGCCGGAAGAGACAGGAAATATATCGCTTATTTTCAGTCCTTCACAAATACGTACGCACCTGTTCCCTACTTAAAGCAGCTGTTTTCTTCTGCTGCCAGTCATCCTGATATCGCGGCTCTCTCCATCGGAACACGGCCCGACTGCCTGCCTGATGAAATCATCCGCCTGCTGTCGGATGTAAACGTCCAAAAACCTGTCTGGACAGAGCTTGGACTCCAGACAATTCATGAAGATACCGCTCGTTTTATCCGCCGGGGTTATCCATTAAACTGTTTCCTGAATACCTTTCACCGTTTAAAGGCTGCCGGACTCCCCGTAATCGTCCACGTCATTCTGGGACTTCCGGGAGAGACACGGGAAATGATGCTCCGGACGGTCCGTTTTCTTGGAGAACTCGGTATAGACGGAATCAAACTCCAGCTGCTCCATGTGCTTACTGGCACGGAGCTGGCCGCCCTGTACGGCAAAGCGCCTTTTCCAACCATGGAACTGCCGGAATATCTGGATCTTGTCATCGACTGTATCGGAAACCTGCCTCCGTCCGTCGTAATCCACCGAATCAGCGGGGACGGCCCCAAAAAGCTGCTGGTCGCCCCTCTTTGGAGCGCAAATAAGCGCCTGGTCTTAAATTCCATGACCAGACGCTTTAAAGAGCGGGGAATTTCCCAGGGGGACCTTCTTTCTTAATTAATATTGAAATTACCCGTTTTACCGAATATTACTGGACGGCGCCATCGCTGCCGAATGTATAGGAACTGCCTTCGATCACAAGGACCTTTCCAGCCGTCATGATTCCGTCATTCGCCGGATCCATGTAATACATTCTGCCGTCCAGCTGCTGCCATCCGGTGTACTTCTGGTAATCTTTATAATAGTACCAATTGCCGTCAATACATTTCCATCCTTCTGAGGGAATGACCTGGCTGTAATCCTTAAATGCCATTTCGATGCAGACATTTCCGTTGATTCCGTCGACACGGCCTTCTTCTGTACACTGCCAAATCGTACGGTTTGGGTATTCATGTGTGGTTCCATAGCGGGCATACCAGATATCATATGGGATCTGAGATGTATCCATACGGTTTACCAGCCAGTCATTATAGCTGAACACAATCGGGTGGAACCCGGAATCCTGAACGATCTTACAGAATGTATTAATAATGTCCGTCAGTTCCTGTTTCGATACGTCGCCGATGTTCTTGGATTCCACATCCATGGCGATGGGATAGGAAATTTTGTACTCCTTGGCCATACGTACGGCATACCTGGCTTCCTCAGCCGCTTTTTCCACCGTATCCGCTATGGAGTAGAGATATACTCCCGTCTTCAGTCCGCTGGCCGCGGCCCCTCTCATGTACTGGTCATAGTATGGATCCGGCGAGTCCACATAACCGATTCTGGCTATGGCGAAGGATATGTCATCCGCTGCGACCCTGTTCCAGTCGATGTCTCCCTGATATTTTGCAACGCTTACTCCTCTGGCCAGTACTCCCGGAACAGGATCTCCATACATATTTACATACTGTCCGTTTATTTTCTTAAATGCATTTGCAGATACCGGGCGTTCTTCTGTCTGAGATGACTGTCCGGATGTATCTGTCTGCTGGCCTGTTGAAGTTTCATTTCCTGTAAGGTTCGCTCCAGGACCGCCCTCGTCAGCCATAACGGTTATGGGAAACACCGCAGCACACACACCTGCAAGCAGCGCCGCGCTAAAACTGTATTTCTGAGGCCGATACGGACTCCCTTCTTTTTCTTTCCATCGAGTCGAAAACCTGATTTATCCATATTTTATGTACGCTCCTTATTTTCATCACATGATTTACCGTTCAGCCTGTTCCCCAGTTCTTCTCTGACTGTAACTGCCATTCAGTTCAGACTGTTAATATTTTCCCTAGTCAGATCGATGAATGGGATATAAATCTCCTCCGCTCCGCCGACATAGGAATTCCGCCACTGATTATATTCTTTGGAGTCGACCGGCGTATTGACTTCATATTCTCCGCCTGTCATAACATAGTAAATGATCCCGTCCCCATCTCTGTCAATTGCATTTGGAAACGGATTTCCATCATAATCTGACTCCCAGTATGACCGGTCCCATGCATCTACCATCCCGACCGACGTGTAAGTATCTGTATTCTGGTTATACCGGTACAGCGTATATGGCCAAAAATCTCCAGCCAGGCCCTGGTTGTGAGACCATCCTGCCTCGATTACTCCGTTATTATAGAATGTAAGCGCCGGAAACTCCAGCAGTTCTTCCCTGATAGTATTTGACGCTTCATCATAGCCGTATATGCCGGCTGCCATTCCAGCCATGTATGTAGTGGTATACTGTATAATCAGTTCGTCCCTTCCATCGGAATCGACGTCATATACTGCAAACTTATTTTCCGATATATCTCCATATCCATCAAAACCGCAGTCACTGCCATCCGGCAATTTATGGTTTGAATAAAGCTGATTCAGTGCATAAATAAATGCAGCCCTTTCTGATCTCCTGTCATAACCGGCACTTTTCATTGTTCGTTCCACGCCGTTAGTCTCCTTCGAGACTACCGCTTCAGAAGCTGCTTTGTCTGTTTCGTCAGCCTCATCTGCCTGTTCTTTCCCTGCTGTTTCCGCTGTCTCCACCTGTGTGTCGGTTTTGCTCACTGGTTCTGCCGGATTCGCGCCGCCGCTTCCACAGGCAGTCAATCCGCTCATAAAAGCTGCTGAAATAATGATTCCATACCCTCTTTTTCTCATAGTTACCCCTCCAATATCTTCTTTATTTTATTACAATCATTCCCTGATCCATAAATAGGCACGGGAATTTCAAATCCAAATTCATGCAGAACCATATCATCCGCGATCACTTCATTATAGATCCCGTCCCATATCCGGACATTATTCCTGATCATAGGTTCTATAATCTCTTTAAATACCACTCTCAGCTACGGCAGATCATCCATACCGGCCAGTCGTAATTCCATGGCAGTACCTCTCTTTGCAGCAAATCGTTTTGCGCGTAACTATTTTTATTTCGCTCGTTCTCTCGCTCCTTAAAAGCTACGGGAATCGCCTTGACCTTCCGGTCAAGCCGCAGCAAATAGTTCCGCGCTTTCCCTGCGCGTAACTATTTTTCATTATATGGCAGGCAATGGTTCTATTCAAGTGAATAATGGAAATCTTAATGATTTGTAAGAATCTGGAAAACGGGTGAATTTTTCGAAATTTCGTGATAAACTGAAGAAAGAACATAATGAAAAGGAGCTTTTGCCATGGGATTCCACATGATTGATATGGACACCTGGGAACGCCGGGAACACTATCATTACTACCGGAATATTATTAAAACACGCTATAACCTGAATGCGGAGATCGATATTACAAATTTACTGAAACAGGTTAAAGAAAAGGAACTTCGCTTCTACCCTGTATTCGTTTATATCCTGATCCGCGCAGTCAATGATACGAAAGAGTTGCGCATGAGCCTCGATTCAGACGGCCATCTGGGATACTGGGATCTCTGCCATCCTTCCTATACCATATTTCATGATGACGACAAAACCTTTTCCGACATATGGACAGAATACAGTGAAGATTTTTCTGTTTTCTACAAACGGGCGGTGTCTGATATGGAAATGTACAAAAACGTAAAGGGTATCAAAGCCAAGCCTGATACCCCTCCTAATTTCTGTCCGATCTCCTGTGTTCCATGGCTTACTTTCACCGGATACGGCAGCGATACGTATGCAGAATCCAATATGTTTTATCCCGTAATCCTCTTTGGAAAATATCATGAATCCGACGGTCGCTTCCTGCTTCCGCTGGGCATATCCGTAAACCACGCCGTTGCGGACGGATACCATACGTGCAGTTTTTTTCAGAAAGTTCAGAGCGAAGCTTCTCTCATCACCCTGTAGCTCCTGATCGATACTGTCTGTACCTCTCAATCAGCCGGACGCTGATCCAGGCCTCTGCCGCACCAGACACAGCGCCGGCAGCCACATCCGTCGGATAATGGACGCCAAGGTACAGCCTGGAAAATGCAATCAGCACAGCCAGTATCAGGAGGCCTGCCTTCAGAACCAGAAATATCCGCTCATCCTTAGGCGCCGTCATCCAGAAAGCGGCGGCGGCAGCCACAGCACACGCCGTATGGCCGGAAGGAAAGGAATAATCGGAAGGCGGGGCGATCAGAATGTGAAGCCCTTCAATCACCTCATAGGGACGCGTGCGGGCAATTATTATTTTCAAAAACATATTATTGACGAGAAGGGAAAGGAACATGGCGAGAAACATGGCTATTCCTGCTTTTCTCGTCCTTTTTATGCATAAAAACAGAAAGGCAGAAACAATCCAGATCATCCCATGATCACCCAACGACGTGATCCACTGAAACACCGGCGTAAACGCCGGCCCCCTCAAGTATTCCTGAATCCATAGAAGGATTCCACCGTCCAATCCAGCCATAAAGTTTCCTCCGGCGAAAATAAAGAAGGAGAGTGCCGCAAAAGTAGAATCAGACATATCTTCGATATCAGATTTCGTTCCAGCCAGCGGCCAGATCACTCCATCCGGTATCGTAGGTAATGATTTTTTCTTTTTTGCAGCACTCTCAGTTTACATGTTACGTTACAGCCTGCTCCTGCTCTCCGTCTATGCATTCTATATCGCTACTACAATTCCGCCGTCACTTGCATACACCGTAGCTACTCCCGCCGTCTCTGTTATCAGAATTTCCCTGAATTCCATATGCTTCATCAGTTCTTCCCTGACCAGCTCTGCCCTAGCACGGTTGTTGCAGTGAGCGATTACAAGACGCTTTTCTTTGGAATTCTCAGTTTCTTTCCTGATAATTTCACACATTCTTACAAGCGCTTTATTAATGCCCCGGGCCTGATCCAGCTTAATGATAACGCCGTGATCCGCACCCATGACAGGTTTAATATTAAGGGCCGTTGCAAAAAAGGCCTGAAGACCAGTCAGCCGGCCGTTCTTACGCAGTGTGTCAAGAGATTCCAGCACGAAATACGTATGCATCCCTTCCCTGTAGCGAAGTGTCCTTTTTACAATCTCTTCAAACGGCAGGTCTTCTTCACAGAGCTCCTGTATATAAAGCGCCATGTTCATCTGTCCCGAAGAAGCGGAATCGGAGCTGAATACTGCGATATTCTTCCTGTCCTCGCCATATTCTTCTTCATACAGACGCTTTCCCAGCATGGCGCTGTTATAGCTTCCGCTCAGATGCTCAGACAGAGTAATCACAAATATATGATCCGCCTCACACTCAAATGCTTCCTTATATACCTCCGGGGACGGGCATGCCGTCTTTGGGCATTCCGGACTGGACTTTACCAGTTCTAAAAACTTCTTCTGATCAAAGGTCTCGTCATCTACAACCTGTATACTGCCTACCTGAAGGGTAAGAGGAATCGTCTGAAAATGAGGGTCTTTCTTTAATTCTTCTGTTAAATCCGTACAGCTGTCACCGATAATTTTGTAGGTCATAACTTGCCTCCCGCGCCAAATAACATCTTATGTAGTATTGATTACTACTTATTATAACATTATCTTTTCATATTTTCAATATGAATATACAGCAGGAAGTAATTTACATGATTATGGATTCAAACGGTTTATTATCAAAAAAATGCCCTCGGTACCAGATATTGTTACATGGCGGCGGCCCTGAAACGCAAACTGGTAACGAGGGCATG
Source organism: Clostridium sp. AM58-1XD (assembly GCF_003464085.1). GTDB lineage: Bacteria > Bacillota > Clostridia > Lachnospirales > Lachnospiraceae > Lachnoclostridium_A. The sequence goes on from NZ_QSDR01000004.1 coordinate 30,122, forward strand.
TGCTTTATTTTACAGTGCCTTCGTTTTTCTTATTTTATTTTGCCATCATCATCATAATTTCATTCGTGCGGGCGATAAATTTCGTCATCCGCTCCGGAGTCAGACTGCCGTGGCTCAGTTCAGCCAGGTCATACAGCTGCTCGCAGATTTTTGATGTATTTTCCTCATCCGTATGAGCAAGAACATGCTGTACAAGCGGGTGGTTCAGGTTCAGGACGAGCGTCTCGCCTGTACCGCCGAACATGGACGGGTCCATACCGTACATGCCGTACATCTTCATCATGTCCTGCATCCTTCTGGATTCTTCGGATACGGTGATCATGGAAGCCATATCTGCGTCTTTTAATTTTTCTGCCTTAACCTCCAGTTTATCCATAGAAAGAGCTTTTCGGAAGACTTCCGTCAGCTTATCCATATCTGCTTTCAAAGCTTCTTTATCCTCTTCCTTCACTTCTTCTTTAAATGTATCATGAAGGTCTGCATCGATGCGCAGGAATTTCAGGCCTTCATTCTTCTGCTCCAGATGGCTGATGAACGGACTGTCAATGTTATGTTTCAAAATGACTGCATCCATTCCTTCTTTTTTGAACATATTGATGTACTGGCTCTGTTCTTTTTCATCCGTCACATAGAAAATCTGATTTTCGTGTTTTTCCTTGTTCTCTTCCAGACAGTCCTTTAATGTCATATATTTGTTGTCCAGATTCTTAAACAGGATATAGTCGTTCATTTTCTCTGCAAACTTTTCATCCTTAATGCAGCCGAACTTGATAAACGGGCTGATATCATCCCAGTATTTTTCGTATGTTTCCCTGTCTGTCTTACACATGCCGGACAGTTTGTCAGCGACCTTCTTACTGATATAATCAGATATTTTCTTAACAAATCCGTCGTTCTGCAGCGCACTTCTGGACACGTTAAGAGGAAGGTCCGGACAATCGATCACACCCTTTAACAAGAGCAGATATTCCGGAATGACTTCCTTAATGTTGTCCGCAATAAATACCTGGTTGTTGTACAGTTTGATCGTACCTTCAATCGTATCGTATTCCGTATTGATTTTCGGAAAATAGAGGATACCCTTTAAGTTAAATGGGTAATCCATATTCAGATGGATCCAGAACAGCGGTTCCTTAAAATCCATGAATACCTTGCGGTAAAATTCCTTATACTCTTCTTCCTTGCATTCATTCGGGTGCTTATTCCAGAGGGGACTGACATCATTTAACGGAACGGGCCGCTTTAATATTTTATATTTTTCCCTTGCAGGGGAAACTTCTACGACTTCTTTTTCGCCGTTTTCATTTTCCTTCTCCTCTGTCTTAGCTTCTTCCAGAATCGTCTCAACGACCGTATCCTTCTCTGTCAGCTCATCCTTTTCAATTGTCTCATACTCCGGATCAGCCGTTTCGTTAACCAGGAAAATCGGCACCGGCATGAATGAACAGTATTTGTCAATGACTTCACGGGCGCGGTATTCATTTGAAAATTCCACGCTGTCCTCATTTAAGTAAAGGGTAATCGTCGTTCCAGGCTGTTCCCTGTCGCCGTCTCCCATCTCAAATTCAGTTCCGCCCTCTGATTCCCAGTGAACTGGCTTAGCACCTTCTTTGTAAGAAAGGGTATCGATGGTAACCTTGTCCGAAACCATGAATGCGGAGTAGAATCCCAGTCCGAAGTGTCCGATGATCTGGTCTTCATTCGCTTTATCCTTGTACTTCTCCAGGAAATCCTGAGCGCCTGAAAATGCGATCTGGTTGATATACTCTTCCACTTCTTCTTCCGTCATACCAATTCCGTTATCCACGATGCTGATCGTCTTGTCCTTGGAATTGACGCGGATTTCGATCTTGTACTCCATATCCTCCGGCTGCTCATACTCCCCGATCAGAGCCAGTTTTTTTAACTTCGTAATCGCGTCACATCCATTACTGATTAACTCACGGTAAAAAATGTCGTGGTCTGAATACAGCCACTTTTTGATAATCGGGAAAATATTTTCGCTGTTAATTGACAAACTGCCTGTTTTTGCTGCCATAACCAGTCACTCCTTATTTTGTAAATTTATATTTTGCAACCGTTCCATATGCCATGAACAGTCACTGCATTTTTATTACACATAAGATATTGTAATACTCTGTTTTTAAAATGTCAACAGAAAATTAGCACTCATTTAAAATGAGTGCTAACATTATCTTTCGTTTTTCTTTTCCCATTACCGGTATTTCAAATATTCCTTTGCTTGTGGGGACATATATACGGTCATTTTCCCGAAATATTCCACGTCATAATCATATATTTTCCGTTCCTTCACCGACCGGAGCACTTCGTCCTTCACCCCCCACATCAGCTCCATCTCATTTTTGGAATTTTCCCAGATGTGAAAGACTTCTTCTGTATTTTTCATCTTCTCTCTTATCCTGTCTTCTTCGGTCAGGCCGTCTCCGCTCACATCGCTCTCGGCCATGTCTCCTCCCGCCGCGTCCTCTCCAACTGTCTCTTCCACAGCAGTCTCTTCTTCGTCAAAAATCTCGATTTCTTCCGTATATTTCTCAATTCTCGGCTCTACGAATTCCGGGTTGTATTCAATTTCAAAAATCAGTTTGTCTGCCGGAAGGTTTTCATCTTCTACCACATCGATATTCCTGTATCTGTCCAGGCGAAAGGCCATGTCCGGCGTACGCTCTTCTTCAAAACGCCTGACCTCCATCTGGCCATTTCCAAATGTGCTCTTGCCTCCATATGTGAAGGAAGAAAACTCTGCAAATGCAATCCCGCTTCCTATACCGATAAACAGCAGGCCTGCAGCAAAGACAGCCGCCATAATTCCGTATTTTTTCATGCCTCACATACCTCGCTTTCTTCTTTGGTTTCCGTAATCTCCTGAATGTTTACTTCTTCTCTGCTTCCTTTGATTTTCAGGAACAGGATTTCCTTAACTAGCCACAGGACGACAGCCCCGCTCATCAGACAGCCGATAGTTATGATAACCAGGCCGATCACAGGATATCCCATAAATAAAAGCACAATCAGTATACCCAATCCTACAACAGCCGCCAGCTCTGCAATAAGAACAGGCCATACGAAGAAAATCACCAGACATTTCAGGAAAAGGAGCGCGCACCAGAGAGCTGCATGCCAGATCCATCCGCACGTCCTGCCTGCCGCAGACATCCAGTTTCCGCTCTCCCTCCTTTTTCTTCTGCAGGACTCTGCCCGGTCCGTTCCTGTTTCTGTCATCATATCCCAATCTTTATCCATTGTATCTTCCTTCTTTCTCTTTTCCGGAAAATGAAGAATGGAACGGCACCATGTCAAAAATGCCCCGCACCAGGACCTGATTTTTCTTCCTGCCGAAGAAATCCCTTTCCATACGGCCTCCCAGACTCGTCTGAACGCTCTTCCCACTTTCGATGCTCCCTTTGTGACCGTCTCCTCTACCTTTTTTCCATGAAGTATATTTTTCTTTTTCCCATATTCCGGATTAACATTGTATGCGTCAAGAATTTCCTCTACAAGCTCATCTATATCTCCGAAATCCTTAATCGCCTCTTCCTCCGTGAGTCCGCCTTTCATCCGCATCTCAATATGCTGTTCGTACTCACTTAAAATATCCGCCCGCTCTTTCTGATTTAATATTTCCAGCCTTTTTTCCAGGCACTGCAAAAATTCAGCCTTACTCATTCTTATCACACTCCTCCATAAACGAATCCATCTGTTTCCTGAATTCTTTCCATTCCCTCTTAAGCGTATCCTTATAAAGCACCCCGGCAGCCGTCAGATGATAATACTTTCTGGGCGGCCCTTCCGTAGATTCCCGAAGATATGTTTCGAAATAATGTTCATTCGTCAACCGCTTCAGCAGAGGATAGATCGTGCCTTCATTGACATCCACTACTTTCGATACTTCGCTAACCAGCTCATATCCATACATGTCCCGTTTCGTTACGGAAAGCAGTACGATCAATTCCAGCACCCCTTTTTTAAACTGTGCATTCATATCCATCACCTTTTTCTACCATCTATGTACCTGCTCAGAACAGTGCCGTTCCTTAACACCGACGCTGACTCCAACAGGTATCTATCTATTATAGTATAACAGGTACTATGCAATGTCAAGTACTGATAAATATTTAATACTTACTTTTTTCTTACAGCGCTGTTTAAATGTGGATATTTCTCTCTATTGAAAACTAATAAGTCCTGCCAGCAAAAAGAGCCTGGAAGACTTGTTATCATCTTCCAGGCCCACACCCGATTGCCTTCGGCCCATTCTCTCAATCCTGTCCCAATCCCTCATATTCCTTTACATTATTGTTTACATCCTGCCGCACGCCCAGGAAAGTATATTTTTCCACAACCGCTTATTGCATGGGGAATCACAAAATTCGCCAGGCATCCAGTGAGGCGCACAGTCGCTGGCCCATGCGAAAGTCCTGCCTTCCCCATAAGTCCCAATTGTAAGAATCGGATCATTTTTATAAGACACAACAATCTCAGCTCCCTCTTTTGCATTAAGCCGGTTATATCCCAGCAGGGGACTCCACTGTTTCGGAAGTCCGGAAAGGAGCGGATGACTGGCTGGGTCGATCTGGATTACGACGCCTGCCGGGCATTCCGAACGGTCGTCCCCATCCATCATGGTAACAGGAAGGATTTCCTCGATCACCGTGCCGCGCCATCTTCCTTTTCCTTCAATTCCCATAAATGTCATATAGCCGCCGATCATACCGAAGGCGCCTCCTGCTGCCGTATATTCTGCAATGGCTTTCATGAGGTCCGGCGTCGTCTGGCTCCTGAAAAAGGTATCAGGATGGAGCAGAAATGTATTCGCTCCCACATCACTGATCAGAACCACGTCATATTCTGAAAGGGCTTTCGCCGTTTTCGGAAAATCCTGGCATACAAGATGAGCCGGTATGTGAGTAATGTCAGCATAGTCCTTCATGTAATCCCTGACCCGGCCGATTTCCGTCTCATATCCTCCTATAGTGAACTGGTCGAATCCCTTCGTTTCAGTTGTCGTAAAAAACCAGGATTCCCCCGCAAACAATACTTTTATTTTTTCCATATGATAAATCCTCACCTTTCATTGCCATTCATTTTTATGTATAATTCCCAGATTTTCCAGCAGGTCCTCCGTGATTCTTACCATGACCTTCATATTGTCCAATTTGTCTTTCTCATAAATGTCCTTTGGAGAATGGAGAATTCCCTGGTCATTGAAGGTCAGCATGCATGATGGAATTCCCATGGAATAATATGCTTCCTGATCGCTTCCTGGGGGCGGCGGGCAGATATAGACGGGAGTAAAATATTCTTTGCTCTTATCAAGTGACGCCCTGATCTTTCTTTCCAATGGTTCCGGTCCGCTCCACACCTCCATAATCCGCTCTCTTCCCACGCCGTCAATACATAAAACCATGGAGATTTTCTCATCCCTGCATTTTTCGGCTCTGTACCTGGCTCCTGTCAGGTCATATTCTTCTCCATCCGTTAAAAGAAGTTCAATCGTACAGTTCCGGCTGTATTTCTTCAGCCTGCGGCCCAACTCCAGCACGACGGCGACGCCGGAAGCGTTATCATAAGCTCCTGCTGTATTATAAACCGTGTCATAATGAGCGCAAATCACGATCTTCTCTTCCTTCTGATTTTTCTGGTTACTTTCCAGAAGTCCGACTACATTGCGACACTGCGCAGGCTTCCACTCCACTTTCGCAAAGCCACGCACGCTCATTTTTCTGCTCTCAGCTTCTTTCATCCGCTCTCCATCCTCCTGTCCCACAAGAAAATGAGGATGCTCTGTTCTTCCTGTAAAAAGCATCTGGGGAATGGCCTCGCCATTCCCCCTGACCGTTACATATGCTTCAGTCTCACCATCCCTGCCTGCAACCGCGTATCTGTCCCAGGAATACATATTCCACAATCTGTTCTTTCCCAGATACCTGAGCGTCCCTTCAAATTCTTCAGACGGTCCGCTGCCGAGGAAGAGGTAAGATTTCGTACCTTCAAATCCTTCTATTTCCAGCGTCCATCCCCCTGTACTCCATGCCTGTATGTCCCAGCACTCGGTAAAAGCCCGGTCAGCCGTTTTTTCCATCTCTTCCTCGAGAAAGAAGCCGCATTTTTTCAGAGCGGAGGAACCCATGGGTCTTGGTCCGAAAGAGATGATTTTTTTCCATATATCATGCATTTGATCAAATTCTGATTTCATATCCCGCACCTTTTATAAAATTATGAAAGAAGAGGGACTGCAGTTTCAGTTTTGCAATCCCCCTCTTAAATTAACACTGCGTTCTTATTACTATAGTTTTTATGTATCGCTGCCTTATGATTCCTGCATATCCTGGGCCAGCCTGTAAAGCGCTCCGTAAAGCACTGCAGTTCCCGCCGCGCAGTCTTCCGGAGAGCTGTATTCCGCCCCGTTATGACTCAAACCGTCCTTTGAACGGATAAAAATCATACCAGATGGGCCTTATTCTCTTCTTCCGACAGTGCCAGGCAGTAGATACCGTCTTCCTGCTTTCCGATCTCCCCTAATTCCTGCAATCGGTTAAAAAGCCTTTCTTTATTAATCGGCATGTCTTATCCTCCCATTAAGCGATGTAGTCCACGGTTTTCGTTCCATTATAAACATCTTTGTCAAATTCGCCCTCTGCATTTGCTACCAGCATCGCAACGATCACATCTGCGTCCACGTTCAGAAGCGTACGGAACATTCCGGAGAACCAGTCGATTCCAAGCAGAAGAGCGATTGCGTCTACAGGCAGTCCAAGGCTTGTTGCAAGGAACGTCATACTGACGACAGCACCGCCCGGAACGGTAATTGTGCCCATACAGAGCATACAGGACAGCACGATTCCCATGATGATCTGGGATGGTTTCAGCGCCACGTTGCATGCCTGGCTCATAAACATAATGTAGCATACGTTGCACATGGCTGCTCCGTTGCTGTTCATGGACATTGCAAGGGGACCTACGAAATCGGATACGCGGCGGCTGATGCCAAATTTTGTTACGCTGTCTTCCATCTTTGTTGGCAGGGTAATTGCTGAAGACGTGGTCGTCAAAGCGATCATGGACATTTTCATGAACTTCTTAGGCATCATCAGCGGATTAACGCCGCAGCGGATTCCTGCCAGCGGAATGTAAAGGGCCAGCATAATCAGATCGCCGATCGCCAGGCAGGCCAGGAACTTGATCATTGGAATAATAACCTTGAATCCGATCGCTCCCGCTACGTTGGCAAGCAGGCAGAACACGCCGATCGGAGCCAGTTTCATAACCATTTGAATAATGTTCAGTACAACGCCGTTAACGCCCTTCAGCCATCTCAGTACTATGTCGTCTCCCGATGAAGCCGTATACATACTGCAGGCCGCTCCAAAGAACAGGGCAAAAATAATACATGGAATCATGCTTCCTGCCGCCATGGAAGAAATGATATTGGTAGAGAAAAATCCAAGCAGAGTATCCTGAATGCTGCCTGCCTCTGCCACTTCCGTAATCTCCGTCGGATTGGCAATCACAATTCCAAGCCCCGGCTGAATGATAACGCAGAGCATGTATCCCAGAGCAGCTGCGAACACGGTAAAGATAATAAACCACTTAAAAGTATTAAATCCCATTCTTCCAAGACCCTTGCCCTGCTGGTTGCCTACAGAACCGGCAACAGCCGTCATAACCAGAATGACAACCGACATCTGGATCATGCGGATAAAGATATCGCCGATAAACTTCAGATTGCCCGCCCATGGACCTACGATTCCGCCGAATACCACACCCCCAATAGTGGCAATCAGAATCTGTGTTGTCATGGATATCTTTTTCTTTTCTGTACTTCCTGCCATAATAGTCCCTCCTTCTCCCAATTGAATTTATTTCCTTTTTTACTCTTCCATCAGTTCAATGTGAAGCGTCTGTTCCCCCTGTATCTGTACGACTCGGCTAAACTCTTCCAGATCATCCAGCCCTTCTGTAACCGTCAGTACCAGATTGCCGTAAAGATGGCCCATCTGGCATGCAATACTGCACGGTCCGCAGGACATAAAGAATTCTCCGTCCCATTGCAAGTGAGGCACGCCGCCCGGATATACGATCACTTCTCCCTTGGATGGGATTCTCATGATGTGTTCGTCCGGCAAGCCGTAGGCCCAGTCCTCCAGCGGCATAAAGCAGGCTTTTCCGCTCCAGATGACCTGTATCATCTTTGCATCCCATGGCAGCCGTTCCAAAAGCCACTTACATGTCTCAGGACTCTTTTCCTCTTCCAGTCTGGCGATAAATGTGAACTTACCTGATGTCATTTTTACCATTTTCATAGCATCATTCCCTTTCCCTTTCCTTTTCCTTATGTATGTTGGTTTACAAGTTTCATCTCTTTCGCTTTCTGCACCTGCTCCATAAAAATCCGCGCTTTATCCGGATTAATCGGATTTTTCATATCGCCGTCCTTTACCCATGTAGCTACGCTGACGCCGTCGTAGTATTGGAGCAGCTCACAAATATTGTCGCCCGTAGCGCCTCCCCCCAGAAAAATCGGTACGCTTCCTGTCCGAGTCCTGGCTCTCTTCACCATCGCGATACTTTCCTCCGACGTTTTTCCAGCCATAAAAAGGCCGTCGGCAAATGCTTCATGGACGCTTTCCCACGCTGCGTCCTCAATTTTTTTTGCACCCAGCGGAACGCCGTGGACCTCATATACATCTGCATATACAGGAATTCTGGATTTTATTTTCTTCCTCAATGCTGCAATTTCACAACACTGTGCCTGCAATAATCCTGCGCTTGTAACCTCCGCGCCTGTAAACAGGTGCTCCACCCTTACGAAATCAGCGCCTACGGCGTCGGCCACAGACAGAGCCGCCACGCCGTCCCAGTTAACAAGGATGCCCAGTATAGCTTCTGGAAACTCTCTTTTTAAGCGTTCTCCGATCACCGTCATATAAGCGACCGCTTCAACAGGAGCCGTCTGCTTCACAGGCATATCATTCATGTTCTGCAGTATAAAACCGTCAAAACCATTTTTAACCACCATATCTGCTTCCCTGAGTACCAGGTCTGCAATTTCGCCGATCTTCATCGACTCATGACGGTAGCTTCCAGGAAGAGGCTCCGGCTGTATCATGGACAACACCATCGGAAGTTTTATTTTTTCAGACATACCCGCGGCCTCCTTCCAGTTTTCTGTGATATTCCAGCGCCTGCTCATACAGGCTGTCCGTCGGAATAATTCCCATTTCCGTTATGAAACCCGTAATATAGGACCGGTCGATCGGAAGGAGTTCGGGACATCTGAAATCAATACTTTTCATTTCTTCCTCTGTCAGGCCTACCGATCGAAATCTCTGTTTCAGATCATTGGTCACCGTCTTTCTGCGATATCCATAGATTCCACGGATATCCAGCTTCACCATCGGCGTCAGTATGTAAAAGGGGATTTTAAGCTCTTTGCAGATCAGACCTACGATTTCTGAACCAGTGGTATTAAAGGCTGTGCCGTCCGGAAACAGGGTTTCCGCCCCGCAGAACGCCGCCTCACAATCCCTCAAAAAATACATCATGGCCGAATCCGGGATAAAATGCACTTTCATTCCTTTTCTAACTGCCGTCCTTGCAAATTCCGCACCTCCGTTAATGCTGCGGCTCTCAGGTATATACACTTCGACTTCCGGATTGTCCAGCTTCTGCAGAAAAGCATTCACTGTACTGGAATAATCAAATACAAGAATCTTCCTCATTTCCTTTGCCAGCTGTGCGCCGCAATCCACAACGATGCGGATATCACATTCTGCTTTTTCCCTGTATGCAAAAACAGCCTGCCTGACGGTACATACCGCTTCCGTCCCTGCCTTCTTTTCGATGTCCTTCATGCCCACCAGCATTTCATTCACTGCATTCGTAACTGCACAGCTGGCCTCTCCTCTTGTCCGCTTAAAATAATCGGCAACCTGTGTAATCTCTTCGATCAAGCGACCTGGTTCCATATTCTCCGTTTCCGCTTTTTTCGCCAGATCCAGGAACATATCACCGATCATATGGATATGCCTGGAGGCTCCCAGCACCCGCTGACTTACAATATCATCAAATTGCTTCTGTCCATTGACCGACAGTAACTGTCTAATTTCTTCCATGTTTCCTCACCATATTTTCTGAGGCTTTTTACTGAGAAATGCCTCTATTTTCTTTAAATCCGGCTGACCCGTTCTGGCCCCTTCTTTCTGTATAACGAAGGCGGCCGCGGCTGCGCCGTATTCTGCGGCCTGTTCCGCTTCCATTCCTTTGGCGATACAGACCAGAAACGTGCCGTTAAAACTGTCCCCCGCTCCTGTTGTATCCCTGATGTCTTCTGTCAGAAAGGCCCGGCATCTTTCCGATTTCTTCCGCCCGTATTTTTTCTCCCTTTCCCGGCATCCGTTTTACTCTCAGAAATAAATCCACATCGGACTCTCCGATTCCAATAATGTCAGGCTTAAACTCTGTCCTCTCCATCCGCTCCTCCTGCCATTTCCATGATTACAGCGATTTCTTCTCCGCCTTCAAATGGAATCCACGGGCTGTCGTCCTGATCGATCAGGTCTTTTTCCACTCCACCATAAAGTAGCATTTCGCCTGGCCACTGACTGCAAAGGCTGGGGAATGCCATGTCCCCCGGCTCATAATGACGACCTGTCCGGCCTTGATCAGAAATGCCTTTACCGTTTCAGGGTCCGGTCTTGCCTCTTCTGCTCCCAGATACAGGGCAGCCCGGTAAGCATCACGAGATCCTCCGTCCCCGCCTATAGAACCTCTTCCCGGCTTACATGGCGTTCCATTGCGCTGATCTTCTCCGGCAGTTCTTCCGAATATACGATTCCGATCCCTACCGGCGACTGGAGAGTGATGAAGTCTACTGGTGAACAGCACTTCCAATGTTCGCCTGACTTTGTAATTTTGTTCTTATAAGGTTCAACAACTCTTCCATAAGGCGCAAATTTTTCAGGTGTCAACGCTGTAAGATAAACGTGTTTCATTCCATCCCCTTTTTCTATTTTGCCCAATATTGTTCGTTTATTCGATCATTATATGTTTATATTAGTCACAAATTGCTCATTTGTCAAGACATCTATTGTTCGTTTATAATATTTATTCGTGATGTTTTTGTTATTTTTTAGTCAAATCATCTTAACTTTACATTTTTTATAATCTCTGGTATGATAATGTTTAATTAAATTGTTCGTTTCAAACAGAAAGAAGGGGATATTATGTTAAAAAGCGAAAGATTAGCCCAGATACAGGGCATGTTGAATAAATATGGAAAGGTTGAGGTCCGCAGTCTTTGCCGCCTGTTTAATGTGACGGAAATGACGATCCGCCGCGATCTGAATGAACTGGAGCAAAATCATATGGCTATCCGTTCTCACGGAGGAGCGATCGCTCCTCCTGATACCATGGTCACCGAACGGCCTTATCAAATGCGCATTATGTCACATCCATCTGAAAAGGAAGCAATTGCACAGATGGCGCTTCCATTGATCACAGCTGGATCCAAGATTTTTTTCGATTCCAGCACGACTGTTTACTGCCTGGCGCGCCTGCTCACCAACGACCAGAATCTGCTCGTTGTAACCGATACGCTATCCACAGCTCTTGAGCTGAATACAAGAACGAATATCCATGTGATCTGCCTCGGCGGCGAGCTTCAGAAAAATTCGAATTCCTGCGCAGGCATGTTCGCTGAAAATATGCTGCATACCATGCATTTTGACTGCGCCTTTCTCGGCCTGTACGGCATCACGGAAGACGGATATTTCTCCACGCCCAGCACCGCAGAATATTCCCTCAAGCGGACGGTGATGGAACACTCCAAGAGAATTGTCATTATGATAGACAGCAGCAAACTGGGTACTCCCAGTTTCCTCCAGATGGGTCACATCTCGGAAGTTAACACCATAATAACGGATTCCCATATTCCCGCTTCATTTGTAGAATTCTGTAAAAAAAACAATACGGAAATCATGATTGCCCCTCTGTAGCGGCAGATTTCACATGTCAGTTTCCGATCTTTGTAAACGGATAAATAGATCCATTGTAGTTGTTCCCCGCTTTAGCGAACTCTTTGTTCTCACTCTTTCTGTAATTGAAAAAGAGTGTTGCAAAAAAGAATCAATACCGCCTTTGATGCCAGAAGGAGTGACACGATCACTGCCTGGAGCGAAATTCTATCAAAGACATATCTGATTTTATTTTTTGCAACACTCTCTTTTTATTCTTTTTTCTGTTTCTATCAGGGAATCTTATCCCGTTTACTCTTCCATCAGCGTCAGCGTCGTCGTCTGTCCTCCGCCGATATGGACTTCATTTCCGTATTCCGCCAGCTGTTCAAGGCCCTCTTCTATCGTAAGCACATGATTTCCCATGAGGTTTCCGTTTCCGCAGGCGATCGCGTTCGGTCCCCATGCCAGATAGAGTTCTCCACCCATCTGAAGGCTCGGTATATTTCCAGGATATAAAATCACCTCGCCCTTTGACGGAATTCTGATCGGATCTTCAAAAGGCACGCTGAAGGCTCTCTCCTGGAGACGGAAAAAGCAGGCGTTCCCGCTCCATGACACGTGTATCATCTGATCCGTCCACGGCAGCATGGATAGCAGCCATTTACAGCTCTCCGGTGATTTTTCCTCTTCAAGACGCGCAATAAACTCATATTTCCCGGATGTGATTTTAATATGTTTCATTGTATTTTCTCCTCTCTTTCTCACGCACTTTCTCATTCAATGATGGAATACTCCAGCATCTCATACCGTAATTTTGTCCCTTCATCCGTCTCTTCCGGCAGAAGAGCGCGGGCTACAATTTTAATCTCTTCATCTGCTGCGTCCGTCCGTCTAAGATTCGCGTAATCTCCGTCTATGCCGACTACAATGTACTCGTATATATTCATCTTTTTATCCTACCCCTCCATATATATGATCTCTTTTGATTTAAAAAACTGCCTGACCGTATTGTCCCATTCCACATCCAGAGTCTTATCTAAAGTAAAGTAATTTACGGACAGTCCTGTTACACAGACCAGCTCCCTGTTTTCATAGCGGATGTTCAGATACAGCCCTTCCACATCCTCTTCCCTGACAGCAGTTCCGGCACGCCGTACGACTTTCTCAGCCTCACCCGGCGCCAGCTTGAGAACGATATGAAAACTCTCCGGAAGCCGTTTTCCCTTAATAAGCGAATAGCATACGGGACGCAGCGTTTTCCAGTAAGAAAATGCCTCGATCCTGTTTTCCTCCAGCTCCTCATCTGTATAATATCCCTGACGAATCCGTCCGTCTATGGAAAATGTGTTGAATGTCACAATCTGAGCATCCTTTACGAGAAAGAAATCAAATGTCTCTTTTACAAAAAGCTGTGACGTAAACGTCCTGATATCATCAATTTTCAGTGCAATCATACTCTTCTTCTCCCTGCTGCATGTTTTTTTCCAACCTCTGAATGTTATCTGCCCGGCTATTGTACAAAAGGCTTTTCCTTTTTCCATTCCAGACATTTCGTCAGGACGCTTTTTAACCGGTCGATTGAAACTGGTTTCGGGAGATGTCCGTTCATCCCCGCCAGGCGCGCCTGCTTCACATCCTCAGCGAATGCATCAGCCGTCATGGCTATAATCGGCAGAGCTTCAATTCCCTGTTTCCCCGAATCCCGTATTTTCCTTACGGCATCATAGCCGTTGAGGACAGGCATCTGGATGTCCATAAATACCATACTGTAATAAGATGATGGATGGCGGCAAACGGCCTCAACGGCCTCCTGCCCATTTTCCACAGTCTCGACCTGTACGTTCAGCAACTCAAGCATCTCCGTGGCAATCTGCCGGTTAATCGCATTATCTTCCGCCAGGAGCACCCTGATACCGGGAAAAGACTCCTTAATTGGAAGTTCCTCTGCCAGCACGTCGCTTTCCAAAGCGCTGTATTGTGTCAGACAAAGGGTAACCGTAAAACGCGACCCCTTTCCATACTCACTCTCCACCTGAATGTCTCCTCCCATCATTGCAACGATATTCTGTACAATTGTCATTCCAAGGCCGGTCCCTGTAATTTTGCAGAGCCGGCTCTCGTCAGCTCTGCTAAATGGTTCGAAAATGTGCCTGAGATATTCCGGCTTCATTCCGGTGCCGTCATCCTCGACTATAAACTGATATGTGCCTATGTGCTGTTCGTCTTTTTTAAGTTCCCTGAGCCTGAAAAATATCCGGCCGCCCTTTTCGGTATACTTTGACGCGTTGTCAAGAATATTGACCAGCACCTGCCTGAGACGCCTTTCATCACCCGTCACCTCTGAATGAAGCGCCTCTTCGATATCGACCGTCAAAACCTGTCCCTTGTTCTGAATGGACAGGCGGACCATCTCTGCCGTTTCCCTCATTATACTGAATAAATCAAATCTGTCCTCTGCCAGCTGAACTGCGCCGCTTTCGATTTTGCTTACATCCAGCACCTCGTTGACCAGTCCCAGCAGGTGGGCTCCCGAACCGGCAATTTTACTCAGATAATCCTTCATCCGCTCTTCATTTGCCAAATGCAGCTGTGCCAATTCAGTCATTCCGATAATCGCGTTTAAAGGAGTGCGGATATCATGGCTCATCCTCGAAAGGAAATCGCTTTTAGCCTGGCTTGCCTTTTCCGCCTTCTTCAAAGTCTCCTCCATCAGCAATTTAGCCTTTCGCTCTTTTTCCAGCGCCTCTTCCTGAATTCTTCGCTCCTCATCGATATTTCTGGACAAGGTGATCTCAATCAGATCATCAGTAAAGGGGCTTTCCACGCCCACTACCTGTGTAAAATGCCAGTGATATGTCCCATCCACCCCCAGATGCGGCACTTCCATCGTTATAATCCGCTCTCCTCTGGCAAATACGTCGGTAAGGGATTCCCTTGAAAATTTATTAATAAATTCTTCCCGGTAATCAGGATGTACGGTAGACAGCTCCTGTTCGATCAACATGTCAAAACTGCCGGCCTCGTCAGGCCTCTGTACAGGAAAACGGCCATATTCCAACATATGATATGTATTCCTGGTTAAATTGACCGCAATCAGCATCTGATAAGCGGTCCGGGCAGCCGTTGCGAGCTGGCTGACCTCAATATTCCGCTGCTGTTCCGCCAGATATTCATCCTGAACATCGCGAAAGACAAGAACGCACCAGAATTCCCCTTCCTCTGTCCGGCTGATCTTCGCTGCAGTAAATTCTACCATGTGGTAGTCACCGCCTTCTACCATGCGCCTCAGACGTCTGGAAATATATGTTCTTCCTTTTTCAAACTGCCTGATCAGAGCCTCACGGGAAAAATATATGTTAAACGTCTCAAGGTCATCGGGATGAATCGTCTTTTGTGCATATCTGAGGTTCTCAACCGCAAAATTGCCCTGTACTGGAATCCCATCCCACATCCCATCCTTCTGACAGTTAATATAGGAATTAGATGTGAGATTGGCAATTACACATTCATTGAAGACCGTCACAAGGCTCTGGGCATACATTCGTCCAATATCACTATTCTCCTTGGACTGCGCCGGTTCGGTTCTCTGAGGCTCACAGTCACTGCTACTGCCGGTATGCGGCCGTCCCATAGAATGCGGTCCGCCGTAATATTCAGACTGCATTTCAGCCAAGGTGCATAGCGTACCATATGGTTGGAAGAACCTTCCTCCGCACATTTAAGCAAGCTGCTGACAAACCCGGCCGGCCAAATCTCCTGACATCTCATACCAAGTTCGATGCGGCCGCAGCCGGCGTCTTTACAGCGTTGATTGTAATATAACAGACGCTGTGTTTTGTCCTCAATAACAAAGACGCTGACGCCCGTTAAAGAGTCCAGCAGATTGGCTAAATTATCATGGGACATTATTTTCTCTCCTTTGTTGATAGTAAAAACTTTAAAAGAATCATTCGCATCAGTGATGATTTCTCTTTTGCCTTGTCATGAATACATTCTGTCATTTTGGCCGTCATCTGCCTGTATGGCCCTTATCCGCCCTGCCCAGTACGTTGTTCAGCGTACTCCAGAGCAGTTTCACATCGATTGGTTTTGCAATATGGGCATTCATTCCCGCCTCCAGCGCTGCCTGTATATCTTCAGTAAAGGCATTGGCCGTCATTGCAATGATTGGAATTGTCATTGCATCCGCCCGGTCTGTCATTCGGATCGTTCTGGCCGCTTCATAACCGTTCATGCCGGGCATCTGTATATCCATCAAACTGCGTCATACGTCCCCGGAAGAGCAGTACAAAATGCCTCTACTGCCTGGAAACCATCCGTTTTAACCACAGACTGCGCACCGCACATATTGAGCAGCTCACACAGAATTTCCGAGTTAATCGCATTGTCCTCAGCGATGAGAAAGCGGCGTCCTTCCAGCAGTTTTTCTGCTTCCTCATTCACTGTTTCTGTTTCCTCCATCTCTGCCGTGCTTTCTCCGGCTGCTGCAGCTTCCCCCTCCAGTTCCACCAGGAACACGGTTCCTTCACCCACACGGCTTTCCACGGCAATCGTACCTTCCATCAAATCTACAAGTCCCTTTGTAATGCTGAGTCCCAGTCCGGTACCTTCCACAGACGCCGCATTGCGGCTCCGGGTAAACGGTTCGAAAATGTGAGTCAGAAAGGCTTCCTCCATACCCACTCCCGTATCTCTGATGGCAAAACGATACCGGGCATTTCCCAGGTCCTTCTTGGGCGGAATTTCTTCTGCTGTGAATTCTACCCTTCCGCCTTCCGGAGTAAATTTAATCGCATTTCCCAAGATGTTAATCATGATCTGATTGATCCTGAGGGAATCCCCATAAAAGCCGGGATGATGAATTCCTTTTTCCAGGAATGTAAGTTCCAGTCCTGCTGCCTCTGCCTGGGGGATCATCATATCGGCCAACTGCCCCATCAGTTTTGACAGGACGATTTTCGTATGGTTCAGAGTAATCTTGGAACGTTCAATCTTGCTCATATCCAGGATATCGTTAATCAGGCTCAACAGGTGTCTGGACGAAAACGATATTTTCCGCAGACAATTCTCCAATTTCTCCCGGTTATCCAGGTGGGCAGAAGCAAGTGCTGTCATTCCCATAATCGCATTCATAGGTGTACGGATATCATGGCTCATGGATGACAGGAAATCGCTCTTTGCCTGATTTGCTTCTTCCGCCTGCGCCAGCGCTTTCTCCAGAGCTTCTTTCGTACGCCGCTCCGCCGCCAGCATATCCGTCACATCTGCTCTCACCAGACAGATCGTTTTATGACCGCTGTCTCCCCAAAGTACATTTACCTGCTTATACCGTAGGCCGGTGTCGCCCTTCCATGGGAGGACGAAATCATAACCGGACGGCGAATCCTCCAGCTTCTTAAGCATTGTTTCCATCCGGAACTGTTTTTCAATCGATTCTCTGTCTTTATTCTGAACAAAATCTTTTGTAAAACTCTTTACTGCACGATCGTAGTTTTCTATTACAAACGGAGGCAGATTTTCCAGTACGGTCTGGCGGGTATGCAACGTCAGATGACTCGTATCTGTTTTAATAAATGCCAGTAGTTCAAATGTATACGCAACTACGTTTAGCAGCCCCTGCTCTTCCCTGACCGATTCGGTAATATCCGTACGTGCCAGGCAAATGCGCCCCAGCCGCAGGTCCACAGCGGAAACAGTCAGGTTTTTCGTCAGAATATCGCCGCTTTCCCCTACAATCGAATAGGGGAAGGAATAGGAACCGTCCCGTTCCAGGCGCTCTGTTATGTAGGCCGGATCCAGCATTCTGGCTACCTGTTCCCGGTCTTTTGGAACCACCTGGTTCTTAAGCATATATGCAATCCTGTGGGAATGCCGCCCTTCATCAGCTGCTATATCGCCACATTCCAGGGTCCCGTTTAGAAGCGTAAAGTGATCATTCTTCAGATCCACATCCGCCACCAGATCATAGCTGACTACCGAAAGCTGCTTCAGAATCCGTTCAGAAATAACCTGTTCCGTTACATCGGTGACCGTCAGTATTCCCGTAATGTCTCTGGTATCCGGAGTTTCTACGAGGCTCATTTTAAACTGTACATAACGGCCTGCTTGTTCCTTCGGAAGTTTCATAAAGCAGTTCATGATCTGCTCCGTATCTCCCCGTTCAAACGCCGCAAGCGCCGGTGCATTCAGATACCGATTCAGGAATTCTCTGCGCTCTCCACCTTCTACTACAAGGCTGCTGAGTCCGGTAAAAAATGTTTCACGGACAGTGCCAAACGTTCTCAGCAGATCGGAATCTGTATGATCAATGATCTCATATATCTGATTTTTCGTCACATTACAGTGGCCGACAACAAGCGCATTCGGATCCATAGTTCGATAGTGCTGCAGAATCAGCTCCTTATACTGTCTGCGCAGCTGTTCCTGTATTTCCTGATCCCTGGTCACATCGTGAAAACTGGTATAGAGCCTGTATTCTCCGTTTCCGCTCTGAATCACAGAAAGCGTATTTTTTACCCACAGATAACAGCCGTTCCCTTTTTTCAGGCGGTATAAAATCTCACACTGGCTTCTGCCTCCGGCAATGAAGTCAGCCATTTGTTTTTTTACCATCTCCAGATCGTCAGGATGGATGCCGGCCATTACATCGCTCCGGTACGTCTCCCATGCTTCTTCCATCGTCATACCTGTCATCGCAGCTAATCCTTCAGACAGAAATTCCGTCGCCATTCTTCCGTCTTTTCCATAACGGACAACAGCGACGCCTCCCGGCAGATGCCTGACGACCGTCTGAAAATACTCTTCCATCCTGTACTGACTGCTGACGTCACTGTAAACGCCGTACAGCAGTTTCGTACCGTCTTCCTGGGGTTTTACAGAACCTTCCAAACGGATCCAACTGTACTGCTGTTTTTTATCATTCCAGACACGGTAGACATGATGAAGAATGCTGTTTTTGCATATCGCTTCCTGAATGATTCCCTCCAAAGCCGCCACATCATCCGGATGAACCCCCAGGTAATCCGTCTCCTGTTCGACCGAATGAATATGCTCTTCGGAATATCCCATGACCTCATAAAAAACATGGTTGTGGAACACGGGATAAATACGTTGGCCGTCATAGCGGTAAACGCAGAGCCCGCAAGGAATGCTGCTGAAGGTGGTCTGAAGCTCCTCGCTGAGAGCTTTCGTCTGGATTTCCTTTGCCTGTGCTTCCGTTATATCCGATATATACTCAATTTGAGCCGGTCTTCCGTCCCATTCGATCAATTTTCCGCTGACCTGATAAACGCGCTGATTGACCGGATGGCGGTACTGTCTTGTAAACAGTTCCGTCCTGTTCATCTTCCCTGCACTGCAGAATGGGCATGGCTTCTGAAAGCCTGCCACCTGGTAACATGTACGCCTCTGCTCCGAAGGCATTGTACTCACAAACTCTTTCGCTAGACGGTTTAGGTAGAGCAGCTCCCGGTTGTCTGAGGCGCTGACGAAGACTGCAATCGGCGCATTGTCCATGACAGCTGCCGTCTGGATCGTGGAAAGCATGGAAGGAGAATCCTCCTGCATTATTTAAACCCCCTCTCCGTAAATGAAATCATACAGCGTCTGATAAAGCCGTTCCGGGTCAATAGGTTTGGCCAGGTGGGCATTCATGCCTGCTGCTTTGCTCTTTTCAATATCATCATCAAATGCATTGGCCGTCATTGCAATAATCGGTATGGTTTTTGCATCTGCGTTGCTGAGATGGCGGATATTTACAGCCGCTGCAAGACCGTCCATTAACGGCATACGGATATCCATCAAAATTGCGCTGTAATATCCTTCCTGGGATTTGCTGAACAGCTCCATGGCACGCAGACCGTTTTCGGCCGTATCTACCTGGAAGCCTTTGTTTTCAAGCAGCATTACTGCCACCTCCGTATTAATCGCATTATCCTCAGCCAGCAGCAGCCTCCTGCCTGAGAAATTGAAATCTGCCGGTTCTTCCTGATGCTCCGGCTCTTCCCTTCCTCCCAGCACTTTTGTAAATGCAGATACAAGGGAGGATTTAAACATCGGCTTGCTCATAAGCAGATTGACTCCTGCAAGTTTTGCTTCATGTTCTATTGAAATCCAGTCATAGGCAGTCATGATAATAATGGTAACGTCCGGCCCCACAATAGAGCGAATCCTGCGCGCCGTCTCAATCCCGTCCATATCCGGCATTTTCCAGTCGATCAGAATCAAGTCGTAATACCTGCCTGCGTCCCAGAACTCCTTCACACGGTCAACCGCCTTACGGCCGCTGTCCACCCATTCCGCCCTGATTCCCATTTCGTGAAGAGTGACGATGGCGCTTTCGCAGACAGCCACATCATCATCTACTACCAGGGTTTTCAAATGGGAAAAGTTATAGCTCTGGGTCTTTTGATGGTGACGCAGTTTTTCTTCTTCTGTAATTCCCAGCTTCACATCTATGGTAAACTCCGTGCCGATCCCTTTAATGGAACGCACCGTAATCTGGCCGTCCATCATGTCCACAATGCTCTTGGAAATGGCAAGTCCCAGCCCGGTTCCTCCAAATTGAGTCGTAGTGCCCGTAGATTCCTGGGAGAACGGTTCAAATAGATGGGGAAGGAATTCCCCGCTCATTCCCACTCCCGTATCATTCACAATAAATCTCAGGACAGCGTCATTTTTCGTCCTTTTATGCAGGGAGGCGGAAAATGTAACTTTGCCGCTTTCCCCTGTGAATTTAATCGCATTGCTTAAAATGTTGATGAGTACCTGCTGCAGCTTCATGGCATCCCCGATGTAGTAATCGTCCAGTATCGGGTCCGTAATGCATTCATAGTCCACGCCCTTGGCCGCTGCCTGCCCATAGCAGATGGAGTTGATGCCATTGAGGAACTCTTCTGTAGGTATCTTTTCATTTTTCAGAAGCATTTTTCCGCTTTCAATCCGGCTCATATCGAGAATATCGTTAATCAGCGAGAGCAGGAAACGGGAGGAAATTCCTATTTTTGAAATACAGTCCGCCACCTGTTCATCATCCCCGATCGACTGCGCCGCTATGGTGCTCATACCGATAATCGCGTTCATAGGCGTGCGGATTTCATGGCTCATACGGGAGAGAAAATCTGTTTTGGCCGCATTGGCCTGTTCTGCCGCAATCAGAGCAGCAGCCAGTTCTTCTTTCTGCCTCTGCTCCTGCTGCACCACGTCGGTTACATCCGTACACGCAACACATACGTGGCCCAGGACTTCGCTGATATATGATACCTGAACGCGCTTGACTTCTTTATTGCCGTAGACGTCCTTCATCTCCACCACAAAGCTGTATGCATCCTGCTGAAGCAGCTGATGTTTCATATAAGCATAATCCAGTTTCTTCGTATACGTCTTCTGTCCATGTTCGTCCATATACTGTGCGGAAATCGCCCGTATGCCCTTCTGGAATTTTCCATTTGCAGAAATAACCCCCTCAAGAGCCTTGTGACACGAAACAAGTCTGTACGTGTCCTTCTGCATATCAACATCCATAATAATATCGTAATCCAAATCGGCAATCCTGCTGAGAAGCCGTTCCTGAAGCTTCTGTTTTGTAATGTCCGCAGTATAAAAGAATACGATAATATCCCCTGTAACCCGGTTAAGGCAAGAGTGGAATTTCGTACTCGCCCAGAAAATCGTTCCGTCATTTCGTTTCCGCAGAAAATCGAACTGATAGTCCACGATACCATTTTCGTAGTCGAGGAGCACCCGTTCACGATCCAGGGTCCTGCGGATATACTCCCCATATTCCGCATCTACAGCGGAATCGGCCAGATTTTCAACAGCCTCCGAATAAGAGGCGCCTGCTTTCAGGGAAGAACGCTCTTCGCCTGCCAAAAAGGTTTCCAGCCTGTTCTGTGTCAGGTTGATCGTACCCTGAATGCAGCCGTTCGCAGAAGATAGCTTTGCAAAATACGTCAGTTCTTCTTCATACAGTTTCTTTACCTGTTCCTGAAGCTGTTTCTGGACCGTAATATCGATACAGACAAAAGAAACCGCAGGCCGTCCGTCTTCCGCCGTAATTCTCCTGCCCAGATCGTGAACCCATATGTAAGAGCCGTCCTTTTTCTTCATCCTGTATTCGACGACATATTCATCCCCTACAGCCAGCTGGGTCGCGACTTCCTCGTCCACCATCTTCTGATCGTCCGGATGTATGCAGTTTGATATCCGTCCGCCGATATCCGCATCAAATTCCTCCTGATTCTCATATCCGAGATAATCCATCATATGACGGTTAATATAGTAAAGCGGAAATCCGTCCTCCATATAGCCGCCCATCATCCCGCCGGGAAGGGAATCATTGAGCAGTTCCTGCCGCTGCCGGACGATGGTTTCCATCACCAGTGCACGGGGATAATGTTCGCCTTCTCTCTGGCTGAGGCCAGGCTCGGCAGCATAAAAGCTCCGTATCTTCCAATTTCCGTCTGCTTCCTGTATGCATGTAAAAAAGCCGCGCAGACGCCATGTATAATGTGCATTCTTTAATGTCAGCTTCGTCGATATGCAGCGCACGCGCTCTGCCGGCGCATACTCATGAATCGTTGTGAGATTACAAACGAACGGCTCAGGATTTTCTTCTATATCCTGCCTGAGATATTCGGTCATTTCCGTAATTCCGGATGCAGACTCATTTTCACCAGTTCCGATAAATTCTACTTCATCAGAAAGAAACCCTAGCGTCCCTTCCGCATCTCGCTGCTCAAACCAGGTATGACAGAATTCCTGGACCATCTCCTTAACCGTATTTTGTTCGTTCATCCCTTAATCCTTTCCGTAAAACAATCTTCCTCCATCATATCATAGATCGATTTCAAGTTCAATCTTCAGCAGCCGGCTGGGCCTGGGATCATCCTCTGATTCCGCACAAGTGAACTTGTATAGTTCCGCCTGATTATGATATGATAGGAACTATGACAGCGGCGTTAAAAACGCCGGACAAATACCAGGAGGACTTTTTTTATGAATCTATATACTGACAACGACCTTCAAACGCTGGCTCAGACGCTTCATGCTTCCGTTTCCCCATATCATTGCATTCTGGAAGCGGAACGTCAGCTGTCTGAAGCCGGTTTTCTTCCGCTCAGCCTTGGAAATCCCTGGACTAAACTGAAACGGGGCGGCTCTTATTTTGTTAATGTTTTTGACTCCACCTTATTTGCATTCCGCATCGGTAAGGAATTCCGTGAAACCGCTTCCATACGCATCGCCTCCGCCCACACAGACTGGCCCTGCCTCAAGCTGAAGCCATCTCCTGAGGTTTCTTCCGAACGCTATGGCAAGCTGAACGTGGAGGTTTACGGCGGGCCGATCCTCAGCACATGGCTGGACCGCCCTCTTTCCATCGCCGGAAAAGTATGTCTGAAAGGGAACAATCCATTCTCCCCTAAAACTGTTTTCGTGGACTTCAAACGGCCTCTCCTCACCATTCCCAACCTTGCGATTCACATGAACAGGAAGGTCAATGACGGCGTGGCGCTGAATCCTCAGTCCGATATGCTTCCTGTACTCACGCTTATTACGGAGGCTCTGGATCGTGAATGCTACTTTATCAATCTGCTGGCTTCTGAGCTGAAGGTGATGGCAGGGGAAATTCTGGACTATGAACTCTATATTTACAATACAGAACAGGGAACACAGCTCGGACTCGCCAATGAATTCTATTCCGCTCCCCGGCTGGATAATGTCACATCCGTTCAGGCGGCTTTGAGCGGCCTTGTGGAAACATCCCGTGACGACGGACTGAACGTCATCGCTCTGTATGATAATGAAGAGATCGGAAGTTTTACAAAACAGGGGGCGGATACGGCAGTTACTGAACGGATTCTGCGCAAAATTTACTCTTCCTTCGGTCTCACAGAGTTCCTGGACGACGCATTGTTTCGCGGTTTTCTCCTCTCTATGGATGTGGCACACGCTACTCATCCGAATCACGGGGAGAGAAATGATATTAAGAATAAAATTATGCTGAACGACGGCGTTGTCATCAAAATGGCTGCCAGGCAGTCTTATGCTACGGACGCCCGTTTTGTCAGCGTGGCGGAATCCCTCTGTCTGGAAAATGAGATTCCATACAGAAAATTTTCCAATCGTTCCGATATTCCGGGAGGTTCCACACTTGGCGCCATCGCTTCCGGCAAGCTGAACATGCCGGCAGTAGATGTGGGAATTCCCATGCTGGCCATGCATTCTGCCCGGGAGCTTATGGGCTCCAGCGACCAGAAAGCGCTGACTGATCTCTGCCGGGCATTCTTCCGTTAAACCAGCTGATTTTATGTAAAAAGGGTGCTGCATAAGGAATTTCATATCCAAATACCAGCTTTTGCTCCTGGACAGCGGTCAGGCCGTTCCTTCTGATATTGGGATATGTATGATTTTCCTTTTACAGCACCCTTATTTTCTGAAAAGCTGCATCAGGCAGCCACACACTTTTCAGGTCACAGTCAGTTTTTAAAATATTCATGATACATTTCAAAGAAATTCGTAGTTGTACAGCCGTCATCTCCCGAAAATTTCAGCTCTTCCCACATTTCGTCTCCAAAATCCACCGGATTTTTCTGGGCATATTCGTTGTATATCTGTCTGAAAATCTGATCTTTCTTCTCGATTTCCAGCACCTTTTTCCGTTCCTGCGTCGCGTCCATATCATATTCATTCAAACACTTTACAATATAATAAGCAGGGCCCACTTCAATCACGCTGCTCACTTCTCCCTCTGTCAGGGCAAAAGCCGCATCCTCCAGCGCTTTATCATCCTCGCCCCGCCCCAGTTTCCGTTCCAAATCAGGATTCAGGGAATATTCTGCCGCAATCGCCGCGAAATCGGCTCCTTCTTCCTGAGTCTTCTGCCAGACGAGGTCGGCCGTTTCCTTGTTCCACACTTCGATCTGCTGCAGCACCATGACCTTTGCCTCGCTGTCACTGACTTCCAGATCCATATCTTTCGTGGTCTCTGTAACCATCTTATTAGCCAGGCAGTATTCCTGATACATGATCCGGACATCGTCCTTATCGATGCCCATATATTCAATGTCTTCTCTGCTTAATTTTTTGTAGTAATCCTCTGTCAGCCTGTTCACTTTTTCCTTTTCCGCGGCATCCAGGCTGATGTCCTGTTCCCTGGCCATCATAGTGACCGTCCGCATCTCTTCTAAAAAGCTTTTTATCTGATCCAAAAGGTAATTTTCAAATGTAGTACCGCTGTCGTCCATTTTTACTCCCCATATCTGGTCCGTATAAATCGATTCATAGCGGTTTCTTTCCGTTGCCACAAAGATCATCGTCTGCGGCTCCGTATATTGTTTGGACTCCTTTGCCTCAGACATAAGGGGAATCCCCTTGCAGCCTCCAAGCAGCAGAGCCGCTGCCGTCAGAGGCAGCACTACTGTTTTCCATCGTTTTCCAAACTTCATTCTGCTCTCCTCGCAAAGACTTCCATTATAATCACAACAGGCATTTCAGCACCTTCAGCACGCCGTCTCTTTCACTTCTGTCCGTCTGAAACCTGGCCGTACGGCGCACTTCTTCTCTTGCTCCTGCAACTGCGAAGCTGTAGTATGCCTGATTCATCATTTCGATATCATTTAACTGGTCTCCAAATACCATTGTCTCTTCGGGTTTAATATTCAGGCTGTCCTGAAGCACGTTCATAGCCCATCCTTTATTCACATCCCGCGGAATAAAATCCATCCACGCTCTGCCGGATATGGTAGCGGTCCCATATGCTCCATACTCTGCTTCTGCCCGTTCGGCGATTCCTTCCAGTCCGCCTTCATAGTAACACGCTACTTTCAGAATCTCATCGTCGACGTTCTCCACATCATCTACCACCTTGACGTCATAGAGGTATCCGTCATGAATCCAGTCCAGAAACTCCTGTTCTTAGAATCCATATACGCGACTTCCGGGCTGCTGATTACGATATCCATTCCCGGAACCTTCTTCATGTCGCGAATAAATGCTTTTGCTGCCTCGTTCGGAATCGTCTTCAGAAACAGGGAGCGATTATAGAGGCCGATAAAGCCCCCATTGTCTGCTATATAAAAAATTCGTCTGCGAATTGGAGCAAATACCTTGTCCACACTGCTCCAGTGACGGCCGCTGGCCGCCGCAAACTGAATCCCTCTGTCTTTTAATTCCAGTATCACCGAAAACAGTTCCGGGTTGATCTCGTGAGACCCCTCCGGAACCAATGTCCCATCAATATCGGAAACAATCAGTTTAATCATGCAAATTCCCTCCTGGTGCATTTTCATTCCATTTTTTCAGCTCCTGGTACAACCTGCCTACTGGCAGCCCCACCACATTGCTGTAATCTCCGCTGATACCCTTAATATAAGCAGCAAACCTTCCCTGTATCCCGTAGGCTCCTGCTTTGTCCATCGGTTCCCCGCTGTCCACGTATGCTTCGATTTCCTCTCTTGTCATAGGGTATACGGAAACGTACGTCTTTTCTGCAAATGTACATCTGCCCGCCGTTTTTCCATCTTTCATCCGTATTACAGTAACTCCCGTGCAGACCTGATGGGTACCTCCGGCAAGCATGCTGATCATCTTTACGGCCTCTGTCCGATCCACCGGCTTGCCAAGAATTACGTCCCCGGCTGCCACTACCGTATCGGCTCCGATTACGAGAACGTCTTCTCTGCTCGCACCATATCCTGAAGCCACATCTTCTGCCTTCCTCTCCGACAGCTCCTTAACGACTTCTTCAGGCACAATCTTCGTTACTGTTTCCTCCACCCCGCTGGGCAGTATTTCCGGTATAATTCCAATCTGCTCCAAAAGCATCTTCCTCCGTGGAGATGCAGAAGCCAGCACAATTTTCATGATTACGTTCCTCTTTCTTAATAAACTACAGGTATTCCAAGCACACCCCCGTTTGAGAGCTTACCGCCAAAAACCAGGCGCTTCTTTCCGCCGGAGGCGCCATATCGGCGAAGCTGATATGGTATAAGCCGTTCATTGGCCTTATACCTGCGCATGCTGGTTTTGGCGTTCACCGCCAAAAGCCAGGCGCTTCTTTCTGCCGGAGGCGCCATATCGGCGAAGCTGATATGGTAAAATAGCTGCCCGTCCCAAATGGAAGTGCAGCCATTCAATCATCAATATATTTTCAATCTGCCAATCATTGGCGTATCATCATCTTCTTCATTCGTTCTTTCGTTCCAGATGGAATATGTAAAATCCATTATATAATAAAACAAAAGACCAACCGCCAGCCATTTTTCCATTCCGTCGGGGATCAGATAAACGAGGCCGTGGACAAATCCATCCAGGAACCAGAAGAAAAATATCCCAAGGAATCCCCAGCCCAGACTACTTTCCAGGCAGATGATCCCCTTATAATTAAAAGGCTTCTGGCTGTAATCCCACCAGAATGAACCGAACAGCCGGATCATCAACTTTGCTGTTACAAGTTCCATACTTGTTGCCATCACCATAGAAGCAACAAACAGACGAAACGGTTCTTGGGCTACAGGAGCAAGAAGCGTATATGCTCCCAGTCCGCCAAAACCGTATATAATGCAAAATGGGCCGCGGACAAATCCCCTGTCCAGCACAGCAGTTCTGTTTTCATAGCTAAGTACAACACACTCCAGCAGATATCCAAGGAAACTCAGAATAAAAAACCAGATAATCATGTGATATCTTGTCATATGATTCCTCCGTTCTTTCTCGTGTTAATTTTTTGTTAATAAGTATAATACGAATCTCCCCGGAATACAAATTTATTTTTCTTACGTTTTTATGAATGGACTCCCAACTCCGTTTATGCGTATCGGCCATCCATTACCACTGCTACAATTACCCCAAGTATTGCTCCCGCCAGCACCTGAAGAGGCGTATGGCCGATCAGCTCCTTCAGCCTCTGCTGAAAAGCTTCGTTATCTAATTTAAAAAAGTCCTGCTCCAGAATCAGGTTGAGGAGCTTTGCCTGTTTCCCAGCTTCACGGCGCACTCCCATGGCGTCATACATAACGACTGAAGCCAATACGAAACAAATAGCAAACTGAAATGATCCAACGCCGTAGACAAGGCCTGCCGATGTAGTCAGCGCGCACACCGTAGCCGAGTGGGAACTTGGCATGCCCCCCGAACCTACAAGTCGTTCTGCCGAAAAGCTTTTGTTCAGACTCAGATCAATAATTGTTTTCAGCACCTGAGCCACTGTCCAGCCTACAATTGAACTGACAAGCACCTGATTACTCCCTAGTTCTTCCCAAAATGTCATGTTTCTCTCCTAAGCAATCTTATTGCGCCGCAGCATGCCTGAACACCACCGTTTTACATGGCCTCCTACCTCTGACAGGCTGCAGAATTTATCTGCATATACAATTGCCATTCCCGCCATAGAAGAAGGCGGCACGACCGTCAGCGGCCACATATGGCGCAAAATGATCTTCTGTTCCTTTTCCGGTATATCAAAATATTTTACTGCATTTTCCATTGCTACCCGCGGATGAGTATAGCCGTGAAAATAATTTCCCGTTTCCTTTGCATGCGTATGCCAGTCATACAAGAATAAATCGTGGAGCAGCCCTGCCCGGGCTGCTGCCACGAAATCCCATCCATGTTTTCTGCATATCCTGTAACTCAGATACGATACCTGAATGCA
Organism: Clostridium sp. AM58-1XD; assembly: GCF_003464085.1. Taxonomy (GTDB): domain Bacteria; phylum Bacillota; class Clostridia; order Lachnospirales; family Lachnospiraceae; genus Lachnoclostridium_A. The sequence continues at coordinate 58,748 of NZ_QSDR01000004.1, forward strand.
GTGTGCCCTGCATGTAGTATGGCCGTGCTGAATATAGTTATCCATAGACTGAAAGACAGGATTCTCCAGAATGTCACTGACACATGCCAGATACTCCTGATCATCCCTGTATGCCTCTCGCCTGATCCAGGAATCGTCTTCCACCCATCTCACTGCTTTTTCCCGCTCTTTACGGGATAATTCAAACCGTTCCATATCCTATCACCTGACACCTTTTTAATCTGTAAACCAAGCCCAGAAGCTACCTGCCAATCGCTCTTATTATATCATATTCCCTCCGCAGATACAGTGACTCCACGGATTTCATCACCTGGACATTGACGGCAGGCACAAAAGCCGGCACGTACATGATATCATGTCTGATTTATGGGCAATTATACTGTAATCCCGGTCAGCCAGTCATATAATTCCTGGTATTTCATGGCTGATGTCTTCCAGGAATAATCCTTTGCCATCGCCCGGTCTATAATCTTATTCCATTCACGCTTTTTATTGTAATAAATATATTTTGCATACTGAAGGCTTCCAAGCATTTCGTGAGCATTGTAATTGGCAAAGGAAAATCCTGTACCGCTGCTATCATATTCGTTATACGGCTCGACCGTATCCTTCAGTCCGCCGGTTTCTCTGACGATCGGAACCGTCCCATAACGAAGGGCCATCAGCTGGCTCAGGCCACACGGTTCAAACAGAGACGGCATAAGAAATGCATCACATGCTGCATAAATCTTATGGGACATCGGTTCGGAATAATAGATATTGGCAGAAACCCTGTCATGATATTTCCAGTCATAATGGCGGAACATATTCTCATACTTTTCATCACCTGTGCCGAGAACCACCAGCTGCATATCATCCGTACACATCTCATCCATAACGCACTGAATCAGGTCAAAGCCCTTCTGATCCGTCAAACGCGATACGATACCGACCATAAATTTCTTCTCGTCAACAGGAAGTCCAAGTTCTTCCTGAAGCGCCTTTTTATTCTTTACCTTCTCCTTACGGAAATTCTTTGCGTTGTATTTCTGTACAATCGCCGTGTCTGTCTCCGGATTGAATTCATCGTAGTCAATTCCATTGACAATCCCTCTCAGGCTGTTGGCCCGTGCACGCATCAAACCGTCCAGGCCCTCGCCGTAAAACGGCATCTTAATCTCTTCTGCATACGTGTCGCTTACTGTAGTGATGGCATCCGCATACACGATGCCTCCCTTCAGCATGTTGCCGTCCTTATACGCCTCCAGCTTATCCGGCGTAAAGTAATAATCCGGAAGGCCTGAAAACCTCTGTATCGTCTTGACATCCCACACGCCCTGGAATTTCAGGTTATGAATGGTGATTACGGATTTCATACTGCTGAAGAACTCGCCGGCACGGAATCTGTCCTTTAAATAAACAGGAATCAGTCCTGTCTGCCAGTCGTGGCAATGTACAACATCCGGCTGGAATCCGATTACTGGGAGGGATGAGAGGGCTGCCTGGCAGAAGAAGGAGAATTTCTCCAGATCAAAATACCAGTCGCCATAGGGCTTCGGCCCACAGAAATAGCTTTCATTATCGATAAAATAGAATGTAATTCCCTCATAGACGTACTGCAGAATTCCGACATAACGGCTCTGCCCCAGATAGTCCATATAAAAATGATTTACATACGTCATCTGGCTGCGCCATTCTTCCTTGATACACAGATATTTTGGTATCATGACACGCACATCAAAATATTCCTTATCAAAACACTTCGGCAGTGAACCAACTACATCGGCAAGTCCACCCGTCTTAATAAAAGGTACAGCTTCCGAAGCTACGAATAATATTTTCTTCATGAATAAAACCCTCCTTTGATAGCTGTAAAAGCCAGAATCGTCTGCCTTCCCCAACAGACTCTTTCTCCTAATAGTATACAATAATTCAGAAAATTTAGAAAGCACTATTCCTTCTTTTTTCCAACTTTTTTACATATCTACGAGCCAGGCAATTTTATATATCTACGAGCCAGGCAATTTAGAAAGCGCATAAGCCAAGAAGGGAGCTTGCTCACGGATTGGCTTATGTGCTTTCTAAATTATGCGGCGACAGACGCTAAGCGAGATGGCGCGCAGCGCAATCGAGCTTGCCTGGCGGACTCCGCCTGTGCCAAGAAGAGCTTGCTCACGGATTGGATTATGTTCTTTCTAAATTATGCGGCGACAGCCGCTAAGCGGGATGGCGCGCAGCGCAATCGAGCTTGCCTGGCGGACTCTTCCTGTGCCAAGAAGAGCTTGCCCGGCCTTCCTATCATAGTGCCCTTAACTTATTTATGAGCAGTTCTCTCCCATCATTCCTGATTTCGGTCAGCGTGCAGGGAGCCTTCTGCAAAAAGAAAAGGATCGCCGCCGTTTTATCACGCACCGCAGCAATCCTTATTCTGTCAGATTCTTTTATAATCCAGTCTGATCTTATCCGCAATTAAAGCTATAAATTCCGAGTTTGTAGGTTTTCCTTTTCCATTGCTCACCGTATATCCGAAAATCTCGTTGATAGTATCCATCTTACCCCGGCTCCATGCTACTTCAATCGCATGGCGGATGGCACGTTCTACACGGCTCGGAGTCGTCTGGTGGCGCTTGGCAATCGTAGGATAGAGGATTTTTGTAACCGACGTCAGCATATCCTGTTCTTCTACAGAAATTCCAATGGCATCTCTTAAATATTGATAACCTTTAATATGAGCCGGAATGCCGATCTCATGAAGCATCTGAGTTACGTCATGTTCTAAGTTCTGCTCTATGTATTCTTCCTTGTTGATATACGGTTTTACCTTCCTCGTACCGCCCATGGAAAGTACCTTTTGACGACCCATTCCGACACGTCTCACCTTATCAACAATAACCTCTTTGTTGAAGGGCTTCATGATGTAATAATTGGCTCCTTTACTGAAAGCTTCTTCCGTAATATTCTCGCTTCCGGCTGCCGTAACCATGATAAACGACGGCGTTTTCGGCAGTTCTTTATTCTTTTTCACCTTCTCCATAACAGAAATTCCGTCCAGTCTCGGCATAATAATATCGAGCAAAACCACGTCAGGATTCGTTTTTACGATCATATTATAGGCTTCTTCCCCATTTTCTGCCTTTCCAACTACATGGAAACCATCTTCCCCCTCAAGTATATCGCCAAGCAGACGCAAAGTCTGTGGATTATCATCAGCAATCGCAATATTTAATTCTCCCATTTTTCTTTCCTCCTCTTTTTTCCTTTTCGTACCTGTATTATAGACTTCATTTTTCTTATCTTGCAACGATATTCAACCGCAAGTTTCGACAAATTTGCCCGGCATCTTACTTCTATCCCATATATTGTGATGAAGGGTCATTTTTCCCACAACTTCTGTAAAATCCGCTTCAAAATCCGCCAAAAAGTAAAGAGTCTGACAAGTCAGACTCTCATTTTACAGAAAGCCATCTTGTGACACAATTCTCTATCTGATGGCATACAAACTCACAACTATCATTTTTGTCGGAAATGAAAGACTTTTCATCACTGGTTCAAAAGCGCCTGGATCTGAAGCGGTTTTTTAACGCTGAGCACGTCTGCGTTATTGATGAAAATCACATCCTGAACATTGTTTTCTTTTACAAAATTGACAAGATTCTTTTTGTAATACCGGTAATCGATAACATGCACCGTCTGATAATGGTCTACAAGGAACGGAACAAACGCATTTCCAAAAGATTCCTTAATTACGACACAGGAAGAGCCGTCCGTAATGACTGGATTGTCGATTCTGGAATATGGATTGTCTCCGCCGATAAAGCAGCTGTACTTTACACCTGGCGCATATTTGCTGACATCATTGATAATTTTCCACTTCCGTTCCTCTCCGCTCTTCTCAACAAACATCATGTTGTTCGTGCTGCTGGGTACGTAAGCCTCAATGTCATCCGGATTATTTTTCAAAACCTCGGACTGGTTGCTGAATGCATAAAAGCTTCCTACAAAGTGTTCAAATACCACTTTCTCATACTCGTCCAGGCTCTTTGGCTCGATTCCCTTGGCCGCGGCAAATTCTTTGTATGCGTAGTACGCGCCCAATGCCGTCCAGTGGTGGTCCGTATTATAGTAAATATACTCTGCGTTATGTTTTTTCAGCGTATCGAAAATAGATACCTTTTTCACGGAATTGTCGATCTGACCGTATACGTAGTCGAACGCCTTGTCCTGTGGAGAGCTCTTTAACGACTTCTGAATCTCCTCGTCCAGGCATACGCTTACAGCAGTCGGTACCAGCATGTCGTAAACCGTTGCTACGCCCTGGAATTTTTGGGCTGCCTCATTGATCACAGAAGCATAGAGATCAGCGCCCTCTCTGCTGAAGTAGTAGAGTTCAAAGCCTCTTCCTTCCGCGATATAGACCGTTCCCGCCACCTCCGGTTCCGTATGAATGGTAGCGTCCTGAAGCTGTTCTTCCGTACTCTCCTCAGTTGGCTCTTCTGTCTCCTCTGTGGCTTCCGTAGCAGCCGCTTCTGCTGCATCCTCTCCGGACTCACTTTCAGCAGTCAAAGCGCCGCCCTGCTCCCCGCCTTCCGGAGACTGGTCCGGACCATCTGCTTTGCCTTCTGAAGGAATGACATCCGGAATATCATCTCCCACCGATGTGTTCCCGAATATCTGCTGCGTCTTGATCCCGTACAGTTCCTTCAGGCTGGAATTAGCCGTCAGAAGGGCTTCACGGAAAGGAAAGGTATCCGCATACCATGTAGAAATCTGGCTGAAATACTCCCCGTTCAGGAATGTTTCCAGCTGAAATTCCGGAAACTTCTCCAGTTCTCTTTTCTCCACTTCCGACACCTTCGGCCTGAGAGGCATAATAATTCCAATCACAAAGAATATAAACAGGCCCGCAGCAAACAGATATGCCGTCACGGCATCTCTGCGCCTCATAAGCCTTCGCTTTTTTAATTTCATCTGATAACTTCTCATATTTTTCATTCAACCTTCTTCTAAAACTGGAAATATAAAAACGGGTTATAACTGTTTCCAACAAGGGCCAGAATCGATAATCCCCAAAGGAATACCATGATGGCCACCTGACCGATATATACCGGATAAGGCATGCGGAAATTATAAGAATACCATTTCAGCAGCCATTCTTTTATCTTCTTAAACAGCGGTGTCACAGCAAGGAGTGCATAGATCATAAAGAAAATGTTATTTTTCAGCACAATTTCTGTCTGAATGTCCATTACTCCATTGCCGTTCAGGCCAAACATACCCTTTATGATTACCGCAACATTGCCCAGGTTCTCAGAACGGAACAGAATCCACCCGAAATAAATGACGATCAGGGCATAAACATGACCGAAAAAGGATGGTATTTTCTCCAGAACTCTGCCCAGAAATGCCCGCTCGATCAGCAGGAAAACGAAGAAATACAATCCCCAGAGAACATAATTCCAGCTGGCTCCATGCCAGAAGCCGGTCAGGAGCCAGACCACAAACAGGTTTCTGACGTTCTTTAAAAGGCTGCAGCGGCTTCCTCCCAACGGGATATATACATAATCCCTGAAAAAGCTGCTCAAAGTCATGTGCCATCTTCTCCAGAAGTCTTTAATGGATACTGCCGTATATGGATAATTGAAGTTTTCTTCGTAGTGAAGGCCGATCATCTGCCCCATTCCGATTGCCATATCCGAATAGGCAGAAAAATCCAGATAAATCTGGAACATGTACATGAGTACTCCCACCCACAGACCTGCTGCTGGAATCTTCGCCAGCTCTCCTGCCGCTACCGGAAGAAGGGCATCCGCGATACTTGCACAGCTGTTGGCCAGCACAGCTTTCTTTGCCAGTCCGATAAAAAAACGGCGTATTCCTGATCCTACTCCGGAAAGCCTGACGGAACGGTCTTCCAGCTCCTTTGCAACGTATTCATAGCGCACGATCGGACCGGCGATGCACTGATGGAACAGTCCGGCATACAGAAGAAGCATCCAGTACTTTTTCTGCGCCTCCACTTCTCCACGGTAGACGTCCACCACATAAGAAATGAGCTGAAAGGTGTAAAAAGAAATACCGATCGGAAGAACAATCTGAGGCACGACTGCCGGAACGTGAAATACTGCCTGCACATTTCCCAAAAGAAAGGTCAGGTATTTAAAAATTCCGAGTACGATGACAAGGCCTGCACAGCCGGCGGCCATCCACTGCTTTTTCCTTTTCTCGTCTTCTCTGTTCTGCTCAATCTGTACGGCCGATCCCCACGCGATAAATACCATGCCGATCAGCAGGATCAGATAGCGCGGTCCGCCCCATGAATAAAAGATCAGCGAAAAGATGAGCATCTCTATATTTTTTGCCTTTATGTTCGGCATAAAACGGTACAAAATCAGGTTCAAAGGTAAAAAAAACAGTACAAAAAACAGACTAGAAAAAACCATATGTATTATCCCCTTATCTATCAGAACGCCCTCTTCGGGCCGTCAGTATTCTTTCTTTCTTCACTCCGTGCTTTCACTGTCCTGTCAATTCATGGCGGTATGCCTTTTTTCGACAAAAAGCACTCCTACCTATTATACACAACACGCCCCTATGTTTCCAACTCTTTTTTTACGAAATTCCTGCATTTTTTTCCATAATCTTTATATAAAGTTACCTTATTTTCCCTGCTTCTTTTAAAACGTCGAAAAAAGAGGCGGACTGAACGAATTTTCATCCGTTTCAGAAGCCTCTTTTTTTACTTATTGTATGATATCTGATATTTTTTCTCTGTCGAAAATCGGCAGCAAAATAAGAAGCTGTCGGTGTTCGGTCCTCCCTTACTGCATGTCGATTCCCTTAAATCGTATTTCTCCAGGAATCAGCTGATTTTCACAGTGGACGGCAAGATATGCCTCAGTTTTTCCATATCCGGTTCCTTTGTCCCATAAATCTCCGCTGTCAGCACTAGCTTATTCTCTTCTGCATATCTGATATATGCTTCTGCCGACCGGATTCCCTCATATTCGCAGAGAACATGCTCCAGCTTATGAAGATTCAGGAAGAAACGGCCTGCAATCCCTTCCGACATGACCGTCCTGCCCCCATTTTCGATCATATCGATGGAACCGTCGGGAAGAATACGGGCAGTCCGCCCAGTTTGATAGAGTACGCCTTTACCATAGGGATTCGTAATTTTATCCATCCATCCCTTCGTCTCATAGTCCATAATATAAAGATTTCCCCAGCCTCCGTACGGCTGCTTGCGGCAGTTCTCATCCAGAATATATGCTTTTACCTTCGTATCTGCATCGACATTTCCAATCAGTTCGCAGCCGGCTTCCTTATTAACGGTTCCAGCCGCAATAAAATAATGTTTGGGAAACATCGTCTCCGGCAGATGCTTTTTCAGTTTGCGCACGGATGGTTCGTCCAGCATGGCTTCCAGAATCACCTCCAGACAGGTCATAAATATGTCAAGCTGCTGTTTATCAAATCTGTTTTCCCAGTAGCGAAGCTCGTAATAGTATCCTCTTGTATCCGCCATCACCTGCAGATGGAATGGCAGGGAATCCAGCTGCATTTTCATCCGCTCTGCCGGCGCGCCTCCAATCTCATCGATGTTCAGAATATCTCCCTGGTACTGAAAGAACATTTCATCTGCATGCAGCGTGGAGATATAGCAGCGCATCGTATTCATAATCTGCTTTCCATGCTTTTTCAGCAGGTGAGGGACCGTTTCATGGGCTGCATTTGTATACCTGAAATAATAAGTCAAAAAAAGGGGACCGGCCAGCCTGTTCCATCGGCTGTCCGTTCTGCCGCTGTGAATGCTGGTGCTCACCGTATCCTTTTCATTGCTGAAAATACTGATACAGTAATTAAAAGCGGTCAAAAACATGACATTTTCTGAAACGCCGTTTTTGCGGCAGAACGCCGTTACCTTTTTCTTATTCAGGCTGTCAAAACGCTTTTTTATAGCTGCATTCCGGCCCTGCTGCAGGTCATGGCAGTCCTTGCGTGTCAGAATGCTCTTCCTGATTTTAAAGTCCTTCATCAGATTTTGAAAATACTGCTCATTTTCTGTGCGAAGTCCCCTTGCATCCCGGTCTTTTTCATCCAGGATATACTCATAAAACGTATATGTTTCTTTTTCTACGGTTCTTCCGCGGTAGAGGTCATTAAGATCTTCGAACAGGATGTTCATGGTCATGCCGTCTCCCATAATGTGAGCAATGTCCAGGAAGAAATAATTGTGGGAATCTGTCTCGTAGATCCCTCCGTGGTAGAGAGGTTCATTTTCCCCGTACATGTAAGGCCTGATCAGCCTCTTTTGCGTTTCCTCCCACTCCGGACCGCTCAAGTTTACGATTGGTATCTCTACTTTCCGTTCATCATCACGAAAATTCTTATACACGCCCTGATCCTGCTGTATAATGTCTTTCAACCCAGGATGGACATCGAATAAATCTTCCGCCGCCTTTTTCAGGCGCAGAAGGTCTACGCTTTTGTCCAGGCGGAACAGAAACGGCAGATTGGCCGTTGTGTTTCCCCGCATTACATACGCAAAGAAAAGCTGGAGATTCGTAAGAGGATAGACGTCTCTCACCGTAAAATCCACCTGTTCTTTCTTCCTGCTCTCAACTGCGAACCCTTCCAGCCTCCGAACGGTCGTATATACCATAAGATCATTCAATGTCATGGAGATATTCAGTCTGTCATAAAGGCTGGTCAGGAGCAGCACGCTGCCGAGAGAGTCCATTCCTGCTTCATAGATATCCGTATCAATGCCGAACCGGCGGTGTCCCAGCACCTTTGCAATGCACTCATAGATTTCTGCCTGCAGCTCATTTTCCGGACGATGCACGCTGGCAAGCTGCTCCTCTTCCATTTTTCTTTGGCTGAAATAGGCCGTTCGAATGATTTTTTTGGATGAAGTTTTCTCAAATGGATTTTCTCTCACCCTGCATTTCATGATTCGTTTATATGTAGGAAGATCCTGATTATGGCTTTTTATAATTTCATTCACCGCCGATTCTATATCCGCAATTTCAGCCGCTTCTGCAAATTTAAAATTTGGATAAACTTCAGCCGAGATGGTATCTTCATCTCCAAACACCAGAATATCTTCGATCAGCTGCTCATCCTCAAACATATTTTCCAGCTGCTCCGGCGCTACGTTTTCTCCATTACTAAGTATGATCAGATTCTTTTTCCGGCCTGTGAGATAGAGGAAATTTTCTTCATCTACATATCCGATATCACCGGTACGGAGCCAACCGTCTTCCGTCATCACTTCCGCCGTTTTGTCCGGTTCCTTATAGTATCCCATCATAACGGAAGGGCTTTTTACCTGAATCTCTCCATCTGCGATCCGCACTTTGCAGCGGTCTACAATTTTACCAACTGACGAAACCTTATCCGGCCTTGTCCAGTCAGGAGAGGATATTTTCGGCGAACATTCCGACATCCCATACCCCTGGGCAATGGCAATACCAAGCCTGCTGTAATTGTCCGCCAGTTCCGGTGCCAGATATCCGCCTCCACTGATGATCTTATGAAGGCGTTTCCCAAGCACAGCATCCATAATTTCACGGATCGGGCGCTCCGGTTCCTGCTTCATCATGATGGAAATCCTGTTATAAAGCGCCTTTGCTACCATGGGAACCATACGGATCACTGTCGGCTGGAATAACTGGATATGGGCAGCCAGCTTGGCCATGTCCCGGTTCAGACAGAGCATGCTCCCATAGCGCATGGCAAGAAAAACATCTCCATTTAAGCAGAACACGTGATGAATAGGCAGGATATTCAGATAAATTTCTTTTTCGGGATGGTCGGTGTCAGTAGTACAGAATGTATTGTCGATCAGATTTTCATGAGAGAGCATGACTCCCTTTCCTCTTCCTGTTGTTCCTGAGGTAAAAAGAATCATGGCGCAGTCTTTTTCAGATATGTATGCGTTTGACGCCTTTCCGGCGTATGCCTTTAAAATGTTGTCGGAACAGGGTGCGTGCTTTCCGTGCTGAAGAGATATGCAGTCTGTAACAGCAGGGCACCTTTCTTCGGCTCCTTCAGCAAGCGCCCGATGCTCCCAGTCGTAAAACAGGATGTCCACATCGGAGCGGTTCAGGCAGTCGCAGAAGGTTTCCATGTCCATCTGCACATCCAGTGGGATTCCCACATTGCCGTTGCTCATCGCACCCAGAAGCACAGCGAGATAGTGATGGCTGCTGCTTCCCATCAGTCCGATCTTTACCTTATGGCCCGCTTTTTTATCCTGTTCCTTCACCCAGGCGGCGACCGCACTGCATTCTTCTGCAAATTCCCTGAGGTTACATCATACATTACATCATTATCCTCATAACGTAAAAAAATGCGTTCTCCATGTTTCCTACCTGCATGCAGCACCAGGTCACGGATGGTCTTTGTGTTCTGATAAGTTATCATATTTTCTCCTCTTATATCGGCAGGTACAAAGAACATTACCTGATTCACAATATAGCACATCTGGTTTTCGGGCGCAATCGAAGATTAATCGACTTTTTGTTTAAAATCAAAATGATGGCTTATATGTTTCGGCACTGGTCAATTGTGCTGCGTACAAAAACCACTATCATTTCTTTAAAGTAATCGAATCCCTTCATTTCCAAAAAACACCTGGAAGAAATTTTCTTGACATCTTCTTCTCATTGTGTAACAATAGTTATGCAACATATGTAATTTATTAATTTCTTTATAAGGAGCCCCTCTGTATGCCGCCTAAAGCAAAAATAACAAAAGAAATGATTTTGAATACAGTACTTAATATTACAAGAGAAACAGGATTTGAAACAGTAAATGCCAGAAGTATTGCAGGGAAATTGCAATGTTCCACCCGGCCGATCTTTACTTGTTATGAAAACATGGATGAGTTAAAAAAAGACTTTCTTGCTTTTGCATATGAATACTATGAGCAGTATGTCGCTGATTATCAGAATCGTGTGATGGTCAGCCCCCTGCTGACCGATCCTCTTTCCTATATAGACTTTGCTCAGAAAGAAACTCATTTATTTAAACTGATCTTTATAAACGATATGGATTTAAATATGACAGAAGCAAAGGATTTTTACCGAGAAACCGACAATGAAGAAAAGGCCAGAACATTTTCAGAAACCATTGGAGTAGAATGCGAACAGGGAAAATCTATTTTTTTAGACTTATTCCTCTATACTCATGGAATAGCCTCTTTGGCAGCTACTAAAAAAATCACATTAGACAGAAGCAGCGCTGAAAAAATGATCATCAACATATTATCGGCTTTTATCAGGCAGGTAAAACCGGACTGGAATTTACCAGTATAAGTCTATCTATTGTTTCCTAATTTCCGATTACAAACCAGTTGAAGGAGGATTATCATATGAAAACAAACCAGTATTTAATCGACTTTTACAGCAGTTTTAACGAGGATAGCCGGCTTGCGCCAAAGCATGGATCAGTAGAGTTTCTTACCACAATGCGTTATATTGAAAAGTATGCAAAACCAGACAGCCATATGCTGGAAATCGGCGCTGGAACCGGCCGGTATTCTCACGCCTGGCACGCCAGGGATATACGGTTGATGCGGTGGAGCTGGTTGAACATAATATAGAAATCTTCCGTCAGAATACGCAGTCCGATGAGCGTATCTCGATTATCCAGGGCAATGCTTTGGACTTATCCGACTTCCCAGACAATCAATATGACATTACGCTGCTGTTAGGACCGCTGTATCACCTTTACAGCACAGAAGACAAACGCCAGGCTCTGGCCGAAGCAATTCGTGTAACAAAACGCGGCGGAGTGATCTTTGCCGCATATGTCATATCCGACGGCTGCCTTCTCGATGAAGGTTTCCGCCGCGGTAATATCAATGTGGCGGAATATATCAAAAATGGCCTGCTTGATTCTGAAACCTTCGCCGCCAAATCCGAACCCAAGGACTTATTTGAGCTTGTCCGCAAAGAAGACATCGACGATTTAATGGCCGTATTTCCAGTCGTCCGGCTGCATTACATCGCGGCAGACGGATGCGCCTTATTTATGCGTGAGGCTGTCGATGCAATGAGTGACGATGAATTTCAATTGTATTTAAAATACCATTATGCGGTCTGTGAAAGGGCAGATATGACCGGAATTACGAGCCATGCGGTCGATATATTCAGGAAATAACTAGCAGGCTTGAAACGCTTCCCACTACTCCGACCGGACATGTTTTCAATAAATATCCCGTAGCCTTTGGTTGAGTCCTGTATGAACACATGGGTCACCGCCCCAACCAGCTTCCCATCCTGGATGATTGGCGATCCTGACACGATTGAGTCAAGTAAGGGACAACATTGATATCTTCAATTTTCAAACTGCCAAAAACCATTCCGAGAGAAGTCACTTCTACACGGTCATCATATACAGCCACCTGAATGCTGGACGGATGGAGATAGCTACGATGTTATGCAAAGTTAGTTCCGAATCCCCCAGAATAAAGGAATCCGAAACTTTTTACTTTTTTCGGTCTGACAGGCACTTTCTAAAATGGCACGGAAAGCACACCTGTGCATTCTTCTCATGCTCGCGGTTGCCCTATCCCTTAACCAAATCATGGGGTTGAATGACCTTCCTTTTTTGTAATCTTCCAATATCCCTTTCGATTGGAACCTATTCTCTCAATCATACCATTATCCTGCAACGCTTTCATAAGACGCTTAACAGACATCAGAGATATTTGTAGTTTATCCTTCAATTCTGACTGCGTAATTGACGGTTCCTCTGTGATAATCGCAAGAGTTTTCGCCATATTGACTTCAAGGAAATCTCTCCGATTGGTTTCTCGTTTGGTTTCTTGATTAGTTTCTCGTTTGGTTTCTGGGCCAATTCCCATATCAAATGAGTAATCATTATCCAACGGCACAACAATTCGGAACACATCACCGTCTTCAAACACAGGGTCTTTTCCAGAATAGAACTTTGTATATTTGAATAGCTTATGCACACCAGAGCCTAATCTGTCTGCTCTGCCAATATTTCTGAAGAAAGAAGCAATCAATGGATTCTTTGGATTTGGCTCCAGATTTTCCGGTGTAATGAATCCATTGCCCGCAGCTCTGCTTGCATTTTCCGTATACATCTGGTCTTTCTTTATCACCAGCTTCGCCGCATAAGAACTCGTGTATTCGCGATGCATAAGCGTATTGCTGACAATCTCTCTGGCAATGATATTTCTAAGACTGACTCTGTTTTCATCTTCCAGAAAGAACTTATCCGGTAAATGCTTTTTAATAAAATCCATAAGAAGGTCGAAGCTCTCGATTAGATTGGTTCGGACAATCTCACGGTCATCGTAGCGATCCACATTTACTTTTCTCACCAATGCATCTGTTTCATAAGCAGGGCAGACATTTTGAATCACTTCATCTTTTCCTAACAATAAAATCGCAGCCAGATTATAACCAGACTCTCCCGTTGCCACATCCCTTCCATACAGGCCGGCACTTCTCAGCAATTCTTCGTCCGTCATATTCTCCCACGGATGGCTACCGCCGGCATGATTTACGGCCATCTGCCTGATTCGTGGAAGCAAGTCTGTTCTCAAATCATCAATCGCAGCATACGGATAAATCTTTCGTTCGGTAAAAATACTCTGTTTACGAATATACATCTGTGCAATCTGTGTCGTCGCTGTAACTTTTACATCTGCATCATTTACCCGGTCATAAATAACCTTCTTATAGCTGTGAACCTCTGCACTCGGCGGCACGTGGACATGAATAATCGTATGCCCTTCATATTCCAATATCTCTGGAGACAGATAAATTGTTGGAGTAAACAGGGCCGGGTTACTAATAACGGTGATGAAATTCTTCACCATGTCGGGTGCAGCTTTCGGTGGAACGCCATTGACCGTTCCGTTATTCAATACTCCCATAAATATATCTCCACCAAAGCGATTCAAAAAGGAGCATACACTCTCATAAGTATCTGATTCTATACCATTCCCGCAACGTTTGAACTCTACAGCGACTGTTTCGCCAATTTTCAATATTGTTTTTAGGGCTTTGGAATCCACAGGATACACCTCCTTCAAAATAGTTTATCCACATTTCAACAGTCTTATTTCTTATAACAACACAATCATTCTATCAGCAACCAGCTGCACTCGTCCAGTTTCACACCCGCTCCCAAAAGAGCCATCACAAAGGTGAACCTCACGGAGCAGCATTGTCAACAAGACTGCACAAAACTCATAGTCTGCTTCTGGAAGTCTTTTCAGCTCCTCATCGCAGTTAATCAGTTCGGTAATCATGTAATCATCGCAATTTGTTATCAAATCTCCCAGCTGTTCAAGAGTCTTATAGTACACCGTTTCCCGAAAGTTACAGTTTGCATTGAGCTGTTCGAGAAGCTGTTTCTTTTTCTGCATTTGTCATAGTAATGTTTCCTTAACACAAAAACTCCGACTCTCTACCATAGCTTGTGATATATGCGCCTTTCTGTGCACGAGTAAGTGCCACATAAAGCAGACATTTCTCCGATGTAATAGATTCCGCTTCAGAAACGGCATCCGTTTTGTTAATAGCAGATGCCAATGGAACAATGCGGCTATTTACGGCTGTAACAAATACATATTTGAACTCCAGGCCCTTTACACGGTGCATCGTGGCAATACGCAGGCCATCGAAGCTACGGTCGTCACTTTTGTTTCGTTTGATTACATAAGAACGAATGCCAGCTTTGGTAAACTGAGCGATATAATCATCCACCAGCTTTTTCGTTCTGGCAACCATACAAATATCTTTAAGTGCAACGCCATTGCTCCTAAGTCGAGTTACCTCGCCCAGCAGATATTCAAACTCTGCACTGGCATCCTTAAATTTTTCCACTACTGGCTTTTCACCGTGGGTCAATGATTGACACCTATCGCCCAAATCCGTATCTTCATCAAGATCATCAAACGCTATACCATTCAAAAGTGCAAACGCATATTGGCGGGTTTCTTCTGTGGTACGGTAATTAATTTTCAAAATGCTGCTGCGCCCCCGAACATTGATACCACACTTAGATAATGTTGGGTGGTTTCGATATATTCTTTGGTGCGAATCACCAACAATGAAAATATCATTGGAATGTTCTTCACCAGCTAACGCACGCAAAAGCCGGTACGCATTATCACTGAAGTCCTGGCCTTCATCAACAATAATATTTGTATATCTGGGTCTGCCCGCTGCGGCAGCAAGAAGCTTGGTGCTTTCGTACATAGCGGTGTTAATATCTCGTATCTGATTTTCTTTCATCAGGTTCTGATAAATTTCAAATACTTTCCAGACCATCATACGCTTTTTACGGTCAAGACGAGTTCCACGGCCATTGCGAGTTGCCTTTACATATTTTTCGAGAGTAAGGGCTTCCTGTGCAATTACAATACGATTCCATTCTTCTTCGTAAAACGCCTTATCAAAAGGTAAATTAACATTAGCAAGCAAGACAGCCTTTTCCCACAGTGGTTCAATTTCCTCATCATATCCGATCTGAGCGGTAAACCCAGACACTTTCAGGAACTGATTGACCCAGGCATCAAGATGAATCACTTCAATTTTTCTAAGTTCTTCCATTGAACAAATTTTACGGAGATTCTCTCGAATATCAGCCGCCAAATTTGCCGTATATGTTGTAAACAAAATTCGTTGTTGCCCTGTTAATGTAGAAGCCAAATGCTTTGCCCTGTGCATGGCAACAACTGTTTTCCCTGTACCAGCACCACCAAGTATACGAACTGCCCCGGAATAGTTCTTACAGACGATTTTACGCTGTGTAGGGTGGAGAAATACACGCCACTTTTCAAGCGGTTCTGCCATAATTCTACGAAGTTCATCTTCACCATCAATAACGACAAAAGATTTTAATGTTGATGGCGTATCTAATGCTGCCGCCAAATCTTCATTGGTTTCAGCTGTTGACTGTTCTTCCTCCGCCAGTTCCAACACTTCAGCGATATCGAAGCCTTCTACAATCCAGGAAAGATATTCATAGACATCATGTGGAATAGACGGTTCTGCTTTGTAGAACTTATCTTTGTCCGAAAAAGCCCGTACATACTTAAGCTGTGCTTCTGGCACTCCAAGTTTCAGCAAGTCCTCATCCGTTGCTTTTACAAACAGTGAGGGGTTCGCAGGCGTTCTTATTTCCTCGGTAACACTCTTTACGTCAAACACTTGGATTGCACCGGTTTTATGGTTCACTTCACACCGCTTATTTGCAGCCCATTGATATGCTTCATCGTGGTGATCCACCCATAAGAGCAGATAAACACCTGTTTCCGGTTGACGAACCACAATACCACGGTAGGTATCATCAATGCGTACAGAATAAATCTTCTTATCCAGCCCGGAAGAAATCTTTTCGTAGTAAATGCCTGATGAAGTTGGGTCATTACGGAATTTATTGACAAATTCCGTCACCTTCCCTTGTATCTGCCTTGGCAGCTTTGCAAAAGCAGTCAAAAAGTCAGAAGAAATTGCAACTTTTAATTTTTCTGTCATTCGTTATCACCTCCTACGATAGAGTCTGCCGGTGGCAGACTCTCCTGCTCGCTTTGGCGAAACAGGTTGACTGCATCAGCAGCATCAAACAAGCCAATTATTGTCCACCCCATTGTTTCTAATTTTTCTTTGTCACCGATTTGTTCTTCGGTTATGAACCCAATCTTTTTGTCAGGCCATGCAATCTCAACCGTTGCAACAACCTCTCCGTCATCGCCTTCTACTTCATAACCAATATCATCTTCATTCGGCACAGGAATAACAAGACTCTTAACTGTATCCACAAAAGCTTTAGCTTCATCATCAAACAGCAATTCTCTGATTGCCTCCCATGCTCCGTTGCCAACTGTATCAGCGCTTGTTACGGTATCAATATCAGAATTGAATGTCACCGGAAGTGCAAGATAATCCATTTGTGTCACGCCCGTAGAGGAAACAGCAATGAATTCCCTGGCAAACTGCATGACATTGTAAAATTGCCAAAGCCCATTCCACTCGGCTTCATATTTATCAGTGCGCTTATCCTTTTCATCACTCAGAACCGCACAAACAGCAACCGCACCATCTTTCTTTAATTCCGTTGCAATAATACCGGCATGGAACGCCAAATGAGCGTTGGAATTTCTTGGAATCCAGCTTCCATAAGCTGTTCCCGGAAAGACAAAGTCTGTGCTTGTAAAGTGTGTTTGCTCAATTACTGCGTCCATAATCGTTTTCCAATTGTTGAACGCCAGGCTATTGCCTATTAGTTTTGGCTCAAGTAGTGAAAGAGAATACGCATAAGCCTGCCCCTCAAAAATTTTTTCTGCATCTGGCAGTTTCAAATATGCAATCAGCAAATCAAAAGCCGATAGTTTTGCGGGTTCGATTACATCCACACCAGCTTTTTTGACAATGTTCTGGTACATGACTTTCCCATAAGGCATTTTCTCTGCTTCTAATGTTGCCGTAGCATAATCGCCTTGGGGAACAAACACATTCTGGACATCCCTGAAGCTCAAAGACCAAACTCGATAGTTTCCGCTTCTACGGATCGCTTCACGCTTAACCGTATCATCAGCTACAATATCTTTGTGATACAAGAATCCATCTGTGAAAACTGCCACCGATTTGTGATTCGGTGCTGACACAGGCCAGAACATGAAATCCGGTTTACAGGCAATCTTTACACCATCTGCGGCATCTAACAGCACCTGGGGTTCAATTTCCCAAGCCACATCGTCCACTTTGATATAATAGCTGTGCTTGCCATTACGAATGGTATCGCTGACATTAGCAGCACCCACCCTGGTACGCACTGCTTCCATGAAACGCTGTTCGAGTTCGCTGTCAAACAGCGGGTTTACAGGGATGTCGTTAATCTTATTTATCTTCTGTACATTATCTTTGCCAGATAGTATCGACTTCAAAATGCGAATTGCTGTACTTCTTGAAATGTTGCCGATTTGCTGGCTCTGACGGTATGCAAACAGGCAGTGATAACAGCCATCCTTTTGCGGATCGTCTTTGCAAGAACAGTTCTCCATCACATGAAGTGCCTTTTCAAAGATTTCAATTAAGGCATTCTTTTCGTGCATCAACTGTTTCAAATAGCCGGTGCCGCCCGGAACGGAATCATAGACAACCAAGTATTGTTTACGGTAATTGGCATCCGCTACCGGAACCTCACTTACCGTTGCTCGCAGATGGTCAACATTTCCAAAGTATTCTTTCATGCCCAGCATAAACGCCGCCACGAAAGACTCCATCTTTACCGTAGAGGAATCCATCGTCGTTGCAGGAACCAGCAGACGAAGAATTTCCGTGCTAAACTCACGATATAGGAACAGACACTCCTCATAGGCATCTGCCTGCATAATGGATGTCATTTTTCTTGTTTTACAGGCAAAGCTATGGTTTGGTTTCCCGTGTTCCGGTTGAATTTTTCCACAATACTTGCAAATTCGGAAACCTTTACGCACATCCTCCACGCCGGATACTGACAGTTTTTCGCCGGTCATATCACTTTCGCCAAAGTTTATTTCACGCAGCGTTGCCTTACGGACAAACTCATAACCAAATGGAAATTCCTCGTTATCCATTCGATAGGCACTGGAAATATCGTGGTCTTCATCCACGTCAACTAACAGCTGCTTACAGTAAAAGACATTGGAGCGTTCTTCCGTCTCATCATTAATCAAGCTCTTGGTATAATCCATGTTGGAGTACACCATCTGAACTTTCAGCATCGTGCGAACCTGACCGGCATCTGCCCAAGCAGGGCTGCCACACCGAGGGCAGGCAGAAGTGTTCTTGCCTGTTTCTTCAATCTGTGCATGGGAGCAATTCGGGCATAGACGCCACCTGGCTGTCTGCGCCGTAGTCACGTCAACCTGGTCAATCGTCAGCTTGCGGCCATCCGCATAAAAACTGTTATTTGGTGCGAACTCACTGATAGCCGATGAAGCAGACCGGCTATATTCATACACCATCTTCTCATACTTTTTCTTGCTGTCAGTCTGTATTGCCTGGTCATTCTCTTTGCGATACAGGATGGCACGGAGAATAATGCCTGCTTCCGGGAACGCATAGTTCGGCAACAATCCTTCATCGGATAGGAAGTTGAAGATGTTCTTTTTACCAAGCTCCTGCAGTACACCAAGCAGAGCTGCTTCTTCGCTTTTCAGGTCTTTGATTTCTTCATCATAAGAGCTGTCTTTTGGCTTTGCCTCCAGCTCCTTAATCATGCCTTTCAGTGCTTCCACACTGGTACGCAGTGCGTCCTGCTGCTTTTTCAAATCTTCAAAAGCATCCAGAATCTTCACATACATAGGACTATCGCCAGAACCTTTCCCACGCACAAAGTCCTGCAGTTCATCTCTGGAACTCTGGTCAAGGTATGCGGCAAACATCTGCATGAAAGAGTTCAGCTGTCTTGCCTGTGTACTCTGCACATAATCAAGGAAATTGAACGGAAATATATCCGCCGGGCGCTTGTCCAGTTTGTTCAAAATCACGCCGACTTTATCCGGGATTGCACCATCAGGAATCCCTTTTTTTACCCAAGAATCAAGGCAGAAGGCGACAAACTGCCTTTCCAACACAGCGGATGCACGAAGGAAGATTTTGGGCGGTGTTACATTACCGGCAATCATATCCAGCGGGTCAGCATAGAAATAGAGGTCATGTGGTCTCGCGTTTGCCACCGCCAATGTCAGGGCATTGCCATCCTTACGGCCGGCACGACCGGTTCTCTGCAAGAACTGGCTCTGTGCAGGCGGCATGCTGCAAAGGATAACCGTCGAAAGATCGCCAATATCAATACCCATTTCAAGCGTCGGGGTACAGGAAAGTACATTCGGGTCCCAAATCTCCTGGGTATCTTTCTCACGCTTAAAGTCGATTTCAAGCTGTTCACGGTCAGGACGCTCCAGCAAACCGGTGTGTTCTCTTGCATTGATACGAGCAAGGTTACCGGCACTGTATAACCGACCATAATAGTTAATCTCAGAAGATCGATATTCCTCCAGGAAGCCACCGCAGTTGGCTCTTTGGCAAGGCGCACCTTCCCAAAGCTCCGCATTAATGGCAGCAATAGCATAAAGGGAGCCGCAGCTTTCACAACGCATCTGAACCACATTGTCGGTAATGAACACACGCTCTTTGTTCAAACCATATACTTTATAATCCGCTGAAGAAGGCAGGGCAGCTACCACCTGCTGTTTTGTTGCTTCTTCCAAAATAAACTTGCTGATTGCACGAAAATTGCTTTCTTCAACCATTACCTCTGTGCAGCAAGATACAATCCAATCCACATACTTGTTGGCAGATGGCGCATCAAATTCAAGCGACTTTCTACCGCCGCCAATATGCTCGGCAATGAAACGAGGTGTATTACGACCAGACTGGCGGCCAGGCAGCCAGCGGTTTCTATCATTTGACAGCATATAGCCATTGCCGTTGCCAATCGTATATTCATCAAAAACGTGATCCTCAAACGCACCGTTGGTACGCATCAGGTTCAGATAGCCAAGCACCATGCGCTGGAAAGACTTGATGTTTTCCGTAGTCAATACACCAAGCTCATTAACAGTTCTTTCCTGCACGGCATCAGCAATCGCCACAACATCATCCTCGGCAAACGAGAGAACAGAACAGCTGGACTTTTCAAGGGTTCGTCCAATCTTACCAGCAAGTCCATACTCCAGCATGATTTCGTATTTGATACGCTGTTCCACTTCATAAACCAGAATCTGGGCTTGCCTGTCTGTGCCAAGCTTACGGTTCTTTACCATATCCTCATACGCATTTTTCCAGGTCATATTCGGTGCAATAAAGAAGCTGACAAACTGCTCCAGTGTCATGTGTTCATGCCAATACTTAATAAAATCGTTTTGGAAATCTGTCAGTGACAGTCCTGCGCCAGCTTCATTGCAATACTTCTGAATAGCGGTACGCAAGCCAAAACGCCAGGTGCGGGAATTAAAGAAACCTGCACGATGGGCAGCATCCTGCACATTATCCGAGAATGCCAGCGTTTTCTTATCATCATTAAACCGAGAAGCAAACATCTGAGATAGGCTTGCGCTGATTTCTGTTGCGCTTCGTAAACCCATCAGCGAAAGACCTCGGCGGCTGCCACAACAAGGGCAGACATACTGCTTATGATCTTTGGAACCGGATGTTTTAATCGGATTCGGAATTAACACATCCACCATTTTAGCACCGCAGCTTGGGCAATCGCCGGTGCCGTCTTCCCCCAACTTCACTTGTAGACAATCAGGCAAATTCTGCCCGGAATCATGCCGGCAATATGTTCCCTATGGGAATGAGGGAACAACATTACAATCTTATCGTCCGCACGGAAATAAAGGTTGTAGAACGCATCCAGATTGACCATCGTGGCATTGCTGCGCTCGTTGAGGATAGATACCCAGCCGGTAATACCGCAATCACGGCAGTTTACAACCGGCAGATATTGTTTTGCCTGCTGCTTATTCAAATCATTTGCAATCCCATAATTGATTTCATCTGGGTCAACTTTGGCAACCAAACGACGCAGCTCTCGCATCCATAACTGCACCTGAACGTTGAGAAATGGACGCAGCTTGCCCGCCTTTCCGGTACGAGCATGAGAGATTAACGCAAACAATGAGTTGATAAGAACAGTCGGGTCTTGCAGAGCTTTCAGTTCCGGATAATGGGCAGACAATTCTTCAGCTATTTTAGAAACCTGATAATACGTACCACCCGTCAGATTAAGTACCGCCTGCATGAAGCTGTGATGCACCAGTTCCTCACTAAGTTCCATTCTGCCTTCATCGCTCAGCGCATCAAGCGTAAAATTGGGGAACCAATCTTGTACTGCGTGGTTCAGATATGAAGACAGTTCATCCTCTGCTGCCAGCAAATCAAGTTCAGCCACCTGGTCGGCAGACGGCAAGGTGAACTCTGTAATCTCTTTGTCCTCAAAGAATTCCTGTGAACTCAAACGGTCTTCGGTAATCACCGCGTCTTTATCAAAGGGTTCGCCAAAGATTTCTGTAGCATACTCCAGTATATTGCCGTTATTGTCTTCAGAACCCATTGTTGCCGAAGTACCAATGCAGCACAAATATCCGTCATAGATTCCAAGACGGCGTTTCAAACGGCGAAGCAGACAAGCCAGATCGGTACCCTGTGCACCGTCAAAAGTATGCAATTCATCGACCGCAATATATTTCAGTGTTTCCGGGTCATTGTCCCGCCACAAAAGAGCATCTTTGGGGCGAACAAGCAGATAGTCGAGCATCTTATAGTTGGTCAGCAAAATATCCGGTGCGCTGTTCAGCATGGTTTCATGGTCCGTAATAACACCATGTTCACCCATCATACGGGCAGGGGTATGCTCTTGTCCTCCGACATACATACCAACAGTCACATTGCCACGCAGCTCATCGCTGCCATAGATGAGCTCGGCAATACGCTTTGCCTGGTCGGAGGCAAGGGCGTTCATCGGGTAAATAATCAACGCTTTGATACCACGCTCACCACGATGCTGATAGCAGTATTCCAGAATCGGATAAAGAAAACATTCCGTTTTACCGGAACCGGTGCCCGTTGCGACCAACGTAGATCTACCATCATCTCCGGTCAGTCGCTCAAATGCTTTCTGCTGATGAACATAAGGGAGGTAAGCAGGGTGGATTGCTTCAAAGCAAGTCGGCTTCTCATCTGCCACACGAAACGGCAGGCGCACAGCAACATAAGGCTCATGATAAACCGAGCCTTTCGTCGCAAGCATATTTTGAACCGAACCTTTAAACGGTTCGTTCGTCATTGGAAATGTGGTTTCTATGTAGTCCCCAATGCCTTTCTCTAATTGTTTTGCAAGTATGGATGGTAGCATACTGTTTCCTCCTATTGTTCGTCACCAGTTCTATTATCATATAGTGGTTTTTTACCAACTGCTCTCCACTACGGACATATCCTTTCAGAAAATCCGATAGAAATAAAGTTATTCCTTCATCAGGAAGGTGCTTATGTTGAGTGAGCATCTGTATCATGCCAATGATTACTTTATTATATATGCATCTTTAATCTTCTTGAAAGTAGAAGATTTCATGAGATACAAATTGCCTTTACTTCTTGTCATAGCGACATAAAGCTTATTTATTGTTGAGGTGGCTATCCCTTTCGTCGTAAATTCTTCGTCATCCATATTGTCGAACTTATCTGTAAGTATTACGCACACGCTACTAAAGGTATCTCCTTTAGAATATGACCAATTCATAGCGTTAAACTTATAATCTGCTGCTTTCTGAATGACGAGTTTCAGAATATCAGGATTATCAAGTATAGCTTCAGCTGAATCATCACACCAAAGAACTTCACCTTGATTGTTATTAGCGGATTTTATCTGTATGCCCAGCTTTTCTTTCACATAATTGCATACCGAAGTAGCGCATCGTCTTGATTTTCTTAATGTTTCTTCATCAACTTCAAACCCAGATTTTTTTAAGGTGGCAACAAAATCGCTGTAACAAACTTCAACCTTTTTGATTTTAAATGGTTTGCCGGAATTATTTGTTCCAGATACAGAATGCTGATAATAATCTCCAACAAGTAAGACACTGTTTAAATGCTTGGACAGTTCAATTATCAAATCAAAATCATGTTCACGAAAGTCTTGAAACTCATCAATAAAGATTTGGTCGTAGAACAAGTTCAATCTTGCTGCACCTCTTTTCACAAGAGATTCCCTACCTTTCTTCACCTGCATTGCAAGTTCAGATAAGGTAGCACAATAATACTGTTTACTCTTGGTTATGTAGTGCTCAAGTTTATCCTTCGGAGTATATCTTCTGTTTGCGATCATCCCCCCTCCTGAGATCGATATTTGCTTAGGTGGAGGGTCAATGATACAAATGCCATTACTTGCAAAAGAAGAACACTTAAAATGCTCAGCGATACTTGGTTCGTATGGATTTATCAAATGTCGATACATAAAAGAATCGAACGTCATAATAGTTGTCAGTTCTGGCACAGAACCAAAAGCGTCGCACAGTTCATTTCGGATATTGTGGATGTTTTCATTCGTAAATGCGAGCAGCAGGTTTCTTTTCGAGGGATTAATCATATGGCAGATATGATATGTTTTTCCTGAATCCGCAACAGCCAATATTACTCGTTTATCCATTTGACTGCATCCTTAATGTATTGTGGAACTTCAAAAACTTTTCCAGACATAAGCATCTGATATGCAACATCCACCTTATTATTTAACATTTTTCCAGCCACTTTTCCATAGTCATTTCCGTGAAAAAGATAATCTGCTCCTGCCTGAACAGTAATCATTTTGTCGAGTGCCGCTTTATTTATATTGTAAACACAGATTTCCCAAGTCCAATCCTCGATTGTTGCCCCCATAAAGATATGCTGTAATTCATTATTCCTATTGAACTCGTCTGCTTTTGTAATGTTGCCAGTCTTTTTATCATTATCAGTTATTACAGCAATACGTTTGCCTGTGCCTTTGGCAATTGCTAAATATTTTTCGTAGGAAATTCCGTTACACGAAATCACAGATATTCCATCTTCTTCGATGGGATGTCCTATGAGCTGCATATAAAAATAAGGGAGTAGCAAAAATTCAGTAGCTCCTTCAACAAGAAAAACTTTTTTTGAAAGCAGTAATTGCAAAAAAGCATTATCGTCTGCTCTAACAAAGAACTCTGCAACAGCCTTGTCCACACCAGATAAAGATTGCACACCGTCTTCTGTAATCCATAAAACATTGTTTAAGTTCAGTCTGCTGGCAATCATATTGTTATGAGTTGCCACAATTATCTGAGATTCGTCTTGCCTGTCTGATATTTCCTGTAGCATCTTGCGTAGGGTCGTAAAACCAAGATGGTTTTCAGGTTCTTCCATCAGTATAACATCAAGACCATTTGCCCTATCCAACGCAATCTGTGTTTTTATGAGACTTTCCATACCACTGCCTCGGTTTTCAAGAGCAATCGAATTTTCATATACGGATATAACCGTTTCGAGTATCACTTTCTTGCTATCTACTCCAAATTTCCGGGTGTCACTAATTTGTGGTAGCTCTACCAAATCAAAAGCTTCTTCAAGCTTATCTCGAAACTTATTCTTTGCCTTCATCCGTGTCTGCTCATCGTATTTGCTGTCAAAGAGCGTACGATTATAATAGTTGAAGGAAGGCGCAACTGCACTACTAGTCGTGTTTACGGAAATGAATTTTAGTGGACGTTTTACCATTTGATAAGGGCGATTTGCAAAAGTTGTCCATGTCAGTGAATAATACTCATAAGGAATCTTACCATCTGTAATAGATTCTTCTAATCCGGATCCAATTTCCTCATCAAATTTGCATTCAAAACGAATCCCGTATTTTTCACCTTGTTTTTTTTTTGAACCATATACCTCACCGTAAAAGTAATCAGCACCTTTTTTGCTTGGATCTAGCATTAGCTCTATTTCAATTTGAATACGAGGTAAAGTATCAACGTTTGGGTTCATCAAATATTCATTTACCATCTGCATATTGAATAAGTCTCTAAGAACCGACTTGTCAACATTGCGATATTGCTGGTTTAAGACGGTCTTAATAGCATCCAAAATTGTGCTTTTCCCAGCTTCATTCTCTCCAACTAAGATATTCATGTGTTCATTGAAGTCCACATGAAGACTGACAAATTTCTTAAATCCCATAATGTCTAATGTTTTTATATGATTCAAATCTGTCCTTCTCCTTACTTCCCGTATTTTTCTTCAAAAAATTTCCAGGCGGTTTCGTAGTCCTGCTCACGATCACAGCGGTCAAATGGTGCAATATATTCAATGGTGCGCTCTACCGGGCCACCGGGCATGGTGTCATCCGTGATGGTACGGTAAAACTTTCTACCTGCCGGGGCATCCTTGACTTCGTTTTCCCACGTTATTCGGTCAAAACCAACACCTGTCAGACTGCGATTGTTCGTGAATACAATACGTCCGTTGGCATCGTACCACGTGCCTGCTTCATAACTTTGAAGCACTGGAAACTGAATACGATAGATGGTTTTGAGCTGCTCCAGTGTCATACCCAATGCCATTGCAGTTAAAACATCAATTTCGATAAGCGCTTGACGACGCTCATAGTCTGTACGTATAGGTATATTCCAATTCCATTTTGAAGTTAAGGATGAGAATTTTTCTGGTCGAAGTCGAGGCTCATTCTTAGCCCACGCTTCGTTTATTGCGTTTGACTGCCAACACTCTCTCCACAGCTCAGCATATTGAGCGGTTAATGCATTCAGCAATAATCCTCTTAATGTAATAGGGTATGCTTTTTTTAAATCAAACAATGGGAACAATTTAATTGTTCCATATCCAACATGATTCTTACCAATAATTTTCACAAGAAAGTCATACGGTAAACTATTCTCACATGCACATAAACAAGATAGTATCCGAACATCCTGAAGTGCTACACCAAACAATGTGCAAATAAATGTTGATTTAGGCGGTAACAAGCACGCAGTTAATGTTCGTTCAGACATTGTGCCAACAAACTCCCGATTCACAAGAGTATAATTGGCGTTAAACTTATCTCCCCACGGTGTCCCTGGAATTTTAGAGATAAAACTTTCCTTGTCGCAAGCTATGGTGTATTTTGTTCTTGGATAGTAGTATTCGTTCAATTGCGTCAAATCTATTGTATCATAATCGCTATTACTTATATATTTTCGGCGAACTGTTTGAAAGTAAGGATTTCCAAGGCTACAATATGCACCAACAAAAATCGTGTCATTGTTTGATTCTGGAAAGCAAATGTTTTGTGTAAGCACTCCATTTTTTTGCGAATTAGTTTCATCCCACATTTTTGTTGTTTGAATCGCAAGTCCTGATGTGCCAACTGTTTCTGTCTGTTCTGCAAACTTTTCTAAAACTTCCATTTGTGTGGATTCATGTAAAGAAGGTAGCTTTGTTTGACGCCATTCTGTATTACCTTCAAACACAGTAGCAAATGCTTGTAATTCTTTCTTTGTAACATGGATTATTCGCTTGGGATGCCCCTGAACATTCCATTCTCCATTATCATCTTTAATACCCGGAATGGGCGCAAAAATGTCACCTTCGTAACATTGTACGATACTGGAAACATCATACAAATTACAGATGGTGTCGAAAGAAACCATCTGTGGACTACCATACACATTCAAACTGAATTGTGTATGGTGGTCCACTTCGAGAAATAATTTTCGCTCATTCGCAAACATAAAATGTTTGCGAAGTCTTGTGTATAATTTTTCCCGAAGTACACCACCCTTCGGGTCGTCATAGACACCCTCTGGATGAACGAACGCGCTAACACCGCATTTATTATTGAAGTTCCATGCCTGCGGCAAAAAGCACTTAAACAAATTAGTTTGCTGGCCTTTCAAATCCGCGTAGTTTTGTATCGCATCTAAAAACGACAGTTCTCCTGCCAAAGATTCATATTCTGCAAAATATAGATCATAAGTGCTTCGATTCTCCATTGCAGCTTCTCTGTTCTGGGCGGTTTGACTTGCATTCAGTTTTTTTACTGCAAACATCGGATTTTTATCTGCCAACACACTTTGTTCATTCCATTGTATTTTTATCCACGGCGGGTTTCCTATAACCAAATCAAACCCTCCACACTTTTCAAACAAATCCGCAAATTCTAGTTCCCAGTGCATGAACTTGTTCTGCTCGGTAATCCCACGCACCAACGCCAGTCGTGGAAACAACTGACATAGTTGGTCAAGGTTTACTTCAGTATTTTCCCAGATATTCTCTTCCTCATCATCAGAGCCTTCATCAAAGAGCTTCACCTGATGGTAATCATTTGGGCGCTGTGTCTGTATTACACCGACC
The DNA here is from genome assembly GCF_003464085.1 of Clostridium sp. AM58-1XD. Classification (GTDB taxonomy): domain Bacteria; phylum Bacillota; class Clostridia; order Lachnospirales; family Lachnospiraceae; genus Lachnoclostridium_A. Next base: position 86,623 of record NZ_QSDR01000004.1, read on the forward strand.
AAGATTAGGTTCATATCATTCAGAAATTCGCTTCTCGAAGGCAGCATATCCGCCTGTTCAATCGGCCAAAACCACAAAGAGCACCAATAATCCATAGCAAACTTCAAACGGGCATAAGGGCCGGCATTCTGTGCGTGTTCGGATTTATAAATAATATGCAAAAATTTGTCTTTTTCACGGATGCTGGTCATGGAATCCTTACTGGAATCCTGATGTCCATACACTGATAAGGTGCTGTGTGTATTGTCTTCCAGCATCTTTCGATTCCTGATTTGTGCTTTCCACAACGCATTGATAGTTTTTGATAGGGCTAGCAGTGTTTCGGTATCATCCTTGGAATAAGGTGCTATAAACCGTTTGTTCCAGTCCGCCATTTTTTTGATGTTTTCCGGTTCCAGCGATTTAATCACCTTGTCAGTGTAACTGCACATTCCTGGATCACCAAGCAGAAAATGGAAAATTCGCTTGGGCAGCATCTTCTTTGCATTAAGAGGTGCTCGCTCTGGTTCTTTTTCATACCACCGCAACCCTTTGCTCGTTGCCTGTACATCCGCCACCCGATAGCACTGCCGCCTTGCGCCAATCAGAGAGTTACCATTTACAAGCTGTGTTCCAAACCAAGGCACAAAGCCACCCTCATAAATGGTATTCAGCCACAGCGATACCTCTGCAAGTTCCACAGCAACCGGATTCAAGTCAATACCGTACACATTTCGGTCAGCAATATACATCTTGACCTTTTGCAGCTCATTGAAGCGTTTTTCATAGCTGATGATGTCGCCGGTTTCTTTTTCCTTGCGGGAAATATATGCTTCGGCAAGCTGGTTGATCGCTTCATTCAAGAAAGCTGCGCTACCCATAGCAGGTTCACAAATAGTCAGTTTTAGAATATCATCGGCTGTTTTTCCCTCCAGCAATTCTTTCAGGGCATACTTAACCAGGCACTTTGTCAGAACTTCCGGTGTATAATAAGAAGCGGACTTCTCACGCTCACGACCGGCAAGGCGATAGATAAAAGTACCTTTTTCATACATTCGCAGCTTGCCTTTTTTCTCACCGGTTTCATAGCGCACACGCTCGTCCTCGGTGTACTGATCAAGCTCGGCTTCCGTAACAAAGTAGCCAACATCCAGCTCGTTAAAGTTGTCGCCTGCACGCTTTACTTCATACAAGTCGTGCTCGGCAATAAAGCCACGATAGGAAAGCAGGGCTTCATATACAGCGCCCATCTGGTTGATGCCCAAATTGGCATAGGAAATACGCCCACGGCGGTCATTCTTTTTGCCGGTGGACTTTGTTAAGCTCATCAAATCAATGATTCGCAGCATACAGCTGTTGCGCAGCCTTGCCGCAGTAATCATCTCGGTATATTCGGGGTCAAAGATATGTGCCTTCAACGGTGCAATCAGGAACATATCATGCAGGCTGTCGGAACCGGCAGCCCGCCGCAGTTCTTCCTCTGTTTTCGGGTAGCCGTCATAAATCAGCTCATAGAGCTTTGCCAGTGTATCGTGCAGATAGTAACCGTTTCCTACCTCTGCAACATCCTCCCGGATATTGTCTGCAATGTCACGCAGGCTTTCCAGGGAGTAACCGGAGTAATAGGTCTGCGCTTTGATCGGTGCATATCCAAGTTCAGGGCGGGATTCAATAAACAGCACAAACAGCATACGGTACATATACCGCAGGCATTCCAAGGTCAGCTTGCCGGCATCCACCGGGTCAACTTCCAGGTCACGTCCAAGGCGGTGCGCCATATCGTAAAGCACTTCATTGCCGAGCAGTTCAATGCTCTCTCTCAGTGCATATTTCAAATTTTGAGAAACACCGGAAGCGTTTTTATGGCTTTGCTCGTCCAACTCGTCCAATAAGATTTTGCCATCGTCCGGGCAAAGAGAATCTTTGTGAAGCAAAACTGCCATCGCCTGCAAGGTGGTGTTTTCCAAGCGGGAGAAGATTTCTTCCAGTTCAAATTGCAAGTAACGCTTTTCGTTCCACTTGTTACGGTCAATCAGCGCAATCTGGTTCATGCTGATAAATACCAAAAAGCGAGGAGGTTCTGCAGAACCAAACAGAATCTTCGTCGCCAAGTCCTCGTTCGGCATTTCATTCAAAATGCCTTTATACAGTGCTCCGTTCGCATCTTCCTCAACATCAGCCGAGTTAAAAGCATAGCTTTCCATAATGCCGGTATCGGTTTCTTTTGAAGCTGACAGAATAACCCAAAGTAACGGTGCGCCATTGCTCTTAGTCATTTCCAGATAGACCGGTACCGTCAGGGTATCGTTCACTGTTATTACTTCCGGTTTTGCTTCAGGGTAACCCAAGGTAGCCAGGTAGCTATCCGCCAAGGTGCGGATATTGCTTAATGCGTGCAAGTTCATAGAGGAACGAACAAAACGATCATGTGCAGCATAATACTGTCTGGCGTTTTGTCGCAGCAACGACCATGGCGTGTGGAATTCTACCGCCTCTTTGGCCGCAGCGTTCCAACTGCTGATGGTGGAACTTGCGTTTTCTTCAAACACCGTTGCAAAATAATGGTTGGTGTAGTATTCGTTTTTATTGGTGATACCTGTTAAATCAATGCTCATTGCGATACCCCCATCAGAACAGACACGATCCGAATGTATGGATTGTTCTGTATTGTCAAAGTCTCTTTTACCCAATTCATAAACTGGTCGAACAGTTCATCCACACGGCGCTCCTGCTCTTGCAGTTTGCGCTCCTGTTCAAACAGTGTCAGCTGATAATACTCATGGTGCTTCTCTTGCAGGGAAATCAGCTTATCCACTTCTTCATCTAACATAGGGGTCATCTCAACCTGATATTTTTCATAATGCTCGTCCAAGTGCTGCTTGGCATGGGCAACCACATCCGCCAGAAGGCCACTTGCATTCGCAATTTCTGCTTCACCGATGCAGTTGGTGTTCGGAATCTTCTCGTTACTAAGTCCAGCTTTTTGAACGACCTCGTTCATTGTCAGCACTTTTACAAATTTGCCATTCTGGTAAAACAAACCAAACCATTCATCAACCAGAGGGGTCGATTTCAGATTCGGCATACTGCCGGAGACGATATAAATGCTTTCGCCCGCAGCAAGTTTATCGGGTAATCCAATCACAGGCGCTTCACCACGACCAAACAGCAAACCGGCTTTGTCATTTACCCAGGAAAGAACCGGGTGCAGTTTCCAAAGGTATTGCGTGGAAGGCCATGCAGATTCATCCATGTTCTTCTGCATACTGTTACGCATCTGCTCCATGCAGAAAGCTTTATCATTGGATACACGAAGCGTATCCCCATGCGGCAATGCTTCTTCCGGTACAAGAGCTTTCAGACGGCGAAGCATATCCGGAGTCAGTTTAATATCCAAACCAGAAACAGTCTGGAGCTTTTCAACCGGATGGCTCTCAGTCTGGTTCAAAAAGTCAAGCGCCTGGTAGAGATAGTCCACATCAGTGAACAGAGTGTCATCTTCCACAATTGTGGATTCTTTTGTTTCGGCATTTTCTGCTTCACTTGCCGCAGACATCAATGTTTCAAACGGATCAAAGTCAGCTTCGCTGGCATTCAAAGTCTTTTCAAATGCAGCTTCGTCAGAACCGCCCTCGATAGCCTCGGAAACAACAAGCTCTTCGTCCTCTACCGTGAATTTACCAAGGAGCAAAGATGGGTCGCCAATGTTTTTGAGTGCTTGTTCTTCTTTGGTAATCAAGATTTCAATGATACGCATATCACCCTTGATTTTCTTGTTGTCGCTCTCAATCAGCATATAGCGGATATCAGGACGCTTCTGCTGACCATAACGGTCGATACGACCATTTCTCTGCTGGAATACCATCAGGGACCAAGGAATATCGAAGTGAATCAGTCGATGGCTGAGGTAATGAAGATTCAAGCCTTCGGAGGCGACATCAGATGCAACCAGCACACGAACTGGTAACTCGGTACGACCAAAATCTTCGACAATCTTCTGCTGTTCGGCATCACTCATGCTGCCGGAAATTTCCTGAATAGCATTTGCTTTCACACCAAGATCCGCACGAAGTTTTTCGGCCAGATACTTCATGGTTTCAATACGCTCTGTGAAAATGACAACACGGTCTCCGGTGTCATTCGGGTTCCAGGCGTAATCTTTGCTGCGGAGAAGTGTCAGCAACTTCTGATAACGGGTAAAGCTCTCCGGTGTGATTTTTTCAAGTGCAGCTTTCAGTTCTTCCAACAGACGAATGTCTTTGATATCGTCTACATTATATTTTTTATAGAGTTTTTTCAATCTGGCATCAATGCTCTTGATGCAGGCAGCTGGGCTGGAAAATAGAGATTTCTCCAAACTGGTCTTGAACAACTGACCGGTTCCCCTGGTCTTACCTAAATCCATTTCAAGCTGCATTTCCGCAAATATATCAAACACATATTCTTCTTGTGCTGAAGCGTTGCAGCGCTCCAGGGTAATCTTTCTTTCCAAGAACGAACCGCTTACCTGGTCTTTTACATCTTTCTTGAAACGACGGATACAAAGTCCCTTAATATGTTCCGGTGTGTAATTTTCCGGATCAGCAATCGCAGTTGGGTCAAGCATATTCATCAAAGAAGCGAAGCTCTTAGCCCGTCCATCGTGCGGTGTAGCCGAAAGCATAATCATCGTGTCGCTTCGGTCAGCCAACAGCTTTGCCAAACGGGAACGCTGCGCCTGACGGTCGCCACGCTCGGCAACATTCTGTGCTTCATCAATGACGATAATATCCCAATAGGCATTTTCCAGGTGGGTGCGATATTCAACATCTCGCTTCAATGTATCAATCGAAACAATGGTTTTATCATAATAAAAAAACGGATTGTAATTGGTCGGCAGACTGGCACGAATCTTTTGGATTCTGTTTGAATCAAGACGCACTAAAGGAATGGTGAAACGGTTCCACATTTCTTTTTGGAACTGCGTCATCATACTTTTTACGGTAACAACAAGAATTCGTTTCCCTTTTCCACGGGCAATCAGCTCGGACATCAAGATGCCCGCTTCCAAAGTTTTACCAAGACCAACGGTATCGGCAACCAAAATGCGCTGGCGAGGACGCTGCAAAGAAAGTTTTGCCGGGTCAAGCTGGTAAGGCATCAAGTCCATTGCGGCCTGATGACCGATATGTAAATTAGCATCTGTCGGTATCTTCTGACGCCATTGACTCTCCAAATACAGCAGAGTTCTTTTATAAAACGGCGAATTGTCCGGAATTAGCTTAACTTCGGCAGGGTTCACGATTTGAATTTGCTCCAAATCTGTCAGAAAGATCGCTTCTTTATCCTTCACAAGCGGAGAAATGCCAATGCAGTATAAAGCCTTGTTGCCAAGACTATTTGTTTCAATTTTTTTGACCATCCATTCTTCGTCACGAATGATGGTTCTCATTCCGGGAGCAAAATCAACCATAACGCTGTCTCCTTGTCTTTTGTTCTCTCAGCAAATATGAATCAAATACAATCAGACATCTGATTTACGATATTTGCCACTCTTTACTCTTGCGTCAGCTGGTTTTTCTGCATCAGCTGGAATAATCCAAGAATAGCCTATCTTCTGTGCTCCGGGGATTCTGCCCGTCGTACACAAGGTTTGAATTCTCCGCACAGAGATTTCCCATTTTTCGGATGTTTGCTTGATAGATAAGTATTCCATAATCCACCTCATTGCGGCTTTTTCGCCGTTCTTCGTGCACAATATGTCAAAGGTATTATACTCCAAACTACGAATAAAATCAACCAACGATATTGGTTCTTTTCAAGATTGCGAATTTTCTTGTCGCATCCCGCTAGTCCGTCCGGGCGCAACCGCCGGCACCCTTCGGACACCATCGGTTGCGCGGCTTCCCCCCCAGGGGGCCTTCTCTTGGCCTTCGGCCAATTCACCTTGTCGCCGCATAGGCCACTCACAAAAAGGAGGTTCACGCAAGCAAGCTTGCATCACCTCCTTTTCACTATGTCCTGCCCATCCTCAATGCTCCAGCATGTTTTCAATAAATATCCCGTAGCCTTTGGTTGAGTCCTGTATGAACACATGGGTCACCGCCCCAACCAGCTTCCCATCCTGGATGATTGGCGATCCTGACATTCCCTGGACGATTCCGCCGGTCAGATCGATCAGCGACTGATCGGTCACTTTGATTACCATTCCCTTGCTTTTATGTGTACTGCTGTAATCCACTTTCTGTATCTCGATCTCATAGTCTTTCAGCTCTCCTGATACGCTGCTGCGGATCACTGCTTTCCCTTTGTGGACGTCCTGGCGGTAGCCGATTTCGATCGCCTCTCCTGTCAGACCTTTTGTAAACCGCTGATTCACCGTGCCAAAAATCCCTTCATCCGTGTTGGATTCGATATCCCCCAGTAGTGATCCCGGTCCATAATAGATAACGCCTGACATCACTCCCGGATTTCCCACGCTTCCCTTGTTGATTCCCAGTATTTCCGTATCATACAGGTTCCCCTTAGCGATCTCTACAACATTTCCCGTATCGCTGTCGCTGATCCCATGGCCCAGCGCCCCGAAGTGGCCGTTTAAGTCCACATATGTCATCGTGCCGATTCCCTGGGTATCGTCCCTTACCCAGGCTCCCAGCTTATAATCTCCTTCTTCCGTACAGACAGGATTGACTTTTACATCGATTTCTTCCCCTTCCCGCCGTACCGTCAGAACCGCGTCCTGTTCCTTATTCTGGTTGACCTGCTGGATCAAAGCTTCCTTGTTATCCAGCGGCTGTCCGTTAAACGCTTCAATATAATCGCCGGAGCGAAGGATTCCGGCGGCCGGTTCCGCTGCTTCCCCGCCTTTTTTTATCACCTCCCCGGTACCGATCACCATCACACCCTTGGATTTCAGATAGATTCCTACGGGAAGGCCGCAGGGAACGGCATACCGCTCATCCACCACATCCACCTGAATATCCTTGAATTTAATCAGGCCGAACAGTTTCATTCCCAGTTTATAGCTACCCTGATTCTTCCCGCAAATGGAAAATGAATCCCCTGATGTAATATGAATTTCATTTGCCGGTATATTGGAACCATTTCCCAGAACCACTTCTTCGCTTTCGCTGTGGATTGTCGTATCAAATAAGGCTGGAAAATGAAAGATTTCTTCTTCATTCTCTACAATACTCAGCCTGTCCGGCACCATTCTCCCCGCATAATACCATGTAAACCCGATACAAAATATAAGGCTTGCCCAAAATAGAATGACTATCCTTTTATGAAATTTTTCTCTTCCCGTCACATCACATACCTCCTCTTCACCTGAATTCCAGCATTTTTCGCCATTTTTTCGTAAAGGAAAAGGAGCACTTTTATGCTCCTCTTCTAGTATGTGATATTTGAAAAAAATCAATCTGTTATTTTTTAGCTGATTACTTTCCTTCTGTAGCCATTTTTTTCATTTCACGGGCATTTTTCAGAACAGCCTCCGTTATTTCGGCGCCTCCCAGAAGCCTGGCCAGCTCCCTGACCATATCTTCTTCCGAAAGTTTTCTGATTTCCGTAGCAGTCCGTCCATCTTTTGCCTCTTTTGCAATTTCGAAATGGCTGTCCGCCATGGCGGCAATCTGCGGCAGATGCGTGATGCACAATACCTGATGCGTTTTTGCAATATAATGAAGCTTTTCTGAAACCTTCTGCGCCGTGCGTCCGCTGATACCGCTGTCTATTTCATCGAAAATCAGCGTTGGAATATCGTCGGAATCCGCCAGCACCGTTTTCATCGCAAGCATAATTCTGGACAGCTCGCCGCCGGAAGCAACCGTGCCAAGCGGCCGGATCGGTTCTCCTGGATTAGTCGATATCATAAATTCCACCTCGTCGAAGCCATCGGCCGTATAGTGGTCCAGATGTGTAAATGCAACTGCGAACTCGACGCCGATAAAATTCAGGTCATCCAGGCCTTTTTTTACTTTTTCAGTCAGCCCTTCCGAAGCTTTCTTACGGATTACAGATAATTGTCCGCATAAATTCTCTAATTCATTCTCCGTATCTGATAATTCTTTTTCCGTTTTTTTCTTTAAAATGTCAAAATTCTCCAGTTCTTCCAGCCGCGTCCGCTTCCTATCCAGACTTTCTGTAATCTCTGTCACGCTGTTGCCGTACTTGGCCTGAATGTTGTGAATCAAATCCAGCCGTTCTTCCGTCTTGGCGAATTCTTCTTCATCAAAGGTCAAGTCTTCCATATAGGAGGATATTCCATGGGTTACATCATTTAAAATAGATTCCGCATCAAACAGCTGATCTCTAATGTTTTTTAAATCTTCTTCATATTCAGCTGCTTCTCCTATGCCTTTTAACGCGGAGCTGATGTCAGCCCGGCTGACAGCTTCATAAGCTTCCGAAAGCGCTTCTATGATCTTTCTGCCGTTCATGAAGCGGCGGTATTCCTTCGTTAATGCTTCTTCTTCTCCCTCTTTCAGGGCGGCATTTTCAATTTCATCAATTTCAAAGCGCAGAAAATCCGCCTCTCTGAGTCTCGTTTCCTCATCTGTCGAATAGGAGGAAATTTTTTTCTTCAGAGCGGAAAACTCCCTGTAAGCTTCTCTTATTTTTAATTTTAACGGCTGGGTCCTGTTTTTCAGATAATCGTCCAGAATTTCCAGATGCTTTGATTTATAAAGAAGGGACTGATGCTCATGCTGTCCGTGAATATCCAGAAGAAGACTCGTGATTTCCTTCAGCCTTCCTGACGTCACCGTCTCGTCATTGATTTTGCTCATACTGCGGGACTGCATGATTTTTCTTGAAATGATCAATATTCCATCCTCAGGCAGATGGATTTCCTTTTTCTCCAGAGCCTTGCGCTTTTCCGGCTCTGTTACAGAAAAAATAAGCTCCACATAGGCATAATCCTCCCCTTTGCGGATAATATCTCTTGATGCTTTTGCCCCCAGGGCCAGGTTTACAGAGCCCAGAATAATTGACTTTCCGGCGCCTGTTTCACCCGTAAGTATATTCAGGCCGTCTTCAAATTCCACATCGGCCTTTTCGATCAAAGCCAGATTCCTTACATGAAGTTCCAGCAGCATACTTTCACCCCTTTAACCTACAATCAGTTTTTTCAGTTTATCCATAACAATAATCGTATCATCAACACTCCTAACTGCACACATAATCGTATTATCTCCGGCCACACAGCCCACAATCTCATGGAGATGGAGTTCGTCCAAAGCAGCGGCAACCGCCATGGCCATACCTGATACCGTCTTAATTACAAGAATGTTCTGAGCCATATCCATACTCATAAATCCATCCTTTAAAATTCTGATATACTTGTCGTTAAAATTCTCCTGGCTCTGGAGAACAACATACCTCTGTTTTCCATTCTCCGTCGGCACCTTGCTCAGGCGCAGCTCCCTGATATCCCTGGAAACAGTTGCCTGGGTCACATTATAACCTTCCTTGTTCAGATACTCTGCCAGCTCTTCCTGTGTGCCTACCTCGTATTTTCCGATCAATTCCACAATTTTGCTGTGCCGCTCCAGTTTCATTCTTCTCCTCCTCTAAATACCGGTCATTTTATTTCTTATATTTTCTAAAAAGGAAACCCGGTCCAGCTTAATCAGCCTTGTGACACAGTCTGCCTTTTCAATTATTATCCTGTTGCCGTCTTCCAGCTGCCTTACCATGTCTCCGTCAAAGGCGACGCACTGTTCTGTTCCCATAATATCGATCTGAAGCTGCGCCTGTGCCGGGAAAACGATACTCCGCGTATTCAGCGCATGAGAACAGATCGGCGTCATGACCATCATTTGCGAATGAGGCACCACAATCGGTCCTCCGGCCGAAAGATTATACGCCGTAGAACCGGTAGGCGTGGCAATGATAATCCCGTCAGCCGTGTATTCATTAAGAAATTCACCGTTTACGGAAATACGGAAATGCAGCACCCGGGGCGTCCCTGTCCTAGTCAGGAGAATTTCATTCAGTGCGATATCTTCAAACTGGATCTCTTCCCCCTGAATAATCTGTCCCTCCAGCATCATACGCTCTTCAATCTGATAGTTATCTGACAGAAGGGCATCCAGCATATTCCCGATATCCTCTTCTCTACTCACCTGGGTCAGATAACCCAGATGTCCTCTGTTTATCCCAATAAATGGTATCTCAAGGGCGGCCAGATCTCTTGCTGCCTGAATCAGAGTTCCGTCACCGCCGATGGTAATGACACATTCCACCTCCAGCGGTACGTCCGAGACTTCTGTATATCTGCCGGATGCCTTGCGCCTTTTTTCCATTTTTACAACGCAGGATGCTCCCCGGACTTCCAGGTGCTCCTGCACATGCCTTGCCGTCTCTCTCGCATATGGCTTGTCCTGGTTCACGATTACGTAAAAATATTTCATTCCGGACCTCTCTTTACAGACTCCTGTGCGCCTCTTCCACCGTTTCTCTTGCATTTACCGGAAATTCCGGATAATTTCCCTCTTTATGGTTCTGCAGATACAGCAGATATTCAATGTTTCCCTCCGGCCCCTTGATCGGTGAAAATTCCAGATTCAGAATTTCAAAGCCAATGCTCACCGCAAACCGGATAACCATTTCAATGACTTCCAGGTGAACCGCCTTATCCCTTACGACACCCTTTTTTCCAACCTTTTCCCGGCCGGCTTCAAACTGGGGCTTAATCAAGCACACGATCTGCCCATCCTCTTTTAAAAGCGCCTTTACCGGTCCCAGAACCTTAGTCAGTGATATGAAAGATACGTCGATAGAAGCAAAATCGAGTGCGTCATCAATATCGGCAGGCGTTACATAGCGGATGTTGGTCTTTTCCATGCACACTACCCGCTCGTCATTTCTCAGCTTCCAGTCCAGCTGACCGTGGCCTACATCTACAGAGTACACCTTTACCGCTCCATTTTGAAGCATGCAGTCGGTAAATCCGCCTGTAGACGCGCTACATCCATGCAGATTTTTCCTTCCAGCCTGACCCCGAAATGGTTGACTGCCTTTTCCAGTTTCAGACCTCCGCGGCTCACATAAGGGAGCGTATGGCCGCGTACTTCAATCTGCACAGAATCCTCAAACGACGTTCCGGCTTTGTCCTCCTTTTGTCCATCCACATATACGATACCGGACATGATAACTGCCTTCGCCTTTTCTCTGGATTCCGCCAGATTCCGTTTTACCAAAAGTACATCTAGACGTTCTTTCATTAACTTTTCCTCTTATATTCTACACTTCATTCAGAAAAATGTGTTTCATCTTTTTCACAATGGAATCGCTGTCAATTCCAAGAGCCTCTCTGAGCTTTGACACGTTTCCATGCTCCACATAAGCATCCGGAAGGGCGATATTCAACACTTTCATATCCGGATATTTTTTGTGGATATAAGCTGTAACCTGTAGTCCATAGCCGCCCTGAAGGACATTCTCCTCCAGAGTAATCAGCTTCCCATGGTTCTTTGCCAGACGGTCAATCAGTTCCGTATCGATCGGTTTGACAAACCGGCCGTTTGCCAGGCTGCACGGATGGCCGTCTGCCTTCCATTTCTCCCGGATATGCTCTGCCGTGCTCGCCATGCTTCCTACGGCCAGAAGAGCGTATTCCGATTCTTCATAAATCATCTCTCCCTTTCCATATTCCACAGGAGCGTCAAATTCTTTCAGCCCTCGGTACGCCTCTCCTCTCGGATAGCGGATTGCAAAAGGACCGTCGTAATTTACGGCAAATTCCAGCATTTCACGGAGTTCCCACAGGTTTTTTGGTGCGCATACGCTCATGTTGGGGATCGATGTAAGGATCGAGTAATCGAAAATCCCCTGATGGGTCTCCCCGTCGCTCCCTACCAGACCTGCCCTGTCCACGCAGAACAACACCGGCAGATTCTGAATACACACGTCATGGATCAACTGGTCATATCCTCTCTGCAGGAAGGAAGAGTAAATCGCAACCACCGGCTTCAGACCGGCGGCAGCCATTCCGGCAGCGCTGGTAATCGCATGTTCCTCTGCAATTCCCACATCGAAGAAACGGTCCGGAAATTTTTTTGCAAACCGTTTCAGCCCTGTGCCGTCCGGCATAGCAGCCGTAACGGCCACAATCCGCTTATTTTCTTCCGCCAGCTGACAGATTTTTTTTGAGAAGACGTCCGTATAGTCGGGATATATCTTCTCTGTTTTGGATTTGCCCGTAGTGACATCAAAGGGCGAAATTCCATGAAATCTGGAAGGATTGCTTTCCGCCGGCGCATATCCCTTGCCTTTTTTTGTCCTCACATGGATAATTACGGCATGGTTCACCTTTTTTGCCTCTTTGAAGACCTTGCAGAGTGCCCGGATATCATGGCCGTCCACCGGCCCCAGATACGTGATTCCCATGTTTTCAAACAGCATGCCTGGAATAATCAGCTGCTTGATCCCATTTTTCGTCCTGCTTATCTTGTCAATCAGAGGGCGTCCCAGGACGGGCAGCTTCTCCAGAGCGTCGTTGACGCAGCGTTTTAAGTCATTGTATCCTGTATCCGTACGGATTCCATTGAGATATCTGGACATTCCTCCTACGTTTTTCGAAATGGACATGTTGTTGTCATTCAGCACAATAATAAAATTTTTCTTCATCCTGGCCGCATTATTCAGGGCTTCGTATGCCATCCCTCCGGTCAGGGCGCCGTCTCCGATCACGGAGATAATAAACTGGTCCTCTCCCAGAATGTCTCGCCCCTGGGCCATGCCCAGACCTGCTGAGATGGATGTGGAACTGTGTCCCGTATCAAACGCATCGTATGGGCTTTCCTTCCTCTTTGGAAAACCGGAGATTCCGCCGTACTGGCGCAGTTCATCAAACAGCTCTTTTCTTCCGCTCAGGATCTTATGAGTATACGCCTGATGGCCCACATCCCAGATAATCTTATCCTTGGCAGATGAAAACTCAGGAACATGGCGATCGTCAGTTCCACAACTCCCAGATTGGAAGCCAGATGGCCGCCGGTTTTGCTTATTTTATCAATTAAGAAGTCTCTTATCTCCTGAGCCAGGGTCTCCAGCTCCTCCGGACTTAATTTTCTGATATCGTCCGGATTCTGCAGTTTTTCCAGTATCATGCTACATCGCTTCCTAACTGCATCAAACTGATGCAAAATTTTACTGTGAAAGTCCCGGACGGCGGCCATAGGGACGGAGCATGCTCGCATGCGCAGACCTATGGATATCGGGCGGGCAAGCCGGTATGAGTAAGCAGGGCGATGGCCCGGATTACGAATACCGGCGGCGATTGCGGGAGCGCAAGGCGCGGAGCAATCGGCTTTCATGACTGGTGATGTCTGCGTCAGCAGACATTTCTGTTTACTTTTCCCTCGTAATCAGCATTTCGATTAGTGCTTCCAGGAATTCGTTGGTCTTTCCAAGGGAATGGAGCTCTTCTACTGCTTTGGCAGAAATTTCGGCAACGTCATGCTTTGCCTTCTCCAGCCCTTCCAATGTGACATATGTGGTCTTGTTGTTCTTCTCATCGCTTAATACCGGCTTGCCCAGCGTCTTGGCATCACTGGTCACATCCAGAATATCATCCTGAATCTGAAATGCGAGTCCGACGAGGGAGGCTACCGTCTCGATTGTCCCGACCTCTTTGTCGGAACCTCCCGCCAGGACGGCGCCGATCATCATGGATGCTTCCAGCAGCGCTCCCGTCTTCAGGCGGTAAATAAAGTCCAGCTTCTCTCTCGGGATAGCTTATTCGTAAGCTCCACATCCACGGTCTGTCCTCCGATCATACCAAAGATTCCCGTCTTTTCAGCCAGAAGTCCCATGCTTCTTCCAACTGCCGCCTTGTCCTCAGTCATGGCCAAAGCCTTTGCAGCCGTCTCAAACGCATAGATCATCAGGCCGTCACCGGCCAGTACCGCCATGTCATATCCATATTTTACCCAGGTCGTAGGGACGCCTCTTCTCAGTGTATCGTTGTCCATACAGGGAAGATCGTCATGAATCAGAGAAGAGGTGTGTATCATTTCGATCGCAGCCATAAAAGGCTCGATCTCCTTACCATTTCCTCCGAAGAGGCGGTACGTTTCCCTCATAAGCAGCGGGCGGAGCCTTTTTCCTCCCGCACGGACGCTGTAGTTCATGGCTTCCAGAACCGTCTTCTGATGGCCTTCTTCTCCAGGAAGATATTTCTCCACCACAGCCTCCGTCTCTTCTGTATAACGTTTCAGCTGTTCCTTTGTATTCATGATTCCAACTCCTCCTCGCTCAGTAAAATGATCTGTTTTTCTACCTGATCGATCTTCTCATGACAGGATTTCACCATTTTGACCCCTGCCTCGTAATATTTAAAAGACTCCTCAAGGGAACAGTCGCCTTCCTCCATTTTCTCAAGGAGCTCCTCCAGTTCCGCAAAAGTCTGCTCGATTGTCTTTTCTTCTTCCTGCGCCTTAATTTCTTCCTTTTTTCTCGCCATGGCTATAAATCCTCTCTCACAATCTCTTCCGCCCGCCCTGTAATCCTGCCGTCCGCCAGCTGAACACGGAACGTATCGCCTTTTTTAAGCCTGTCCACCGAATCAAGTGCGCGGCCGTCCTGATCCGTAACAAATCCGTATCCTTTTGCAATTCTTTTTACAGGAGACAGACCTTCCAGCCTTTCTGAAAGCAGGCTCAGTCTGTGTCTGCTCCGCTCGGCCTTCCGTTCCATCAGCGCTCTCATCCTGTCTTCGAGATCAGCCAGTCTCTGCTGCTTTTCGTTGAGCCTTCGCCCCGGATGGTACATCTGCATGCGCAGTTCAAGCTGATGAAGCTGAAATTTTTTTCTTTCTGCCACCCTGCCGATTCCTCTCATCAGACGGCGCTGATACATTTCCAGTTCGCCTTCAAACGCATAGTAATCGAAAACAGCCAGCTCCGCAGCGGCAGAAGGCGTCGGAGCCCTCATATCTGCTACGTAATCGGCAATCGTCACGTCCGTTTCATGGCCTACTGCGGAAATTACAGGAGTTTGGCAGTTAAAAATGGCTTTTGCCACGATCTCTTCGTTGAAAGCCCAAAGGTCCTCGATGGAACCGCCTCCCCGGCCGACGATCAGCACGTCCAGTTTCAATGCATCAAGTGCCTGAATTCCTTTCACAATGCTGTATTTTGCGCTTTCTCCCTGCACAAGGGCCGGATATAAAACCAGCTGGACATAGGGATTTCTTCGCTTTGCAATATTCATGATATCCCGGATGGCTGCGCCTGTAGCAGCCGTCACAATTCCGACTGTCTTCGCATACTTTGGGATCGGCTGCTTGTATTCAGCCGAAAACATCCCCATCTCTTCCAGCTCATTCCTCAGCTTCTCGAATCTGCGGAACAGGTCCCCTGTCCCGTCCAGAGTGATTTCTTTTGCATAAAGCTGATATCTTCCGTCTCTTTCATATACATCAACCGTACCGGAGACAACTACCTGCTGGCCTTCCCGCATCTGAAATGCCAGTCCCTTTCTCTGTCCCGCAAACATCACGCAGGCCAGAGTTCCTCCGCCGTCCTTCAGCGTAAAATAAATATGACCTGATGTATGATACTTGCAGTTTGATACTTCGCCTTTTACGGAAATTCTGTTCAGTGCAAAATCTTGTACGAACAAGTTGCGGATGTACGCATTCACCTGGGATACTGAATATATGCTCGCCATACTACACCAGCTTTGCCAGGACTCCGTTAATAAAGGAAGGAGAATCCTTGCCTCCAAATTTCTTTGCCAACTCCACCGCCTCGTTAATGGCTACCTTTTCCGGTATATCTTCATCGTATTTCATTTCATACACAGCCAGGCGCAGAATTGTAAGCTCCGCCTTTCCCATACGTTTAGTGCTCCATCCCTGGGCGGCATCATTAATCTTTCCGTCGATTTCCGGTATTCTATCCATAATGGCTTCTGCGCGCTTCGTGAGATACTCCCTGTCTTCATCCTTCAATTCCACGAGATGAAGGATTTCAATCTCTCCCTTTGGACCGATCTCATCCTCCTGGGGAGCCTCAAAATATTCCGTCAGCTGGCTCTCTGCTTCTTCCCTGCTATAAAAATCTGCACAGAACAGCATCTTAAAACAATGTTCACGCAGTTCCCTTCTTGTCATGTCTCTTCCTCCTGGTATTGTCTCTTTATCATCTGCCACTCTGGATTTATGGCATACTACACTAGTTTCTAATTATAACGTAAACCGGTAATTTCTACAATACTAAACAGCAGGAAAAAATCCAGCTCATATTTTGTTCAGTTTTTAACGAACTTGTCCGCCGTATTTTTTTAACTTTCTCGTTTTTTTGGTAATAATTATTAAATTTTAATGATATATCTAAAATTTTGATAAAATTTAGTAAAATTTTCTCTTGTATTCTCCCTCAACAAGTGTTATTTTTAACACAAACAAAGCAGCTCGTTGCGGGAGTACTTTGTAATTAAACTTCTTTAAAAAAGAAGAGGAGGGAATTTTATGATTAGCTTTTTTATTTGCCTGTTTCTTTTAATCGGAGGGTATTTCGTCTATGGTAAACTGGTAGACAACACCTTTGCGCCGGATGACAGGGAAACTCCGGCTGTCAGAATCAACGACGGGATCGACTATGTTGTTATGCCTCAGTGGAAGCTGTTTCTCGTTCAGCTTCTGAATATCGCCGGTCTGGGACCGATTTTCGGTGCTCTTCAGGGCGCTCTGTGGGGACCGATCGTATTCCTCTGGATCACCTTCGGAACGATTTTCGCAGGCGGCGTACATGATTACTTTTCCGGTATGCTGAGTGCGCGTAATGACGGCGCTTCCATATCAGAAATAGCTGGTATTTATCTGGGCCACTTCATGAAAAATGTTATGCGTGTATTCAGCGTTGTCCTGCTCGTCATGGTAGGAACCGTTTTCGCAGTAGGACCTGCAGGCCTGATCGTTACCCTGTGCAGCAATAACGGTGTAACTGGACTGCTTGTCAATCCAAAATTCTGGGTAGCAGTTATCCTGATTTACTATTTTATCGCTACATTCGTGTCCATCGATAAGATTATTGGTAAGATTTATCCTGTCTTCGGCGTCTGCCTGATCATCATGGCTGTCGGCGTAGGTATAGGAATTTTCACGAAATCAGAATACGTCATACCTGAAATCTGGACCAACTTCACCAACATGCATCCGGCTGCAACACCGATCTGGAGCACCATGTTCATCACCGTAGCCTGCGGCGCAATCTCCGGATTCCACGCAACACAGAGCCCGCTGATGGCACGCTGCATGAAGAGTGAACGCCAGGGTCATTTCGTATTCTACGGCGCAATGGTATGCGAAGGCATTATCGCACTGATCTGGCTGCTGCCGGCTGCTCCCTGTACGCTGTTACCGGCGGCCTGAATACAGGACTTCAGGAAGCACTTGCCAACGGACAGTCTGCTGCAATCTACGACGTATGTGCAAAGACTATGGGCGGTATCGGTATTGCACTTGCAATGCTGGGTGTTATCGCATGTCCGATTACATCCGGAGATACAGCATTCCGAAGCGCACGTCTCGTTCTTGCCGACTGGTTCGGTATCGAGCAGAAAGGCTTCCAGAAACGTCTTTACCTCTGTGTGCCGCTTCTTGGCGCAGGCGCTGTAATCAGCCAGCTTGACTACTCCATCGTATGGCGTTATTTCAGCTGGACGAACCAGACTCTGGCTATGATCGTACTCTGGGCAGCCAGCATGTATCTGTTCTATGAAAAGAAGAATTACTGGATCACCGCCGTTCCTGCAACATTCATGAGCGCCGTTTCCATGACATATTTCTTCTTTGCCAAGGAATGCCTGAACATGGGCACAGCCGTTGCATATCCTGCAGGCTTATCATAGCAGCAATATTCCTCGGTTTCTTCCTCTACACCATCAAAAAGCGTGATGTAAAGCCAAATTACGGAACTGCTAAGAAATAAATCTGCACCTGTTTTGGACGGCTGGAATAATGACCGCAGGTCATGCCAGAAGATACATCGTTCTGAATAGTTGATGATCTACATAAGACACCATTCCCCGCAACGGAAAGTGGCACCAGGAAGAGGGGGGCAAAAGTAAAACCAGACTCGTCCTCGATATCAGATTTCATTCCCAGGCACACGCCAGGTCATTAATCTGGTCCGAGACTGTTCTTTTACCTATTTGCCCCTCTCTTCTTCTATTATTAATGATTACAGGGAGGAATACGATATGATTTTTAAGCCAAGACAGCTGGGCGCCGGCAGCCTGCCAGATAACGAACTGGTACAGGACAAAAAAGCATGCAGGAAATTCGGCCCCTGCGGTGTGGGAAAAAAGGCCCTGTACCTGAACAGTTTTTACATCGACCGGCAGTACTATATCCCCATACCATCCGTTACCCGCGTATTCAAACGGGTTGCCATGAGTAAGGGAGGGTTTACAGGAAAAGGTATATTTGCCTCGATTCCTTATCTCGTCGTAGAATACGACAATGGAAAAGAAAAGCAGTGCAATTTTAAATATGAACAAAACGTGGACCTCATGCTCGCCTGTCTTCAGAAAGAGCATCCGGAGTTGAAATTTGTCAGCGCTTCCGTAGAAAAGCGCCTGGCTGAAAAGGAAGCCGAACGAGCTGCACGTCCTGTAGCTGTCATTTCCAATCAGGCCCAAAAGGAAGCGAAACGGCTGGAACTGGCACTGGATTATCTGAACAGGCAGCCGGAACTGGCTGTGAATTTAAGTGCAGCCGCGAAGGCAAAGCGGGTTAACGAACGGACGAATCCGGCATACAAATGGACTGCCCTGGCTATTACGCTTTTGGGTCTGGCCGCTCTCGCATACGGTATATGGTCTTTCGTGCACAAATCCGGCTACAGTTTTTATTTCACCCTGTTCGGCCTGGCTGCCATCTTTCTCTTTTCCGGCGCAAACGTCCTTCCGACAGCCGCAATAACAAAAAAGCGGTAGCGAAACGGCTGGAGGATGCCCGCAGTCAAACCGCTTCTTACATTGAGAAGTACCCTGATTTTCCGGTTCCCGCACGCTATGCACATCCTGTCGTCCTGCTCCGCATGATCCGGGCCATAAGGGATGGGAAAGCAGAAACTTCTGAAGCCGCTTTAGAGGCCGTTAAAGACGAACTGAAGGCTCTGAACTCCAGCGTACAGGTAGAACAGGAAGAATATGATGAAGTAGTCGCAGTAAAGCCTTTGTTTCTCGTTGCGGACTATCAATGATTTTCCGCCGCCGTGTTATTACCCCCTGTTCAAAATCATTTTTTAAATCTCAGCTTAAGCCTTTGGCATGAAAAATGCCGGGGCTTTTTTCGTTTAATATTCGGGTAATCAGCAAAGACTATACTGAACGGCTATACGTACAGGAACGGTTCAGAAAAACAGGACTTCTGTCTATTCTTTACAGAAACGAAAAAGCGAGGTTTGAAAATGGCAAATCACCTAATAAATGAAAAATCACCATATCTATTGCAGCATGCAAAAAATCCGGTGGATTGGTATCCCTGGTCGGATGAAGCTTTTGAAAAGGCGGCTGCCGAGGATAAACCAGTGTTTTTGAGCATTGGATATTCCACCTGCCACTGGTGCCATGTTATGGCCCATGAATCCTTTGAGGATCATGAAATCGCACATCTCTTAAATACCCGTTTTGTTCCGGTAAAGGTTGACCGCGAGGAACGGCCGGAGGTCGATCTGGTATATATGTCTGTCTGCCAGGCCATGACCGGTCAGGGCGGCTGGCCGCTCACAATCATCATGACTCCGTCAAAAAAGCCCTTTTTTGCCGGAACCTATTTACCGGCCAGGTCACGGTATCATATGACGGG
Source organism: Clostridium sp. AM58-1XD (assembly GCF_003464085.1). GTDB lineage: Bacteria > Bacillota > Clostridia > Lachnospirales > Lachnospiraceae > Lachnoclostridium_A. Next base: position 106,406 of record NZ_QSDR01000004.1, read on the forward strand.
CCTGCAGGAGCTTCTGGTCAGGACAGCCGAGCTATGGAGCAGCAACCGGAAACAGCTTCTCCAGTTCAGTGAAGATTTACTGTCTTCTCTGAAGCAAAAGCGGCCGGTTTCCAGTCAGGCAGAAGTCTCCTGGGATATGGCGGAACGTGGTTATGAAGAACTGAATTCCATATTTGACAGAAATTACTGCGGTTTCGGCAGAGCGCCCAAATTTCCAGTTCCTCATAACCTTCTGTTCCTGCTTATGTTTTACGAACGGCGCGGGAATCATCAGGCACTTGCCATGGCGGAGAAAACACTAGTCTCCATGGCACGCGGCGGAATTCATGACCAGATCGGAGGCGGTTTTTCCCGTTATTCCACAGATGACCAATGGCTGGTACCCCATTTTGAAAAGATGCTCTATGACAACGCCCTGCTTGTACTCGCCTATCTCGAAGGTTACCGGCTTACAAACCGTTCTTATTATAAGGAAACGGTTCAAAAAATTTTATCCTATATCGCCAGGGAACTGACGGGAGAAGAAGGCGGATTTTACTGTGGGCAGGATGCCGACAGCGAAGGCGTCGAGGGGAAATATTACGTTTTTACAAAAAAAGAAATCAGCCGGGTACTCGATCATGATGACGACAGCTCCATGTTCTGCCGTCGGTTTAGTATCACAAAGCAAGGGAACTTTGAGGGAAAAAACATTCCGAATCTCATTCATACTCCTGAATACGAACAGTCAGACCGCCGTATGGACCGGCTCTGCAGCATAGTATATGAATACCGTTTAAAACGCACTCCTCTTCATACGGATGATAAAATACTGACATCCTGGAACTCCATGATGATCATGGCCTTCGCAAAAAGCGGATTTCTTCTGGACTGCACCTTTTACGAGGATATGGCAAAGCATGCGCAGGAGTTTACGGAACGCCGTCTCACCGACAAACACGGCCGGCTCCTTGTGAGATACCGCGGCGGAGAGAGTGCATTTCTGGGCAACCTCGACGACTATGCATATAATTGCCTGGCGCTGCTGACACTGTACGAAGTCACACTAAGTGTAAATTATCTGGAAATGGCGGTTCGCAGGGCAGAGCAGATGGTGGATTTATTCTGGGATCATGAACAGTCCGGTTTTTTCTTCTATGGAAACGATGCGCAGGAATTGATCGAACGGCCAAAGGAAATCTATGACGGAGCCGTTCCGTCCGGTAATTCCGCCGCTGCCCATGTCCTTCTGTCACTGGCGGGCCTTACCGCGCAGGAAAGCTGGCGGCAGCTGTCAGAACGGCAGTTGGATTTCCTTGCCTCCGGTGCAGTTAACGCTCCCTCAGCACACTGCTTTTCACTAATGGCATTTATGAGGGCTATGGATGAAAATCGTGAGCTGATCTGTGTTTCCTCTTCTAACGAGGTTCCAGTTGAACTGAGCGCCTATTTAAAAAAGCAGGCCGCTCACTCTGTATTTGTCCTCTTTAAATGTCCTGCGAATGAAATAAACCTCAGCCGGATCGCACCGTTTACAAGGGATTATGCAATTCCTGAAAGCGGCGTACGTTACTACTTGTGTAAAAATCATGCATGCGGCATTCCTTTTTCCAGCCTCGCTGAAAAAATGGAATTTCTTTGAGAATGGAGCGTAAAAATGGAATCTATTCGGAACGATCATACATTTCAAGAAAAATCAATTTGGAGTAAAACCGTGGATATTCCTCCCCGAAAGCCTTTAGCCGGCAGCCTCACCGTAGAGGCAGCCGTCATCGGTGCCGGAATGGCTGGAATTTTGACTGCTTTTTTTCTGAAGCAGCAGGGGATCGACGTTGTCATATTAGAAGCGGACAGGATTGCCGGAGGGCAGACAAAAAATACCACTGCCAAAATCACAAGCCAGCACGGGATGATCTATCAAAAACTGATTAAAAAAATCGGACCCAAAAACGCAAGACTGTATGCCTGCGCAAATGAAGCCGCTGTCCACGCATATGAGAAACTGATTGAAAAAGAGAACATTGACTGTCATTTCGAAAAACTGCCTTCTTATCTTTATACAACGGACGAAAACAGGGCAAAAGAGCTGGAACAGGAAACTCATGCAGCGTCTTCTCTGGGAATATCCGCTCATTTTACAAAAGTAAATGATCTTCCCTTTGAAACTGCTGCTGCCGTCCGTTTGATAATCAGGCACAGTTTCATCCACTGGAATTCGTAAAAGTGCTGTCGGAAAAACTGACCATCTACGAAAAAACAAAGGTTCTGAAAGTAAAAAAGCATGTGGTATATACAAATCGCGGAACTATAACCGCGGACCATATCATTTTTACCTCTCACTATCCTTTTATCAATATTCCTGGTTTTTACTTTGCCCGGCAGCATCAGGAACGCAGCTATGTTCTCGGAATCTTTGGTACAAAAAAACTGCCTGGCATGTATTACAGCATAGATCAAGGGGGATTTTCCTTCCGTTGGATCGGCCAGATGCTTCTTCTGGGAGGCGGTTCTCACCGAACCGGAAAAAGCAGAACCGGTTCGGAGTATGAAATGCTTGCAAAGGCGGCAGATAAGTATTATCCTGGCTGCGAAATCCGTACGCGATGGTCTGCCCAGGACTGCATTCCTCACGACAGTCTGCCTTTTATCGGGAAATACTCCAATTTCAGGCCTTACTGGTATATAGCCACAGGTTTTAAAAAATGGGGTATGACATCTTCCATGCTGTCAGCAATGATAATAAAGGACCAGATCTGTGGGAAGAAAAATCCGTATGAATCCTTATTCCGCCCTCAGAGATGGTTTTTCCGGGCGTCAATAAAGGCTATGCTTGTAGATATAGGAGAAAGTATAAAGGGACTTGCAAAAGGAAGTTTCCACCTGCCCTTTAAGGCAGAACAACTTCCTGCAGGACATGGCGGTATTGTTAGAATTGGATTCCGGCGGTATGCCTGTTATAAGGACAAATCGGGCACACTTCACAAAATCTCCGCCAGGTGTCCGCATTTGGGGTGTGAGCTGGAATGGAATCCGGCTGAAAACAGCTGGGACTGCCCATGCCACGGTTCCCGTTTTGATTATGATGGGAATTTGATTGATAATCCTGCCCAGACAAGAACCGCATTTGTAAAATAGCAGGATTTCTGGAAATATAAAACGCCCCCGATACCGAATTTCGTTGCATGGCAGCCGCCAAGTCACTCCATCCGGTATCGAGGGCAATACTCTTTATACGCCTTTGATTTTTATTTCATTGCCGTATATATCGGCCTATGCTTCTGTGTTCAAATCCACGCCTGCTACCTTCAGATTCACATCCAGAACAGTCAGTCCTGTCATATTTTCAATAGCTGTCTTTACACGCTCCTGAACCTTCTCACTTACTGCCGGAATATTATAGCCGAACTTGATATTCAGTGACAGTTCTACGGAAACATGCTCTTCCGTTACATCAACCTTTACCCCTTTGGACAGGTTCTTCATTCCCAGCCTGCTCACCAGCTCGTTCGTAATATTTCCCGCCATGGAAGCAACGCCTTCAACCTCTGTAGCTGCCAGCCCTGCAATAATTGCAACAACCTCATCTGCAATCTGTACTTCACCGATCTTTTCCTTCGTATATACCTGATGAGTATCCCGTTTCTCTGCTTCTGCCACTTCAATCTCCTCCTGTCTGCCCAAACTTAAAATCGCTTCTATGTGGTCATTATCATGCCCGCTCCGCGGCTATGGCCTCCGGCCCATCCTATGCGCCCGGCTTTCTGCGGTGAACGCAGAAACCGGTATGCGCTGGTATAATGACCACTTCTATGTGGTCATTATACCAAAAACATTCTGGTTTGGAAAGGGTTCGTATTTTATTTTGGGGTATTTTTTATTTTGCAATCGTTGGGGCGGTCTGAAGATGTTGCAAACGTTAAAACCGCATTGCAACTGATACCAGATTCCATTCCAGGCAGCAGCTAGGTCACTTCATCTGGTATCAGTTGTAACGCTTTACTCCTTTTGTAACATTCTTCATCCGATATCATCCGATGTGAAAACAGGTGGGGAAACGACCTTATAAGCAAGCTTAAAGCCCGGTTCCCCACCTGTTTTACCGCCCTCTGGACTATTACTTTAATTCTTCTGAATATTTTTTGATATTGGAAGCATTTACAAACTTCTGGATCTTGCCGTCTTTGATCAGTACCAGCGTCGGTGCCTGCATAACGCCGAATTTACTGGAAAGCTCCGGATTTTCTTCTGCATCAATATCTTCGTAAGTCACGCCTTTTAAAAACTGCTTTGCGATCTTGCAGTTCGGGCATGTCTTCGTAGTAAACAGGTACGCGCCCGCTGGCGTTTTGGCAGCGGCTGTCTCTACAGCTTCCCTGATCTTTTCCGTACCGCCCTCTTTCTTCAAACTGGAATGGATGATATCATACGTTTTTCTGCTCTTATATTCCGCAGACTTTCCTTCGTTCCAGTTCTTGACCGGACGGTAATATCCCGTAATTCTGCTGTAGACCTCTGCTTCTTTCCCGCATACAGGACATGTAAAATGCTCTCCTGACAGGTATCCGTGTTCCTTACAGATGGAATAAGTAGGTGAAATCGTGTAGTAAGGCAGTTTGTAATTATCTGCAATCGTGCGCACCAGCTTCGCAGCAGCCACCCAGTCAGGCAGCTTTTCTCCCAGGAACGCATGGAATACGGTTCCGGAGGTATATAAGGTCTGAAGGTCGTCCTGAACGTCAAGAGCATCGAAGACATCCGCCGTATATCCGACCGGCAGGTGGGAACTGTTGGTATAATACGGAGTCCCTCCTTCAGAAGCCGTTTTGATGTCCGGATAGTGCTTCACGTCATGCTTTGCAAGGCGGTACGCAGTAGATTCCGCCGGCGTCGCTTCCAGATTATAAAGATCGCCGTATTCCATCTGATAATCGGAAAGGCGCTCCCTCATGTGATTCAGCACATTCTTCGTAAATTCCTGTGTCTCCGGGCTGGTCATGTCTTTTCCGATCCACCTTGCATTCAGGCCTGCTTCGTTCATTCCCACAAGACCGATAGTGGAGAAATGATTCTCGAATGTGCCCAGGTAACGCTTTGTATATGGATAAAGTCCTCCGTTCAGAAGCTTTGTGATCACTTCGCGCTTTACTTTGAGGGAACGGGCGGAGATGTCCATCATACGGTCCAGACGATCGTAGAACTCCTTTTCGTTCCTGGAAAGATAAGCGATTCTCGGCATATTAATGGTGACAACGCCGATGGAACCGGTGCTCTCTCCTGATCCGAAGAATCCTCCCGTCTTCTTTCTCAGCTCGCGCAGATCCAAGCGGAGGCGGCAGCACATGCTTCTGACGTCGCTGGGCTTCATATCACTGTTGATGTAATTGGAGAAATAAGGTGTGCCGTACTTGGCAGTCATTTCAAATAAAAGGCGGTTGTTGTCCGTATCGGACCAGTCAAAATCCTTTGTAATAGAGTAGGTCGGAATCGGGTACTGGAATCCCCTGCCATTGGCATCGCCTTCGATCATCGTCTCGATGAATGCGCGGTTCACCATATCCATCTCCGCTTTGCAGTCTTTGTACTTGAAGTCAACTTCTTTCCCGCCTACAATGGCGTTCATCTCAGCCATATCATCCGGTACCGTCCAGTCCAGCGTAATGTTGGAAAACGGAGCCTGTGTACCCCAGCGGCTCGGCGTATTCACGCCGTATATAAAGGACTCAATGCACTTCTTCACTTCCGGATAGGAAAGGTTGTCTGCTTTTACAAATGGGGCCAGGTATGTATCAAATGATGAAAATGCCTGAGCGCCTGCCCATTCGTTCTGCATGATTCCCAGGAAGTTGACCATCTGGTTGCAGAGCACCGACAGATGCTTTGCCGGAGATGAAGTGATTTTTCCGGGAATTCCTCCCAGCCCTTCCATAAGAAGCTGCTTCAGGGACCAGCCTGCACAGTATCCTGTAAGCATGGACAGATCATGAAGATGAATATCTGCGTTTCTGTGCGCCTCTGCAATCTCTGTATCGTATATTTCAGACAGCCAGTAATTGGCGGTAACTGCGCCGGAGTTGCTCAGAATAAGTCCGCCGACCGAATATGTAACGGTGGAATTCTCTTTCACTCTCCAGTCTTCTACCTTTACGTAGCTGTTGACAACATCCTTATAATCCAGGATGGTATTTTTCATATTTCGGATTCTTTCTCTCTGTTTGCGGTAAAGAATGTATGCTTTCGCAACTTCCGTATATCCCGCCTGCTCCAGAACGTGCTCAACGCTGTCCTGAATTTCTTCTACGGAAATGCACCCCTCTTCCATTTTATCCTGAAAATCTGCCGTTACTCTCAAAGACAGCAGCTCCAGTATCTCATTATTATATTCCCTGCCCGTTGCCTTAAAGGCCTTTTTAATCGCTTCCGTAATCTTATTCAGACTAAAATCTGCTACCTCGCCGTCACGCTTAATAACACTTATCATATTAGAACCCCTTTCTCCTTGTGTACCCCTTCTAAGGTACTGATGCCGTAGTACCCATTATAGCAGAAGCAAAACAAAAACACAATATCTAGTTGAATTTTTGTTCTATCCCCAGATATTGTGTTTTATTACCATGTCTTATAAAGATATAATTGTTTGCAAACTTGTTTTATCGCCGCGCAATTCGTTTGCCTATGAAGCATAATACTGCCGTAAACCTCCGCAGGAACATAGGCTTTTACCAAGATTCCCGCCTCTGTATATTCTTCTGACAGCAGTTCTCCATACTTGCGAATTAACTGAATCTTTCCTGCTTCCTGATAGGTATAAACCTGTTCCAGATAGACCTTTCTGTTCCTTAAAAGCTTTTCTAAAAGATCAATCAGTTCATCGATGCCCTGCCCTGTCTTCGCCGAAATTTTCACCTGGTAGTCGGAAGAGAAGTCTCTCAAAATCACGTCTTCTCCCGCCCTGTCTATTTTATTAAAAACAGTAACCACTTCCTTATCCTGCACTTCCAGCTGTTTCAATGTGTCGTAAACGACGTACATCTGCATGTCCATCTGAGGATTGGAACAATCCACCACATGCAGGATAATATCCGCATATTTTGCTTCTTCCAGCGTGCTCTTAAACGCCTCAATCAGATGGTGGGGCAGCTTGCGTATAAAGCCTACCGTATCCGTAAGGAGAATTTCCTGTCCGCTCGGCAGCTTCAGATTTCTCGTCGTCGGATCCAGTGTTGCAAACAGCTTATCTTCTGCCAGGATACCTGCATCCGTCAGCCTGTTTAAGAGGGTAGACTTTCCTGCGTTGGTATAACCTACAATAGAAGCCACCGTCACATGGTTTCTGCTTCTTTTCTGGCGCGCCGTTTCCCTGTGTCGCTTGACATCCTCCAATTCGGCTTTCAGCTGGCCGATTCTGTCATGAATGCGCCGTCTGTCCACCTCCAGCTTCGTCTCACCAGGGCCTCTCGTACCGATACCGCCTCCCAGACGGGAAAGGGAATTTCTCAGTCCTACGAGCCTTGCGGACCTGTATCTGAGCTGTGCCAGCTCTACCTGTATTTTTCCTTCTTTTGTGGTTGCCCTCTTTGCAAAGATATCCAGAATCACCATGGTTCTGTCCATCACCTTAGCCTCCAGGGCGTTCTCCAGATTGCGCAGCTGGGCGGGCGAAAGCTCATCATCGCAGACGATCCCTGTTGCTCCCAGTTCCTGGATTCTCTCCCGTACTTCTTCAATTTTCCCCTTGCCAAGGTATGTCCCGGGATGCACGCTTTCCCTGTTCTGAATAACTTTTTCCAGCGTTACGGCTCCGGCCGTTTCTACCAGTTCTTCCAGCTCGTCGAGCGATGCTTCCGTATCGTCCCCATCCTTCGTGCTCACACCGACCAGAATCACCCGCTCTTCAATCTCTTTTATTTCTAACGTTTCCGCCATATGGCTCCTGTTTTTCATCCTGCTCTTTACGAATCTTTTATCTGGTGCGCAGAAAGGCAATTTCTTTTTCCACGCCTTCATCCGGTCCGTAATTTTTCTGATAATCTTCAAATATCTGGAGCGCCCTTTTATAGTCGCCTGTATATTCATACGAAACGGCCTGGTTATACAGTAAGTCCTGCTTGATCTTTTCGTCGCCTGTCCGAATTCCCTCTTCCAGAAATCTCAGCGCTTCTTCATACCTGCCGTCAGCCATACGCGCCATGGCCAGCGTGTTGTAGACCTCCACCGATTCCTTTCCGATTCCTTCTTCCAGCGCCTTCTCGTACAGCTCTGTAGCTTTTTCCGGCTGTCCTGCCGCTTCACACACGCGCCCGACTGCAATCAGTGCTCCGCTCCGCCCTGTTACGTTCCTGTCCATCTGCCTGTCCATATCAGCCGCCGCCTGATAGTCCGCAACAGCCTCGTCCACCTTGCCCGCTCCCGCTCTCGCCATGCTTCTGGCATAGAGATACTCCGGACCCGGACCTTCCTGGTCCACCTGAATCAGAACATCCCATGTATGGGCCGCCGCTTCGTAATCGCCTGCCTTATACTCTGCCTCTCCCCGGTATTTCAGAATATCCAGCTCCATTTTTCCGACCCTTCCGTCCGCCTCTTTCAGCGCCAGGTCGAAGGTGGAAATCGCTCCTTCATAATTGCCGGCATTCAGCTGTTCGATCGCCGTCATTCTGAGCTCCGTCTCTTCCTTCCGGCTCCCGCAGGCCGAAAGCGCTACAGCCGCCAGTACGGCCGCCAAAAATACTTTACTTCCCCTTTTCATGAAACACACTCCCGTCTCTTCCCCTGCCGATTCAGAACGTTTACTTCTTTGTCGTACTGCCGAAGCCTCCGTTTCTCACCGCATCCGCCTCGTCATCTTCCGTAATGCCGTATTCCAGGAATATTCCCTGTGCAAATCCTGTGCCTGCAGACAGTTCCACGATTTTTCCTTCCTTACTGTCGTTCGTCATCTTAACCTGGATGTGCCCTTCATTGTCGGAATTGTAATAATCACTGTCGATGATTCCTACCGTATTGTTGAGCTGAAGGCGGAACTTGAAGCCCAGGCCGCTTCTGGGATAAATTTTCAGCACCCATCCCTCTTCCATACGGGCCCGGATACCCGTGGGGATTTTAATTCCTTCCTGCGGTTTCAGAGAAAATGCAGCCGGCGTGTAAAAGTCGTAACCGGCCGACCCTGACGTGGCTCTGGAAGGCATCTGAATGCCGTCATAGATTCTCTCTATCTCGTCTTCGGTAACTCCGGGAAATGTGTCTTCCCAGTCCTTTTTAAACTGGCCGAAGCTTACTTTCTCAAACTTTGCAATTCTTCTCATCTCTATTTTCCCTCTTTCTGTCCTTCTCATTCTTCGTAAATAACGATTTTTCCTTCATGAACCGTCTTCGGCACATCGATTACCCGCTGGTTGGAACTTCCCTTCCAGTGAAGCCTTGCGTCCTTCAGTTCTTCCACAAATCTGCCGTCTACTACCACATCTGCTTTTTTCACACAGCTGAGATTCTCGATTTCCTCCCACAAATAACCGGTATATACCAGACGGTTTTAGACGGATACCTCTGCTTGATCTCTTCGATCAGCTCTCCGATCTCTTTCCTGTTGTCCGGATGGAGCGGATCGCCTCCGCTCATGGTAATTCCTGAAATATATGGTTTCTCCAGTTCATCGAATATTTCCTTCTTCGCGGCCTCGTCAAAAGGTATGCCGCCGCAGACGTCCCATGTAATCGGATTGTGACAGCCTTTGCAACCGTGCAGACAGCCTGCCACCCAGAGAACGACCCGCAGTCCGTCTCCGTTAAGCATATCGTCTTTCGTAATATTATGATAACGCATTTTTCATCAAAGTCCTTCCCTACATGCTTTTTCTCTCAGCAATCTCTGCCATCTTGGCTTCGTTGAGCCTTGTATCGCCCTTAACCCTGGAATAGCTGAGATAACCGTTCATCCTGTCAATCTTCGTCAGATTTCTGCTGCCGCATTTCGGGCAGACGTCCATATCCAGCTCCTGATGGCCGCAGTCGTCACAATAAGACAGGGACAGATTGACTCCTTCATAAAATCCCATCTCCATGGCGCGGCGTACCAGTGTTTTAACTGCCTCTGTATTATAATTAATCGGATACTTCACGTACTGGATCTTTCCTCCGTTGGAAAGCTCCCAGAACCTGTATTCCAGATCCTGCTTCTGAATCGGCGTAATATCTTCAGTTACGTGGCAGTGGAAACCGTTGCTCACGTATTCTCTGTCTGATACATTTTCTATAATACCATACTTTTTACGGAACTGCTTTACCTGAAGACCGCATAAATTTTCTGCCGGGGTCGCGTAAATAGCATACAGATTCCCGTCCGCCTTTTTAAATTCTTCTACCTTTTTATTGATATGTTCCAGCGTTTCAAGGGCGAACTGGCCGTCCTCCACAAGCGATTTTCCATTGTAAAGCCTCTGCAGCTCGTTGAATGCCGTAATACCGAATGAGGCGGTAGCCGTCTTAAGCAGCGGCTTAATCTTATCGTGAAGCCCAAGATTTCCTCCGTAAAATCCGCCTTCGCAGTAGGCCAGCGGGTTGGTAGACGCCCTCATTTCCCCTAAGTACGCATATGTACGGACATGGATACGCCGGATCAGTTCCAGATAATAATCCAGCACGTCAAAGAAATCCCGGCTCTCCTGCCTCGCCCTGGCAAGAATCATCGGAAGGTGAAGGCTTACTACGCCGATATTGAATCGTCCTACAAACACCGGCTCGTCCTTGTCATCCGCCGGATTCATTCCGCCTTTTACATACCACGGAGAAAGAAAGGCTCTGCAGCCCATAGGCGAAATGATCTTTCCATATTTTTTGTACATGCTGGAAATATATCCTTTTCCCGTAAGCGACAGCCAATCTGGATACATAGTATTTCTGGAGCATTCAATTCCTGCTTCAAATACATCTTCCAGTTCCTTTCCCGGTCCATGCAGATTTTCATCATACAGAAATACAATTTTCGGAAACAGAACCGGTTTTTTATGGCCGGATTTCCCCTCGCCGTCCCTGCGTACCTTCAGCATGGTAATGGTAGCCATCTTTGCAAAACGGCTCGTTCCCGTACCGGCGGTCATTGTGATAAACGGATAGTCCCCGCGGCTGGAGGAGACGGAATTGAACTTATATTCCCATCCCTGAAATCCCTGCTCCATATCTCTCTGCACATCCGCCATGCTACTTCCTCAGATTTTTCTTTGGAAAGGCCCAGATCCATATATTTCTCTGTATACTTCGCATATGATTTTTCAGCGTAGGGAGCCAGAATTTCTTCCACGCTCGGTACGGTAAAGCCTCCATACTGCTGGCTGGCGGCGCTTAAAACGATGTCACCGATTACGTCAAAGGCTACATCCAGCGTCTTCGGCTCATTGTACCACAGATTTCCCATTTCAAATCCGCCTGTCAGAACATTTTTCACATCAAACAGACAGCAGTTCATCGTGTCGCGCCTTGCCGACATATCATGAATATAAAGGTATCCGTCGCGGCATGCCTGCAGCTCCTCAACCGTCATAAAGAATTTCTGGTAAAGAGATTTGTTCAGCTCGTTAAAGATCAAACTGCGTTTTGTAGAAACAAGAGCGCTGTCCGTATTGCTGTTTTCCTTATCGCCAATATACATGATGGACTGGCTCTTTTTATAGACATCGTCCAGCATGCGTACGAAATCCTGTTTATAATTGCGGTAATCCCGGTAGCTCTTTGCCACCTGGGGATTCACCCGTTCCAATGCACCTTCCACCAGATTGTGCATCTGGGCGATCTGAATCTCACCCGCCTGCAGCTCTTCCGCCTTTTCCTCTACGAACTGGCAGATAAATGTAAGCTCTGCCTGGGAAAAGCGGATCATCGCACGTTCTGCCGATTTATTCACTGCCACTACGACTTTATTAATATTAAAGTCCTCTCTTGTACCGTCTTTCTTTACAACTTTTATTTCAACGCATTTCATCTTCATTCCTCCTGTCATCTGTTATGATGTCGTCTGTTATGGTGTCGTCTGTACTGCTGTCTTCTATCATGATGTCTTCTGCTGCCGCAGCCTCTTTTAATGCCTGATTTTCTTTTTCTTCTGATGTATACTGAAGCTCCTCTTCTGCCTCCTGGCGGAATTCCTCCACCTGCTCCGGATCAGGCTCCGGAAGATCGGTTACAGAGCCGACTCCGAACCTCCGCAGGAATTCTTCCGTCGTAGCGAACAGGGCCGGCCGGCCCGGGGCATCCAATCGGCCTGCTTCATAAACCAGGTTGTATTCAATTAGCCTGTTCACCGCATGATCGGATTTCACACCCCTGATCTTTTCGATCTCTGCCTTTGTAACCGGCTGTTTATATGCAATAATGGAAAGCGTTTCCAGCATTACGTCTGTCAGTACCTGCTTTTTCGGCGCCGCCGCCACCCGGATCAGGTTTTCATAAAATCGGGCGCGTGTGCACATCTGCACGCTGTCTTCCAGTTCTATGATCTGCATGCCGCGCTTCTCATCGTCATACCGCCTTTTCAGCTGCTGTACAACGGCCCACGCCGTCTTCATGTCCTGCCCAATCGCTGCTGCCAGATGCTTAAGCGATACCGATGTTCCCATGGTGAAAAGGACGGCTTCGAGGACAGCTTCCCATTCCTCCTCCGGATAATCTGCGGGCGGCAGTTCATCCATAACAGAAATCCCTTTCCTGGCCGCGGACTCGTTTTCAACTGCCGCCTCATTTTCAGCCGCAGATTCTTCTTCGGCCGCCGTCTCTCCTTTAGCCGTAAACGCCTCTCCGTCAGCAGCTTTTTCTTTGACTGCCGTTTCTTCCTTCAGCTGGTTCAGCGCCTCTTTTTCCAGTTCTTCTTCCATGGATTCATGGCGGGCCATGACCTCTTCCATATTAAATTCATCTTCGTCCTCGTACCACTCGCCCATATTGCTTCTCCCATTCTAAATCCCTCAAAACACTGCGTTTTGCCACTGGCCATGTCTGCCGTCACAGACTGAAATCATCAAGTCCTTCCAGGTCCAGCTCGCCTTCTTCGCCTTCCGGTTCCAGCGTTTCGATGTACATATCATCAAATATATTCTCCTGCGTCAGGTGAATCTTACCTATTTTCATCAGTTCCAGCACAGCCAGAAATGTCACTACCACTTCCAGCTTGTCCGTCTGCTTCTCTAAAAGGCCGCGGAAGCTGAATGTCCTGTTCCTTCTGGCGTAAGACATTACAGAAGTAATCTTGTCCTCCAGACTTACCGGCTCTTTCTTAATCGTGCCGAATCTGCTTCGCACCGGATCGATTTTCTCCTCCTGCCGTTTCATCACCGACTCAAAAATGCTCTGGAGTTTTGCCAGCGTCAGTCCTGAGAGCATCTCGTCCAGATTCACCGGAGGTTCATATCTGGCAACCTCCTTTGGTACGGTCGGCTTCTTATAAAAGACCCGGTCTGCATCAAACTGCCTGTCCTTCAGTTCCAGAGCCATATACTTATACATCTTATATTCCAGGAGCCTTGCGACCAGTTCCGCTCTTGGATCTTCCTCTTCGCCTTCCTCATTGACTTCAGCCGGAAGGAGCATCTTGGCCTTGATATCGATCAGAGTAGCCGCCATAACGAGGAATTCACTGACTATATTCAAGTCTTCTGAATCCATATGACTCACATATTCCAGATACTGCTCTGTTATCTCCGAGATCGGGATATCATAAATGTCCACCTTATTCTTTTCAATTAAATGGAGCAGCAGATCCAGCGGACCTTCAAAGTTCTCCAGTTTATAAGAAATCCCCATTTTTTCATTTCCTTTATTCATGCCAATGTATGTACGGCTTCATTTCCTCCTCTACAGAAAATGAAGGAGCATTGCCTGATTGGTCTCCCGGCAGCGCTCCTTCACAGTATAGCAAAGTTTCCCTTTTCTGTAAATACACAAATTATTATAAAATATCAAAATATAGTCTTGTTTTTCATTCTTACCACAACCACTTGTGGTTTGTTGTTAAATCGAATCCGTATGGAGTGGGTGCCCAGCCCACGGCTTACGATCATTTTTTTGCCCTCTTCTTCAAATTCTCCGGCGCATCTGGGGAAGAAAAACTGGAACTGAGGCGTCATAAGCCCACCCAGCCATGGAAGGCGGATCGTTCCGCCATGGAAATGGCCTGACAGCGTAAGGTCGGCTCCCCATTCCCTGCACGCCTGAAAATACATTGGAGAGTGGGCAAGCAGAATCTGAAACCGCTCTCTTTCCGCCGTTCCGATACGCCGTTTAATGTCTCCGGCCTTCAGAACATCATGAGAAAACTTCCTGTAATATTTCTCCGGCAGATCGATCCCTGCAACAGCGATGTCATCAAATGCCGCTGCATTGTCATCCGACAGATACACAACGCCAGCCTTCTTCAGTTCTCTCCTGTATGTTTCATACTGCCTTCCGTAGACGTCCGTTTCCCTTCTCATCCTCAGCTCATGATTTCCATTCCCATAGAATACAGGATATTTCTTCGCCAGCTGTTTTGTCAGTCTTTCCGCTATTTCCACACTCTGCTTTCCCTTGCAGACCATCATATCTCCGCCGATTAATATCAGATCAGGTTTCACTGCATCGATCGCTTCCAGGAGTTCTTCATTGTATGTACCGAATTCCTGATCGTGCAGATCGGAAAGGAACACGGCCGTCCTGTCCTTTTTTATCTTTGGAGAGCAGATTTCATACTCCTCTACGGAAAAATGACGTTTCTCATATTCTGAACGGAGCAGACCGCCGATTCCGCCCGCCGCTGCTGCTCCGATGATCCATTTCCACATAAATTACCCGCCTGTTTTAAAATATTCGTTATGGAACAACATCTTTTCTATGAAGCAAAAAATTCTGCCGCCGCCGCAAAAACACCTACGCCCATGACAACAAGACCGAGAATCTTTACTAATATTTCCGATTTTGCTCTCGGAAAGACCGCCTTGATTTTATCATATGGGCAGAATACCATAACTGCCCCTGCCGCGATTAACATAATATTCAGAATCATATCCGCAATCATTCTATCTCTCCTCTTCCGTATTTATTAAAAACTGATTACAAGTATACAGGATTCTCCTTCCGAGGACAAGGGGTTTCCCAGTAAACAGAGGCGGCCTACAGACCGTTTCACCCCGTTTCCCATTCCCTATCGGCTTTTACCACGTCTTGATCAGCCGGAAATCATCAAACTGCGTGATATTCAAAATTTAACTTCCCAAATGTTTTCTCATTTATCGTCAGAGCGCCTTTTTCAAAGCTTGTCTGAACCATTCCCGCTTTCTCCATGGCCCGCCTGGAACCAATATTTTCTTCTGCACACCAGGCCGTAACAACGGATATCCCCTCCTCTTCCGTCAAATAAACAATGACACGCCGTAATGCCTCGCTTGCAAATCCCTTCCCCCAGCTGCCGCGTACGATACTTATTCCAACCTCAATCCTGTCTTCGTTCTGTTTATAGTCATAAGCGCCAATTGTCCCTACCAGCTGACCTTCGAATTGAATGGCCCAGCCATAAAAACATGGATTGCTGTAGTTATCTATAAAATGACGGATTGTTTCCTGAGCCATTTCCTCTGTCTTGTACGGATTCCAACCAGAATACTCATACATTTCTTTGTCTCTGCCGAAACGCATGTGCAAGATCTGCCCATCCCCAGGTTCATGCCGCCTCAAAATCAGTCTTTCTGTTTCCATCTTAACCGTACCCTGCATATCTGGTACCTCCTCCTTCATAAACTTCCGGCTTGCCTCTTTGTTACTTACATTTTACCACAATTTCAGTAACCTTTGGAAAAAACGATAGACTTCATCCTCTTCCTGCGCCTGCCCTCACAACCACTGCCTTCAAGGATGCAAAATGCCCCAGGCTGCCGTTAATCAGCGGGCCCAGGGCAATTTATATGTCAGCTGTGCGCTGCGTTTTTATTTCATGGATTCTAACGTCGTCGCTTCCGTATCCAGCATCGTCTGCTTCGTGGTTTCCGGGTCTTCAAACTGGCTTACCAGCAGATTTTTATCCAGATAATTCGTCTTCCACTCTTCTGTTTCCGATACCTTTTTAAGCACGCCGCTCCAGTATTCCAGGCCTTTTGCAGTCATATTCTTAGGACCGATTACGCCACGCCATACCGGATATTCTACGTTATTATATCCCAGTTCCTCCATCGTAGGCGCTTCCTCAAAAGGAGCTGCAAACCGTTCCGTACTGAAAGCAACTACCGGGGCAATGTCTCCTGCCTCTACATATTCCTTAGAAGCCGCCGGCTTGGCAATCCCTATATTGATATGCCCCCCTAAGAGCGCGGTAATGGTCTCGGAAGACGATCCGTAAACGATGTATGAAAACTGATCCTTTAATCCCAGTTCCTCGGCAAGGAGCTCAAATACCGCTTTTTCATCGCTGGCCGTTCCTCCCACAGCGATCTTCGTACCGCTTTTCGCCGCTTCTACAATCTCTTCAAAACTCTTATACTCGTTCTTTGTGTTAACGAATGCCAGATGTTTATCCGCAGCCAGAATTGCTACAGGAGTAAAGTCTTCCATCGTCAGTCCGCCGTTGGAAAGCATGGCCGCCAGGTCTCCGGCGCTGAAGCAAAGCAGTGTGGAATCCACATTCTTAGCGGTGCTCACCTGCCTTCTGGAAATCTGTCCGTTTCCATCCTGAAGGTTGTTTACAATAAAGGGCACGTCCACCAACTTATTAGCGCTTGCAATATCGGTGATCGTTCTCGTAAAGATATCGCTTCCCCCGCCGGCCTTTGAGCTTACGAGAAAATCCACATTGCCACTGAGCTTAAATTCCTCTGCCTTTTCCGCCTGTGTTTCCTGTTTTCCACTTCCAGCAGTTTGTTCCGTACCCTTCGTCCCCTGGCTTTGGCATGCCGTAAGCCCCATTGACAGCACCATCGCCGCCACACATAAGTATACTTTCTTTGTCATAATAAATTTCCTCCTAAATTATATTTTTTTAACTTTTTTCATGATTGATTTAACCAGCGGTACGCCTATAATAATGAAAAATATGATCATCAGCACCAAACTGATGGGGCGGCGGAAGAAAATTCCCAGGCTTCCCTGTGTAATGATCATTGTCCTCCTGATATTCGTTTCCAGCGTAGACGACAGAATAAAGGAGAGAAGCAGCGGCGCTACGGGATAATCCATTTTTTTAAACAAATATCCTAATATCCCTCCGGCTATCATGATAATAACTCCGAACATGGAGTTACTCGTGGCATATGAGCCGACGAAACAGATTGTAATGATAGACGGGATCATGACTCCTACCGGAACCATGAGAAGCTTAATCAGCCAAGGGATCGTAACAAGGGCGATCATGACCGCAATAAAATTCGACACAAACAGAGAAGCAATCAGTCCCCAGGCAAATTCCGGTTCGCTGGAAAACAGCATGGGACCGGGATTCAATCCCCACATCATCAGCCCTCCAAGGAGTACCGCCGTCGTTCCGCTTCCCGGAATCCCCAGGGAAAGCAAAGGGCCAAAGGCGCCTGCGGCCGCCGCATTATTAGCGGCTTCAGAAGCGGCAATCCCCTCGACTGCTCCTTCTCCAAGAGGCACTTCATTTTTAAAAAACTTTTTCTGTAAGGCATATCCCAGAAAGGAACCGGTCGTAGCTCCTGCTCCCGGCAGAAATCCTATAAAAGTTCCCAAAAATCCCGACCGCAAAACCGGAGGAAGAATTCGTTTCATCTCTTTGGCCGAAAGGAGGCTTCCCCTCAATGTAAGATTTTTCGCCATGGAATCATCTGCTTTTTTACTCCTGTCTGCAACCGCCAGATCAAAAACCTGAGCCATCCCTACGAATCCGATTACAAGGGGGATAAAATTAATCCCTCCCAAAAGGTATTCATTTCCGAAATCGTACCGGATTGTGCCGGATACAATGTCAATTCCCATGGTGGCGATCATAATCCCAATACAGGTAGAAACAATCCCTTTTAGGGGATTTTCCCCTACCAGCCAGCTGATCGAAGTCATGGCTACAAGCATCATGGCAGACATCTCGGAAGGGCCGAAATTCAAACCGAACTTCGCCAGCGCCGGTCCGATAAATACCAGGATTACCATACCGATCAAACCGCCCATAAAAGAAGCCATATTGGCCGCAAACAACGCCTTTCCCGGATAACCCTTCCTGGCCAGAGGATATCCGTCCAGAGCCGTCATGACCGCCGGGGCGTCACCCGGAATGTTAATCAATATAGCACTGAACGCTCCGCCGAACATATTGGCATAGTAAATTGCTCCCAGCATAATAATGGCCGTGACCGGATTGAATTTAAATGTCAGCGGAAGCAGCAGGGCGCATCCGGCCAGGGAACCGATTCCTGGCATAGCCCCAACGATCAGGCCGAGTACCGCTCCTAACAGCGCGGCTCCAATATTATTCGCCTGAAGCGCCACGCCAAATCCCTGAAACAGTAACGTTAAAGAATCCATTGATACCACCTCCTCGTTATATCATTTCAAATAATAGTCCTTCCGGAAACGGAACCTTCAGCCACACTGCGAATGTTCCGTAGACGATGGCCGTCATCACAACTGTGGCAATTATGATCGTCTTTACCGGCATCCGCTCAATCAAAGCCAGCCAGCCGATATAAAAAATCAGCAGTACGGGAAGCAGACCGACCAGCCATGTTCCGGCCAGAACGAAGCAGATCCCGGCTATCACATAAATGGCCTGTTTTTCAAATACAGGAGCCTCTTCTTTAAAACTCTGCCTGATCGTAAAAATGCTGGCACAGGCCAGTACTACGGCGACAACAACCGGAAAAAAACCTGACAGCGGGCCGTCTCCCTCTTTCCAAAGTCCGTATTTGCTGATTCCAAGATATATCCACACAATTGCCATCGCCAACGTAGCAATTCCCATCCAGAAACGGCAGCTTATTTTTTTCATCCCTTCTCCTCCTGATTCTTCCAGTAATATACTCTCGCTTCATAGGGCCTTAACAAAATCTTCTCCTCCCGGCAGACGGCGGGATAATTGGATATCAGTATCTCCGCTTCATCCAGAAGTCTTCCTGTCCTGTTCTCTAATTCCGGCGTCTTATCCTTAAAATTCAGAACAACAAGAAGTTTCTGCCCCTGATAATTTCTTTCATACACAAAGACCTCTTCGCTCTCCGCTTCATACTCCTTAAAGTCTCCATATACAATGATCTTGTATTCTTTGCGCAGGCGTATCAGTTTTTGATAGTACCTCAGTACGGAGCCGGAATCCCGCATCTCGTCCTCCGCATTGATTTCCCTATAATTAGGATTCACCGATAACCATGGCGTTCCCTCTGAAAAGCCTGCGTTTTTTCTGCTGTTCCACTGCATCGGAGTTCTGGCGTTATCTCTCCCTCTATAATAGATTCTCCTCATAATCTCTTCCGGTTGAAAACCTTTTTCCGTCATGTCCCTGTAAAGGTTTAGTATCTGTATATCCTTGTAATATGTAATATCCGGAAATTTCACATTCGTCATCCCCAGTTCTTCGCCCTGATAGATATAAGGCGTTCCCTGAAGGGTGTGGATCATGGTCGCCAGCATTTTTGCGCTTTCATCGTGATAGACGCCGTCATTTCCAAACCGCGACACGCTCCTTGGCTGATCATGGTTGGACAGATATAGGCTGTTCCATCCTTTTCCGTAGATGTCTTTCTGCCATTTTACTATGATTGACTTAAACTTTTTTAAATCCCAGGGGACAATGTCCCACTTATTTCTCTTGCCGCTGTCCACATTCACATGTTCAAACTGAAATACCATATTCAGTTCTCCCCTGTCCTCTCCGACGTACTCCAAAGCCATCTGCGGCGTAACATTGGGAGTTTCCCCTACAGTCATAATATCATAGTGTGACAGGACTTCCCGGTTTAATTCTTTCAGGTAATCATGTACCTTTGGACCATTCATATAGTAATCATGACCCCGCACCAGCCCTTCTGCATCCGGTACGCTGGGAAATCCGGGAACCTTGGAGATAAAGTTTATCGTATCCATCCGAAAGCCGTCAATCTTTTTATCCAGCCAGTATCTGGCAATTTCCATGACTTCTTTCCTCACATCAGGATTCTCCCAGTTCAAATCTGGCTGTTTTGTAGAAAAAATATGAAGATAATACTGCCCCGATGCTTCGTCATACTCCCATGCGCTTCCGGAAAAATGAGACTCCCAGTTATTGGGCAGGGTCCCCGGAATCCCGTCCTTCCAAATATAGTAATCCCTGAAAGGGCTGTCCCTTGAGCTTCTCGCCTCTGCAAACCAGGGATGTTCGTCAGACGTGTGGTTTACTACCAGGTCCATAATTAATTTTATCGACCGCTTATGAGCCTCGTCAATAAGACGCTCCAAATCTTCCAGGGTTCCAAATTCCTTCATAATCTGCCGGTAATCACTGATATCATAACCGTTGTCGGCGTTGGGAGACTGATACACGGGAGACAGCCAGATTACGTCGATACCCAGCTCTTTCAGATAATCCAGCTTTGAAATGATTCCCGGTATGTCTCCTATACCGTCTCCATTGCTATCCATAAAGCTTCTGGGATAAATCTGATATACAACCGATTCTTTCCACCAGGCCCTCTTTAATTCTTTATTTTCCTTTTGTCTATTCAACTCAAGCACCTCATACCTTATCATTATTTTATAATTATCATAAGATACCGCAATCCGCCGGTATCATGAAGTCATAAATCCGTTGACCTCAACACTATAACATTTAATAAAGCAAATCCTGTGCCAATTTGTCATAATTTATTTAAAAACAGTTTTTGCATATTAAAATCACAGTTTTTTAGACGCAAATGCTTTATTTTCCATAAAGTAAAAGGCTGAGACTTTCCGCGCAGCAAGGTAATTACGGATCATCTCAGCCTATTATTTTACTTTTGTCTTATTTCGAACTCAATTTTGTTTTATTTTTGTTTTACATTTGTGTCATTTCTGTTTTGATTTTGTTTTGCAGTGAATTATTTATGTCTTGCCTTGGCTTTCCTTCAGTTTTCTCCAAAGTGTGCTTCTGCTCATGCCGAGAGCTTTTGCCAGCTCCGCCTTTGTTTTTTTCTTTTGCACTATCATTGCGATTGCCTGCTCCTCCTCAGTCAGGTTTTCGCCATGGATACCCGTTACTGCCGCCGGCTTCTCCTTTGTATCATTTCCGTCATGTATTTCACCATCCACCGGGCTTAAAGTCTCGAACAAACGCCCCATCACATGCTCTGTATCGAGGCCGTCAATTTCCCGTCCGCCGCCCAGCACGCAAAGGCGTTCGCATATATTCCTGAGTTGTCTGATATTGCCCGGCCAGGAGTAGTCTTCCAGTTTCTTTAATGCCTCTCTGCCAAGTACTGTTTTTCCTGATTCATCTGATTTCGTGATAAAGTTCTCTGCCAACATTCGAATATCCTGCTTCCTCTCTCGCAGAGGCGGAATCTGAAGGTTCAGTATATCCAGTCTGTAATACAGGTCTTCCCTGAACTCACCTGACCTGGCCCTATCCTGAAGATTGACGTTTGTGGCCGCAATAATCCTCACGTCAATGGGAATCATCCTGTCGTCTCCGATTCTTCTGACTTCTTTTTCCTGAAGCACCCGAAGAAGCTTGGCCTGCAGGGGCAGCGGCAGCTCTCCGATTTCATCCATAAACAGCGTGCCCTTGTGAGCCAGTTCAAACAGCCCCGTCTTTCCCCCCTTTGCCGCTCCTGTAAAGGCGCCGTCCACATATCCAAACAATTCGCTCTCAATCAGGTTTTCAGAAATTGCCGCGCAATTAAATGCCACAAAAGGCTGCTGGAAACGATTGCTGTAATTATGTATACTCTGAGCGAACAATTCCTTTCCCGTCCCGCTCTCCCCGGTAATCAGGACATCGCTCTCCGTCAGCGCAAATTTTTTGGCATAATGAATCGTTTTAAGAAGCGCTTCGCTTGTTCCGATAATGTCGGAAAAATTGTATTTTGCTACCAGCCCTTTGCTGTTTAATTTTTTTCTGACGCTGATCTCGGTATTCTGAATCCTGTCTACATACTGAAATGTAATAATCGATCCTTCCTGGCTGCCGTCTACCATAAAAGGCTTTTTACTTACCAATATCTGCCTTTTTCCCTGTTTAACGATCAGTTCTTCGTTTTTAGATGAAGGGTTTTCCAATACTGCAGGAGGCAGAAAATCAGCCGCTTTCATTCCCAGTACATTGTTTCTTTGAACGTGGAACATCTTTGCACATATTTCATTCATGGCGTACACGCCCCATTGAGAGTCCACAGCTATAATACCGCCTTCTATCGATTCCACCATTGTATTGACCAGCTCATTTCTGCGCTTTTCATGTTTCATGGCTTCTACCGCAATCAGAGCTTCCCCGATGGCAAGTTTTACGGCCTCCTCCCCTGTCTGAAGGCGCATAAAGGGAAATTGATCCCTCTGGCAAAACGCAGAACCGTCATTCCTCCGATGATCGCGTCGCACGCCTTATCCCTTCGCAGTTTTTCATACATTTCCTCTACTTCTTTATCGCTCGTAATCGAAACTCTTACGATATCCACGTGGAAAATATCGCTGATAAAACGGATGTCCGAATAGATATTTTCAGCTAAAAACAGCCCGATCCGCTTCGGGTGGTATGTTTCTACGCACCTTTGCACTACTTTCATCAGGTCGTAACCGGTAACGCCTATGGATATCACCTGGAAATGCCGCTGTTTTTCTTTCAGGAGATGGTAGCCCAGCCCTCTGGCTATTACAATATCCGCATCCCAATTTTCGCTGCTCTTTACAATTTCCCCTTTTACGTGGATGACATCGAATGAAACGTCCGCAGGATAATTGATTCCGGATATAATATTTTGTATGGAAGGAATTGACTCCGTATAAGGAGCAACAAACAGTATTTTAATCATTAACCTCTCTGCCTTCTCTCATTGATATTTTACATACGGATTGTTCCGTTCTGCCCTGATCTTAAATATACCTTATATCAAAAGGCGTGGCAATCCTTGATATATATTCCGCAATATGTTCCGCCGACAGATGCAAAACGGCAGAGATGAGGAAATCCTCCATGTCCCTGCCGGCTGCTTTTAAGCTATTTTTATTTTTTCCTATTTTACATAGGGCGCCAGTTCCAGGCGGATAAAATATCCCTGTTCATGGCTGCACACCGGGCAGACGCCTGGAGCCCTTGTTCCCGTAAAGACGTATCCGCAGTTTAAACACATCCATCCTGTTTCCACATCGGAAACAAACAGTTTATCCTGCTCGATATAATCGGCAAACAGCTGAAAACGGTCGCCATGAACCTTTTCTATTTCAGCAATCATATGGAAGGTATTGCTGATCTGCGCGAATCCCTCCTGTCTTGCGATTTCTGAAAACTGGCTGTAAACCACATCATGCTCTTCATATTCGTTATGTCTTGCTGCCTTTAACAAATCCAGTGTCTGAGGATAAATATCCACCGGATATCCTCCGTCAATATGAATTGTCTCTCCGGCCATCTCTGAAAGGTAGTTGTAGAAAATCTCTGCATGCTCCTTCTCCTGACCTGCTGTAAACTGAAATACCGCCTCGATAACCGGAAGCTTCTCTTTCTTTGCCATAGATGCCGCAAAAGTATAACGGTTTCTCGCCTGACTTTCGCCAGCAAATGCACGCATCAGATTTTTAGCTGTCTCACTGCTTCTAAAGTCTGCCATATATTATACCTCCTGTATTGTATTTTCCATTCATGGTTAATGTTCCACAATACAGGGATTTTATACCAGCATTTCTTACTTTCTGGCTCCGTTTTCTCCTACCTCATAGCCGTCCGGAGTCGTGGTATTCTTAAGCATCGTTCCGCTCTTTCCAAGATAAAACCATTTGCCTGTGTTCTGTACCCACTGATCCTTTACCATTGCGCCATTTGTGCCGAAATAGTACCAGTCGCCGTTGGTGAACTGGCGCCATCCCGTAGCCATTACAGCATTTGCATCGAACCAGTACTCCTCTCCTCCAATTTCCATCCACTCTCCTGCCGCCTTTGTACCGTCTTCTTTTATGTAGTAACGGTTTTCTCCTTCGACCAGCCAGCTTCCCGACTGCGCTGCTGCTGTGGGCGCGCTGCTGTTCGTTCCTTCACTTCCTGACGGATTTGGATTAGACGGACCGCCGACGGACGGCTGTCCGCCAGCAGCCAGGAGTTTATCACGGTTTGCAAAGCCGTAATCCAAAAGGGCTTTTGTATCCGCATAATGAGTTCCCTTGCTCTTCATAACAACTGCAATCAGCCTTACGCCGTCCCGTTCTACACCTGTTACAAGGGTATTGCCGGCTTTGGAAGTGTATCCCGTCTTTCCTCCGATAATTCCCGGATAATATCTGGAATCCGTAGAATAGAACATCTTATGGCCCATTGTAACTGTCCGTTCCTGATTTACCTTCTTTGTAGCAGGAATCTTATGGCTGAGCGTGGAATCAATCTTTCTCAAAGTATCGTTGGAAAATGCAGCCCTGGCGATCAGAGCCATATCATATGGCGTCGTGTAGTGTTCCGTGCTGTTCAGTCCGTTGGGATTGACAAAATGAGTATTTTTACATCCCAGCTCTTTCGCCCTTGCATTCATTTTATCTGCAAATGCACTTACACTTCCAGATACCTTTTCCGCCAGTCCGTTTGCCACCTCATTGGCAGACTTCAGAAGCAGTGCGTAAAGACAATCGTTCACGCTCAGCACATCGCCCTCTGTCAGGTTCAGCGTTACGCTCCTGATTCCAGATTCGTTGTAGCCGATTTGGAAAAAGTAACTTTATCATCCAGACTGCAGTTTTCCACTACCAGAAGCCCTGTCATCAGCTTCGTAATGCTGGCCGGATAAAACTGCGTATTTTCATTTTTTCCATACAAAACGGTTCCTGTAGCGGCATCCATAAGTACGGCCCCCTCCGACTGGATTGTCGGTTGAGCAACCGTTCCTGACACGCTGCCGTTCGCCGCAGTGGCGGAATCTGTCCCGGTCCCCGACGGCTGGGAAGGACTCTGATTCCCTCCGGCGGCTAAACCAGGGGCCTCTTCATCCGGCTCGTCCAGATCTTCACCGGAAGGGCCGGTGCTGTCTATAACCATACCATTACTGTCAGGTGTCGGCTGAGCATACGCTGCCGGCCCCATCGCCAGTGTCAAACACAAAGTTACTGCTGCAAGTATCTTAAACTTTCTCATCCGCAAAATCTCCTGACATTCAAATTGTTTCGTTATGTAATTCCGGCCGGGGGGCTGGCGCTTTTTTCGACGGGCTGTGACCGAGGCTCCGCTTCGCTTCCCTCGGTTACGGACTATCGCTTCCCTCCACGGGCTTTGACCGAGGCTCCGCTTCGCTTCCCTCGGTCACGGACTGTCGCTTCCCTCCACGGGCTGTGACCTCAATTCCGCTTCGCTTCATTTCGGTCACGGGCTGTCGCCCAATTGGATTATGCGGGAAAGTATTTGCTTACATGCAAGCATGACGCAAATACTTTCCCGTATAATCCAGCCCGGCTCGATGCTTACGTGCACATTATACCATAATTTTCTTTTTCTAAATACTACAACTTTCTTACATTTTTAACATTTTGATTTCACATTTGCTTTTTAATTCACTGCATTCCTGGTGTTCCCAAGGAATTCCTTGATGTAAATGGGAAATAATGATACAATAAACGTTAATATTTGCACAGGAGGCTGCTAAATGAAAAACAAAAAAATATCATCTGTCCTGCTTCGGATTCTCGTATCAGCAGTGTTGATTTTCCTGGTGTTTTATACAACTCTGCCTGCACTGAATCTGAGGGACAGGAAATTCATCACCTTTTTGATAATCAGTATACTGATCATCCTGGTGGTCAATTTCCTCACTTATGTGAAAAACTTTCTGGAAGGGCTCGGTCATGGCGGTATGCGGGCATCCAGAGATCCTGTTACCGGCCGCTTTACCTTTGAAAAGTCATCCGGTACGACCGATCGTGCCGCCATTGCAAAACCGATCAAATACGGACTTGCTCTGATCCTGATCCTGGCAGCATTTTCATTCATCGTTTCCCTCTTCGGAATCAAGCTGTTTAATGCTTCCCGGTACAGAGACCTGATTACGATTAGCGACGGTGATTTTACTTCGGATATTTCAGAGCTGAGCATGTCCCAGATCCCCGTGGTAGACAGAGATACGGCTTTCCGCCTGGGCAACAGGAAACTGGGTGAAATGACCGAACTGGTTTCTCAGTTTGAAATTGAAAGCAACTATACACAGATCAACTATAAAGGTTCTCCGTATCGCGTCACACCGCTGACATATGCCGATCCGATCAAATGGTTTTTTAATATGAAGAAAGGCCTTCCGGCGTACATTACGGTGGACATGGTTACTCAGGAAACAAATCTGGTGTGGCTGGAATCAGGAATGAAATACTCTCCCGGCGAATACTTTTTTCGCAATATCTACCGCTATCTTCGTTTCTCCTACCCAACCAAGATGTTCGATACGGTCTCTTTCGAAATCGACGACAACGGCGTGCCTTACTGGGTTGCACCGACCATCACTTACCGTGTCGGCT
Source organism: Clostridium sp. AM58-1XD (assembly GCF_003464085.1). GTDB lineage: Bacteria > Bacillota > Clostridia > Lachnospirales > Lachnospiraceae > Lachnoclostridium_A. Next base: position 132,985 of record NZ_QSDR01000004.1, read on the forward strand.
GGTGGGACGGCAAGGATATTAACGGTGCGGTTCTCGTCAATGCAGTTACCGGAGAAAGCCAGTACTATCCGAAAGACGAGGTTCCGCAGTGGATCGACCAGCTCTATACATCAGCCTGATCATCACGCAGCTGGATGACAACGGCAAATTCCAGAACGGCTATTTCAACTCCATGTTCGGCCAGAGAAATGTGCGCCGTACCACTTACGGATACAACTATCTTGCCATCGACGACGATGTATACCTTTATACGGGCATGTCCTCTGTGACTGCAGATCAGTCCAACATCGGCTTTGTTCTCGTCAATTTGAGAACGAAAGACACCAGGTTCTATACCGTCCCAGGTGCAACCGAATATTCTGCCATGGAATCGGCACAGGGTCAGGTGCAGCATTTAAAATATATTGCTACCTTCCCGCTCCTGCTGAACGTATCCAACCGGCCGACTTATTTCATCTCGCTGAAAGACGATGCAGGCCTTGTCAAGATGTATGCCTTCGTTGATGTTGAGCAGTATCAGATCGTGGGCACCGGTCAGACAATTGATGAAGCAAAACGCGCTTACCGCACTACCTTGAACGTGGAAGAGGTGGAGACGGGGGAAACTTCAGATATCCAGGAAGTGAGCGGTACGCTGGATGAGATCAGAGATGTCGTCGTTTCCGGAAATACCTGTTATTATTTCACCCTTACAGGCGACACCACAGTCTACACCGCCCCTGTTACCGTAAACGAAAAGCTTCCGTTCCTGAATTCCGGCGACCATGTCAGCTTCCGTTATTCTCCTGATACTGCTCCTGCCCTTGTAGTCGAATGGAATTAACGGATATCAAATGAATCGCGGCGCCTGACTTTTTTCTTTCTCTACAGTCAGGCTGCTGCAAAAAGACCATCCTTTGAACGGCGGCACAACAGCCGCCGGACAAAAGATGGTCTTTTTATATCATTATGTTGATTCCGTATTTATTTTTCGAGAGCTCTCCACCTGAAATTCGGCACTACATCGCTCCACTTGTTGATTCCGATAATCGACTTCGCGAATTCGGAAGCTTCCAGAGTATCTTTCTTTTTATCAATATCCCGGAAGACCTGCCAGATCTTTCTGCGCTTTGTAGGCACAATCTGGTTTGGCTGGTTCATGTCACATTCCCAAAGGCCAAAGCCAAGGTTCAGCTTGCGCTCTGAAGGAGCGTCGATCTGACGGCTCAGAATGTACGCATCAATGTAAGGATTGCTGTCTACCAGATAATAGGAATATGCAAATGCAGCTGCCTGGATATTCTGGATATCTCCTCTTGCCGCGTCCACACCCGTGAATCCCTGCTCAGTCAAAATGATATGGCGTACATTTCCGGAACGCGCTCTTAAAGCGGTCTGTTCGAAATACTGCGTCAGTATACCCAGATTCTTAAAGTTGATCACAGGGGAATTAAAATCATTTGTAATCAGCCCAGTCTTGTCATCGTCCCAGAACTCCGGTTCCGTCATAGGACACGGATACGGATGGTATGCAAGACCCCAATCAATCTGTCCCCAGTCGTTGGCGATGGAATTGAAGGAATCCACAATTTCCTTTCCGCCGTACTTCAGCTTTCCATCCTTTTCCTGCGGATTGTTCCAGTTATAGTCCAGTGAGAAATATACCCTGTCGTTGGCGCTGGTACTCTTAATCGCCGTGTAAAATACGCGGAATGCCTTCTGATAAGCCTTCACATAGCTGGTCAGATCCCATTCCCCCGTATAATTCCACTGCTGGTTGTTAATTTCATTTCCCACGATCCAGTTGGAAATCTTTCCATAATTCGGATTGGAACCGTCATACCGGTCAGCGAGAAATGCGATAATGGCCCTTGTCTGGTCAAATCCCTTTTCCGTCGCCGCATTGAAGAGGTAATAAAAGGCGTTGGACGACTTCTTGGTCCCGGGATAGATCAAGTCCGGTGTAGCGTCATTCCATCCATTCAGAATAATGGCCGTTACCGTCATGCCTTTTCCGGAAAGAGCGCTGATCGTCCTGTCATAATCTTCGATTACGCCTTTATTAAAATGATAAGTCTTTCCGTCATATGTAAAATCAATCCCTTCACCCAGAATCTGGTGAAATGCGATATTCGTACCAACATGCTTGACACCCAGGTCAAAGGCATCGGACAGCATGGAAAGTTCAATATTCAGTCCCTTTTTGGTAGATGGGTCCTTGAACTCCGCCTGATTCTTCGCCATAATTTCGGGATTTGTAATGTAGTGCGGCTCACTGACCGTAATAAACTGTGTACCGTCATATACGGCTACAACGAAACTGCTGTAAAGCTTATCGCTCTCCTGTCCGTAATCCAGAGTGGTCTGAAACGACATTGAATTTCCGCCGCCTGCTGTTGCGAGAAAATCACGTCTGGAACCAATCCCGCTCTCGTACGGTTTCAGTTCAAACAAATAAAATTTTCCATCCGTCGCATTCATGTCGCCGTTGCTGTCTGCCTTAATCTGAATTGTATTCTTATCTGAAGCAATCGTACAGGACGTAATTGCTGCCGTCGTCCTGATATCGGCAGCCGCCTGTGCAACAATTTCCGTGCTGCCGCCCGTCCATCCTGCCTTCGCACCTGCCAGGCACAGAGCTGCTGCACAGAGCAAACCAGCTGCCCTCAGTATCTTATTTTTTTTCTGCATTCCTGTCTGCCTCCCATATTTTTCTTTGAAAGTCCCGGACGGCGGCCATGGATCCGCACAATGCTTGCATGCACAGACATATGGACATCGGATGGGCAAACCAGTATATGTAAGCAGGGCGATCAATCGCCTGGTTTACGAATACCGGCAGCGATTGCAGGTGCGCAAAGCGCGGAGCAATCGACTTTCATGGCTGGTGATACTTGCATCATCAGCTATTTCCGTTTAGATGCTAATTCAACTATTTCTTTCCAAGTATACATCAATCAACTGTGCCATTCAATAACGATTTCATTACGGAATTATGAAAAAACTTACAATTTGCTAATTTTATTTTTTCTATTTTATATATATTTTCTCCACTTTTCCGCCCTTTCCTCACGAATTTACAAGCTGTTTCCCCTCTGTTTCAGTGCAGCCTGTTCTCTTTTATCCTATGACACAAGACCGCTGTTCAGTACATGTAAAAAAAGAATCCCTCCCCGGAAGGATTTTCACAAGGTCTTTCCTGGAAAGTAAAAATTTCCGCAAACCGGACTCATGGGTCTGGGGCAGGCTGCATCGTTCCCTTTTTTCATTCAAAGCGCCGTTCCCTTGGATGGTATGAATAGGCAGGACAGATCCGCCCCTTCCAGTTCCAGCAGCTTTATTTTCCGGTCGATTCCGCCGGCATATCCGGTCAGGCTTCCATTCGTCCCTACGACCCTGTGACACGGAATAATAATAGAGATCGGATTATGGCTCACCGCTCCGCCCACAGCCTGTCCTGACATCCGCTCTCTGTTCATCTTCTCAGCCATCTGCCTGGCGATATCGCCATACGTAATCACCTGACCATATGGGATTTCGCAGAGTATGTCCCAGACTGCCTTTCGAAAATCGCTTCCGCACGGAGCAAGAGTCAGTTCCGATACACACGGTTTCTTTCCGGAAAAATAGCGGTCCAACCAGCCTTTTGTATTGGAAAAAACGGGCAGGTCGTCCTTTACCTTCATTTCATCTATGTCTGACGGCCTGCTGCAATAGTATTTCTGCCCTTCTATCCATAGTCCTGTAAGAGCCGTTCCGTCACTTGCCAGTAAAAGCCTTCCCAGCGGTGCTGATAATACGATGTATACCACATAAGTTCCTCCTAAATGAAAAGGTCCCCGGACTACCACGCCAGGAACCCTTTTCCTATAATCTCACTTGAATTGGATATCTGAATAAATGCTTCCGGCTCTACGCCTCGGATAAAGTTTCTCAGTTTTACAGCCTGGGATCCCTTCATCGTAGTCATAATTACCGCCTTTTTATGATGGGAAAATGCTCCCTGCGCCTCATATACCGTAGCGCTCCTGTGCAGCTCATGGATAATGTAACCGCAGATCGGTTCCGGATTGTCACACACGATATTAAAGCATTTGCACCGGTTCATGCTCTCAATCACTCTGTCAATAAGAAGGGATTTCGCCATGAGGCCAAGGGTGGAAAACAGGCCTGTAGCCGGACCAAAAACGAAAAAGGAGGCGGCGACAGCCAGGGCGTCCACAAAGAGAAGCACCGTTCCAATGGGAAGGCTCGTATATTTTTTAAGCGCCATTGCGATAATGTCCGTACCTCCGCTGGAAGCACCGATATGGAACAGAATCGCTGAACTGACTGCCGGAAGAAGGATGGCAAATATCAGTTCCAGCAGCGGCTCTCCAGTCATCGGACCATGCATGGGATACGCCTTTTCAAAAACTTTCAGAAGAACCGACATGAGGAGCGTTGCATATACCGTCTTTACCCCGAAGCTCTTTCCTACGAGGAAAAATCCCATAAGAAGCAGCACCATGTTGGCCGCTGTCGTAAAATCTCCGGCAGACCATCCCGTCATCCGGCTTACAACCGAGGCGAAGCCGGTTACGCCTCCAAAAGAAAAATTATTGGGAAATTTAAAGAAATAAACCCCTACAACCATAAGCACCATGCTCATAGTAATCATCCCGTAACTTTGTATCTCTCTCAGCCAGCTGCTGCTTTTATTGGTTTCCATCACACTCTCCTGCTCTTTCTTGTCATCCACACTATACAGCATTCATACGACAATTTCAAACAGGAATATTTGTGATAAGACTACAGCCCAGCAGTTGTGATTCATAGCTGGTCTGCTGTGTTTCTTCTTATTATAATACCGTTCTGCAGCTGGCTTCGCCTGCGGTTTCGATTATAGCCTGCCGCTGACTTCCTTTATGAAACGGCCAAATGCTTCTCTGCCTTTTGGTGTGCATTTGTAAACGCCAGCGTCTTCCAATACCCTCTCGAATACGAGGCCCACTTCCTCCCTCATAATTCCGTCGATGTTCTCTCTCGTAACCGTCTCATATTTTGGCAGGAATTCTTCTACCCAGTCGGCGTGTTTTTCCAGTTCTGTATTGCTTCTGATATCTTTTCCATCCAGAATATACTCGCCCAGCTCTGCCAGCTCATCCTTTAGTCTGGATGGCAGAACTGCAAGTCCCATCACTTCAATCAGGCCGATATTCTCTTTTTTAATATGGTGAAGCTCCTGATGTGGATGGTATACGCCAAGCGGACATTCATCTGTCGTAATATTATTTCTGAGCACCAGATCCAGCTCATACATTTCACCATTCTTTCTGGCGATCGGCGTGATGGTATTGTGAGGTTCTCCCTCCGTCTCTGCGTATATAAATGCTGCTTCATCTGTATATCCACGCCATATATTCAGAATCTGTTCCCCCAGCTCGATCAGCGGTTTTGTCTCCCGGCACCTCGTACGGATTACGGACATCGGCCATTTGACAATTCCCGCCTCTACCTGTTCAAAGCCAGGAAATATAATTTTTTCTTCCATAGGAGCCTTTGCCATGGCAAATGTATAATGACCTCCCTGAAAATGGTCATGGGTCAGAATGGAGCCTCCGACGATCGGAAGGTCCGCATTGGAACCGAGGAAATAGTGGGGAAACTGTTTTACAAAGTCGAACAGCTTTACAAATGCCGCCCTGTCAATTTTCATCGGCACGTGCTTTCCGTTAAATACGATGCAGTGCTCATTGTAGTATACGTATGGAGAGTACTGGAACCCCCATTCACTGCTGTTCACCGTTATGGGGATAATCCTGTGGTTGTTTCTGGCCGGGTGATCGGCTCTTCCTGCATATCCTTCATTTTCCATACAAAGCTGGCATTTCGGATATCCGCTCTGCTTCATCAGCTTTGCTGCCGCAATCGCCTTGGGGTCTTTTTCCGGCTTGGAGAGGTTGATCGTAATGTCGAGATCACCATATTTTGTGCTGGTCACCCATTTCATATCCTTTTTAATTCTGCCGCGGCGGATATAATTGGAGTCCTGGCTGAGCTTGTAATAATATTCCGTAGCTGCCTCCGGCGACTTTTCCCTGTAAATATTCCAGAATGTTTCCGCCACCTCGCTTGGCCTGGGCATCAGGCAGTTCATCAGCTTTGTATCAAACAAATCCCGGTATACGATGCTGTCCTCAGACAGTACGCCTGACTCGTGAGCATAATCCGTCAGCTCCTCCAGAATTTCTTCCAGATCGATCGTCCCGTCTGCCGCAGGTTCCCGCTCCTGCTCCTCATATTCATTCATTCCAAGAACATCCAGAATCATATTTCTGGAATAAACTGCATCTTTCTGCTTAATCAATCCTGTATTCAGGCCATATTGTACCAGTTTTCTAATCGAATCGTAAACCATATGTACCCCTCTCCTTCTCTCCATCTTTTCAGATATCGTCACTCAGGGCACTGCATAAAAGTAAAACGCATGTCTCCGATACCAGATAAAGTGACTTGGCCACTGCCTCGGAACGGAATCTGGTATCGGAGACATGCCCGCATTTAATTTTGCGCTACCCTCAGTTACTAGATATCATTATAGCTTTTCAGGGGAGTTTGCACAAGTAGCCGCCTTCATTTTCCTCACATATTCACGCACCGGTTCTTCTGCATCGCAGCCGTACTTTTCGATCAGTTTTACAATGGCGCTTCCCACGATGACTCCGTCGCACATACCGGCGATCTTCTCTGCCTGTTCCGGCGTGCTGATTCCGAATCCCACGGCTGCCGGTACGCTGGAAGCTTCCTTCACTGCCGCCAGTATGGACGGCAGATCGGTCTTGATTTCCGACCGCACGCCAGTCACACCCATAGAGGATACTACGTATAAAAAACCGGCCGCTTCGGAAGCGATTTTCTTAATCCTCTGTTCCGACGTCGGCGCGATCATAGAGATGACATCCACCCCGTACTGAGAGGCCACATCAGACACTTCTCTCTTTTCTTCATACGGAAGGTCGGGAATAATAATCCCGTCTACGCCCACCTCCTGACACCTGGCAAAAAACCGGTCATAACCATAGAAAAATACAGGGTTCAAATAGGTCAGAAATACGAGAGGTACCTGGCTTTTTTTCCGCAGAGAGCAAACCATATCAAATACCTTATCCGTCGTCGCCCCTGCTGCCAGCGCCTGATATTCGCCTCCTGAATGACTACGCCTTCCGCAATCGGATCGGAAAATGGAATACCGATCTCAACCAGATCGCGCCCGCCTCATCCATGGCAAGAATCAGCTTTTCCGTCATCTCCATCGACGGATCGCCTGCGGTCAGAAATCCAATAAACGCTTTACCATTTTCAAATGCATTTTTAATTTTACTCATAGAGATTTACCCCCCTGTATCTTGCAATAGCCGCAACATCTTTATCACCGCGCCCGGACAGGCAGATGATAATAATCTGGTCTTTTTTCATTTTTGGAGCGATTTTCATCACATGCGCAACAGCATGGGCGCTCTCGATCGCACAGATAATTCCCTCTGTCCTCGCCAGATATTCAAAGGCTTCTACCGCCTCGTCATCCCTTACCGGAACGTATTCGGCTCTGCCGGAATCGTGAAGATATGCGTGTTCCGGCCCGATTCCCGGATAGTCCAGGCCAGCAGAAATCGAATATACAGGCGCGATCTGTCCATGTTCATCCTGACAGAAATAAGATTTCATGCCGTGGAAGACGCCAAGCTTTCCCTTGGCAATCGTTGCCGCATGCTGATCCGTATCCACGCCGTGTCCGGCTGCTTCGCATCCAATGAGCTTTACAGATTCATCCGGAATAAAATTGTAGAAGGTTCCCATGGCATTACTTCCGCCGCCTACACATGCAACGACTGCATCCGGAAGCTTTCCTTCCTTCTCCAGAATCTGCTCTCTGGCCTCTTTGCTGATCACGCTCTGGAAATCCCGGACGATCATCGGAAAAGGATGAGGTCCCATGACGGAACCAAGCACGTAATGGGTATCATGAACTCTGGTCGCCCATTCTCTCATGGTTTCGTTCACCGCATCTTTTAAGGTCATCGTTCCGCTCGTGACAGGATGGACCTTGGCTCCCAGAAGTTCCATGCGGAAAACATTGAGGGCCTGACGGTCCGTATCCTCTTTTCCCATGAAAATTTCACACTCCATTCCCAGGAGAGCTGCTGCAGTAGCCGTAGCAACGCCATGCTGTCCTGCTCCTGTCTCGGCGATGATTCTCGTCTTTCCCATTTTCTTCGCCAGCAGCGCCTGACCGAGCACATTATTGATCTTGTGGGAACCTGTATGGTTTAAATCTTCCCTTTTCAGATAGATTTTTGCTCCTCCCAGATCTTTCGTCATCTTCTCTGCATAGTACAGAAGAGACGGTCTACCCGCATATTCTTTCAAAAGAAAATCCAGTTCCCTGTTGAATTCCGGATCGTTTTTATAATGTTCATACGCTTCTTCCAGATGAATGATCTCATTCATCAGCGTTTCCGGTATATACTGTCCTCCGTGGATACCGTATCTGCCCTTTTCCATTTCGAATCCTCCTGATTATCGTTTCTATTTTCACTTTATCCTTCAATCCGTCCGTCTCCACGCCGCTACTTAAATCCACTGCATACGGAGACGTCCGCTCAATTGCTTCCACAACATTATCCTGGTTCAGCCCACCAGCCAGAAAAAACGGCCGCGAGACATGTTCTGCCATCTTCCAGTCAAAGCAGACTCCCGTACCGCCCGGCCCCTGGTCCAGAAGAATATAGTCCGCCCGGCTGCTCTCAGCTCTTCTGACGTCTTCTTCCGACAGGACGGGAAATGCCTGAACGATTTCTATTTTTCTTCCGCTGTTCTGCAGGGAGATAGAAGCGGCTGCCTGTTTCAGGCTCTCTACGTATGAATCCTCTTCCTGACCGTGCAGCTGTACCACGTCAATGATTCCCGCACCGAGAATTTCCATGATAAACGAAATCTCTGCTCGGACGAACACGCCTGCCCGGCGAATCTGGGGGGCGGTTTGAGCCGCCAGCGATGCCGCCTTTCCAGGTGTTACATACCTTCTGCTTTTCTGTGCAAATATAAATCCGATGTAATCCGGCAGAAATTCGTTGACCGCTTCAATATCTTCTTCTCTGGTCAGCCCGCAGATTTTAATCTTCGTGCTCACTGTTCCTGACCTTCTCCTTTCAGAACCATGATCATCTTTTTTTTGTCCCTGCTTCTCATGAGGATTTCCCCCATCAGCACTGCGTCGGCCCCAGACTGTTCGGCCGCTTTTACATCGTCCCTTCCCTGGACTCCGCTTTCCGATACGAAGACCAGCTCCGGCGGAATCAGTCTTCTCAATCTGGTGCTGATCTCATTATCTACGTGAAATGTCTTTAAATTCCTGTTGTTGACCCCCACGATCCTGGCTCCGGAACGAACGGCCATTTCCGCTTCCTCTTCCGTATGCGCTTCCACCAGAGCCGACATTCCCAGGCTCTCAGCGATCTTTCTGTACCGTTTCAACCGCTCCTCGTCCAAGAGGGCGCAAATCAGCAGGACTGCCGACGCTCCGAGGACTTTTGCCTCAAATATCTGATACTCGTCGACAGTAAAGTCCTTTCTGAGAACCGGAATCTCTACTGTCTCTGCAATCTCCTTCAGATATCTGCTGTCTCCCAGGAAAAATTCCGGCTCCGTCAGGACGGATATGGCATCCGCTCCTGCCGCTTCATATTCTTTTGCGATCTCCAGATATGGAAAATGTTCCGCTATCAGCCCCTTGGACGGAGAAGCCTTTTTAACTTCGCAGATAAAGGAAATTCCTGGCTTTTTCAATGCCTTTTCAAACAGAAACTTCTCCCGTTTATCCCGACCTGAAGCTTCTAGCGCCATTTTGACCATTTCTTCAGGAGTTATGGTCTTTTTCTGTTCTTCTACCCGTTTTCGCGTGCTCTCAGCTATTTCATCCAGTATCATCAGTCTTCCTCCCGGCTGTTGGAAAGGTTTATGAAGGCTGTCAGCTGCTTCTCTGCCAGGCCGGAATCAATCGTTTCCGCAGCAAGGCGGATTCCCTCTTCCAGCGTATTTACCTTTTTAGCGATGTAAAGGGCTGCTGCCGAGTTCAGGATAACCGCATCCCTCTTAGGACCCTTTTCTCCTCTTAGAATTGCTCTTGCGATTGCCGCGTTTTCCTCCGGCGTTCCGCCTTCCAGTTCCTTCTTGTCACATCGGCTGAATCCGAACTGCTCCGGCATGATCACGTATGATTTCAGTTCTCCGTCCCTTACCTCACAGACGGTTGTAGGCGCGCTCATGGAAATCTCATCCAGACTGTCCTGGCCGTAAACCACCATGGCATTTCTGACCCCCAGATTTTTAAGCACCTTTGCCAGCGGAACCACCAGAGATTCATCATAGACTCCCAGAAGCTCCATATTGGCTCCGGCCGGGTTCACCAGCGGTCCAAGGATATTGAAAATCGTCCGAATGCTCAGTTCTTTTCTCACAGGAGCCACATATTTCATGGCGATGTGATAGTTCTGGGCAAACAGGAAACAGAGGTTGATTTTCTCCAGGATTTCCCGGCTTTTCTCAGGCGGAACCACAATATTTACGCCGAGAGCTTCCAGCACATCGGCCGCCCCGCACTTGCTGGAAGCAGCTCTGTTGCCGTGCTTTGCTACGGGAACGCCCGCTGCTGAGATCACCAGGGAAGATACGGTAGAAATATTGAAGGAATTCGCTCCGTCCCCGCCCGTGCCTACGATTTCCAGTACATCCATTTCATGAAGAAGGCGGATACAGTGTTTTCTCATGCCTGCTGCACATGCTGTGATCTCTTCAATCGTCTCTCCCTTCATGCTCATGGCAACGAGAAACGCGCTCATCTGCACCGGAGTAGCTTCTCCGCTCATAATCTCATCCATAACCTTTTCTGCTTCTTCGTATGATAAATGTTCTCCCTTTGCAAGGGCTGCAATTGCTTCCTTAATCATGTTTCACTACCTCCAAAAAATTTTCTATCATTTTCTTTCCATCTGGTGTCAGGATTGATTCCGGGTGAAACTGCAGGCCATATATATGGTATGACTCATGCTGCACCGCCATAATCTCTCCGTCATCTGCCCGTGCCGTCACCTTCAGTTCTTTCGGAAGGCTTTCTTCCACCGCTGCGAGGGAATGGTATCTGGCAGCCGGAAACTGTTCCGGAAGCCCTTTCAATAAGAGGCTTTTCTCCTGTTCTGTTCCCACTGCTGTCACGATCGACTGTTTTCCGTGCATCAGCTTCTTTGCATAAGATACGGTTCCGCCAAAAGCTTCGCAGATTGCCTGGTGTCCAAGGCAGATACCAAGGATCGGGATTTTATTTCCCAGTTTCTTCACTACATCCATACAGCAGCCGGCGCCTTCCGGCCTTCCCGGCCCCGGTGAAAGAATGATGGCTTCCGGATTCAGTTCTCCGATCTCCTCTACCGTCATCTCGTCATTGCGGATCACCCGGATATCAGGGTTCAGGGACCCTGTCAGCTGATACAGGTTATAGGAAAAGCTGTCATAATTATCGATCAGTAAAATCATAGTCCTTCTCCCTCCTCTGCCAGGTCCAGCGCGTTCAGAACGGCCCTCGCTTTGTTCATACACTCTTCAAATTCATTCTCCGCCACGCTGTCTGCAACGATTCCTGCTCCTGAGCGGACGAATACTTTATTATTTTTTTTATAGGCCAGCCGGATGGCGATACAAAGGTCCATATTTCCCGTAAAATCCAGATACCCTACGGCTCCCCCATAAATTCCTCTCTTGTTCTGCTCCAGCTCCTGAATGATCTCACACGCTCTGATCTTCGGCGCTCCGGAAAGGGTTCCTGCCGGCAGTACGGCGCTCACTCCGTCCAGCGCCGTCTTGCCTTCTTTCAGCTCTCCCTTTACGGTGGAGCCAATGTGCATGACATGGGAAAAACGCTGTATCTCCATGTATTTATCCACCGTTACGCTTCCGAAGCTGCTGATTTTTCCCAGGTCATTCCGTCCCAGATCTACCAGCATATTGTGTTCCGCCAGTTCCTTCTCATCCGCCAGCAGCTCTCTTTCCAGCAGTAGGTCCTCTTCCTCCGTCTTTCCTCTCGGCCTCGTTCCCGCCAGCGGGAATGTATGGACCGTTCCGTCTATAACCTTAACGAGTGTTTCTGGAGAAGCACCTGCGATTTCCAGATCGTCGCTGGAAAAATAGAACATGTACGGGGAAGGATTGGTGGTCCTAAGAATTCTGTATGTATTCATTAGGCTCCCTTCAAATTCCGCTTCCAGTCGGTTAGAAAGCACCACCTGGAAAATATCTCCTTCATAGATGTAATGCTTCGCCTTCTCCACCATCCTGCAGTACTCTACTTTATTGAACAAGGGCCTGATTTCCGTCGTCTTCCGGCCGGATTCTACTTTCTTCGGCTCTGTCTTCTGCAACAAGTTTCCCATGGATTCCAGTTCCATAACTGCTTTTCTGTATCCTGCTTCTCCTTCTGATACCTTTGCATTGGCGATCAGAACGATTTTCTGGCGGAAGTTGTCAAATGCAATCACCTTGTCAAAAAGCATCAGGTCTACGTCTTTAAAATGTTCTTCATCCTCTCCTTCCAGGCAGAGGGAAGGTTCACTGTACTTGATGTAGTCATAGGAGAAATATCCGACAAGTCCTCCTGTAAACGGCGGCAGATAAGAAATCTTCGGGCTCCTGTTCTCATCCAGAATGTGGCGGATATACTGTTTTGGGCTACCTGACTCTATCTCCAGCACGGTGCCTGCCGTGATCCTGATATTCCCGTTCTCACATACGAATTCCAGCGCCGGTTCAAATCCCAGGAATGTATAGCGGCCCCATTTTTCCGAATCCTCCATGCTCTCCAGGAGATAGACGTGCCTGCTGACCTGCTTCAAAATGTTGAGAACCTCCATCGGGGTTCTGATATCCGAAAAGATTTCCCGGCTCACCGGGACTACCGAATACTTTCCCTCCCTTGTAAAACCGTTAAATTCCTCTATCGAAGGACGAATATTTGCCATAACTGCTCCTTTCTCAAAACCGTATCCATATGCCGTATTTGTGTATTCATCAGCGGCTTAAATTCCCTTCCGCCGTAGTGACCTCGCTGCGTGCGAGGCCGCACTACGCTGGGTCAGACCCTGCGCCTCAGCGGAGCGTTTTTTACTTTCTAGGAAGCGATCACCTGCCCGTTCCAAAGTCAGGTCACCGCCTTCAATCAGGCACTTTATAAGAACAAGGTCTTTCCTGGAAAGCAAAAAAGGCCCGCCCAAGGCAGAATAAACTTCTGCCAAGGACGAGCCTGTAAGTCATAAATGAAAAAACAAAATATGAACAATGCCCGTGGTGCCACCTTGCTTTGTGGTAATTACCACACACTTTTAGAATACTGACATATTCCCGGCAAATAACGCATGCCTTACGTCATGGAATACTCAGCCGATACGGCCTTTGACCATGCCCTCCGTGGTCCATTTGACAAACTGCGTTCTGCGCGGCTTCCACCTTCCCGCGCTCTCTGTAAGTGCACATCTGCCGTTATCTCCACTTCAACGGTTTTGGTTGCTTTATGAATTTTTCAAAGTATACCATCATGGCCATGCCTTTGTCAAGATTATCTTATATAAAATTATGTTATGGCTCCTATAATCTGAAAACGGTACCCTGTCTTCCCCCTCTTCTATTCCATTAATCGGTACGTCCCTTTTCCTGTTTTTATGACCAGACCGGCGGTTTCACAACGATTCATAACTCTCTGAAGCTGCCTTGCGCTGCAGTGAAGTTGAAAGGCTGTTTGTTCGATCCCTTTCAGCACCCCGCCGCCCCGGTATTTCATAAAAGTCATCGCTCTTTCTGTCAAAGACGCCGGGGCGGCATCAATGATTGTGATTGCAGCAATTTTTGTAGAAAGGCTATTGCAGATGAGCTGTAGAAATTGATTGCTGGCAAGCAGAATTTCTTTGTATTTATCAATTGAAAATGAAATACATGTCAGATTCTCAGCCGCTTCCGCGTAGATATTGTTGTTCGCAGGGTAAAATATTTCCATATCACCGAGAAAATAATTCGTATTGCCCCTTGAGAGGGAATAGCGCGTGCCGTCGTCACGGATAAAATAGATATTGACAGACCCCTGTTCGATAATTTGAAAAAGCAAGTCATTTTGAAAGGGCGAAGTCACCAGCTCCCCTTTCTCGTATTGGATCAGGCAGAATTCCACATCCAATGTATTCAGAACATCCTGATATTTGCTTTTGGCAATACAAAGCGCTATTTTATTTTTATCATATATTTTTTCCATATATTTTTCCTATGAACCTTCCTATATATCTTCCCATACATTTTCCCTGTGTATTTTTTCTGCATATTTCCCATAAATTCCCCAACAAGACATATGTCCTGTTTTTTGAAATCATTTTACATTATACTAATTCCGATTTCAAGGAGGTTAGAAGAAAATGACATCTGTTTTTGAAGAAAGAAATATTCCAAAGGCAATCATGAGAGTGGGATTGCCTGCAATGCTGGGTCAGCTTACAACCCTCATTTATAATATTGCCGACACCTTTTTTGTTTCTTTGACCAAGGAGCCTGCAACGATAGCGGCCGTAACTTTATGCGCCCCCATATTACTGATTGTAATGTCTATTGCTGGAATTTTTGGTATGGGCGGAAGCAGTGTAATTGCCCGATTGATTGGAGAAGGGAAGAAAAAAGATGCTGGCGCAACCATAAATTTTTGTGTGTATGCAATGATGGCCGCCGGTATAATCACACTTGTCCTGGGACTTGTTTTTTTGCGGCCGTTGGCAAGAATATCCGGCGCCGATGCCGATAATATTGCCTATACATGTGACTACCTTACATATATTTTTATTGGTGCGCCTTTTATTATGCTTGCCAACGGATTTGTACATTTGTTCCGCTCTGCCGGTTTGATAAAGGAAAGTACCATCGGTCTGATACTGGGAAATGTAATCAATATCATATTAGATTATATCTTCATCGTCCTCTTGGACTGGGGTACGGCCGGAGCCGCCCTGGCAACCTCACTGGGATTTGCATGCGCGTCCTTTTACTATATTGTCTGTATGATTCATGAGGGAAAACGGGGAAACGAACTGCTGCCGCTGTCCCCACAATATTTTACTCCTGACAGGAACATGATTAAAAATGTGGTGGGAATTGGCGTTCCCGGCGCTTTAATTACAGTGCTTATGAGTGTTGCGAATATCGTGCTTAATAATTATATCGGAATCTATGGTTCTAATGCGGTGGCTTCTTATGGCATCGCATACAAACTTGATATGATACCGGTTCTGCTGTCAGTTGGATTATCACAAGGGGTGACTCCGCTGGTCGGCTATTACTATGGCGCAAAGAAAAAGCAGCATATGTCCAGGGTCGTAAGATACACCATCCTCTATGGAATTCTTATAGGGGCCGCATTTACGACAGTTTTTATTCTATTCGGAAAGTTTTTTGCCTCAATATTCCTGAATGACAGCGCTTTGATCGAACAAACGGCTTACTTTTTAAAAATTCTCTGCTTATCAGCTCCTATGCTCGGTGTGATCAATATGGTAACAGGCTATTTTCAGGCATTGGGAAAGGCCTTTCAGTCACTGATTATTACCGTTTTAAGAAATGCGGTATTATTCATTCCCGGAGTAATTATTTTAAATTATTTCTGGAAGTTAAATGGCGTTATTGCAGCACAGGCGGTGATCGAAACCATCCTAACTGTAATCTGCATTTTCATGTATGGCGGCGACTCATCCCTGAGACCGGAAAAAGCGCTCCGTTCTGACGATAATCATTCCGCCCAGCAGTCCGATTACGGCGCCGGCGGCGACTCCGCCGGCCATTAGAGCCGGCAGGTAATAAAACACGCCTTTATTTTCCACTACGAAAGCCGCGATCAGAATCTGGCCGATGTTATGGCCTACTCCGCCCGCCACGCTCACTCCCACAGGACTGAACCATTTGGCAGCCCTGCACACAATCATGAGAATGAGACTTAACGCGCCGCCTGCAAGTCCGTACCACATGCTGAACATATTTCCAAAGGTCATGCCCACAAGAACAATTCTGATGAGAGATACAGTAATCGTTCCGGGAATCCCCACCGTATACAGGCCTACGATCGTAACCAGATTCGCCAGTCCCAGCTTCATTCCCGGCACAGGCAGCGGGATTGGGATCAGCGATTCTATATAACTGAAAATAAATGCGAGCGCAATCAGCATACCATATTTTGATATGAATTCAGTCCGTTCTCTGCTGCTTCTCCCCATTTAGTCCGTTTCCTTTCCCAAATCAGGCTCTACGCTTATTCCTAAACCAGAATCCCCTTTTACTTCCAGTTCTTCTTTAGCCTTTTTAAGTCTCGTATAAAACTGGCCGTAAAAATCCGCCTCCCTGTCGTATGGCTGCAAATAAAATTTCCGCAGCACATACATATTCGCGTTTTTGACCCAGGTTTCATCCCCAGACTGCATAATTTGGGCCTGGAGGCCTTTTAAAAAGCTGTGCCAGCTGACAAGAAATTCTTCATTTCTGCCCACGTTCTCCGTATCGATCCATCTGCGTACTTTTACCTTCGTCTTATTTTCTTTCCTACATGCGCCATCCAGCAGAAAATACCGGATCCCCCTGCCGCCGTAATCCCTGCCGAGAGGAAATATCCTGCATATTCCCGGACGGAACGAGTGGATGCCACATCTGTTTTCTTCGTTTAAAAATGCACATCGTTCTTCATTTTTCACCATTTTCAGATTGGGGAGGATGATTCCGTTTACCACGTTCAGTTCGATTTTTCCGGCCATCAGGCCTTCAAACGACGTCTTAAGATTCGACGTAAGCAGCCAGATATCATAGGGATTCAGCACGATCGAAGCGCCCATTCCCCGGCAGCAGGCAGAACAGCCTTCACAGTCTCCGCAGCCGGCCTTTACCATGTCGTTCAGCCCGTAAAATCTTTCGTCCGATGTCATCCCGCCGCCGTTGTTTAGATATTCCATAATTCTAACCTTCCTTGTCCAATATAGTGCAATTATACTCTAAGTAACGGTACATTACAATTCTGTTTTCTCCAAAACAATTTTATATCCAGATGGAAATCCGATTGTATATCCCGTCCTGTTTTATTATAATAGGTATTAGAAACCTGTTTACCAATTTCTGTAAGAAAGGTCAAATAAACTGGTAGAATTATGAATGATATACTGGATAACGATTTATTTCAAGCATTTTCCACAGCCTCTCATCACGTTTACATCTATGTCTGCGATATGAAAACCGACTTGTCCCGGTGGTCTGAAAATGCGGTCGAATATTTTGATATGCCCGGAGAATACATGACGGACGCAGGCGGAATCTGGCTTCACCGCATCCATCCGGAAGACCGGTCCAAATACACGGAGGATCTCGCTCAGGTTTTCTCAGGAAAAACGCATCATCATAAATGTGAGTACCGCGCCATGAACCGGTATGGAGAATACGTCTGGCTGGAATGCCGCGGAACTCTTATTTATAATCCAGAGGGGAAACCAAAGCTCTTTGCCGGTATCATGACACGGCTGGACGCAAAAAATAAATACGATCCACTCACGAACCTGATGACGATTTATGAATTCAATAACCATGATTTTTCTAATGAATCCGGTTCTCTTCTCCTGATCGACCTGGATCATTTCCGGGAAATTATCAATAAATTCGGATACAGCTTCGGCGACACGGTTCTGTATAATTTCAGCAGAAAGCTGGAAACAATATGTTCTCCAGACCAATATGTATACCGTCTGGAAGGAGATGAATTCATCATCCTCTTACCAGGCGGCACCCGCGAAAGCACAAGGCAGCTCTTTACAGTCATTCAGCATCTGGCGGCGAACCTGAACGGTCCGGACGGCCAGCCCGTACATTTAGGTATTTCCGGCGGTGCGGTGCTCTATCCTGAAAACGGAGGAAAAAGAGATGTGTTATTAGGTTGTCTTGAGCATTCCCTGGAACATGCAAAACATAATGCCAGAGGCAATGTCGTATTTTTTTCACAGAAGATTGCCGAATCCCATAATCATATCATTCAACTTCAGCAAGCGCTCAGAAAATCGATTCTGAATCACTTCGAGGGATTTCAGCTGTACTATCAGCCGCTGGTAGGCACTCCCCAGCATAAGGTTACAAGCTGTGAAGCCCTGCTGCGCTGGTCCGATCCCGCTCTCCCGTCCGTCGCTATTGGGGATATTATAAAACTTCTGGAATTCAGCGGTGAAATCTGTGCCGTAGGACGGTGGATTGTGGATGAGGTATTTAAAAAAGCGCAGAAATGGCAGAAGGATTTTCCCGGCCTGATGGTAGGTTTTAACGTTTCCTACCTTCAGTTTAAGGATCCTGAATTCGTGGACGATCTGATTCAGAAGGCAAAGGAATACCGCATCAATCCCAACTTCGTGTGCATCGAGCTGACAGAAAGCTCAAACGTGGACGATTTTGACACCCTGGCTGGGTGCTTTAAAAAACTACGCAGCTTTGGGTTCTGTATCTCTCTGGACGATTTCGGGATTGCTTATTCAACGCTCCTTCTGATCCGCAATCTTCCGGTCGATTCCGTTAAAATAGACCATTCCTTTATTCTGCATCTCACCAAAGACAATGCGGTCGATCTGGCAATCATTGAAAGTATCGTAAATTTGTGCCGTAAGCTGGATATCCGCGTAGTCGTCGAAGGCGTAGAGAACGCCGAGATTCTGGATATCACAAAAAGATATCCCTTTTCTCTTCTTCAGGGATACTATTTCGACCGTCCTATGCCTGCTGACGAATTCGAGGAAAAGATATTCAAAGTATATTAAAGACAGAGGGTGCTGCAAGAGTTGAACCAGCTGTGCGCAGAGCGTGCAGGTGATCGTTCCTTTTGAAGCATCCTCTGTATATTTTGCAGACCAGTATTTATCTGCCGATTTCTTTCAAAAAACGTTCCCCGTATTTTTGGAATTTAAATTCTCCCACGCCTGTTACCGTCATCATTTCCTCTTTTGTTTTCGGTTTTACCCCGCACATATGTACCAGGGTTTTATCGGAGAAAACAATATACGGAGGAACCTTTTCTTCCCTGGCAATTTCGCTGCGCAGAGTTCTCAGCCTTTCAAACAATGCCTCGTCTGCCTCTGAAAGGCTATACCCTGCCGTTCTGGTTTGCTTCGATTTCTTTCCGTCTTTTTCTTTAGCCGGCTGCTCCTGTTCTCTTTTCATCTTCATGACTACCGGTTCGCCATCATCCAAAATGTGCCCAGACCTGCCGGTCAGCTTTACAATGGCATATTCATCATTCGTAACCGTCAAAAATTCATGCAGCATCAGGTAATTCATTACCTGCCTCAACCTGGATAAGGGAATCTTGGCCAGAGTTCCGTAATAAGGGCTGCCGTCCATTCCGTACTGCCTGATTTTAACAGTATTCGCTCCATGGACCGTATCCATAATCACATTCATGCCGTATCTTTGATGGGAGAAACTGACACATCCGATCAGTGCTCTTGCAACATCCGTTACATCTGCCGTTTCAAACTCAGTCGTACAGTTCATGCAGTTTCCACATGCATTGGAACCGCCTTCTCCAAAATACCGCAGGATGTAATCACGCAGGCATTCCGTTGTAAAACAGTAATAAGTCATTTTACGCAGCCGATCCCTGTCCCGCCCGGCCACGATCTGCCGTGTCTGCATGTCCAGTTCCTGATTATCTGTGTTATTGTCGATAAAGAACTGGTTGGTAATTACATCCTGTCCGTTATAAAATAAAATACATTCGCCAGGTTCCTGATCTCTCGCACACCTTCCGATTTCCTGATAAAATGCTTCAATACTCCTTGGCATGTTGTAATGGATGACAAATCTCACGTCAGATTTGTCAATTCCCATGCCGAATGCGTTCGTGGCGACCATAACGCGGCTGCGGTCATAGATAAAATCGTCCTGATTCTGGCGCCGCTCCGTATCGCTCAGTCCGGCATGGTATCTGGTGACGGAAACTCCGTCTGCCTTTAGCCTGTCACTGACTTCCTCCACCAGTTTTCTGGTCAGGCAGTATACGATTCCGCACTGGCCGCTGTGTGTCTCCACAAACTTTTTCAATGCCGCATATTTATCTTTTGGCGCCTGCACCTCCAGGTACAGATTCGGCCGGTCATATCCAGTCGTTACAACCGTTGGCTCCCGCAGCATAAGGATATCAATGATATCCTCTCTTACCTCTTTTGTGGCTGTTGCCGTAAACGCACTGACAACCGGCCTTTCCGGCAATTTTTTGATAAAATCAACAATCTTTAAATAGCTGGGCCTGAAATCCTGCCCCCACTGGGAGACGCAATGAGCTTCATCGACTGCCACCATGGCAATTTTCGTGTGCAGCGCGAAATCGAGAAATCCATCCGTCTCCAGGCGTTCCGGCGCCACATAGATAATCGGGTATCTTCCGCCTTTCGCATATTCCAGCGCTTTATAATATTGGCTGGCCGTAAGCGAGCTGTTCAGGTAGGCCGCATGAACGCCTGCCTGATTCAGCGCCGTCACCTGATCCTTCATCAGGGAGATCAGCGGGGATATTACAAGTGTAATCCCGTCCATCATCAGTGCGGGAATTTGAAAACAAAGGGATTTTCCTGATCCTGTAGGCATAATGCCAAAGACATCTTTTCCCGCCAATATGCTGTCAATTAAGGCTTCCTGCCCTTCGCGAAATGTATTATAGCCAAAATACTGTTTCAGTACATGATATTTATCCATCGAATAATCTGCTTCTCCTTTTAAATTTCCGTAAATTTTAATATCCTATTATCATATCATCTCAACGGATATTTTTCCATAACAGAAAAGACATCCGGCAGATCAATTCCGAACCGATCCCATCTGCCGAATGCCTTAACTTTTTATTTCATACACCTTTTTCCTGACTATAGGCGCCTTTATTTCTTTTTCCAGGGCTTCATTGTTCCCAGAATATCCTGAATTTTCTTGCCGTCATCCATCCTGTAGAATACGGTAAGGCACATATAGGTGTCATCCACCTGCCTGATATAATAGTCATACCCAAAGGAAACCTCTACCATTTTCATCTCTGATCTGACAAATGAATACTCACTGCCGCCCAGATTTATACTGCCCTTATCCACAATTGCATAACCGGCTTCTTCAAGCGATTCTTCCGTCTCCTTCACATAGCTTTCCAGCGTGCTGCCTTTTGCAATCCCTTCATATGTCAATTCAAATATATTTTCTCCAGAGACGACAGCAGCAAAATCATATTTGAACACATTCAGGGACGGATTGGATTCTTTAATCTGCTTTTCCTGCTCCCTCAGATCATCCTCACTCCAGAACTCCGTATCATCTGGAAAGGTGATCACAAAATCAGCCCACCTGTTGGTAAAAACATTCCCTTCCAGGGTGCCGTCCTCCAATTGGGGAATATCGTCTTGAACCGCCTCACTCGTCCCGCCCTTCTCATCGTTTCCACTCTCTGTCTTTCCTTTGCAGCCGGAAGCGATAAGCACCGCGCCTGTAAGAACGGCTGCAAGAAACGGTTTCCATTTTCTTTTCATCATCATTAACCTTTGCCGCCTTCCTGATACTAATAATACTTAACTGAATTTCTTACATATTTTTACAACTACGCCGCTCAGAGCCCAGAGAGCGATAGCATTGGGGATTACCATGAGTCCGTTGAAGAAATCCGACATGGACCACACCAATTCTACTTTCAAAGCAGATCCCACAATGACGAATACAACCACCAGAAGAGAATAGATCACTGCCGCCTTCTCTCCGAACAGGTATTTCATATTGACCAGCCCGAAGAAATGCCAGCCCAAAATCGTGGAAAATGCGAAGAACAGCAGGCAGACGGCAACAAAAATAAGTCCAAAGCTGCCGAAACTCGTCATAAACGCCGCCTGAGTCAGAGCCGTACCCGTTTTTCCGCTGTCCAAAGCGCCTGTTGTCAGCACGGAAAATACGGTCAGATTCAAAATTATAAACGTATCTACAAATACACTGATCATGGCGGCCAGCCCCTGCTTATGAGGATTTTCAGCGTTTGCTCTCGCATGGGCATGAGGCGTGGAGCCCATACCGGCTTCATTGGAGAACAGGCCGCGGGCAACGCCGAAGCGGACCGCTTCCCGGACAGCGATCCCTGCTCCGGCTCCCACTACAGCTTCCGGATGAAACGCGCCTACGAAGATCATTTTAAATGCCGCCGGAAGGGCCGTAATATGAAGCCCGATCAGAACAAGACTTCCTATGATATAAACTCCAGCCATCAGAGGCACAATCTTTTCCACAACGGATGCAAGACGGTCAACTCCTCCCAGAAAGATAACGGAACATACGACTGCCAATACAATTCCAACTGCGATCGGAGGAATATTGATATTGTGCGCTTCAAAAACTTCCGTAAAAGCCGCGCCGATCGAATTGGACTGTACCATATTTCCTGTAAATCCAAGGGCCAGAATAATAAAGACGGCAAAACAGCCGGCCAGGATTTTGCCAAACGTCCCTTTAAAGGCTGCACGTATGTAATAAACAGGACCTCCTGTCACCTCACCGTTTACGACTGTTCTGTACTCCTGTGCCAGAGTCGCTTCCGCGTATATGGTGGACATTCCAAAGAATGCGCTGACCCACATCCAGAATATGGCTCCCGGCCCGCCGCTGATCAAAGCCGTTGCTGCGCCTGCCAGGTTCCCTGTTCCTACCTGGGCGCGATCGCCGTCGCTACAGACTGAAAAGGCGTCATTTCCCCGGATTCACCCTTTGATTCTCCTTTTTTCCCCCTTGAGCACATGTGGCCGAACACCTGGCGGCATCCCTCTCCAAACTTTCGTACCTGAATAAATCGTAAGCGAATCGTGTAGTAAATACCGGTTCCGCAAAGCAGAATAATAAGAACCACATTCCATAAAAAATCACTGGCATTGCTTACAATCTGACTAACGGTTTCCATACTTTATTCCTCCTGATATCATTAATTCTTATCACCTTGCCCTTTCATTATGTACTCATTTGACGTACACACGCCTTCCATTCCCGCACATTCAGGGCAAAGAAAAAAAGCTGATAAAATAAATTATCAGCCCTCTGAGAAAGTGAACATTACCCTGTCCTTTTGCCTGAGAGATTGGCAGCTCTTTTCTGCCGTACACCTTCGGCGCCCCATGCCGGGGACTCTCCAGAGAGATTCTTCCTGTATTCATTTCTATTCTATGAACGGAATAACGTTACTATAACATAGAACGATTTATAAGTCAACTTTGGGTTCGAGCGTAAAAAAATTCAAAAAAGTTATAAATCCCTCTTGCAAAAACAGATCACCTGCGTTATACTCGATGCAACAAAATAAAGCCAAATGAAGCTTACAGGAAAGCTGCATCGGATTTAAGGTGCACACCGAAGGAGTAAAACTCTCAGGTTTCCCCTCTTGGGAAAGGACTGTAATGTGGATGGAACTCTGGAGAATCCCTGAAAAACGGGTGCCGAAGGTGCAAGTGTGTTACACGCAAATCTCTCAGGCAAAAGGACAGAGCTGTTTATATGGACTATCATGACGGTATTTTATTCCGGCATCTTGGATATTTATGGAGCAGCTCTATTTATTTATGAGCCGCTCTTTTTTCATTTGGCCAAACATTACATCTAATACATAATAAAAAGGAGACGTAAAATCATGCAGAAGAATTATCTTGACAGCATCCAGAGCACTTTATTGTTA
Source organism: Clostridium sp. AM58-1XD (assembly GCF_003464085.1). Classification (GTDB taxonomy): domain Bacteria; phylum Bacillota; class Clostridia; order Lachnospirales; family Lachnospiraceae; genus Lachnoclostridium_A. The sequence continues at coordinate 156,767 of NZ_QSDR01000004.1, forward strand.
GGCGCAGGCCCCAGCGGCGTAGCTCCTTCTACCTACCGCGCCCTTTCCCAGACTATGCTTGGCCATCTGGACCCTTATTTCATCGAAATTATGGAAGAAATCAAAAACGGCATCCGCCAACTTATGCAGACAAAAAACGAGGTTACCGTACCTCTGTCCGGCACCGGCTCTTCCGGCATGGAAGCTGCTTTTGTCAATACCGTAGAAGCAGGCGACAAAGTCCTGATTCTGGAAAACGGCGTATTCGGAAATCGTATGGCTGACGTAGCGGGCCGCCTCGGCGCTGTTGTAACGAAGGAAGAATTTGAATGGGGCACTCCTGTACTGGTTGACCGTGTGAAAGAGCTCCTGGCCCAGGATCACTATAAAATTGTCGCCATCGTTCATGCGGAGACATCCACCGGCGTATGCAATCCTGTAGGCGAGATCGGCCAGCTGGTTCATGAAGCCGGAAGCCTTTACTTAGTAGACGCTGTAACCAGCCTTGGCGGCATCCCTGTGGAAGTGGACAAATGGCATGCAGATATCTGCTACAGCGGCTCTCAGAAATGCCTGTCCTGCCCTCCAGGCGCCTCTCCTATTACATTTTCCGACGCTGCCATGGAGGCAATCCATAACCGCAAAACGAAAGTTCCCAACTGGTATCTCGATATGAATCTTCTGACTCAGTACTGGGGCGGAAGCAAGCGCGTATACCATCATACGGCTCCGATCAGTATGATGTATGCTCTCTATCAGTCAATTTACAACGTACTCGAAGAAGGTATGGAACATGTATTTGCACGTCACCAGTCTGTCCATGAGCGCCTCGTAAAGGGCCTGGATGAAATGGGCATGAAGATGCTCGTAGCTCCAGAGTACCGCCTGCCTCAGCTCAATGCAGTAGTCGTTCCGGAAGGTGTAGACGAGGCCGATCTTCGTGCACAGCTCCTTAATAAGTATCACATCGAAGTCAGCAGCGGACTTGGCCCTCTGGCCGGCAAGATTATCCGGATCGGACTTATGGGATACAACGCAACCGAAGAAAGCGTAGACCGCCTTCTTACGGCGCTGAAGGAAATCCTGGAGAAACAGGCCTCCGAAGAAGCAGCTTAATATATGATCGAACGATGAAGGAGTTCAAAAAGTCGAACTATCGTAACCGCCTTCTACCGATTGCCAAAAAGAGCCGCCGGAACACCCGGCAGCTCTTTTTTTGTGTGATGAATTAATACGATTAAAAATTTGATTTTTATGATTTGCTGTTTTTTAATTACTGAATAACCTTTGTCGGACACTTAAGAGCACATTTGCCGCAGTTGGTACACTTCTCATAGTCGATTACGGCTACGTTATTGTCCATATGGATCGCGTCAAACTCGCACTGTTTTGTACATAAGGTACATCCGATACAGCCGTTGTCACATTTCTCTTTTACTTCTTTGCCCTTGTCGTGGGAATTACACTGTACAAGGTGTTTTGCGCTGTAAGGCACCATGTCGATCAGGCCAAGAGGGCAGGCTTCCGTACATTTTCCGCAGGCAACACATTTCTCCTTGTCTACGACAGCGATACCGTCTACAACATGGATTGCATCGAACTGACATGCCTTTACACAGGAGCCATATCCCATACAACCGTAAGAACAAGCCTTTTCGCCTGAACCGGGTACAACCGACGCCTTACGGCAGTCTGCAATTCCCGTATAGCTGTACTGAACTCTCGTCTTATCACAAGTACCTTTACATTTAACGAAAGCGACCTTCTTCTCAGCGCTTCCTGCAGCGATACCCATGATTGCGCCGATCTTTTCAGCTACCGGAGCACCGCCGACCGGGCAGGCTCCTACATCTGCCTGGCCAAGAGCGATCGCTTTCGCCAGGGCATCACATCCTGCATAGCCGCAGCCGCCGCAGTTATTGCCAGGCAGCTCGTTACGAACCAGGATTTCCTTCTCATCTACTTCTACTTTAAACTTTTCACTGGCAACACCCAGCAAAACGCCGATTAATAAACCGACAATACCTACGACTGCTGTTGCAGCCACTATTGCTATAATATTCATCCTTCGTCTCCTCCCTTAAATTAATCCGGAAAATCCGAAAAATGCGATTGCCATCAGACCTGAGGTAATTAAAACAATTGGAGAACCCTGAAAGGTATGAGGAACATCATTATATTCCATTTTCTCACGGATACCTGCCAGCATAACGATAGCAATTGTGAAGCCTACGGAAATACCGATACCGTTGACAACACTCTGAACAAAGTTGTAATCTTTCTGAACGTTTGTCAGAGCAACACCAAGTACTGCACAGTTGGTGGTAATCAGTGGAAGATATACACCAAGTGCTTCATACAGGGATACCATGTTCTTCTTTAAGAACATCTCGACAAACTGTACAAGAGCTGCAATGACCAGAATAAATACGATGGTCTGCAGATATGTCAAATCAATTCCCAACAGTCCGGTTGGCTTTAAAAACGCCATATAAACCAGGCTTGTAACTGCGGATGCAATCGTAATAACGAAGATTACGCTGCGCCCATGCCGGCTGCAGTCTCAACCTTCTTGGAAACGCCCAGGAAAGGACAAAGGCCTAAGAACTGGCTTAATACAACGTTATTTACCAGGCGGAGCCGATTGCAATCAGTAATAATTCTTTCATCTATCTGTCCTCCTATTCCTGAACCTTGTTTTCTGCTGCCTTAGCTGCTGCTGCTTTGGCTGCCGCTGCTTTCTCGGCAGCTGCCTTCTTAGCTGCAAGTGCCTTTGCTTCTGCTTCTCTTCTCACTTCTTCCAGCGCCTCATGGTTGGCTTTGCAGGAAAGTCCGGAACAGTGCATGCAGTCTCCGCCGCATACGAGTTCGGATTTCGGAGCGTCGCCATTGGTCGCTGACGGAGCCTTGAACTTATTCTGAAGGGCTGTAAGTCCTGCCAGAACAAAGAATGCTCCAGGAGCCAGAACGAAGATAGAGATATGGAAATCCTCAGGAATAAAACCATTGCCGAAGAATGCGCCGGAGCCTAAGAACTCACGGACGATGCCGATACATGTAAGGCCTACGGTAAATCCAAGCCCCATACCGATGCCGTCAAATGCAGAAAGAACAGCTCCGTTTTTAGAAGCGTATGACTCTGCGCGGCCAAGAATAATACAGTTAACAACGATCAGAGGAATATAGATACCAAGCGAAGCGTACAGGCTTGGAACAAATCCCTGGATTAACAGCTGAACGATTGTAACAAGGCTGGCTACGATAACGATGAATGCCGGAATTCTGACTCTGTCCGGAATGATGTTGCGCAGCGCTGCGATTATCAGGTTGGAAAAAACAAGAACGGCCGTTGTGGAAAGACCCATGCCCAGACCATTGATGGCTGATGTCGTAACAGCCAGTGTCGGACACATACCTAACATCAGGACGAAGGTTGGGTTTTCTTTGACTATACCGTTATAGATACGTTCTGTACATTTATTCATGATCCCACCTCCTACTGTGTTACGCAGTTTTCAGCAAAATAAAGAGCTGCGTTTACTGCGTTTGTAACTGCTTTTGACGTAATGGTCGCACCACTCATGGCGTTGATCTTGTCGTTATCAGCTGCACCTGAGTTGTCCTTCACTACTGTTAAAGCTTTCTGGTTCTTGCCTGCGAACTGGCCGTAGAAGCTCTCATTCTGAGCGTTCATACCAAGGCCTGGCGTCTCAGACAGGGACAGGAAAGCAATTCCGTTTACTGTTCCGTCAGCCGTAATGCCGACAGTAATCTTCACTTCGCCGCCGAAGCCGTCTTTGGAAGTAGAGTTAACAACGTAACCCATAACAGCGCCGCTGGCATCTTTTGCTTCTGCCGCGCTGTCTACGTATACATTGCCGAACTGATCCGACATTCCTGCCAGGTCAGCAGTTGCCTTCTCAACCGCTGGCGCCATACTGGAATCGTCAAAGTCTGCCGCCTCCGGAAGAACCTGCTTGTAAGCTGCCATCTGGGTAGCTTTGTTAGCTGCTTCGATCGGGCTCTTTGTAACTTCGTAGACACCTCCTAAAAGCACACCGGAAACCAGTGTGATCACAAACAGGATCATGGCGTCTTTCATAAATCCACCTTTTTTCATCTTACTTGCCCTCCTTTCCAAATGCTTTCGGAAGGGTATATTTCTCAATAAGCGGTACTACGATATTGGAAATGATGATCGCATAGGAAACGCCTTCTGCAGATCCGCCCCACAGACGGAAGATACCGGTAAGAACGCCTAAAAGGATACCGAATACGATCTGTCCCTTTGGTGTAATCGGGCTTGTAACATAGTCGGTAGCCATAAAGAATGCACCGAAGATAAGGCCGCCGGCACAGACCTGAGCCAGTACGTATGAAGGATTAAATCCGCCAAAAATGAATATAAATACTGCAAAGGAAAGGATATATGTTCCCGGAATCTTAATGGTGATAACCTTTCTTGCAAGCAGATAAACTGCGCCAATGAGCAGAGCGATCACGGAAGTCTCTCCGTATGTACCGGTGATGTTGCCGACAAAGAGTGCCGGAAGATCAACAGACTGTGCTGCTGCAGCTCCTGCTCCCGCTGTTCTCATCACTGCAAGAGGAGTCGCGCCTGCCATCGCATCCATAACCTGAGGATCTGCAAAGTTGCTTACTTTACCAGCAAAGGAAATCAAAAGGAAACATCTGGCTGCCAGAGCCGGGTTCATCCAGTTCTGACCAAGTCCGCCATACAGCTGTTTTACGATAATAATTGCAAATACGCCGCCCAGCATTGGAATCCATATATTGCTCCACTGGTATACATAGCCCTGATCCACCTGCTTAAGCAGAAGTCCGCAAGGCATGTTAAGAGCCAGAATCATACCGGTTACAAGAGCACTTCCATCAGAGATTGTAATCGGCTTTTTCATACCTTTTTCATATAAATATTCGCTGACCACACACGCAAGTACGGTAGCGATTAAAGTAACTAATGCACTTAAACCAAATCTGTATACACCATACGCAGTTGCAGGAAGCATTGCAATTGCCACATCAAACATGATGCTCTGTGTCGTAACCTTACTTCTCACATGCGGGGATGATGATACGTTCAATAATTTATTCATGCTTTTTCTCCCCTCTTACGCTTTCTTTCTGCGGTTTGCTGCAACCTGTTTACGCATTTCCTTAAACGCCTGTGTCAAAGGTCTCTTTGCCGGGCAGATAAACGTACAGCTTCCGCATTCCATACATTCCATACCGTTTAAGCCTTCAAATAACGTATAGTTATTTCTCTCTGCCGCATCCATCATCATCTGCGGAACGATATGGCTTGGACATACGCTTACGCACTTGCCGCAGCGGATACACGGAGTCTCAGCATTCGCGGAAACTTCATCCTTAGTCAGGCAGGTAAGTGCGGATGAGTTCTTAATAACAGGAGCATGAAGGTCGAACATAGCCTGTCCCATCATAGGACCGCCGTTGATGATCTTTTCCGGTTCTGTCTTGAATCCGCCTGCTGCTGCCAGAATATCCTCGTAGTTCATTCCCAGCTTCACGCTGAAGTTCTGCGGATTTGCAACTGCGTCGCCTGTTACGGTTACAATACGCCTCATCAGAGGTGTTGTCTTGCATACAGCCATATATATAGAAATAACTGTATCGATATTGTCTACCACACAGCCTGCATCTGCCGGCAGCATGGAAGAATTTACCTTTCTTCCCGTAATCGCATAGATTAAGGAACGCTCACCGCCCTGCGGATACTTCGTAAGGAGCGGACAAACGGTAATTCTCGGTTCATCCTTAACCATTTCTGTCAGCTTCTGAATCGCTTCCGGCTTGTTGTTCTCAATGCCGATCACACCTTTTGCATTCTCAAACAGCTGAAGAATAACCTTGAGGCCCCCGATAATCTTCTCCGGTTCTTCCAGCATCATACGGTAGTCGGAAGTCAGATACGGCTCACACTCTGCGCCGTTGACCAGAACGTATTCGATTTTGGAATCATCCTTCGGTGACAGCTTTACGTTTGTCGGGAAACCTGCACCGCCGAGGCCGACGATTCCTGCCTCTTTCACGATATCACGGATTTCCTGCTTGGAAAGCTTTGTATAGTCCCTGTCATCTCCAAGGCCTTCTACAGTTTTGTACTCGCCATCGTTCTCGATAACGATCGAGTTTACCATCGCTCCATTCGGTACTCTTCTCGGTTCGATCGCCTTAACAGTACCGGATGCAGAACTGATAACATTGGCAGAAATAAAGCCGCCCGCTTCAGCGATCTTCTGGCCCGCAAGGACATAATCGCCCTTTGCTACCAATGGCTTCGCAGGAGCGCCGATATGCTGAGATAATGGGAATACCATTTCTCCGCTCGTCGGAGCTAATACCTGCACCGGCTTACTCTCTGACAGTTCTTTTCCCTCGTAAGGATGAATACCGCCTTTAAATGTAGCCAATCCCATCTAACTAACCCTCTTTCTTTCGCTTTCTTGTACTCTTTTGGTCAAAATCATTTACGGTTTTGCCATCTTGTACAGTATATCATAATTCATTGTGATTCTCAATTATTTTTTTCACATTGTATACAGTATTTTTATGGTATTTTTAGGATACTCCACAAACTTTTGTATTCTTTTTGCTCCTTTTATTGTTAATAATAAGACAAATATTCTCCCTGTACTTTTCATAGTCCCTTTTAACCTTCTATACTTATACAGAAAAAATTGCCGAAATCACTGCAGCTGCTGAAAGACTCCCGACTGTCCCCTGAAAATGGGGCAGAAACGCAGGAATATTCCCGTCGTCCGGGACAGTTAAAAAATAATTTTAAATTTTTTTATTTTTTTTGCAATAAAATTTCCGGCTGGTGCATTAACATATTGAACGGATGAAAATGAATCCTGAAAGACAGGTTTAGAAGGCAAAAAAACCATCAAACACACACATATTAAAAAAACGAAATTTCCAATGCATTACACTTCATCACACACCGCCTTCTGCTCCTGCCCGTTAGGGATGTAATTTTCAATTTACAATCTAACTGGCAATTAGAGTTTGTAATCGGAATGAGAAAAGGGCTTTGCAGACAGTATGTCGACACTGTGCTGCAAAAAGGCCCTTTTCTTTTTTTTGCGTTTTCTTTGACGAAACATCAATCCATCGTATAATCGAATACGACTATGCCGTTTTCTGGTTTTACCTGTTCGATTCCGCAGCTGCCAGCATATTATTTTCATTAATTCCAGCTCTGAATCTGATTTCTTTCTTCCACCTTTTATTAAGTCTTTAAAACGCCGGCCGGAAGCTGACACCAGGCAGCATGCCGACTCATTCCGCCTTCTCATCCGCCTTCTCACTTCGAACTGCGATCCATACTTCTGAATGGCCCCCTGACATATCCCTGCCGCATATGGGATAAATCTCCAAATCCGGAAGTCCTGCATACCGATACCCGGAAAATGGCAGCCATTCCCGGCAGAACCTCCGGAATACATTCTGTACGCTTTCTTTCAACGGCCCCTCATTTTCGAATACGGCCCAAAGGGCGGCTGGTATCTCATACTCATCCATGCCTGCTGGAACCTCTTTCTCCGTTTCCACCCCAATATAATAAAAAATACTGGCCGGATTTTTGTAAACAGTAATGCCCATTACTTCTCCCGGCGTTCTGTCAGACAGACTGCATATATGGCCGAACCGCTTCTCCTCACATACGCTTTTCCAGAAAAGAGGTACGATCCTCTGATTTTCCTCCATGTCTTCCTTCAGCGGAATCCTGATCCCGACGATTCGGAATGCCCTTCTTTCTTCCATACGATAAGCCATGGCTTCTCCTCCTGTAACCTGAAAGCAAAGACTTAGCGCAGGATAGGAATTCAGAGTGATTCCCGTACTCTTCGCAGCTGTCGGAGTAATCCCATGCACGCCGTGAAATGCCCTGTTAAACGATGTCGGAGACGTATAACCGTATTTCAAGGCGATGTCTAAAACCTTTTTCTCTGACTGCTGCAGTTCAAAAGCAGCCTGTGTCATCCGCCGCCTGCGTATATACTCGGACAGGGAAATGCCTGCAATATAGGAAAACATCCTCTGAAAATAGTAGGATGAGCAGCAGGCTGTACGGGCTGCTTCGTCATAGGATATCTCTTTGTCAAGATTTTTCTCAATATAATCCACTGCGCTGTTAAAATTTTTCAGCCATTCCATTCTGTTACCTCCTTGTGGAAAGCTTACGTAAATCGAAGGCTTTATTTCCCTCTATTCATGTCCTCTTTTGTAAACTTTAACGCAATAAAAATTATATATCAACCATAAGCTGAAATCAGTAACAAAGAATTCTGATCCAGATTTTTCCAATAGTTTCATATAAGAAATGCCGGGCTATGCACTAATCTGCACATAACCCGGCATTTCTCCCTGCTATGGGAACAAAGTCTTTACTGGAAAGTAAAAAATGCTCCGGCCCTGTCCGACTCCTAACAGGACTGCCTCATTTTCCCCGTAAATTCTTCCACATCAATTCTGTATACATTTACCGCCTCTGTCATCTCATCACGAAAACAGAGATCGCTTTTCGGATCCACATGCTTCATCAGCAAAATGAGTCCGTGCATTTTTTCCGCTTTATCCGTCACCGGACGGATCCTCCCACTCCCCATAATACTCCTATAGGCAAATGAATAGTCACAGGTATAATCCCCCCTGATTATCTCATGGCCGCAGTCCATCTCCAGAGCCACCACGGGGCTTTTATCGAATGCTTCTGCCTTTCTTCCGGCTTTGGCTGAATGGATGTAAAATGTCAGCGACAGGTTTTCTCCGTCGTCTTCCCTGCATTCATAGCCGTAATTAACAGGGACAATAAACATTCCTTCCTCATCCTGAGCAGCGATCCGAAGTACCTGGCACTCTTCCATGACACTCATCATTTCTCCCTTGTCATTAATTTCCCTTTTCCACAGACGCATTTTCCGCATTGTCTAATTTGTTTCCTCCACGTCCGGCTGCTTCGGCCGGTCAGCTCTCCATCAGGTATTCCAGTATCTCTGCCGCATTCGTATCCGGCTTTGCCTTCGGATATACTTTTTCTATCACTCCCTGCTCATCCACAATATATGTGGAGCGCACGACACCCATAGAAACCTTTCCGTAAAGCTTCTTCTCCTGCCATACGTCATATGCTTTGATTGCAGTCAGTTCCGGATCAGACAGGAGAATAAAAGGAAGTTCATATTTATCCGCGAACTTTCTGTGCGATGTCTCGCTGTCTTTGCTGATACCGATCACCGTCACACCAATCCGCTCATACTGTTTAAATGCTCCTGCAAATGCACATGCTTCCTTCGTGCAGCCAGGCGTATTGTCTTTCGGATAAAAATACACGACCACCTTTCTGCCCAGATAATCAGAAAGCCTCACTTCTTTTCCATCCTTGTCCTTCAGCGTAAAATCCGGCGCTTTCGTTCCCTGCTCCAACATTTTGTGTTCCTCCTTCATTCTATTTGATAATTTTAAAGCCTGATCCGTTTTGTGGCAGCTCTCTCTGCAAATGCCTTGTCATGCTCCACAAATATCATGGTTGGGGCATATTTCAGAATCAGATCTTCCAGCTGCATCCTCGTAAAAATATCGATATAATTCAACGGTTCATCCCAAATATAGAGATGGGCCTTTTCGCACAGGCTTTTAGCCAGAAGGACCTTTTTCTTCTGGCCTTCGCTGTAATCTTCCATCCTCTTTTCGAACTGGACCCTGGAAAAGTCCAGTTTTCTCAAAATAGCCAGAAAGAGCGTCTCGTCCAGCTCCCATTCAGCAGCAAATTCCTGCAGTGTTCCATTTAAATGCTCTGCTGACTGAGGCACATAGGAGATTTTAAGTCCGGCGGCAGTCGTAATTACCCCGCTGTTTAAGAGCGCTCCCCGCTTCATTCCGTCCAATTCCGCCTGTTTTTTCCCGCTCTGTCCGGCAGTTTCCAGAAGAAGCTTTAAAACACTGCTCTTTCCGCAGCCATTTTGGCCTTCCAAAACGACCCTGTCCCCCTGCATAATAGAAAAGCTGAGGCCTGACGCCGCCTCCCTGTACTCATCTTCTCCCTCGTATCCAAGGGAAACATCCCGGAATACCGCCAGAGTTTCCCCATGAAATCGTTCCGGCATAAGCTTCAGTTCTTCTGCCTCTTCAATGTTCTTAAGAAGCTTCTTCTTATCATCAATCGCCTTATCCTGCCGCTTTTCAAGATTTTTCCGCCTCTGCTGCATCCTTCTGGATTTCTCTCCAATATAAGCCCTGTTATCCATGCACTGTTCATAAATTCTGGATTTTTTCCCGATTTTCGTCGCTTCTACATTGTCCGCCCACTGTCCCGCCTGCCTGGAGCTTTCCGTCAGGCGTCGGATATCCTTTTTTAGTTTTTCATTTTCATGGATTTCAAATTCATCCTGACGTTTTTTATTTTCAAACCACGACGCAAAATTCCCTCTCTGGACTTCGATGTTCGTCTTGTTGACAGCCAGCGTATGGCTGGTACATGAATTCAAAAGCGTTCTGTCGTGTGATACGAGGATAAATCCTTTTTTGCTGTCCAAATAGCGTCCCACCGTCTCGCGTGCTTTCACATCCAGATGATTCGTAGGCTCATCGATCAAAAGGAAGGCATTCTCCTTTAAAAACAGCACGGCCAGCAGAGTCTTAGTCTTCTCACCGTATGACAACGTGGAAAACGGGCGGTAGAGAACGTCCTCCGACACATCCAGTCTGGCTAATTCCTTCTGCAGCTCCCACAGCTCGCACATGGGGTTCAGCTCGCAGGCGATATCCACCGTATCCTTTTCTTCATCCGGAACATGGTACGGGAAATATTCAAAATCCACGCTGGCCGTAATTCTGCCTTCATATTCATACATGCCCATCAAGAGCTTGAGGAACGTCGTTTTCCCCCTTCCATTTCTGCCTGTAAAACCCAGTTTCCAGTCCGTATCGATCTGAAAACTGACATTTTCAAAAATATTATCGTAACTGCCTTCATATGCAAATGTAAGGCGCTTACCTGAATCAATGACATAAAGATCCCTCCCTGCTCAAATATCTTCCGTCCCCTGCGCCTCTATACCGCAGAAAACAGAAAAGCCGCAGGAATTCATCATTCTTGCAGCTTCACACACAACAGATATCCCCCATCAGCAGAGAAGACCCTTTCCGCCATACCACATCTTTCCTGCCTTTCTATATAGAAGGGCAGAATATGCGGAAAGATTCCTGTCATTGTATAGATCGTATAAGAATGATTGATTTCCTGCAAAGTACGACAAATAAAGGGGTATCTAATCGGATACAGCCCGGTCATATCTGTCTTCTGGTTACCCATTACTTACAAGAAATAATCATTCCAACACCTCGCATTCTCTTTCATTATTTAAATGCCGTAGCAAATAGTTCCGCGCTTTTCCGGCACGTAACTATTTTTCATTATACTAATCTGGCGGTATCTTGTCAACCTACTCGTGTAGTTCTAACGGCAGCCTGTCCGGATCGAAGAAAAATGTCATCCTCTTGCCGGTAAACTCATCTGTTCTGACAGGTTCTGTCTCAATTCCCATATCACTTAACTCTTTTACCGCTTGATCGATATCAGATACCCTGAATGCCAGGTGGCGGAGGCCGCATGCCTCTGGGTAAGACCGCCGCTCCGGAGCTCCGGCAATTCCGAAGATCTCTAGTTCGCAGCCGTCCAGCCTCAAATCCAGCTTGTAATCCCCCCTGTCTTCCCTGTAATTCTCTCTGATTATCTGAAATCCAAGCTTATCTACATAAAATTCCCTGGATTTCTTATAATCTGATACGATAATAGCTACATGGTGAATCTGTGTTAAATTCATCCTCATTCTCCCTATACTTATTTTTTATTTCGCCCGTGTCCTCGTTTCATAAAACAGCGGATTCCGCCTTGACCTCCCGATCAAGCCGCAGCAACTAGTTCCGCGCCTTTACTGCTGCATTTGATTTCACTTTACTGATCATTTTTCAGACGTTTCTTATCTTCATACATTTTTTTATCTGCACGCATAAATGCTTTTTCTATCGTATCATCTCCCTCGTTTTCAACCATAGCTGATCCCGCCGCAAGACAGAGGCTGAGACCTGATTTCGCACTTTGCTTTTTCATCTCTTCCCTAACTGCTTCCATATAAGCAGCCGCCTCGTCCTGAGAACTATCCGGCAGCAACGCACAGAATTCATCTCCTCCCAGGCGGAACAGATACGCTTCCTTATTCGCATTAGCCAGCTTCAACCCATCTGCTGCGTACTTCAAAGCAATATCTCCCATATGATGCCCCATCGTATCATTTATCCGTTTTAGGTCGTTCAGATCGAACATCAGACAGACTGTATTCCTGGGATTCTTATCGCTTTCCCGTTCCCTTTCCAGTTTATTCACACATTCAATGTAGGCAGCACGATTCATAAGTCCGGTCAAAACATCCCAATAGGCTATATGGAAAATCCTTTTCTCATGCTCCAGCTGCTTGTTCTGAACGTAAATCTGCCGTGTTTTTATTATTGATCTGATAAATACCAGGTAGCAAGACAAAACCACTAAAGAAAAAACCAGATACACAGGAGCATATTCCAGCCGATTAACCAATGGTTCCGGATAAGCGGCGAAGAATACAAGCGCAAAATAAATCAACGCCATGGAAACCGTCATCTCTCCCCACCCGGTACTCACTACTTCCAAAAGCATATGATACCGATTAAAATAATCCCTTCCTATATATAAAATTGTGATAAACGTGGCAACAGTCACAACAATAGAAGCAACTCCCACAGTATTTGAGGTTAACAGACTTATATATCTCCCCACAAAAGCAACGATTAATGAAACAGAATCCACAAAACAGAATGTCATAAAAAAGCGGCAGTCTTTATGACGGGAAAGAAGAAAAAATAGAATCAGGCTGGGTATGCTCATAAAAACCGCAGATGATATAGAAGGGGGCATTTCATATACATAAGCAGCAGTGAAATAAGCGAGCACAATCAGAGTACAGCCGATATACATGATACATTTGGACAGCATTGTGTCCTTTTTCAGTGAAATCATCCTGGTAAAAATTAAAAGGTCGAATATAATTACGCTGAGATCGTTGATAACAGGAATCAGACTGTCCATAACATCTCCTTTCAAAAGTGAAAATCTATGATTTTTATTTTATCATAAATCAGACAATTCGTCCCATCAAATTATGCCTGTTCCAAAAAATCATTTTAATGCTCCGCCCCTAAAATCCTGCACAATATATACTGCCTGTTACGAGCTTTATTTGTTTATTCTATCTACAGAACGTGTTAAAAAATTCCGCATATTGTTACAAATTATCATTTTGCAGCCTTTCTTCCTAAAAGCTTGTTAAATATTGTAAAATTTCCCTCCTTTTGCTATGATTCCACTTGTAAGGCACGTGCATAAAAGATTCACTAAATAAACCAGAAGGAGTGAAAACTATGAAAGCTAATATCATGCAAAAGGTTCAGAGATTTGGCGGGGCCATGTTCACACCCGTTCTTCTGTTCGCTTTCGCCGGCGTATGTATCGGGGTAGGAACGCTGTGTACCACGGAGGCCATCATGGGAAGCCTTGCTTCACCTGACAGCATGTGGTATCAGTGCTGGAATGTCATTCTTCAGGGCGGCTGGACCGTATTCAACCAGCTTCCGCTGCTGTTCGTCATCGGACTTCCGATCGGAATGGCCAAGAAACAGAATGCCCGCTGCTGTATGGAGGCCCTCGTCCTCTATCTGACCTTCCACTATTTCCTGAGCACTATCCTGGCTCAGTGGGGCGGCGTCTTCGGCGTTGACTATTCTCAGGCTGTCGGCGGAACGAGCGGGCTTACAATGATTGCCAATATCAAGACACTGGATATGGGAATGATCGGAGCTCTGGAGTCTCAGGAATTGTAATCGCTCTTCACAACCGTTTTTTCGACACCTCCCTTCCCGAATGGATGGGAACCTTCAGCGGTTCAGCCTTTGTAGTGATTATCGGATTCTTCGTTATGCTTCCTACCGCTGTCGTATGTGCCTTTGTCTGGCCGAAAGTTCAGCTGGGAATGTTCTGGTTCCAGGGTTTTGTCGCCGGAACGGGGGCTGTCGGCGTATGGATCTTTATGTTTATGGAAAGGCTTCTGATTCCTTTCGGCCTGCACCATATCCTGTATTCACCATTTTATTATGATTCCGCAGTCGTTACCGGCGGTCTGTATACATACTGGGCCAACAAACTCCCGGAGCTGGCAGCTTCAACAGCATCTCTGAAGTCACTTGCACCAGAAGCGCGTTTCCCTCTTACAGGACTTTCCAAAATGTTCGGATGTCCAGGCATTGCTCTCGCATTTTATTCCACTGCAAAGCCGGAGAAAAAGAAAAAAGTTGCTGGACTTTTAATACCGATTACTTTAACCGCAATCTTATGCGGCGTCACAGAGCCGATTGAATTTACCTTCCTTTTTGTAGCTCCTGCCCTGTTCGTCGTACATGCGGTTCTGGCAGCAACTCTTGCCACCGTATCCTATATGGCAGGCCTCGTAGGCATATTTGCAGGAGGCGCCATTGAATGCGCAGCTCTGAACTGGATTCCTCTGATGGGTACACACTGGCAGACATACCTTTTACAGTTTTTAATCGGTTTTGCCTTTACAGCGATTTACTTCTTTGTCTTCCGATTCCTGATCCTGAAATTTGACTTCAAGACGCCCGGCAGAGAAGATGACGCCGAAAATGTTAAATTCTATTCTAAGCAGGAATACAGAGAAAAGCAGGCCGGCCAGGAGAATGGCACTGCAGATACGGCAGGGACGGGATCATCCGCAGCCTCTTCTGACAGTCTGGCAGCAAGAATTCTGGAAGCACTCGGCGGAAAAGACAATATCGATGATGTAACCAACTGTGTTACGAGGCTTCGCGTAAATGTAAAAAACGAAAACCTGGTGCAGGACGATAAATATTTTAAAGCAATCGGTACTCACGGCTGCATTCTCAAAGGCAAAAACTGTCAGGTAATCGTTGGACTGACCGTCGCCAAGGTCAGAGAAGAATTCGAATCATTCTTATAATACATTCATCAGACGCCGCAAAAGGCGCAGAAATATGGAGGAAAGAATATCATGAAGGATACCATAAAAATGCAAGGTCAGCGGAACCGTTACTTTCTCATTGCGGAGATTCTTCTCGCTGTATCTCCACTCATGTGTCTCGCATATTTCAGTGTTGGAAACGGCCCGGCTTCCTTTACACCGTCGGACTTTATCAGTGCAAATCCTGCTGCCGCAGTCACTTTCCTGGCTGCCATGCTGAATCCATTTGCGGCATATCTGCTGGATTATTCCAGAAAACGGATGGTTCTGGGCGATGAGGCATATGCCCTGGTCACTCTGATCGGTATAACCGCCGTAGAGGCCATTCTGATGAATGTGGCATATACGGTTATGATGACGGCACTTTTCTTCTATGTGAAGAAATCATGCAATACATCCATCCGATCTCTGAGAAAAGAATATACAGTAGCAAGACTCCTCGTCAATCTTTCCGGCTGTCTTGCCATGGCTCCCATAGCAGCCCTATGTATGTTCGCCCAGCTTCGCCTCGCATAAAACGCGAGACAGCGATGTCCCTTTTTATTCATCTATAAACAAAAGTAAGACTTTCATATGTAAATCTAATTGTAATTGTTATGCTGACCAGCAGCTGTTTCAGCTGCATCAAATAAAAATCAAATAATCAGGAGGTATTTACCATGCAAAAATATTCTATCACAGTAGCAGGCGGAGGAAGCACATTTACACCAGGAATCGTTCTCATGCTTTTAGATCATCTGGACCGTTTTCCTATCCGCAAAATCCGTTTCTATGACAATGACGCAGACAGACAGGAAACCGTTGCAAAGGCATGCGAAATCTATCTGAAAGAGCATGCCCCGGAAATTGAATTCGGCTATACAACTGACCCTGAGGCAGCATTTACAGATGTGGATTTCGTTCTGGCTCATATTCGTGTAGGAAAATATGCAATGCGTGAGACAGACGAGAAGATCCCGCTCCGCTACGGCGTTCTCGGCCAGGAAACATGCGGACCTGGAGGACTGGCATATGGCATGAGATCGATCGGCGGTGTAATCGAAATCCTGGATTACATGGAGAAATACTCTCCAAATGCATGGATGCTGAACTACTCCAATCCTGCTGCGATCGTCGCAGAAGCAACCAGAAGGCTGAGGCCAAATTCAAAAATACTGAATATTTGTGATATGCCTATTGATCTGGAAGAAAAAATGGCTCATATGTGCGGGCTGAAATCCAGAAAAGAGATGAAGGTATCCTATTATGGACTCAACCATTTCGGATGGTGGTCTAAGATTTATGACAAGGATGGAAACGACTTAATGCCACAGATCAAGAAGCATATGGCTGCTAATGGATTTGCCGACGCTCTCTCCGATTCCAACCAGCATGTCGACAAGAGCTGGATGGAAACCTTCCAGAAAGCCAGGGACGTCTATGCGGTAGATCCGGATACTATTCCAAATACATATTTAAAATACTATCTGTTCCCGGATTACGTGGTAGAACACTCCAATACAGAATACACACGTGCCAATGAAGTAATGGACGGCCGTGAAAAAACTGTATTCGGAACATGTCGAAAGATCATTGAAGCCGGCACGAGCAAAATTGACGGCGGATTTGAAGTAGACGCACATGCAACTTATATCGTAGACCTGGCCTGCGCAATTGCAAAGAACACTCAGGAGCGTTTCCTTCTGATCGTTCCGAACGAAGGAGCGGTAGAAAACTTTGATCGTACTGCCATGGTAGAAATTCCATGTATCGTAGGCAGCAACGGATATGAAAAAATCGTTCAGGGAGCCATTCCTCAGTTCCAGAAAGGTCTCATGGAACAGCAGGTAAGCGTAGAGAAGCTGACCGTAGAAGCATGGATTGAAGGCAGTTACCAGAAGCTGTGGCAGGCATTCACGCTCTCCAGAACCGTTCCAAGCGCAAGAGTCGCAAAACTGATTCTGGACGACATGATCGAAGCCAACAAAGGCTATTGGCCGGAACTGAACTAAAATACAGCAATCACATAATTTAGCATTGCCCCTGATATCAGATGAACAAACCTGGCAGCAGCCTCGGAAGGAAATCTGGTACTAGGGGCATTCTGACTTTACTTTTTCGGCAATCCATGTGCTGTCTTCTGGGCAGTATTTAAATTATTTTTCAGCAATTACTTTTATTTCCTTTTTTACTATTTTACTTTTGTATTTTCTTTTACATTTTCTTTTATATTTTCTGTTTTATTTTTTTGCTTATTTTCTGTTTATTTTCTTTCTTAATTTACTTTTTTCTTACCTCTCTCCTCTTCCGCCTTCTTTTCGTGCCTCTTATCCCTCTTTTTGCTGCATTCCATTATCATCTCAATTAATTTTCCATGGACATTTCTTCCGACTTCAAGTAAGATTATCATAAGATATGTTCGACTATATTCTGCCCACAGCCGGAGGTAGCCCTTTGAAATTAGAAGAATTGATTAATTCCCATTATGAAAAACTGAATGAAACGGATCTGCTCATCTGGAATTACATATCCTCTCACAGAAAGGAATGTGAAAAGCTGACGATCAACCAGCTGGCGGAACGCTGCTGCGTATCCAGAACCTCAATCATGCGTTTCGTAGGAAAGCTTTCTATTTCCGGCTACAGCGAGCTGAAGGTATATCTCAGGCTTGACAACGCTCACCCAGTCCCGCCTGCCAGGACCATTGACCAGGTATGCGGCGTATATCAGGATTTGATCCAGACAATGCGCGAAGCGGACTTTACTGATATCTTTCAGATGATTGACAGTGCGCGCCATCTATACGTATACGGAGCCGGCATGCTTCAGAGCGCTGTCCAAAAAGAGTTGAAGCGTGTATTCCTGACGGCAAATAAAATCTTTTTTGATATCAGCGGTCCAAATGAATCGCAGAAAATGGCCGGCGTAATTGGAGAAGATGACCTGGTTGTCATCGTATCCGTATCCGGCGAGTCAAAGGTAGTTCTGGATTTCGTAAAAACTCTGAGAATACGCAATATCCCCATCCTCTCCATCACGAAACAGAATGAAAATACACTTGCCAGAATGAGCCGCCATAATCTTTATGTCACAACAAAGACCTTTAATCTGCTTTACAGCGGAATCGATTATGAAACAGTGACCTCTTTCTTCCTTTTGATCGAGCTGTTGTTTTTGAAATACGTAGAATATGAAGAAATGCGAAAGGGGGATGGCCATGAGGCTGGAAGAACTGGTTGGACAGAAATATGACACGTTAAATGAGAACGACCTGCGCATTTGGAAATATATCCTCCGCCATAAGGAAGCCTGCAAAAAGATGGCGATCCAGGATCTTGCTGCTGCATGTAATCTTTCTCATACCACCATTCTGAGATTTGCCAGGAAACTCGGCCTGGAAGGCTACAGCGAACTGAAGCTATACCTGAAATGGGATGATGAAAGCACGGACGGGATAGGTCAGAATGAGATCACTTTGTGCTGTGAGGACATAGAGCAGACCATGTCATATCTCAGGAAACGGGACTGCAGCGATATTTTTGACCTCTTTGAGCAGTCAGAACGCATTTATGCCTACGGTACAGGGCAGGTTCAGAAGAGCGCTGCCGAGGAAATGAAAAAAAACTTTATATTTATGAATAAACAGATTGTCAATCTGGACGGCGAAGCAGAGATGAAGATCATGCTCAATTACTGCGGCCCACGCGATCTGTATTTCCTTCTATCCCATTCAGGAGAAAATCCATTTATCCTGAATATAGCGGAACAGCTGAAGAAAAAAGGCAGCCGCACGATCTCCGTCACAAGAGTGGGAAACAACTCCCTTTCCAGAATCTGCGATATCAGCCTTTTCTTTTACAATCACCTGGTAAAAACGGATAACTGGGACAATGAACTTTACATGACGTCACAGTACTTTTTAATTAATGAAATGCTCATGCTAAAATATATGGAATACCTCGCCAAAGCCAGGCAGTTGAAAGGATCATAACCGTTCCTCGTTCGCAACTGCTGTCTTAATCAAGCGAGGGTACTATGCCATCGAGTTAGGAAAAACAAAACAATAATGGTTCGGTTTATTAACAAAATTGAAAAGAGCGGAGTATGATTACGAAATTTTATCATACTCTGCTCTTTTTAATAATCTGACTTGTTAATAATCTGCCTAGACCTCAAGTTACATCTCATAGGCTGTGATACTGTCCCATCGGCAGTACGGAGCAAGTATGAACACTTCAATGCGTTACAGCCATCATATACAGCGCTGGTGGCTATATTCCAACCCATATAACCTTCGCAGGCTGTGACTTCGTACATATAATGGATATTCGTTTGATTTTGAATTTCAATCCACACAGCCTTCGCAGGCTGTGACCAAGTTTTAAACTGTAATCGGATGCGTTTTGCTATTTCAATCCACACAGCCTTCGCAGGCTGTGACGCACCGGCGATCAATCCGGCAACGGTTATTACAATTTCAATCCACACAGCCTTCGCAGGCTGTGACAGCAATTGTGCATAATTCTCATAGGCAATTCTTATCCCAATATCATACATAATACACAATTTTCTGTTCTTATTATACCACATACCTGTTTTATTTTAAATATCATGCCACTTATTCTGGTGCGAATCTCCTGAGTATTTATGTTTACTTGGGGTTCGCACCAAAAAGCCCATTGACTTTTCCCTCTTTTAAGAATAAAGGATATTTATAAAATGAATTTTTTTGTCGGTTACTTATTCTCGCCATCTTTACAGGCACTTTGGCTTTCGATCATTCAATACATCACTCTGCATCAAACTTTTGCTCGTAACCCGAAAAGTATGATAATCACTGATACGCTTTCATGTCTTCTGTTCATTATACAGGAAATTTGTACAGAAGAAAAGATATGCCCATAGATAAACTATACCTTCTCATTGCTATCAGAATTCGAACATGGCACTTCGCTGAAAAAACGCCGTTTTACTTTTTTAAAGACAGAGGATGCTGCAAAAGTAATATCCTATATGTTTCCGACATTAGAAACTGTTTTTAGTTCTAGCCCAGATATGATTTCTGTTCGAAGCCGTTTTCTTTTGCAGCACGCTCAGATAGATATGATAAAAGATGTGGAAACATTTCAAATAGATAAAAAAGCTTCTACTATATATATACGAAAAAAAAGAAGAACTGTTGCGTTAATTCTTCTTTTTTCGACAATTTTCGCTATATTCTATTTACAAAGGATTAAATCCCATATTTCAGACCGTCTTTTTTATCTTTTTCTATCTGAGCCTTCAGTTCATCCAAACTGTCAAACTTTTGTTCTGGTCTCAAAAAATGGAACAGCTGTACCTCTATTGTTTTTCCATATAGATCTCCGTCAAAGTCAACCAGAAATGTTTCTGCTCCTACAGGATATGTTCCTTCTACCGTTGGTTTTCTACCGATATTTGTGATCCCACGATACTCTCTGCCATCCGCAATCACTCTGGATACATAAACTCCAAACCTGGGAAGATGTTTTTCAGGAGGCGGCATCAGGTTGGCTGTCGGAAATCCAAGAATGCTGGATCCAATATGATTCCCATGCACGACCTTCCCATGAATGGAATACGGCGAGCCAAGCAGCTCATTTGCCTTTTCCATATTGCCCTTTTCCAACTCTTCCCGGATATAGCTGCTGCTGATATCCCTGTGATCTTCCTGTGCCTTTTCAATAACAGTCAGTTCAAATCCCAGCTGAGGTGCAAGTTTCTCGAGAAGTTCCACATTGCCAGCCCTGCGATATCCGAATCCACAGTCGGTTCCAACCACAATTGCTCTGGCGTTCATCTTTCCCATGAGAATCTTCTCTACAAATTCTTCCGGCGGCATATGTGACACTTCTTCTGTAAATGGATATTCGACCAGGTAATCCACCCCAGCCTGTTCCATAATATAACGCCGTTCTTCGTTTGTCGTTATAACAGTCTGTGGTTTTCTGTCTACAACCGCCCCCGGCGCTCTGCTGAATGTAAAGACAGCCACCGCAAGCCCCTGCTTTTCCTTATGGTCCAGCATAGCCTTCAGCAGCTTCTGATGCCCTCGATGGCGGCCGTCAAATTTTCCTATTGTCACAACTGCAGGAGTTTCTATGCGGAATTGGTCATTCTGTATATATTCCATGTCATTTTCCTCCTGCAAATATCTTCTGCGGCTGAAACCAGCGTTTTTCTTCTCTGTACTGATAGATTCCAATAAACGTTCTTTTGCTGTCATAGACCCGAACAGGAGTGTTTTTTATATCTGCCCCCTGCTCCTGATGATCCTGATCCTGCTGACTCGGGATCATTTTCAGTTCTGCCATATCACCATAGAACGGGTTTCCGTTATGCACGAGCTTGTCCCCATCTTCCCCTTTCATTACAAGAGAAGGGTATGCCTCCAGAACCAAGTCTACTGGCACAATGAATTCATCCAGACGTCCCTCGTCTCTCAACGCTTCGATTTCAGAGAGTTTCTTGCTGTCCTCCAGACGGAAACCACCCGTTTCTGTACGGAGCAGTTCTTCCATACAGCCGCAACAGCCTAGTGTTCTGCCGATGTCATGGCAGAGCGTCCTGATATACGTTCCCTTGGAGCATGAAACCGTCATTGTGACCCTTGGAATCTCCACTTTTTCAATCACGATCGAATGAATGGTAACCGGCCTTGCCTTCCGCTCAATGATCTGTCCCTCCCGGGCCAGGTCGCAGAGCTTCCTTCCGTTTACTTTCAATGCGGAATACATAGGCGGAATCTGGTCATATGGACCAGTGAAGCTCATAACTGCATTTCTGATTTCTTCCTCGCTGCAGATGACTTCTCTTTCATCCAGGGTTATCCCGCTGGTATCCTGAGTATCTGTTTCCCTGCCTAAAAGCAATACTGCACAATATGTCTTGTTCTTATCCGTCAGCATATCGCACAGCTTCGTTCCTTGGCCAAGACAGACAGGGAGAACCCCCTGTGCATCGGGATCAAGCGTTCCCGTATGGCCAATTTTCTTCTGTTTCAGAATACCTCTCATTTTTGCGACGACATCATGAGAGGTATAGCCCTTTTCCTTATATATATTAATTACTCCGTCGTACATTCCTTATCCCTCTCCTCCAGCTGTTTTGCAATGTGGAGAGACAGATTATTGACGACATCGTGGATTCTTCCTGACATAGTGCAGCCTGCGGCCCTTATGTGGCCGCCTCCGCCAAAGTAAGCGGCAATCTTGCTGACGTCCACCACATGGTTGGAACGCATGCTCACTTTGAATTCCTGTGAATTTGTCTCGTACATAAAAATTGCACATTCGACGCCTTCCGTAATCCGAAGCTGATCCACAATTCCGTCCATATCATTACTGTCCACACCGTAAAAGTCCATGTCTTTTTTTCTGACTACGCTGAAAATACAACGGCCATGCAGAAACGTGACGCTCTCTAAAAGAGCACGGCCCATAATCTGGTTCTGAACATACGTCTTCTTATAAAAGCTTTGAGTAATGATGTCAGAAAATGCAATTCCCTTTTCCATCAGCTTTCCTGCAATTTCCATTGTCTTTGCAGAAGTGTTGCTGTGCTGGAATACACCTGTGTCATGGACAATTCCAGTATAAAGGCATTCTGCAGTCTCTTTTCCTATTCTTTCAGGATCAAACAGTTCGTTGTACAGAACTTCACAGGTCGAACTGGCCTTTTCTGCTACGATATTTTCTGCCCCATATCTCGTATTCGTTATATGATGGTCTACAACTAGGCTGTCCTTTGCTCCCTCCAGAAGGGAAGGAACGTTCCGAGCCTTTCTCTGTCACCGCTGTCCAGGCAGATGCACAGGTCGGTCTGGGCAGGATTTTCCGGCATTTCTGTCTGAATCGCATTAAAATATCTCATATACTGAAATTTTTCAGCCGGCGGCTCCAGATAGATCGTGATATTCACATCAGGATACTGGTCTTTTATATAATTATACAGCCCCAGGCATGATCCTACGCAGTCTCCGTCAGGATGTATATGACCCAGAATAACTGCTGTTTTTACGCCCTGAAGTTTATTTTCCAGAAAGCCCATACTCCATTCCTCCTTGTCATTAATCTGTACTGCTTCTTTTGTTCCTGCACTGCTATTCTTCTTCCTTCGTATTCTTTGTCACTTCGTCAATCAACTTTGACATATTCACGCCGTATTCAATGGACTGGTCCAGAACAAATTTGATTTCCGGCGTATTCCGCAGGTTGACTCTATGAGCCAGCTCGCGGCGGACGTAGCCGACCGCACTCCTCAGACCTTCAATCGTCGCTTTGGCTGCTTCCTCATCACCCAGCACACTGACATAAGCCTTGCAGTATTTTAAGTCTGGTGTCACATCAACTGCAACTACCGTTGTCATTGGGTGAATCCTGGGATCCTTGATCTCACTGCGGATAATCTCGCTGAGCGTTCTCTGGACCTCCATGTTGATTCGTGTATTCTTTATACTGTTTTTACGCATGTTGCCCTCTCTCCTTCAGGAGAGGCGGAAGGTTCCTATCTTGGAACTTCCACCATCATATATGCTTCTACCATATCGTCTTCCTGAATATCATTGAATTTTTCAAATACAAGACCGCATTCGTATCCAGTTGCAACTTCCTTCACATCATCCTTAAAACGTTTCAGGGATGCAAGTGCTCCGTCGAAGAGTTGTTCTCCGTCCCTCGTTACTCTGCAGGAACAGCCTCTCTGGAACTTTCCGTCCATTACATAGGAACCGGCAATTGTTCCGACGCCGGAAGCCTTGAAGGTCTGACGTACAACCGCATGACCGATTACTTTCTCCTCAAATACAGGATCCAGCATACCCTTCATAGCCGCTTCTACGTCTTCAATAGCCTGGTAAATTACGCGGTACAGTCTGACGTCAACTTTTTCGCGCTCTGCGATCGATTTGGCCGTTACATCCGGCCTTACATTAAATCCGATAATTATGGCATTAGATGCCGAAGCAAGGGTAACGTCAGATTCATTGATCGCGCCTACGCCTCCGTGGATCACCTTAACCATAACCTCTTCATTGGAAAGCTTTGTAAGGCTCTGCTTTACAGCCTCGACAGATCCCTGAACATCGGCTTTGACAATGATCGGCAGTTCCTTCACATTTCCAGCCTTGATCTGTGTGAAGAGATCATCCAGAGATAGCTTCATCTTTGTCTCTTCCAGAAGTTTATTCTTGCCTTCAGAAATAAAGGTCTCTGCAAAATGTCTTGCTTCCTTGTCGCTGTCCATTACCATAAAGATCTCGCCGGCGTTCGGAACATCATTCAGTCCAAGAATTTCTACTGGTGTGGATGGACCTGCTTCTTTCACACGGCGTCCCTTATCATCCATCATGGCACGGACTTTTCCGTAACAGGAGCCGACCGTAATATTATCTCCGATGTTGAGCGTGCCCTTCTGAACGAGAACAGTCGCAACCGGACCTTTTCCCTTGTCGAGTTCGGCCTCAATAACAAGACCTCTCGCATTCCTGTTCGGATTTGCTTTTAATTCCTGCACTTCTGCAGTAAGCAGAACCATTTCCAGAAGCTCTTTAATACCTTCCTTCGTATGGGCTGATACAGGAACGAAAATTGTGCTGCCGCCCCAGTCTTCCGGAACGAGTTCATACTCAGCCATCTCCTGTTTCACGCGGTCGATATTTGCACTTGGCTTATCGATTTTATTGACAGCAATGATGATTTCTACTCCTGCCGCCTTGGCATGTTGATCGCTTCCACCGTCTGCGGCATAACTCCGTCGTCAGCTGCTACTACGAGGATCGCGATATCAGTTGCCTGGGCGCCTCTCATACGCATTGCCGTAAATGCCTCATGTCCTGGAGTATCCAGGAATGTAATCTTCTGTCCGTTGATCTCAACTACGTATGCGCCGATATGCTGCGTAATGCCGCCGGCTTCTTTCTCCGTCACATTGGACTGGCGGATCGCATCCAGAAGAGAGGTCTTGCCATGGTCAACGTGCCCATAACGCAGACTACTGGCGGTCTTCCTACCATGTCTTCTTCCGACTCTTCCTCTTCCTTAAGAAGTTCTTCAATTACATCGATCTTCTTTTCTTTTTCACAGAGAACTTCATATTCCAGTGCAATTTCTTCTGCCTGTTCATAGTCGATTTCCTGATTCAATGTAACGATCTTTCCCTGAAGGAACAGTTTCTTTACAATAGCAGACGGCTGAAGCTTCATCTTTTCAGCCAATTCCTTAATCGTAAGGATCTCCGGAATTACAATTGATTTAACAGTTTCTTCTACCTTAGGTTCTACTTTCTGAGGCATCTGGAACGGATGCTTGGATATCTTTCCAGTCTTTGCCGTCAGATCTTCCTCTCTGTCTCTCTTATCGAATTTATCGTTTTTATAGTTTTTATTCTGTACACGGTTGTTCTGTGGCTTTGCCTGGATCGGCGTATCGAAAGAACGGCCTCCGTCCCGCTTTACTCCGGCCTGACCCTGCGGACGGCCTCCGTCACGGCCCTGACCATTAAAATTACGGCCTCCGCCGAATCCGCCCTGGCCCTGCGGACGATTACCCTGGTAGCCTCCCTGGCCCTGCGGGCGATTTCCCTGATAGCCTCCCTGACCCTGCGGACGGTTTCCCTGATAGCCTCCCTGATCGCCCTGCTGCGGACGGTTATTCTGGTAGCTTCCCTGGCCTCCCTGCTGCGGACGGTTATTCTGGTAGCTTCCCTGGCCTCCCTGCTGTGGACGGTTATTCTGATAGCCGCCCTGGCTTCCCTGAGCCTGGCCTGCTTCGCGTCCCTGATAAGATCCGGAAGGAGCTGAACCTCCCTGAGCCGGACGGCTCTGTCCGCTTCCCTGTGGACGTGGTGTATGCATATTCTTCATCTGCTGGGAATTTTGCGGGCGGAAAACTGCTGCAATTTTCTTCTTAGGAGCTTCTCCGTCTGCTTTTACCCCATCACTTTTCTCTGTATCTGTCTTAGGTGTTTCTCTTTTCGGCGCCTCAGCCTGACGTGCCGGCTCTGCCGGTTTTGCTCCGCCCTGTGCCATTTCTTTTTTTACCATTGAAATCTGTTCATCATTAATATTGGACATGTGGCTTTTCACCTCCGCATGGTTCTTTTGTAAAACCTCGAGTATCTCTTTATTTGTTTTTCCTAACTCTTTTGCCAGATCATTTACTCTCATACTTACTACCTCCGTTAAAATTCAATTGCTTTACCATTGCCTTCGAGAACCCTTCATCCACAATTGCCAGGGAAGCCCTCATTTCCTTTCCCATAGCGTGGCCCAGTTCTTCTTTTTTACCAAAAATGTAAACGGGGACTTCATAGTAAGTACACATATTGGTAAACATCTTCCTCGTGTTGTCTGAAGCTTCTTCCGAAATGATTACCAGAAAAGCCTTTCCGGTCTTGACCGCCTTTTCTGTGGAAAATTCGCCGCTGACTGCCCTTCCGGCCTTTGTTGCCAGACCAATCAGATTAAGCACCTTCCTGTTATTCTCCAAGCTTTCCCATCTCCTTTTCCAGTGTCTCATATACTTCTTTCGGAATAGCCATTTTAAAGGACCGTTCCAGTCCCTTATTTTTCACTGCCTTCTGAAAACATTCCATAGCCGGGCACACATAAGCGCCTCTTCCGTTCTTCCGCCCTGTCGTATCCAGGATAAATTCATCCTCAGACGTTTTCAGCACGCGGATCATCTCTTTTTTATTTTTCATTTCGCCGCAGCCGATACACTGCCTCAGCGGAATCTTTTTCGTACTCACTATCGATCACTTCCCATTCCTGCTATTCCTGATACTCCTCCTGGTTCTCCAGGAAATCTTCTGCCGGATATTCACCGTCTTCCCGGAGCACTTCCTCCTGATATGAACCTTCTGTTTCCGTCTGGCCTTCCAGTCCCAGTTCTTCAAACAGGCCCATTTCCCTTGCCTGCGTCTCACTCTTGATATCAATCTTATATCCTGTCAAACGTGCAGCAAGCCTTGCATTCTGTCCTTCTTTACCGATAGCCAGGGAAAGCTGGTAATCCGGTACAATCACCTGTGCTTCTTTTTCATCTTCATCTGCTACAACGCAGATCACCTTTGCAGGGCTTAATGCATTTTCGATCAGATATGCAGGATTGTCATCCCAGTTGATAATATCAATCTTTTCGCCTCTCAGTTCATTCACGATAGAATTTACTCTTGCTCCGTTTAATCCGACACATGCTCCCACCGGATCAACGTTGGCGTCATTCGAGCTGACAGCGATCTTCGTTCTGGAGCCTGCCTCTCTGGATATAGCGCGGATTTCCACGGTTCCGTCCTTGACTTCCGCAACCTCGGATTCAAACAGCCTTTTTACAAGATCAGGATGTGTTCTGGATACGGAAATCCTCGGCCCCTTCGGTGTATCCTTCACTTCCAGAATATAGAGCTTCACGCGTTCTGTCGGCTTGAAGACCTCACCCTTGACCTGTTCGGATTCGTTTAAAATCGCATCCACTTTTCCTAAATTAATGCTTAAATTTTTGCCCAGGTATCTCTGTACAATACCAGTAACCACATCTTTCTCCATATTGTAGTATTCGTTGTACAGAACTTTTCGTTCCTCTTCGCGAATCTTCTGGAGAATGACATTCTTGGCATTCTGTGTCGCAATACGTCCAAACTCTTTGGATTTAATCGGGATCTGAACAATATCTCCGAGATCGTACTTTGGCGCAATCATTTTTGCCTCTGCCAGGCTGATCTGAAGCATGGGATCTTCAACCTCTTCTACAACCTCTTTTTCTGCAATTACAGAAAAATCGCCTGTCGTCGGATTGATATTCACCTTTACGTTATCGGCCTTTCCGAAGTGGTTTTTACAGGCTGTAAGAAGCGAGTTTTCAATTGCCTCCAGCAAAGTATCCTTGCTGATATTCTTTTCCTTTTCCAATAAATCAAGCGCTTCAATCAGTTCCTTATTCATTTTTTTATCCTCCTACCTGTTTCAAAAATCAAATGCTAATCGGATTAATGCGATCTCCGGACGTTCAAATATGATTTCTGTTCCCTCTTCTTCAATCGTCACTGTATTCCCGTCAAATGCTTTTAACATTCCTGTAAATTCTTTTCTCTTTTCCCTCGCACGGTAAAGTCTGACTTCCACGTCTTTTCCAATGCTTCTTACAAAATCCTTTTCCTTCTTCAGCGGTCTGCCCAGTCCAGGGGAGCTGACTTCCAGAATATAGCTGTCTTCGATAAAATCCTCTTTGTCCAGCCATGCGCCAAGCTCCTGCTGATAACCTCACAGTCATCCACGGAAATGCCGCCTTCTTTATCGATATAGGCTCTCAGATACCATGTGCCTGCTTCCTTTATATATTCCACATCCACAAGTTCGAAGTTATGTTCTTCCATCAGCGGCAGCAGATACTTCTCAACCTTAGATTCATATGTTTCTTTTCTTGTCATAGATACCACCTCTTTTCTTCCATGTACCATACCTACGAAAAAGAGTGGACGCGGCGTCCACTCTTTCTAGTATTCTATCATGTTATCGTATGTAGTATATCACTGTAATATGCGAATTGCAAGGATTTTCAGTCATTTTCTTCAAATCCGGCCGTGACTGCACATCAGGCTGCCTTTCAGCGCACCCATTTTCCTTCCTTCATCACATGCTCCACATGCTCCAGTGTTCCTATATTCTCAACCGGATTCTCAGAAAGAACGATCAGATCAGCCATCTTTCCCTTCTCCAGAGTTCCGTATTTATCGTCAACCTTCAGAAGTTCAGCTCCTGTCTTTGTAGCTGCCACAATGGCTTCCATGGCTGTCATGCCGTTATCCACCATCAGCTCCAATTCACGGAAGGACTGGTCATGCCTGTTAAGAGGTGTACCCGCATCTGTACCCATGGCAATCTTGACGCCAGCCTTAAGTGCTTTGCGGAAACTCTCTCTGTGAACATCCAGCACCAGTCTGGCTTTTCTCATAATGAAATCAGGAAGTCCGGCCTGATCGCCTCCTTCGACGATTACCAGCGGAGCCAGAAGCGTCGGAACGAGGTATGTGCCTCTGTCCAACATCATCTGAATCACTTCATCATCCAGATAAATTCCATGCTCGATGGAATCGATACCTGCCATTACGGCATTCTTAATTCCCGTAGTTCCCTGCGCATGGGAAGCGGTCCGTTTATCCGCACGATGTGCTTCCGCAACAGCCGCAGCCATTTCCTCCATAGTAAGCTGGGCAGCTCCAGGTTCAACGCCTGGCGTAATCACGCCGCCTGTAGCCATAATTTTAACGACGTCGGCTCCATTTTTTATAATCGTTCTGGCTGCCTTCCTGCATTCGTCTGTCCCGTCAGCCTCGATCCCCGTCATATAGCCATGGCCGCCTGTCATGGTAATGAACGGCCCTGAAACGACCATGCCGACTTTCTGTGTAAGTCCCTTGTCCATGGCCCGTCTGATCTTTACATCTGCATAATTTTCCGTCCCCAGATTACGGATATATGTAACGCCGGACTGGAGCAGGCTGTCGATATTGGACAGACAGAACAAAATCCATTCCACATCTGAAAGGCTGTCTTTCTTCCCATAAGGATCATCGCCGATGTGAACATGGGCATTGATCATTCCCGGCATAACCGCTTTATCGGAATAGTCCAGTACCTCATCTCCGTCATCTGCCGTAAAAGAATCTGCAATATCTGTAATCGTTCCGTTTTCAATCACCAGTACCTTGTTCTTCTGTATGTCTCTTCCCGTGCCGTCGATTAAAGTTCCTGCTTTGATATACGTTTTCATGTGTCTTCCCTCGCCCTTTCTTCTATTTCTTCTATAATATAGACCTCTGCAGTCCAATCATGTTTCCAGACCCCTGCGCCCTGCGGTTATTGTGTCATATCCGCTCTGCGGTCATTATACCGCTTTCCTTCCGTTCCTTCAACTGTCATTTCGTCAATACTTGATAATTTTCTTTTCCTGGAATATAATAGGACTTGTTCCCCGGTTCTGGGAAGAGTGCATGTCTGTATATCAGATGTGTACAGCTGGTGTCTAAGCTCACTTACAAATATCCCTTAGAAACACGCAGCTGCCGGAGAACTTTTTTTTATTTTCCGCCGAACGTATGTGAGGGGGACTTTCCTCTTTTTCCGACGAACGCATGTAAGGAAGACTTTCTTCTTTTTTCCACCGAACGCATGCGAAGGGGACTTTCCTCTCCTGTCCCTTTTTCTGGCACATCCGCCCTGTTTTCACATATGATAACAATATACCAAATATCATTCTATACAGGGAGGCAGCCTATGACACCACTCTTTCCGCCGAACGCACGTGAGGGGGACTTTCCTCTTCTTGATGTCTGCGGGGTCAGTTATTCTTACCATTCTTTTGAAGGCGAGACCCTGGCCCTTTCCAATATATCCTTTACGGTTGACAGAGGGGAATTCATCGCTGTTGTCGGTCCGTCCGGCTGCGGCAAATCTACCCTTTTATCTTTAATCAGCGGCCTTCTCATACCTGATGAAGGCTCCATTCTTTTAAACGGCAGGCCTGTTACCGAATCGCAGGGTGCAGTCGGCTATATGCCGCAGCGCGACCAGCTTTTCGAATGGCGCTCCATATTTTCCAATGCAGCCTCGGGCTGGAAATCCAAAAGAAAATCAATCCGGAATCCATCCAGAAGCTCCATTCTCTGCTTAAAACATACGGCCTGGCCGATTTTGAAAAAGCACGTCCATCTGCTCTTTCCGGCGGTATGCGTCAAAGAGCTGCATTTATCAGGACTCTTGTAATGGAGCCTGAACTTCTGCTTCTCGATGAGCCTTTTTCCGCCCTTGATTATCAGACAAGGCTGTCTGTCTGCGACGACATCAGCCTGATGATTAAAAGCACTCATAAAACAGCCATACTGATTACCCACGACCTTTCTGAGGCAATCAGCATGGCTGACCGTATTATTGTATTATCCGCACGGCCGGGATCCATGCGAAAAATCCTTCCGATAACATTTGAAAATGCTCAGACACCTCTCAACAGAAGGAATGCTCCTGAATTTCCTTCTTATTTTAATCAGCTGTGGAAGGAGTTGAAAAAATCATGAGCCAGCCGCTGAATAATCTTTCTGACACACCGCGTGACGCCGGCCTCCATACCGCCGACGTCATTACGGAGCCTATGGACCAACCTGTTTTTTCAGGCTCTGAACGGTCTGCATTAAAATTTGCCGTTTCACCGGCTCAAAGAGAATTTCTTTTGAAAGAACAGTTTTACAGGCGTAAAGTTACCATCCTTCGCTCTATGCTGCTTGTTCTCTTCCTCGCTCTGTGGGAACTCGGTGCGCAGACAGGAGCCATTAACGATTTCATCTTCAGTTCTCCTTCCAGAATTGCCAGATGTTTTCTCACCATGGCAGAAGGAGGCACAATTTTCTTCCATATTGGAATCACGCTTTTCGAAACACTGCTGAGTTTTCTGCTCGTAGTATTTCTCGGATTATTATGTTCCCTGCTTCTATGGATGTCAAAGAGCTTTTCCGACGTAATGGAACCATACCTGGTTGCCTTAAACAGCCTGCCTAAATCTGCCCTAGCCCCTCTTCTGATCGTATGGCTTGGCAATAATATGAAAACCATCATTGTTGCAGCCGTTTCTGTAGCTGTATTCGGCTCCATTATGACGCTGTTTACCAGCTTTAGACAGACCGACCCGGAGAAAATCAAGCTGATCTATTCTCTGGGCGGTAAGAGGAAGGATGTGCTTTCCAAAGTACTCCTTCCCTCCTCCGTCCCGATTATTATCAGCAATATGAAGGTCAACATCGGCCTCTGTCTTGTAGGCGTCATCATCGGCGAATTTCTTGCCGCCAATGCAGGATTGGGGTATCTGATCATATACGGGCAGCAGACATTCCGTATGGATCAGGTCGTAATGTCAATCGTAATTCTGTGCCTTGTATCCGCTGTGCTCTATCAGGGAATCACCTTACTGGAGAAAAAAATACAGCACTGATTCGCATATCGATAAGTTTACCGCCCGGCAGCCCCGTTCAGGCCGCCGGGTATTTTTTACACATAATAAGCAGCACTTTCTGTAAATTTCGTGAATATTGATGATTGTAAAACAGCTGATTTTCCTATAAAATCTTATAGACTTACAGCAAAAAATGAAATTGCTCGATTACTCCAGGAGGAACTTATATGAACCAGAAAAAATCCGCTGCACCTGTGAAAGAAATGACTTCCGGCAGTCCCGCAAAGCTGATTCTCGGATTCGCTGTCCCTATGCTATTAGGCCTTTTATTCCAACAGTTTTACAGTATGGTCGATACAGTCATTGTCGGAAAATTTCTGGGAGTGGAAGCCCTTGCGGCCGTAGGCTCTACAGCTGCAATTAACTTTATGGTCAACGGATTCGTGATCGGCGTCTGTTCCGGATTCTCCATCCCTGTCGCACAGCGTTTCGGGGCGCAGGATTACAAAGATATGAGGAAATTTACGGCCAACGCCGGATGGCTTTCCATTATCTTTGCCGTCGTCATGACAGCCGCCGTCAGCCTTCTGACCCGTAACATTCTTATATGGATGCAGACGCCCGGCAATATTATCGACGGCGCCTACAATTATATTTTTATTATCTTTCTGGGTATACCAGCTACCTTCCTGTACAACATCCTGGCAGGCATTATCCGTGCATTAGGCGATTCCAAAACGCCCGTGTATTTTCTTGTTTTTTCCAGTATTCTCAACATTGCTCTGGACCTGATCCTGATTGTCTGGGTAAAAACAGGCGTTTCCGGTGCCGCCTATGCCACGGTCATTTCACAGGGCGTTTCCGGCCTGCTGTGCCTGTGCTATATGAAAAAGAACTTCGACATCCTTAAACTGAAAAAAGAAGAAATGGCATGGAGCGGACGCCATGTGTACACACTCTGTAAAATGGGCGTTCCAATGGGGCTGCAATACTCGATCACTGCCATCGGCTCTGTCGTTATTCAGACTGCCATCAACAGTCTCGGTTCTGTTGCCGTCGCTTCTGTTACAGCAGGACAGAAAGTCAGTATGCTCTTCTGCTGTCCCTTTGATGCTCTTGGCGGAACCATGGCTACATATGCAGGCCAGAATGCAGGAGCCGGGAAAATTGACCGAATTCAGCAGGGCGTTAAGGCTGCAACTGTGATCGGCTCGGTTTATTCCGTCGCTGCCTTTGCCGTGCTGTTTTTCTTCGGAAACATGATACCGCTTCTGTTCGTAAGTGCCAGCGAAACTGTTGTGATTCACCAGGCCCACCTGTTTCTGATCTATAACTCCCTGTTTTATATTCCTCTTGTATTCGTAAATGTGTGGCGTTTCACGATTCAGGGAATGGGCTTCAGCCTTCTGGCCGTAATAGCAGGTATCTGTGAAATGTTCGCTCGTGCCTTTGTCGGTTTTGCTCTCGTCCCCATTTACGGATACATCATCATCTGCTTCGCTTCCCCCCTTGCATGGCTCTGTGCGGATGCCTTCCTCATTCCGGCCTTCTGCCACTGCGTTCGCCGTATGAAACGGCTGATCGGAGGCTCTAACGTTTAAACTCACGAAAGATTTCCTCATAAAAATTGCGATGTGCCTCTCCTTTTCGTTGCTATTATTCATATGTCCGTATATAATCAGGGATAATACCCATAAAAGGACAGTTAAGCTTATGGATTATATATCTGTCCCGGAAGCATCGAAAAAATGGAGGATTTCAGAACGTCGGGTACGGAGAACTTCAAGGCAACAATTTTTAACATGTAAATCTTCTGTCAATTACTCATTTATCAAATATAGATATTGGAATACATTGGACTATTTATTTACTTTTAATTGGACTTGGAATTGCCAGACTTGCTTTTATTTCTTTTGATAAAGAACGCCTGTGTAGCATTATCTCAAAAGTTTCTGTCGCAACAGGGGTGGTAGCAATCTGTTTATTTGCTGCGGCGAGAGAACCATATGCAACGATACTGCTGTTTTTGTTTTTTGCAGGAAAGATATTTTTATTGCTACAGCAAAGCAGGACAAAATAAATAGTCTTAAATCCCTTAAAAATAGGCTCTGACACGATAAGCGTCGGAGCTTTTTTCTATTGCGACAGCAGGTTTCTTGTACTTCGAGCTACGTGGATGGATACTCAAATTGAGCTTGCAAGCAATTTATCACAACAAAAAGAAAGGAATGTATACTATGCAAAAGAAATCAAAGAAATGTATCATTATAACTGGAATTCTGTTTCTAATTTTTATGCAATCGTCATTTTATTTTATGTGTTCTTTGAATTTGTAATCATCAATTATAGACCGGTAATTCTCTCTCACAGTTTAGAAGCATCTTTTCCGTCCTCTCATACAGTGATTGTAATTTGTATTATGGTCACAGCAATGTTGCAGTTTCATTATTTACGTGACAAGAAAGTTTGTCTATGGACAATAGATATAGCTTCTGTTTTGATTATTGTAGTAACGGTAGTAGGAAGACTTATATCGGGAGTT
Organism: Clostridium sp. AM58-1XD; assembly: GCF_003464085.1. Taxonomy (GTDB): domain Bacteria; phylum Bacillota; class Clostridia; order Lachnospirales; family Lachnospiraceae; genus Lachnoclostridium_A. The sequence continues at coordinate 191,356 of NZ_QSDR01000004.1, forward strand.
CATTGGTTTACTGACATCGTGGCAGGCATTTTACTCTCATCAGCGTTAGTTACTCTCTATTATTCCATCCTAAAATATATAGAGGAAAAGAAGGGCTAAAAATAAATAATCCCGTATACTGCTTTAACGACGGCAAAAGAAAAAAAGCCGTCGTAAAGCAGATATTGTCATGTGTTTAAAAAAGCGGATGACGGTTCCCAGGATGATCGGAATGATTGAGCCATGAAATCTGTCAGAACCGATTCAGCACTTCATCCCTTAGAATCGTTCCGATCGTTCCGTTACTGGCCAGTATCTGCGACGGTTCCCCAATCCGAATACTGTCTCCCTGATAGTCGGTTACCGCTCCTCCTGCCTCTTCTACCAGCAGAAGGCCAGCCGCGTAATCCCATGGCTTTAAGGAATATTCATAGAATGCATCGATTCTTCCGCAGGCTACGTAAGCCAGATCCAGTGCTGCAGAACCGCCTCTGCGAATATCCTGACAGCGAAGAAATGTTTGCTGCATCTGTCGGAAGTTTCTTTCTGCCAGCTCTTTCTGATAGGGACTCGTTCCTATGGAGATCAGGCTTTCTTCCAGCGTTTCGGCCTTTGTCACATGGATTTGCTTTCCGTTTAAATATGCGCCACAGCCACGCTTCGCATAGAAGATTTCATTCGTGTACGGCTGATAAATGATTCCCATAGTCATAACCTTATTTTCACACAGTCCCAGGGATATCGCACTGTGATGATAATCATGAATCAAATTCGTTGTTCCGTCCACTGGGTCCAGAATCCATACAGCCCCGTTAAAGTCGATCCCGGAGTTGTCACGTTCTTCTCCCATAAACTGTATCTTCGGATATTTTTCCTTTAATCGTTTCTCCAGGAATTCTTCCACTGTTTTATCTACTTCAGTCACATAATCAGCAATCCCTTTTACTGTAATCTGATGAGCTTTCGCTTCGTCATCAAAAAAAGGCGCCGCCTCGCGGATAACCGCGATCACATCTTCGGTACGAATTTCCATACTATTACCCTCTTTTATACGGATGCAGGAAGAATAAAAAGGAGTACCCCCGATACCAGATGGAGTGACTTGGCCACTGCCTCAAAATGATTCCGGCATCGGGGGCATGTTGGTTGTTACCTATCCATCCTCCTCTTTTTTCCTTACATATACTATTTCAGTTATTTTACAAGCAGTGACTTTCCTGTCATTTCTTTCGGCTGTTCCATACCCATCAGCTCAATGAGCGTCGGAGCGATATCTGCCAGGCAGCCGCCTTCTCTGAGCTTATAGGACGGATCTGCATTAACAAGAATAAACGGAACAGGATTCGTCGTATGGGCCGTAAACGGATCACCAGTCACGTAGTCGACCAGCTGTTCTGCATTGCCGTGATCTGCGCAGATAAACATAACGCCGTCCACTGCTTTTACTGCCTCAACTGCGCGTCCAACGCATTCATCGACCGCTTCAATTGCCTTGATCGCCGCTGCTTCTACGCCTGTGTGACCCACCATGTCCGGATTAGCAAAGTTGATAATGATTACATCATATTTATCGGATTTAATTGCCTCTACAAGCTTATCGCAAACAGCAGGCGCGCTCATTTCCGGCTGCAAATCGTATGTTGCTACCTTTGGAGATTTCACAAGGATTCTGTCTTCTCCCTTATTCGGCTCTTCCACGCCTCCGTTGAAGAAAAACGTGACATGTGCATATTTTTCTGTCTCTGCAATTCTGGCCTGTGTCTTGCCATGGGCAGCCAGGAATTCACCAAATGTATTCGTTATGCTCTGTTTTTTAAATGCAACCAGCTTATTTGAAATCGTCTCGTCATAATCTGTAAAGCATACATAAACGAGATCCAGTCTCCTGGAACGTTCAAATCCTTTAAATTCATCATCACAGAAAGCTCTCGTAATTTCTCTTGCACGGTCTGGGCGGAAATTATAGAAAATAACGGAGTCATGGTCTTTAATGGAAGCAACTGGACTGCCGTTCTTCATCACGGCGAATGGAATAACAAATTCGTCGGTCTTATCGTCGTCATAAGAAGCCTGAATACCTGCTGTCGCACTCTCTGCCGTGCTGCCCTTTCCTTCTGTCAGAACTCTGTAGGCTTTTTCTACTCTGTCCCAGCGGTTGTCTCTGTCCATCGCATAGTAACGGCCCATAACAGTTGCCACTTCTCCTACGCCGATTTCTTTCATTTTTGCTTCCAGCTCTGCAACATAATCCTTACCGGATGATGGCGGCGTATCACGCCCATCCAGGAAGCAGTGTACATAGACGTTCTTCAGACCGTTTCTCTTCGCCAGTTCCAGAAGTCCGTAAATATGTGTATTGTGACTGTGAACGCCTCCGTCTGATACAAGGCCGAACAGATGAAGTGCCGAATCATTGTCCTTACAATTTCTGACAGCGGCCAGAAATGCCTCATTGTCAAAGAAATCTCCGTCCTGAATGGATTTGGTGATCCTCGTCAGTTCCTGATATACAATTCTTCCTGCCCCCATATTCAGATGACCCACCTCTGAGTTGCCCATCTGTCCGTCAGGCAGACCTACCGCCATGCCGCTGGCATTTCCCTTAACAAAGGGGCACTGGCTCATCAGCTGATCCATAATCGGGGTTCTTCCCTCACATACCGCATTATGTTCACAATTATTATTTAATCCATATCCATCAAGTATCATTAATACTACTGGCTTTTTGCCCATGAACGTTCTCCTTTCAGATTATGCTGCTTTTCTTTAAATCTCGCCTTTTAATCTTTCCTTATTATGATATCCATAATGGATATCATCTATTTCCTTATTCTACATGATTTATAAAATACTTGCAACGGGTGAATGATATTTTTTTGACGAATTTTAGACTATTATTTCGGTGATTATGGTTTATTTTTTCATATAGTATCGGTTGTACGGCTCCATCTTTTCTCCTACATTCCCGTAACATTGCAGCTTTTTAATATAATTTTAAATTTATGCCCAAACAAGAAGTTTAAATTTTATATGTTATATATAACATTATAATTAT
>NZ_QSDR01000040.1 GCF_003464085.1 Clostridium sp. AM58-1XD
CTCAGATTGTAGTTAAATAACTAACAATCTGAGTATAGCAAAGGAGAGTACATATATGGGCAGATTTACATTACCGAGAGATTTATATCATGGAAAGGACGCTTTAGAGGCATTAAAGACTTTGAACGGTAAGAAGGCAGTCGTTGTTGTGGGCGGCGGTTCCATGAAGCGTTTTGGATTTTTAGATAAAGTGGTTTCCTATCTTCAGGAAGCAGGAATGGAAGTAAAATTATTTGAAGGCGTAGAGCCTGATCCATCTGTAGAAACCGTTATGAAAGGCGCGGAGGTTATGCGCGAATTTGGTCCTGACTGGATCGTTTCGATCGGCGGTGGATCTCCGATCGATGCGGCTAAGGCTATGTGGGTATTCTATGAGTATCCGGAAACGACGTTTGAAGATCTGATTACACCATTCAGCTTCCCGACACTGCGTACGAAAGCCAGATTCTGTGCGATCCCGTCCACATCCGGCACGGCTACGGAAGTTACGGCATTTGCAGTTATTACAGATTACAACAAGGGCATTAAATATCCACTGGCTGACTTCAATATCACTCCGGATGTTGCAATTGTAGATCCTTCTCTCGCAGAGACAATGCCCAAGAAGCTGACAGCCCATACGGGAATGGATGCGTTTACGCATGCAACAGAGGCATACGTATCGACGCTTCACTGCGAATACACAGATCCGTTAGCGCTCCATTCATTGAAGATGATCAGTGAATACCTGATCCCATCTTACAATGGTGATATGGACGCAAGGGCAAAAATGCATGACGCGCAGTGTCTCGCAGGAATGGCATTCTCCAATGCCCTGCTTGGAATTGTTCATTCTATGGCGCATAAAACAGGCGCGGCTTATAGCGGCAGCCATATCGTACACGGTTGTGCAAACGCAATGTATCTTCCAAAGGTTATTCGTTTTAACGCAAAGGATGCAGAAGCTGCAAAGAGATATGCGGAAATTGCAAAATTCCTGAACCTGGATGGAAGCACGACAGACGAACTGGTTGACGCGCTGATCGCACATATCAACAGGATGAACAGCGAACTTGATATTCCGACCTGTATTAGAGATTATGAAGGCGGCATCATTGACGAGAAGGAATTCATGGAAAAACTTCCGGAAGTTGCCGAGCTTGCCGTAGGGGATGCATGTACAGGATCCAATCCGAGAAGCATCGATCCGGACCAGATGGCGAAGCTGTTAAAATGCTGCTATTATGATGAAGAAGTTGATTTCTAAGCTCTCTTTGAATGTGGCAAATCAGGGAAGAAACAATCATAACTGATATGTAGAACTGAGCTATAGACAAAAGGATTGAAAGGCTGGTATCTGCTGAAAATGCAGAGCCGGCCTTTTTTGGCGTTCCGGAAAAAAAGCAGCAATTGGAGGGGGAAAGGGCGCTGTGACGATGGGAGATGAGGAAGAAAAAAGACGCAAAAGAACAGGAAGATGAAGGAAGGTTTACAAATTAAATGGAAAAAACACGGTATTTCCAGATAAAATACCAGTTGCCAATCAGGAATGGAAATGCTAATATATAAGAAATTCTGCCGCGGTATAGTGAAAAAGCGCGGAATGTGGTGAAAAAGCGCGGAATGTGGTGAAAAAGCGGCTAAAACAATAAAGCAGGGAGGAAAACGGTATGTCAGGAGAAAAGGCAGTACTGGAAAATGAAGAGCTTTTCGTTGAGGTGAATCAGTCCGGAGCGGAGTTGGCGCGTATCTATGATAAAAAGAAAAAGCGCGAGATTCTGTGGGAAGCTGATCCTGCAATATGGGGAAGGCACGCACCGATTCTATTTCCGTTTGTAGGAAAATGTTTTGGAAACAAATATATTCACGATGGAAAAACGTATGGAATCGGCCAGCATGGATTTGCAAGGGATATGGAATTTGAACTGCAGTCGGCACAGACTCACGAAGTATGGCATGCTCTGACGGATTCCGAAGAAACCCTGGCAAAATATCCGTTTCATTTCCGCCTGGAAACGGGACATCGTCTGGAAGGCAGGCAGCTGCGCGTCATGTGGAAGGTTACAAACACAGGCAGTGATAATATGTATTTCATGATAGGAGCCCATCCGGCTTTCCGCGTTCCGGAGGGGAAATCCATTTACGATTACACATTTGACTTTCATCAAAGCGGCGTTCTCCATTATCAGGCGCCGGATGGGGATGGATATGGGGATGCAGCGCTTTCAGGTGAACTTCCGGTTGGAGACGGCAGAGTCCCGCTTACGAAAGGATTCTTTCGGGATGTTCTGACATACATATTTGACCGGGGCCAGATTGAAAAAATCAGCCTCCTTCTATCCGGCGAACCATTCGTCACTGTGACGTGCAAGGGATTTCCATATACGGCCGTTTGGACAGTCGAAGAGACCCATCCTTTCGTCTGCCTGGAACCGTGGTACGGACGGTGCGCCGAGAAGGGATTCTGCGGAGAATTAAAGGACAGGGAAGGCATCGTTATGCTGAACCCGGGGAAAATCTTCCAGACGGAATATACGATCGAAGTAATCTGATAACCAGCAATTGAGTATACAGTATTACACGGAAAATACAGTTTTATCTTGCCGCAATACCACAGGACGTCCTGCAGGTTGCGGTTTTAGATATAAAAAATAGTTACGCGCCAAAAAAGCGCAAAATTAAAAATAAGATGAAAGGCAGGAAGAGACATGTTTCCAATCACTAAGGCAGAGAAACTTGCTGAGAAAATCTACCTGATGGATGTAGAAGCTCCGCGCGTTGCAAGAGCATGCCAGCCAGGTGAATTCGTTATTGTAAAAATGGATGAAAAGGGGGAGAGAATCCCGCTTACGATCTGTGATTTTGACAGAGAGAAAGGAACCGTAACAATCGTGTTCCAGACTTTGGGAGCGTCCACCATTAAAATGGCTGAATTAAAGGCTGGAGATGCATTTCAGGATTTTGTCGGCCCGCTGGGAAATCCTTCAGAGTTTGTCAAAGAGGATGTAGAAGAATTAAAGAAGAAAAAATACCTCTTTGTTGCTGGCGGAGTCGGTACGGCACCTGTTTACCCACAGGTAAAATGGCTTCATGAGCATGGAATCGAAGCGGATGTCGTTATGGGCGCCAAGAATAAGGACCTTGTTATATTAGAAGACCTGATGGAACAGGTGGCAGGAAATCTTTACGTCACAACGGATGACGGTTCCAACGGCCGTAAGGGCATGGTAACAGAAGTTGTAAAGGACCTCGTGGTAAATCAGGGTAAGAAATACGATGTCTGTGTGGCAATCGGCCCGATGATTATGATGAAATTTGTCTGCCTGCTTACAAAGGAACTGGAAATACCGACGATTGTCAGCATGAACCCGATCATGGTTGACGGTACTGGAATGTGCGGCGCGTGCCGTCTGACCGTTGGCGACAAGGTGAAGTTCGCATGTGTCGACGGGCCGGAGTTCGACGGTCATTTAATCAATTTCGACGAGGCCATGAAGAGACAGCAGATGTACAGGACGCAGGAAGGCCGTGCGCTGTTAAAGGCACAGGAAGGCGATACCCATCACGGCGGCTGCGGACATTGCGGAGGTGACGAATAATGGACGGAATGAAGAAAGTACCTGTAAGAGAGCAGGAACCACAGGTAAGAGCAAAGAATTTTGAAGAGGTATGTCTCGGATATAATAAAGAAGAGGCGATGGAAGAGGCAAAACGCTGCTTAAACTGCAAGAATGCAAAATGCATGGGCGGATGTCCGGTATCCATCGACATTCCAGGATTTATCAAGCAGGTAGCAGAGGGAAATTTTGAAGAGGCTGCAAGAATTATTGCAAAGTCTTCCGCGCTTCCGGCCGTATGCGGCCGTGTATGCCCGCAGGAGACCCAGTGTGAAGGCGTATGTATCCGGGGAATTAAGGGAGAACCCGTCTCCATTGGAAAGCTGGAGCGTTTCGTTGCAGACTGGTCCAGAGAGCATGGATTTGTGCCTGAAAAGCCGGAGAAGACGAACGGCAAGAAGGTGGCAGTGATCGGTTCCGGCCCTTCCGGACTTACATGCGCAGGCGATCTGGCTAAGATGGGCTACGAAGTGACAATTTTCGAGGCACTTCATGAACCGGGCGGAGTACTTACATATGGAATTCCGGAGTTCCGTCTTCCAAAAGAATCGGTCGTACGGGCAGAAATTGACAATGTTAAAAAGCTGGGCGTTCAAATCGAAACAGATGTGGTAATCGGTAAATCCGTTACTATCGACGAGCTGATGAACGAAGAAGGATATCAGGCTGTATTTATCGGTTCAGGGGCAGGCCTTCCCAAGTTCATGGGAATACCTGGTGAGAATGCCAACGGTGTATTTTCGGCGAATGAATATCTGACGAGAAACAACCTGATGAAGGCATTCCGCGACGATTATGATACGCCGATTGCAGCCGGTAAAAAAGTGGCTGTCGTAGGCGGTGGAAACGTTGCCATGGATGCGGCCAGAACAGCTCTCCGCCTCGGTGCGGAAGTTCATATCGTTTACAGGAGAAGTGAAGCGGAGCTGCCGGCCAGAGCGGAAGAAGTGCATCATGCAAAAGAAGAGGGAATCATTTTCCATCTGCTCAATAATCCGGTAGAAATTCTTACGGATGAAAACGGCTGGGTAAAGGGAATGACGATCCGCAAGATGGAGCTGGGAGAGCCGGATGCTTCAGGCAGAAGAAGGCCTGTAGAAATTCCAGGTTCTGATTATACCATGGAACTGGATACGGTCATCATGTCTTTAGGAACCTCCCCCAATCCACTGATATCTGCTACTACAGAAGGCCTGGAAACAAACAGGTGGAAATGTATTATTGCGGATGAAAAGAACGGCCTGACCACAAAAGAGGGCGTATACGCCGGAGGAGATGCCGTAACGGGCGCTGCTACGGTTATTCTGGCTATGGAGCTGGAAAAGCAGGCGCCAGAGGAATTGACGAATATCTGTCACAGAAATAAAGACAATCGAACAGCGATCATAAAAAGCAATAAAATACTGCTGTAATACGGCGGGATTTTATTGCTTTTTTTGTTTCATAGGGAATTCCCGCCTATGAAATAAAATAACGCTCCGGGCAGGAGCCTACACTGGAAGGATTCGCAATACATTTTCTGGAAATGTGCAAAACAGACATATAAATACAATAAATAAGGGCGGTATGAACACTGCGCTGAGAACGGTGATCTGATACACTGATGATATCAACAACGGAGTGGTAGTGAAATCAAAGTAGTGGAAAATCAACAAGGAGGAGAGAACATGAAAACGAATGAAAAGAAAAAACATTTATCCATGACAACCCAGATCCTGATTGCTACAATCGGAGGAATTGTATTCGGGAGCCTGGTGGGGCCATGGGCGGCAAACCTGAAATTTGTGGGGACTATTTTTATGCGTCTGATTCAGATGTCCGTAGTGATTCTGGTTATGACGGCAGTAGCCGGGGCGCTCGCTTCTCAATCGGGAAAGGGCGTTGGAAAGATGGGATTCCATACATTTAAATGGTTTGGTATTTTCACGGTATTTGCAGCCGTGCTTGGCTATATATTGTGTCAGATCATTAAGCCGGGCGTAGGAATTACCATCGTAGATCCTACCGAGGTATCAGAGGTGACGGTCGCTTCCGGAAAATTTACAGATACGATCGTAGGATTTTTCTCGAAGAACATTTTCGAGTCCATGTCGGCCGGCGCAATGGTTCCCTGTATCATATTTGCCGTCATTTTTGGAATCGCATGCGGTACATATGCAGAAGCTACCGGCGACGATCTCATCGTCCGCTGGCTGAAGAGCTTAAATGCAGTTATTTTAAACATCATTAAAATGGTTATGAAACTGGCTCCGATCGGCGTATTCTGTCTCCTGGCAGATGTATCGGGAGCAATCGGATTTAAGGTTATCGTTCCCATGATTAAGTTCCTGGCATGTCTGGCAATTGGAGATATCATCATGCTGGCCTGCTACCTTCCATTGGCAGGAATCAGGTGTAAGGTAAATCCGCTGCTGATGCCGAAGAAGTTTTTCAGGGTATCCATGCTGGCTTTGACAACGACATCATCCGCAGTCTGTCTTCCGACCAAGATGGAAGATACGGTAACAAAATTCGGCGTAAGTAAACGGGTATCCGACTTTGTAGGCCCTCTGGCAATGTCCATGAACAGTAACGGCGCCGCGCTCTGTGATCTGTGCTACGTATGCTTCCTGAGCCAGGCCTGCAACATTCAGTTAACGGCTCCTCAGATTATTATGGCAGTAGGCCTTGCAATTATGCTGTGCCTGGGCACCATTACAGTTCCGGGAGGCGCTGTTGTTACCATGACATTCCTGGCAACATCTCTTGGACTTCCTGTAGACGCAATCGGACTTCTTCTGGCAATCGACTGGTTCTCCGGTATGTTCCGCACACTGCTGAACGTTGACGCGGATATTATCGTTGCAATGCTGGTAGCCAATGTAGAAGGCGAGCTTGACAGGGATGTTTATAACGAAGTAAAAACGGTCGAATACAGTGCATAAATAATGGCCGCAGTTAAGAAAATCATGGAAATCATGGTCGGAAAATAGAGATATAAACAGTGGAGGAGAGATTATGACAGTTAACCAGGAACGTATTTTCAGCAGGCTCAAAGAGCTTGGAGAAATCGGAAAACAAGAAGACGGAATCTATTGTATGGCATTGTCTGAAGAAGATAACCAGGCGTATGAACTGGTACGCAGGTATATGGAGGAAGCCGGAATGAAGGTTTCTACCGATGCAGCCGGCAACCTGATCGGAAGAAAAGAAGGAAAGAATCCGAAAGCTCCTGCAGTGATGACTGGGTCCCATATTGATACCGTATACGGAGGCGGAATTTTTGACGGCCGATTAGGCGTGATCGGAGGCATTGAAGCGGTTCAGACAATGAACGAACAGGGGATTGAGACTGAAAGCCCGATTGAGGTTGTTGCGTACAGGGACGAAGAAGGAACGCGGTTTATGGGCTCCTATTCCGGAGCGAGATTCCGGACAGGCCGGCCGCTGGCAGGAATTCTGGACCATGTAGATAAGGATGGAATATCCGTCAGAGAAGCATTGAGAAGCTGCGGGATCGACCCGGAGAACGTACACCAGGCGGCTCTGCCGGCCGGCTACGGGAAGGCGCACCTGGAACTTCACATTGAACAGGGAGCCGTACTGGAGAGCAAAGACCTGGCAGTCGGCATCGTAACGGGAATCTGTACACAGATTCGCGGAGAATATACCATTACCGGCCAGTCTGCCCATGCGGGGACGACGCCGATTGCATTGCGAAAGGATGCGCTCTGCGCAGCTTCAGAAGCTGTATTGGCAATAGAAGAGGAGACAGCGGCAAGTGACCAGTGTGTTGCAACCGTTGGAAGGATTGCGGCCGAACCAGGCGGTGTAAACATCGTACCGGGAAGAGTAAAATTCAGCCTGGACATCCGTCATCAGGATCCGGACGTAAGAGATGAACTGCTGGAACGGATTAATAAGAGAATTGATGAGATCTGCAAGAGAAGAAAGGTGAGCTGGGATTTGAACGTCATGTCTCTGGAGACGGCAGGAAAACCATGCTCACCGGACGTTCAGGATGTAATCGCTAACGCCTGCGAAGAAGCAGGATACCCGGTTTACCGGATGGCAAGCGGCGCAGGACACGATTCCGGAGCGTTTGTAAACTTTTGCCCGATGGGAATGATCTTCATTCGTTCCAAAGACGGGCTGAGCCACAACGGAGCCGAATATAGCTCACCAGAGGATTGTGCGGCAGGGGTGGAAGTCTTGTACCGTTCGATGCTGAAATTAGCGAAAAACTGAAAATTACAGGAAATCGGAACATCATAAAGGAGAAGATGATATGAAAAAGATTAAGATTACTTCCGGAGAATTTACTTTTATCGCGAAGCTGGAAGAGGAGAAATCGCCGGAAACATGCAAATGGCTTTTATCCATGCTCCCATGGACGGATCCATGATCCACGTCTCATGGAGCGGAAGCGCATGCTTCTTCCGCCTTCAGGACAGAGCATGGAGCGTTCCATACGAGGGAAATCCGATCCGTTTTCCATCTAAAGGAGAAGTACTTGTATATCCGGGAAACCGTCCGGACCTGCAGATGGGCGGAGAATTATACTTCGCCTGGGGACCGAATGCATTTTCCTGCGGAAACGGAAACCTGTCCGGCAACCATGTAATGACTATTGTTGAAGGACTTGACAGGCTGGAGGAATTTGGAATTAAGGTACATATTGACGGACACCAGGAGACAAAACTGGAACTTATGGACTGATCAGGAATATACGAAGCTTGAAATAACAGTAAAAAGTATGATATGGTATCTGTATAACAAAAGGAAGGCTGTTTCTGTAAGAAAACGGAAAAGCCTTCCTGGTTTTCGTATTTGAATCCTGAGATGGAAATTTCTTTGACAGATATAAGAGAGGTAGAGAGGTGCTGACAGTACGTGAACTGATATCGCTGCCGGAATTAAATAATATTTCCTGCGTTGTGGCGGAAAACTGGCTGGATACGGAAATATCCGGCTGCAGTGTGATGGAATTCAGCGAATCCATCCGCTGGGTAAAAAGAAAAGAGCTCGTACTTACCAGCGGGCGGGTGTTCGAGACGGATGAGCTCCTCCAGAGGCGTCTGATTGTAGAGCTGAAGGAGTGCGGCTGTGCGGCTCTTGGGGTAAAGGTAAGAGGCTTCTTAAAGGATATCCCCAGGGCGATGATAGAAGAAGCAAAAAATCAGCAGCTTCCGATTCTGGTAATCCCTTTTTATTATGCCTTTTCCAAGATTGGGGAAATTGTATATCACCGTTCGTTTCTTCAGTCCCTTACGGAAATTCAGCAGGGAGAAGTGCTGGTAGAAAGCCTGGGAACCATGTTTTTCCGTCATCTTGGGCTGGATGCCATGCTGAAAAAGCTGTCGATTGACACCGGCTATACCCTTATGGTAACAGACATCAAGTATAACATTATTTCTCTTCATACATCAGCGGAATACAGCCATATCTTTGCCAAGGGAACAGACACGGTCCTGGAACCTGTCTGGAACAGCAACTTTTTTACAGGAGCAGAACGAAAAGAAGGACAGGTATACAGATATATTAATTTTAAAATAGACGGAAAACCATACCGTTTCTTTGTTCAGGCGCTTCCGGATTACAGCGGCTGTCTCTGCATACCGGTAGAACAGGGAGAATTAGATAAGGGGCTGCATCGGCTCATTGATAAGAGCGCCACGATCCTTGCACTGGAACTGGCCAGGGGCGAACATGTTCACAGAGGGGCGAGCAGCGATTATTTTCTGGATTTTTTAAGGGAAGATTCAGAAAAGGGGGAAATGGAGATTGTCCGCCTGTGCAGCATCTATGGATTTCCGTACCAGTATAAACGCGTGTGTATTGTATTTAAGATCGATCAGGTAGAGAGTGATTATTCAAGGGAAAAAATAAAAGACGATTTTCAGAAAATTCTTTTTAAAGAATGGGGAAGAAATATACGAACCTATCTCTGTGCCGGAATTGGCGTGATGGCAGCATTTCTGATGTTTAAAGATGAAGTCAGCACGTTTCATGCAGAGCAGATGGCACAGAAGAGCGCCATGTCTTTTGTGGAAGAGAAGAAAATAGATAATATTTTCATATCTGCCGGAATCAGCCGCTGCCACAAACGGGTATCCGGAATCCGCCAGGCATTTAGGGAGTGTATGGAAGCTCTGAATCTGAGGCAGCTTGAAGGTGGAACCAATACTGTTTTCCAGTACCAGGATGCAGTCGTTTATCATATGTTATGCCGGCTTTCCAGAGATGAGCTGAACAGCATTTATCAGGACAAGGTAAAAGTGCTGGGAGATTACGACAGGAAAAATGATACAAAACTTACGGAGACACTGAAAATATATTATGACAGCCATTTTAACATAACTGCGGCAGCAGAAAAGCTGTATATTCACAGGAATACCATGCGTCAGAGACTGGAAAAGATCAGCGAACTTCTCAATGCGGAGCCAGATCTGTCAGATTGTGGATATTCTCTTTATCTGGGCCTTTGTGTGTGGAGACTGCTCGTACAGAATCAGGAAAATGACGGAGATAACGGATATCTGCGGTTTACAGACGGAGAAGAGACAGGAGGACGGGAGCGTTGACGACAGATCGAATGACGGACAAAAAAAAGGCTTTATGACAGGCTGTATGAGCTGGGAGACATCGGAATAAGGGAAGATGGAGGGCTGTACTGCCTGGCTCTAACAACAATTGAAATGACGACCCTGGAACTGGTGGCCTCTTATATGGAAGAGGCTGGACTTGAAGTTCGGTTTGACAAGGCGGGAAATCTTATTGGAAGACTGGAGGGCAGCGACCCGGATGCGGCAGCAGTCTTGACCGGCTCTCATGTAGACAGTGTATACGGAGGAGGGATTTTTGACGGCCGTCTTGGAATACTGGGTGGAATTGAAGCGGCGGCAGCGATCAGACAGAGGAACATCCCTCACAGGTCTCCCATAGAGGTATGCGTGTTCCGGGATCAGGAAGGAGTCCGATTCAGTGGTTCCTACTGTGGCTCCGCCTATATGACAGGGACGAACCGGAAGGATACGCTGCTTTGCATAGATAAGCAGGGAGTGACGATCAAAGAGGCACTGAGAAGACTGGGAATCAATCCGGATACGGTAGAAGAGGCCAGGCTGCCGGAGGGATATGCCAAGGCATTTGTGGAGCTTCATATCGAACAGGGACGGATTCTGGAACGGGCAGGACTTCCGGTTGGGGTTGTTACAGGAATACAATCCCAGATCAGAGGAAAGTTTATTTTTAAAGGCCAGTTTTCCCACGGCGGAACGGTGAGAATGGAGGACAGGCACGACGCGCTGATGGCAGCGGCGGAGGTGATGCTGGAACTGGAAAAAATAACAAAACAGAAGAAGACGGCTGTTGTCACCATCGGCAGTGTGGAAGTGAAGCCAGGAAGCATCAATACGGTTCCGGGAAGGGTCGAGTTTACTGTGGACGCCAGGGACAAATCTCCTGAAATCAGAGACAGTATATTAAAAAAGACATATCAGACGGGACAGGAAATCTGTGAACGACGGGGAGTCTCCATGGAGTTTTATCCCTTCAGCGCAGGAAGTGACTGGGTATCCTGCGAGGAAGACCTGCAGGATGTAATCGGGCAGGCTATGACAGAATGCGGGATCGCTCCATTCCATCTTGTCAGTATGGCAGGCCATGACAGTGGGCGTTTCGCAAAAATGTGCCCCGTTGGTATGATCTTCGTACGCTCCAAAGAAGGGAGAAGCTTTTGCAAAGAGGAATGGAGCAGTGAAGATGACTGCGGACTGGGAGCGGAAATCCTGTGCAAGACCCTGATCCACCTGGCAAAATAGGAATAAGGGGCGCAAATCTAAACGGACGGGACACGTTCATCCACTGAAAGCCGTTTACAGGATCGGAATCCAATATTCAATTAAGCTTTTCCCATCGGAATCGACCTGTTCCCCGTATTTGGCAAAATCGTATTTAGCAGATTCATTCAAACGGCAGGTAGACTGAGGAAACCATACTTTATAGATATAATCGGCAACGGGTTGCAGGCTGTCCTGGCTGCAGCCCCGAAACTGGAACACGACATATCTGCCTGCGGGCAGTTCTTTTGTTACCATTCCTTTTGGTATGCCAAGAAAGGAGCTCACTTCTGCTGCGGCGTAATAGTCAAAGGCCGGCTGACTCCCCGTGTCAGATATCCAGGATGAATAATCATTCAAACCGGTTAAATAATCCATATCGGTTCTGCCATATATGAGCCGTTTATTGGAATGCAGTTTTTTCCAGCACCTTCCTATGCCGTAAAAACCGAACCGCGTGTGAAAGGTGTATCCAGCCAGCATGATTTTATCTGAATCAACCGTTTTAACGTCCAAAATCATATCTCCTCTCAACTGCTTATTTCCGTCGGCGCAGAATTTTAACTGGACAGGGTAAAAGTCTTTTTTCTTGCGGAATGCCCTGGGGCTGCATTTGAACAGCGACTTAAATCCTACATGAAAAGAACGCTGCGTCTCGTATCCGGCGCACAGAGCGATCTCCAGTATCGGCTTGTCCGAGTAAACGAGCTGTCTTGCCGCCTCCGTCAGCCTTCGGCGCTGTACATAGCGGTGGACAGGAAATCCTACAATGTTCAAAAACATTCTGTGCAGATGGTATTTTGAGTAGCCGGCCTGCCCGGCAAGTCGTTCCAGATCCAACTGGTCCTCCAGGTGGTCTTCGATATATTCAACCACCTGTTCCACGATTTTTATATTGTTATCCATGCGATACCTCCATTTATAACATAAAGTATACCAGAAAAAAGAATACATATTTTCACAAATCTTGCATTAATGTAAAATTGCGTCTATAATAACGGATATGAAAAAGACAGTCGATTTATTAAATGGGAAAATTTTGTCGTCATTGGCGGAGCTTGCTGTTCCGATTATGGCGACTTCTCTTGTCCAGATGGCCTATAATCTGACCGATATGGCCTGGATCGGGAGAGTTGGAAGTTCAGCCGTTGCCTCTGTTGGCTCGGCGGGTATGTATACGTGGCTTTCTTCAGGTGTGGTCATGCTGGCAAAAATGGGAGGACAGGTAAAAGTGGCCCATTCCCTGGGAGAAGGCAGAATAAAAAAAGCGGCTCAATATGGAAAAGGAGCGATTCAGCTTGCAGTTTTTCTGGCGGTTTTATACGGATTAATTATGGTTTTGTTTGCCAGACAGCTGATTGGCTTTTTTGGACTGAGCAGTCCGCAGATTATCAACGATGGGGTGGGGTATCTCAGGATTGCAGGCGGACTGATCATATTTGCATTCCTGAATCAGACGCTCACCAGCCTCTTTACGGCGATTGGGGACAGCAAAACGCCGTTTCTCGCGAATTTTGCAGGTCTTATCGCCAACATGATTCTGGATCCAATGCTCATATTTGGCATCGGTATTTTTCCCAGGCTGGGCGCTGTTGGAGCGGCAGCAGCTACGGTAACAGCCCAGTCTGTTGTAACGCTTCTGATGATCGCCTCGGTAAAAAGGGACAGGATATTGTTTGACAAGATAAAGATATGGGAAAAGACGCCGGCGCCCTATCTGTGGACCATGGTGAAGATCGGATTTCCATCATCCGTCCAGGAAACGCTGTACTGTGCCATTTCCATGGTACTGACCAGATTTGTTGCCTCCTGGGGCGATGCGGCCGTTGCGGTACAGAGAGTCGGCGGCCAGGTCGAATCCATCTCCTGGATGACAGCAGAAGGATTTGGTACGGCCATCAATGCGTTTGTCGGTCAGAATTACGGCGCGAAAAAGTACGGAAGGCTGAAGAAAGGGTATTTCACGGCAGCCAGGATGATGTTTGTATGGGGACTCTTTACAACATGTGTGCTTGTGTTTTTTAACGAGCCGATTTTCCGCCTGTTTATCCATGAGGCAGATGTCGTTCCGAAGGGAATGGACTACTTAAAAATCATTGGGTACGGACAGATGTTTATGTGTCTGGAGCTGATGACGGTGGGAGCTCTGGCGGGAATGGGGAAGACGCTGGTAAGCTCCTGCATCAGCATCACCCTGACGTCATCCAGAATTCCGCTCGCCTTTCTGTTCGGCGCAACTGCGCTGGGACTGAACGGAGTGTGGTGGGCGCTTACGGTTTCCAGCATTCTGAAGGGAATCGTATTTTGCAGTGCATTTATATACATTTTGAGTAAACTGCCGAAGGGGGATACGTGATGGGGAAAATTAAAACACAGGAAGAAAAATACAGGCAGATGATAGAAACGCCCGTATCCAAGCTGATTCCCGGGCTCGCAGTGCCGACGATTATCAGCATGCTCGTCACATCAATTTACAATATGGCGGATACGTTTTTCGTCAGCCAGATTGGGACCAGCGCATCAGGAGCCGTCGGAGTTATCTTTTCGGCAATGGCAATGATCCAGGCCCTCGGATTCGGACTGGGAATGGGCAGCGGCAATTATATTTCCCGTTCTCTCGGCAATAAAAATATGGGAGAGGCCGGTAAAGCGGCTTCTACAGCATTTTTTACCGCAATGCTGCTTGGCATTGTGATTGCGGTGGCAGGAAATGTATTCCTGCGCCCCCTTGTCGTATTTTTGGGGGCTACGAAAACAATCGTACCGTTTGCGGAAGATTATGCGAAATATATTCTCATGGCCGCTCCGTTTATGATGTGCTCGTTTGTTATGAACAACATACTGCGGGCTCAGGGAAATGCCATGTACGCCATGGTGGGGATTACGGCAGGAGGAATCCTGAATATGATCCTGGATCCTATTTTTATTTTTGGAATGGGGCTGGGAACGGCAGGCGCGGCACTGGCTACAGGACTGAGCCAGATTATCAGCTTTTTGATCCTTCTGTTCCAGAGCAATCTGAGGAACGACTGCCTGAGCTTCCGGTTCCGTGATTTTGCTCCATCCTTTAAAATGTATGGTAAAATCTTTCATGCAGGGCTGCCCTCATTTGCCAGGCAGTCCATTGCCAGCATATCTGTGATCATCCTGAACGTAGCCGCAGGGCCTTTTGGAGATGCGGCGATTGCAGCTATGTCTATCGTCAACCGCTTCATGCTCTTTATCAATTCTACTCTGATCGGTTTCGGACAGGGATTTCAGCCTGTGTGCGGATTTAATTTCGGAGCCAGGCGGTATGACCGCGTGCTGGAGGCCTACTGGTTCTGTGTGAAGGTGGCCGTGATCCTTCTGACGACTCTGGGCGTTGTATTTATCGGATTCAGCAGAGGGATTATCACGCTGTTCCGAAGGGAGGACCTGGAGGTAATCGAGATCGGTACGCTGGCTCTTCGGGTGCAGCTGCTGACTCTGCCGATCCAGGCCTGGGTAACCATGGTAAACATGCTGTCCCAGTCCATCGGATACGGATTCCGTTCTGCCCTTGTATCGATCGGGCGGCAGGGGATTTTCCTGATTCCAGCCCTTCTGATCATGCCTCCGGTTTGGGGAATTCTGGGTATACAGATGGCACAGCCGGTAGCGGATGTGTGTACTTTTGTTCTTGCGTGCGTAGTTGTAAAGGGGATTCTGAAGGAGCTGAACGATATGAGGGATGCCGTGGGAAAGCCGGCTTAGGCGGACCTGTGGGAGGAAAAAAGGTATGGACAAAATCGACATTTTGTGAGAAAATGAAACCAAGTGTGACGTGATAAAATTAACAAATCCGTCAGCTGCTCAAATTACTTTTCGAAATTACATATTTGAAAGGAGTTTTAACATGATTTATTCACATGAAGTAGAAGAAATGTGTACAGTAGCGCAGGGCGTTAATCATGGTGCTGCCCCAATTCCGGAAGAAGCAAAATGGGTACAGTCCAAGGAAATTAAAGACATCTCTGGTTTAACTCACGGTGTAGGCTGGTGTGCTCCACAGCAGGGTGCATGTAAGCTCACATTAAACGTTAAAGAAGGCATTATTCAGGAGGCTCTGATCGAGACTCTGGGATGTTCTGGTATGACACACTCCGCAGCTATGGCAGCAGAGATTTTACCAGGAAGAACAGTTCTGGAAGCTCTGAACACAGACCTTGTATGTGATGCAATTAATACAGCCATGAGAGAGTTATTCTTACAGATCGTTTACGGAAGAACACAGAGTGCATTCTCTGAAGACGGACTTCCAATCGGCGCAGGTCTGGAAGACTTAGGCAAGGGACTCCGTTCTCAGGTTGGTACCATGTACGGTACTTTAAAGAAAGGTCCTCGTTATCTGGAGATGGCAGAGGGATATGTAACAGGTATCGCTCTGGACGAAGAAGATCAGATTATCGGATACCAGTATGTGAACCTTGGCAAGATGACAGATTTCATCAAGAAGGGCGACGACGCGAATACAGCTTACGAGAAGGCAAAAGGCCAGTACGGCCGTGTTGATGGCGCTGCAAAAATCATCGACCCAAGACAGGAATAATCCATTGGAAAGCCATGGGCTTTCGGACAATCCCTGCATAAAACGTACATTAACCAGGTAATAGATAATATTAAGGAGGATAATAGAATCATGGCATTATTTGAATCTTATGAGAGAAGAATTGATAAAATCAATTCCGTATTAAATAGCTATGGCATTGCTTCCATTGAAGAAGCTGAGAAAATCACAAAAGACGCAGGTCTGGATGTATATGATCAGGTTAAGAAAATTCAGCCGATCTGCTTCGAGAACGCTTGCTGGGCTTACGTTGTTGGCGCTGCAATCGCAATCAAGAAAGACTGTAGAAGAGCTGCTGACGCTGCTGCTGCAATCGGTGAAGGCCTTCAGGCTTTCTGTATTCCAGGTTCTGTTGCTGACCAGAGAAAAGTTGGTTTAGGACATGGTAACTTAGGAAAAATGCTTCTGGAAGAAGAAACAGACTGCTTCTGCTTCCTGGCTGGTCACGAGTCCTTTGCAGCTGCTGAAGGTGCAATCGGAATCGCTGAGAAGGCTAATAAAGTTCGCCAGAGACCTCTGCGCGTTATCCTGAACGGTTTAGGAAAAGACGCTGCTCAGATCATCGCAAGAATCAACGGATTTACATACGTAGAGACTCAGTATGACTACTACACAGGCGAGTTAAAGGAAGTATTCCGCAAGGCATACTCTGACGGAGCCCGTGCAAAGGTTAACTGCTACGGTGCAAACGACGTTCGCGAAGGCGTTGCAATCATGTGGAAGGAAGGCGTTGACGTTTCCATTACCGGTAACTCCACCAACCCGACAAGATTCCAGCATCCGGTAGCAGGTACATACAAGAAGGAATGTATGGAAGCAGGAAAGAAGTATTTCTCCGTAGCTTCCGGCGGCGGTACTGGCCGTACACTTCATCCGGACAACATGGCAGCAGGCCCTGCTTCCTACGGTATGACAGATACATTAGGACGTATGCACTCTGACGCTCAGTTTGCTGGTTCTTCTTCCGTACCGGCTCACGTAGAGATGATGGGCTTAATCGGCGCAGGAAACAACCCGATGGTTGGTATGACGGTGGCTGTCGCAGTTGCCATTGAGGAAGCCTCTAAAGCTGGAAAATTTTAAATAATGCTGATAGAATAAGATGTTTTGGAAATTTTGAGTGTGTTTGGTGGTTGGAATAAATGTTTTGATAATTAATAAACTATTGACATTTTCACTTCCTTGACGTAATATAATGTTAGCAGAGAAAAGTGGTTGTGTCCACTGGACGCAAAGCGAAACCCCAAGGAGGTGCAACTCCTTGGGGTTTCTTTTTCCTTTTGAAGAGGAATAACTTAGGCAGACTGTTGGTTATTTATCTCTGTCCAACCATTTACAAATATAGTAGCAAACTATACCTGCCATAACAGAGATAAGAAAAGTGGTTATGTATTGCACTGGTCGCACCTCCTTCCTGCTGGAAAGAGTCAACAGCAACTTTATTATATCGCTTCGATAGAAGGCTGTCCATTGTTTTGTAATAAATCCATAAAGAGTTCTGAACAGTAATCAGAACGGCAGAGTAGCACACTCATAGCGCACAAACACCCCTAGAATCCTTGAAAATCCAGCCTTCACCGTTTCCATTGAGGAGAGCGCAAAAGAAGGAAAGTTCTAGGCGAAAGCTTATAAAATAAGGCTTTTTAAAGATTGTAAAGATGGTTGATGGTCGGAATTAAAAGAACTATTCTGATGAGTGATAAACTATTGACATTTATAATTGTAAGGCGTAATATAATATTAGCAGAGAAAAGCGAATGTGTTCCAATGGTGCACAGACGATTCCCCAGGGAGTTGCAGCTCCCTGGGGATTCTATTTTCCTTTTGAAGTGGAATAACTTAGGCAGACTGTCGATTATTTATCTCCATCCAACCATTTGCAGATATAGTAGCAGACTATACCAGCCGCGATAGAGATAAGAAAAGCGATTATGTATTCCAAGTGTACACCTCCTTCCTGCTGGAAAGAGTCAACAGCAATTTTATTATAGTGGTTAAGCGGTGAATGTCTATGCTGACTTTTAAAATAGAGTGTGGGGATTGGAAGTCATCAGTAGTGCACAGTAGCACACTCATAGCGTACAAACACCCCTCAACCCCTTATAAAACCGTCCCTCATCGTTTCCATTGAGGAGAGCGCAAAAGAAGGAAAATGTTAAGAAAATGCTGATAGAATAAGAGATTTTCAAAGTTGTGAAAGTGGTTGGAACAAAAAGCAATTAGTAAGTGTTTCTTGACATTTTATTTATTTTGGTTTAATATAATGTTAGCAAAGAAAAGTAGTTATGTCCGTATGGCATAGTAAAAACCCAGAGAGTGGCAGCTCTCTGGGTTTTCTTTTCCTCCTTCTTAAGTAGAGTAACTTAGGCTGGCTGTCGATTATTTATCTCTGTCCAACCATTTGCAGATAAAGTAGCAGACAATACCTGCCGAAACAGAAATAAGAAAAGTAATTATGTATTCCGTGATGGCACCTCCTTCCTGTTGGAAAGAGTCAACAGCAATTTAATTATAGCTGCTAAATAATGGCATGTCCATTTCAAGCTCAATATCCTCTTCAAATATCTGTATAACCCTGTAATTGTTTAGCTTTATTAACCGCTCCTGAAAAGCGGACGGTTTTTTAGTGTACATGCTGTAAGTGACGGAGGTATCAATATATGGCTCCAAAGCGGAGGCATCGGCGACGGGGAAGAGATCCTTATGGCTGTCTATGAAATCTTTATTCTTTTCTTCAAGGCTGTAGTAAGGTGCGCTATTTCTGCCAAGTGACTGTAAATATTCAGATTTTGCCGGGCAGTAATCGCCCTCAATATATGTTCCCATGTAAACATGACCTGGCCCATCTTCCCATTCCTTAACGCCATATCCATGAAATAAATTATTTTTCCATTCGCCATTGTACGTATAGGTGTATCCATCGTCAGTCATCGCCCTGAATTTACCGGTACCATTTGCCCGGCCGTCTACCGTTTCACCGTTATAATATCCAATTCGGTTCGTGCCATCTGAAAAGACGACTAAAAAATCGTTGTCGTTCAGATATCCTTCTCTATTCGGCTTGTTATCTTTCCACAGGCCGTCGTATAGAATTTCTACCTTGTCCTTGTCATATGTAAATGTGCCGTCTCCGTCTGCCAGGCCGTTTAGGGCGCTGCCTGTATAGAGCCCGTCATATTCAGTTCCTGTAAATTCAGCAGTGAAAGGCGCATTAGTTAAAGTACCGTCAGCCGCCGCGCCGTTTACAAATGTTCCGCGATATTCCCAGCCGCCGTTTTCCCCATCTACATGGAAATACCCTTCGCCTGCCGGCAGGCCCTTTTTCAGAGTACCGGTGTATCGAGCAGGAATGGTCTGATCGGCAAATGGAATGGAAACCTCCTTATCTTCGACTTTTTGAGAACATGCGGTAAGTAAAACAAGGAATAAAAATACTCAGAAACCGGAGAGGAGAGAAACTTCCGACAGGCAGGCATGAGCGGTTAATGCAGGCATTTAAACATTTCAGTTGCAAATCAGTAATAATGCCGGGGAACATGTAATGCCGTCAATAACCGCGCCTGCAGCCTCATACTTACAGCAGCTGAATACTATACGCCGTTGTCTGCGGCGGGATGCTGGCTGTCTGGAAATTAGCATGTGTCACCCGGACCAGCTGGCCGGGACGTATGGAGCCCAGTCTTACGGGGAAGCCGTTTCTGTCCCTAATAACGGTAGAATTCGTAACGATAAATCTTGTCTGACTGCCAGGGATATTCGGTATGCCGGTAACAAGCACGTTAGTGATTGGATCGACCCGGACAACACGGCCTGTTGTGACGCTTGAGGAGGGGGGAGCTGCAGATGGAGCCCTTCTCGTAACGATCATAAATGCATTGGACTGAGGCGGGATACTCCTTGTCATATTCGGTGAAAAGGTTACGTTAATCCACATTCCTTTACGCAGATCGCAGAAACATACGCGGGCGCCGGATGAGTTGATAATAACGGTGCTGTTGGATACGTTCAGCCTTATAACTTCTATAAAAGTCAAGCCGTTTTGTCTTTGGCTGGAATAAGAAACCAGAATGGATCCGGTATTCCTGGTGGTGAATGAAACTTCCTCTATGAGGGCGTTGTCGATTCTGAGAAGATTGCCCTGCCGTACAATAGAACCTCTGTTGTCACTGCTCATATTTGGCCTCATAACGAAAAGATGTTTGTCATTAATATATGACTGGGAAAAGAAATGTTTCTATAAATTCTGGAATTAAGCGAAGCAGAATTCCAGGAAAGTGAAAAATTATTGAAAATCGGAAGAATCTCTGGTATACTTCATTTGCATTACAACTCAGGCACAGCCTGGACTGGTTCGAAAACTTCCCAGTATAAAAAACTAAGGAATGAAATGCGAAGAGTTTACTGCGCCTGCCTGTCAGGCGTATTTTTGCCATGTCCTTAGGACGTGGCTTTTTCTTTGCCTTTCTTTTCTTAAAACAGAAGAAAAGGAGAGAAAATAATGAAAAAACGCAAGGTACTGATTGACTGTGATCCAGGAATTGACGACAGCCTGACCCTGATGCTGGCTCTGACTTCACCGGAACTGGAGATAGTCGGTATCACAACGGTTTGCGGGAATGTTCCGCCGGACATGGGGGCTCAAAACGTACGGAAGGTGCTGAAATTAATGGGGCGCCTGGACATTCCTGTGTATCAGGGGGCTGACAGGCCTTTAGTGAAGGAATACGTGAGCGCTCAGGATACGCACGGTATGGACGGACTGGGAGAGGCTGAACTGGAAGAAATCGGTCTGAACGATGATTTACAAGGCAGAATCGCTTCCGGGGCGGCGGAATTTATTCAGAATATTTTGAGAAGCCAGGAACAGATATCCATCATCGCCATAGGCCCGCTGACAAACATTGCAGAAGCATTAAAGGCGGACAGGAGCGCATTTGCTCATCTGGATATGTTCGTCTCTATGGGAGGCAGTTTCAAAAGCCATGGAAACTGTTCTCCCGTAGCGGAGTACAACTATTGGTGCGACCCGGATGCGGCTGAGTTTGTCTATCAGAACCTGGGAACCAGAATTCATATGGTGGGACTGGATGTGACAAGAAAAATCGTTCTCACGCCCAATATATTGGAGTATATGAAAGTTTTAAATAGAGAGATAGGCCGTTTTATAGAAGCAATAACAAGATTTTATTTTGATTTCCATTGGAAATACGAGGGAATTATCGGATGCGTTATCAATGACCCGCTGGCAGTGGCTTATTTGATCCGGCCGGAGCTGTGCCGCGGCTTTGATGCATATACGGCCGTGGATACAGAAGGATTGGCGATCGGTCAGACAATAGTGGATTCCATGAACTTCTGGCATAAGAAGGCGAACAGTCACGTGCTGACAGAAGTGGATGAGCTGGAATTCATGACCATGTTTCTTGCGCGGCTCTTTGACCGGAAGGAAGAAGAGGTCAGAGATGTCCTGAACCAGATTATGGTGACAGGAGGCGGTTCCCGGTGAAAAGGCAGAGCACGATGCGCATGGCGGTGGCTGCCTTCTGCGCCGCCGTTAATTTTTCCGGCGCCTATATAGCACTCTGCCTGAAGCTGCCGGTCTGTCTTGACAGCATAGGTACTTTGCTGGCGGCTGCACTTCTGGGACCGTGGTATGGGATGGCAGCAGCTATGGGGAGCGCATTTTTGAGCGGTGTGACCAGCGATATATACGCACTTTACTTTATGCCGGCCGGTATGATTACAGGAATTACCGCAGGGCTGCTGTTTAAAACGCGGCTGTTTAAAGGCAGAAGGACAGCGGTCGGAACGGCATTGCTCACATTGCCAGGCAGTCTGGTCGGCGCCGTAATCTCAGCATTTGTGTTTGGCGGTGTGACATCTTCCGGTTCTTCCATTTTGGTACAGCTGTTTTGCCGCCTGGGCTGCGGATTGGTAGCCAGCGCATTTGCAGTTCAGATTATTACCGATTATGCGGACCGTTTTATTTCAGCGGCCCTGGTCCTGTCATTTCTGTCATATTTGACAGAGGAAATGAAAATGCGGCTGAGAGGAGGCCATGATTGATGGAACGATATCATGTAATACAGGAAAAAAATCCAAGGGAAATCGTGCTTTTAAAAGCATTTCCCTGCGTTTGGGGAAAATGTACATTCTGTGACTATACGGAAGATAATTCCAGAGATGAAGATGAAATGAGGTTTCTGAATTCCAGGGTTCTTTCCATGGTGACCGGGGAAAAGGGAGTACTCGAAGTTATAAATTCCGGAAGCTGTTTCGAACTGCCGAAGAGTACTTTAAAGGATATAAAGGATACGATAGACAAAAAGAAAATCCAGCGGCTTTTTTTTGAAAGTCACTGGATATACAGGCATAGACTGAACGAAATGCGGGAACTTATGGGGATTCCGATTACATACAAAATCGGAGTGGAATCCTTTGACAATGAATTCAGAGAAAAGGTTCTCAACAAACATGCGGATTTCAAAAGTCCAGAAGAGGTCGCTGAGTATTTTGATTCGCCCTGTATTATGGTGGGGATAGCGGGTCAGACGAAAAAGATGATTGAACGGGACATTGAACTGTTAAAACGCCATTTTAAACTGGGGACCGTTAATGTATTTACGGATAATTCCACCGCTATTAAGCGGGACCCGGAGCTGGTAACGTGGTTTGCCGTGGAATATGCATGGCTGAGAGACGATCCTTCAGTGGAAGTACTGTTTGAAAATACGGATTTCGGAGTGGGCGATTAAACGTCAAAAGAGTTCCTGCTAGATCATGGTGTCGTCCTTCATCATTTCAGACAGGCTGAAACAGCAGATTCTGCGGCTGCGATGCTCTTTAGGATACATAACTGATGGATTCGGGCATTCATGGAATATTGGACTTGTTTTCCCCTGGAGGATATGGTACAATAATCCGGCTTTCATACCGTAAAATAAGAGGTGTTCTGTGATCTGCTCACTGGAACAGCTCTTATTTTGACTAAGACAAAAGTGAAAAAAATAACAGGGGGAATAAAAAGTGCTGGCAGTATGTTTATTATTCGTTGGAATTGTTCTGATTCAGAATGGAGTCTGCAGTCTGGCTGGTGTTGACAAAAAATCGGCGGCTGTCATGAATGTGTTTACGGGAGGCCTGTCATTGTTCATCAACGGCGTGAATCTGGTGCAGGGAAACTATTATGCTGCGGGAACGGGCCTGCTGTTCGGCTTTACATATCTGTTTGTAGCAGCCAATGGAATATTCAGTCTGAATCCAATTCCATTTGCCTGGTTCTCTGCTTTTGTGGCAGTGAACGCGTTTATATTCGGGACGTTTGAGGGATTTTTGGGAATTCCGGAATGGGGAATACAGCCGGATATCCGATGGGCAGGAATCTGGTATCTCTGGGCAGTCCTGTGGTCCACGGCATTCATCGAGGACGTTATGAAGAAAAAGCTTGGTAAGACAGTTCCAATTCTTCAGATCGTAGAAGGAGTGATCACGGCATGGGTTCCGGGTATTCTGATTCTGTTGGGGAAATGGTAAATGATTATAAAAGGAGGGTGTTGCAAAAAGTCGAATCAGCTGTGCTACTGATACCAGATTCCGTTCCAGGCAGTGGTCAAATCACTACATCTGGTATCAGTGGCAATGCTTTTTCCCTTTTTGCAACACCCTCTTTGTGGTGCGGCGGATATTTAAATCAGTATGCCGTACGGCCTTCGGAATGGCCGGTAAGCATATAGTGTTCGTAATAGCATGGAAGGTCGTCGCCGTATACGGCGGATAAGTCAGGATTATTGTCCTTATAGACTGTACATTGAATGTACTGCAGCCCTGTCTGCCTTCACTCATTCCATTGGAAACAAAGTGGCTGTACAGTTTATCCGAATCGTAGCCAAAGGTTTCTGCCAGCTCCGGATATTTTTCAGCATAGTACGATGAGTCAAAAATATAGGAACAGCACCCCTTGTAGTCATCGCAGAACCATTTATTCGAAGAAGCAGTACCGGATGACGATCCGCCTCCGACTGGAGAATTCTGCACGGAACCGGAAGAAGAGCCGGTACCTGAGGTATAAGGGCATACGCCATTCGGATGAAGATGAGGACCATAGCCGTGATGATAATGGTAATCTCCAAGTCCGCTCTTATTTTTGTAATCATGGTGGCCTCCGTTGCTGTCGGTCCTGCCGGAATGTGCTTCTGACTCCATAACGAATGCAGGGCTTATGGAAATGCCCGCAGCAGCTGTGGACAGACAAAGGGCCATAAACAGAGCTTTTATCTGCTTTTTCATTGTAAATCCCTCCCCAATAAAATCGTTTTGCCGACGTACGGCTATATGACTATTATGGCCTATATCGCCATGATTTTCAAGGGGAATTTCCAGATTCCGATACAGATTACATACAAGAGGAATCAGCAGGGCTGGGCGAGGATACGATCGTTGTTCCGGTTGACCCATGCGGTCGATGCATCCATCGCAGTCCTGCAGGCATCTGTCTGGTCAAGGGAATTCAGCATGACAAAATCATGGATGGTTCCCTGAATCCGGATGGCAGTCACGTCATTTCCAGCCATGCGCAGTCTTTTGGCGTAGGATTCACCTTCCTCCCGCAGCACATCAGCTTCTCCATTGATAATCATGGCAGGGGGAAGGCCGCAGAGCTGGTCACTGGATGCTCTTAATGGTGAGGCGGTTATCTCATTTCTGGCCGCGGCAGAAGGAGCATACTGCTGCCAGAACCACATCATACCGGCGCGGTATAAGTAGTAGTCGGAGGCAAACTGTTCGTAAGTACACGTATTAAAACATGCATTTGTGACAGGATAATAGAGAAGCTGCTTATTGATTGCAGGGCCGTTTCTGTATTTTGACATCAGGGTCATGGCGATTGTCATATTTCCGCCTACACTGTCGCCTGCAGCGGTGAGCGTCCGCAGGTCGGCTCTGGGCCAATAGCCGCTGATCAGGGAAGGGAGAGCAGAAAGGACGCGGTAGCACTGCTCGATCGCGACAGGATATCTGACTTCTGGGGAACGGCTGTACTCCGGAAAAACGACAAGGGAATTCGTACGGGCCGCCAGCTCGCGCACCAGCTTTTCATGGGTGTGGAAGCTTCCGAATACCCATCCGGCGCCATGTATGTAGAAAATAACGCTCTGAACGGTATCACAGTTCGGCGGTGAAATGAAATACAGAGGAAATTTACCGCAGTCGCCTCCGTCAAATATCATCTGCCGTATAGATGCAGGATACATAAATACCGGTTCGTCCTGCAAATCTTCCAGGACTTTTCTGCCCTGTTCCGGAGGAAGCTGGAAGATCAGCGGCGGTACGGAGGCGGTGTTACATACGGCTTCTGCAGCCGGTTCAAGCGGGATTCGTCTCTTCATATTGGTCTCTCCTTAATAATAAATCCATATTATCAGTAGTATGCAGTTCGATTCCAGAATATTTCATAAGGGAAAGACTGTTTTCAGACTTGTACGTCCCAGATACTGGTGTTATAATCTTTATACTATCTTTAGATCAGATAAAAAAGACTTATACTATATTAATGTACATAATGGGAGGAAACCATGAGGATTGTAATCATTGGCTGCGGAAAGGTTGGAATGACCCTGGCAGAACAGCTTTGTGATGAGCATCAGGATGTAGTGATTATTGACTCTTCACTGAGAAGAATGCAGGAGATACCTGAAAATATAGACGCAATGCGGATCGTTGGAAACGGCTCCAGCATTCAGACGCAGCTGGAAGCAGGCGTGGATCAGGCAGATATATTGATTGCTGTGACAGGATCGGATGAGCTCAACCTGCTCTGCTGCCTGATCGCTAAAAAGGCGGGCGACTGTCAGACGATTGCAAGGGTGAGAAACCCTGTTTACAGCAAGGAGATTGGTTTTATAAAGGAGCGTCTGGGAGTTTCCATGGTCATTAACCCGGAGTTGGCTGCAGCGACTGAGATAGCCAGACTTCTGCGTTTTCCGTCTGCTATTAAGATCGACACATTTGCCAAAGGCCGGGTGGAGCTGCTGAAGTTTAAGATCAGAAAGGAATTCGGCCTGAATGATGTGGCTGTATCCGGTCTGCAGGACAAACTGAAGAGCAATGTTCTCGTGGCGGCAGTTGAAAGAGATGAGGACGTATATATACCAAATGGAGATTTTATCCTGAAAGACGGAGACAGTATTTCTCTCATTGCTTCCCCGCAGAATGCATCTGAGTTTTTCCATGCCATTGGACTGAAGACAAATCAGGTGCGCAACTGCATGATCGTCGGCGGCGGAAAAATAGCATATTACCTGGCCAGGCAGCTGATTGAAATGAAAATTACAGTCAGAATTATAGAAAAAGAGCTGGAGCGCTGCGAACAGCTGAGTGAACTGCTGCCGGAGGCCATGATTGTGAATGGGGATGGTACGGACAAAAAGCTCCTTCTGGAAGAGGGCCTTCAAAGGGCTGAGGGCTTCGTAACGATGACAAATATGGACGAGGAGAATATCCTGCTTACCCTGTTTGCAAAGGATCAGTCGACAGCCAAGCTGGTGACAAAAGTGAACCGGATCGCTTTTGATGATATTATCGAACGGCTGGATATCGGAAGCGTCATTTATCCGAAATACATTACGGCTGACTATATTCTACAGTACGTAAGGGCCATGCACAATTCAATCGGAAGTAATGTGGAGACGCTGTATCAGATTTTGGACAACAGGGCCGAGGCTCTGGAATTTTCCATTCGTGAAAAATCCCAGGTGACGGGCATACCGCTGATGAACCTGACTTTGAAAGACAACCTGCTGATCGGATGCATACACAGAAAGGGCAGAATTATGATTCCCAGAGGCCATGACTGTATAGAAGTTGGGGATACGGTAATTATTGTTACGACTCAGAAAGGACTTCATGATATTCAGGATGTTATGAAGAAGTAGGGGAATACAAATGAATTATGCAATGATTGCCTATATTACAGGCTGGGTGCTTAATATTGAGGCAGCCTTTATGGTGCTGCCTTGTTTTGTTGCTCTGATTTATGGGGAAAAGGATATATCGGCATTTCTCATTACGATTCTACTCTGTCTGATACCCGGAATTCTGCTGGTCAGAAAAAAACCGGCGAAGCGTATCTTTTATGTGAGAGAAGGGTATGTGACGGTTGCGCTCTGCTGGATTGTGATGAGCATCATGGGAGGTCTGCCGTTTCTGTTCAGCCAGGCGATCGTAAATCCGATTGATGCCCTGTTCGAAACGGTTTCCGGTTTTACGACTACGGGCGCCAGCATTCTGAAGGATGTAGAGGCGCTTCCGAAATGCGTCCTGTTCTGGAGAAGTTTTACGCACTGGATCGGAGGTATGGGCGTTCTTGTATTTCTGCTGTCCGTACTCCCGGCAGTCGGCGGATACCACATGAATCTGATGAAGGCGGAAAGCCCGGGGCCTGCTGTCAGCCGACTCGTTCCCAAGGTACAGTCTACGGCTAAAATCCTGTACGGAATCTACATTGCCATGACAATTCTACAGATTCTGCTGCTTTTGGCAGGCAGAATGCCTCTGTTTGACGCAGTGACTACGACGTTTGGAACGGCGGGAACCGGCGGATTCGGCATTAAAAATGACAGTATGGCAGGGTATTCCACCTATATACAGGTGGTGGTGACCATATTCATGATCCTGTTTGGAATTAACTTCAACGTCTACTTCCTGATTCTTGCCAGAAAGTTTTCTCAGGCGTGGAAAGCGGAAGAAGTGCGATGGTACCTGGGAATTATTGCGGCAGCCATCCTTGTTATTACGTGGAATATTCACAGCCTGTATGGAAATGCAGCCGCTGCGCTGCAGCAGGCGTCTTTTCAGGTGGCCTCTATTATCACGACTACAGGATTTGCAACTGCTGACTTTAACATGTGGCCTCAGGCATCCAGGACGATTCTCGTTATGCTGATGTTTGTCGGAGCGTGTGCGGGCAGTACGGGCGGCGGAATCAAGGTGTCACGTTTTGTGATCCTGTTAAAGACGGTGAACAAAGAGCTGCATCAGTTTCTCCATCCGAAGAGTGTAAAGAAGATTAAGATGGATGACAAGATCGTAGAGCACGAAGTCGTGCGGTCTACAAATGTTTTTATGGTCACATATACCATGATTTTTGCATTTTCCATCCTGTTTCTGGCTATGGATGAACACGATCTGATTACGAACTTTACGGCTGTGGCGGCAACATTCAACAATATCGGACCGGGGCTGGAGCTGGTAGGGCCGTCCTCCAACTTCTCAGTGTTTTCAAACCCGGCCAAGCTGGTGCTCATTTTTGACATGCTTGCCGGACGTCTGGAAATTTTCCCGCTTCTCCTACTCTTTTTGAAGGACACGTGGAAAAAATTCTGATCTGTTTGGCGCCGCAAACCGGGAAATAGGGAAATAATAAAAGGGGCTGCAAGAGTAAAATCAGACATGCTTCCGATACCAGATGGAGTACCAGGCCTCTGCCCGGGAATAAATCTGGCGCCGGAGCGAAGATTTTTCTTTTGCAATGCCTCTTTTTTGAATTTAAAGCGGTGTAGGAAGGCTGGATGATTTCTGTAAATTGTAGTTTATAACAGGGGAATGAAAAGGAGGACGAGACTTGAAACTGTTTCATTTATCAGATCTGCATATAGGAAAACAATTAAATGGCTACAGCCTCAGGGAGAACCAGGAGGCTGTTTTGCGTCAGATCGTAGAGGCGGCAGGAGAACAGAAGCCGGATGCGATTCTGATTTGCGGAGACATTTATGATAAATCGGTTCCGTCAGGAGAGGCATGCGATATCTTTAACCATTTTCTGGAAGAACTGGCGGATATACGGACTCAGATTCCAGTCCTGATTATTGCAGGCAACCATGACTCGCCGGAACGGCTGAGATTCGCCAGTTCTTTTTTGGAACGGCATAAAATATATATTTCCGTTCTGCCTCCGGAAGAAAAAGGGGAGTATCTGAAGAAAATCACTTTGTATGACGAACATGGGCCGGTGAATTTTTATATGCTTCCATTTATGCGTCCCGGTTATGTCAGACAGATGATCGAAGAAGAAAGAAAAGAGCAGGGAAAGGGTGGTCTGAAAAGTTTCGGCTACGACGAAGCGGTAAAGGCCGTGCTGGACAGAGAATTTATAGCAGAGAAAGAGCGGAATGTGCTTCTTTCTCACCAGTTTTATATATGGGGAGACAAACATCCTGATACGTGTGATTCGGAACTGGCGGCCGCTGCGGCAGGGGGACTGGACAGCATCGACATTAAGGCAGTATCTGCATTTGACTATGTGCACTGGGACATCTCCACGGCCCCCAAAAAGTGGGAGATCATAAAATTCGATACTGCGGTTCCCCATACAAATATTCAGTGAGCGAAGAAAACCATAAAAAGGCGGTTGCAGTTGTGACGATTCCGGCAAAGGGAGAGGATGTGAGGATTGAATCCGTGCCTCTTTATGGAATTCAGGACGTGCGGAAAGAGCGGGGAACGCTTGAAGAAATTCTTGGCCGTGCTGAGGGAGAGCGCTGCCATGATTTTGTCAGCGCAGTCCTTACGGACGAGAAAGAAATATATAACTTCAGAGAGAAACTGATTGAAAAATACGATCACCTTTTGGAAATCAAGTTGGATAATGAGAGGACCAGGAGAGGGATGGTGGAATCATCGGAGGAAATCCGTATTCTGAGTCCAATAGAAGCCTTTCAGGAATTTTATGAGGCTGTGCGGCACTGTCCGATGACAGAGGCAGAACGCCGAATGATGGAACAGATCGCCGCCCATACTGGAGAAGTGGATAAGGAGGAATTATGAAGCCGCTTAAGCTGATCATATCGGCGTTTGGTTCGTACGCTGGAAGAGAAGAGATTGATTTTGAAGGAATTGACCATGGAATTTTCCTCATTACAGGCGATACGGGCGCCGGTAAGACGACGATTTTCGATGCGATCACGTTTGCGCTTTATGGGGATATGAGCGGAGGAAACCGGGACAGCGCCATGATGCGCAGTCAGTATGCAAAAGAAGAATCAGAAACATTTGTTGAACTTTCGTTTATGGAGATGGGGATGGTTTATACGGTAACCAGGAGTCCCATGTACAGCCGTCTGAGCAGGAGGAAAAATAAAAATGGAGAATATACCAGGGTTCAGTCAGGTGCAAAGGTATGTCTGATATTACCGGATAAAAAGGAATATCCGGGCAATATCCGCGATGTAAATCAGAGGATTCAGGAAATTACAGGCGTAGACAAAAACCAGTTTACCCAGATTGCCATGATTGCTCAGGGAGAGTATCTGAAACTGCTCCATGCCTCTTCCAGAGAGCGGAAAGAGATTTTTTCCAGAATATTTAATACCTCCGTTTATCACAGAATACAGCAGGATTTAAAAGAAAAGAATCAGCAGCTTTTTGAAAAACTGGAAGACGGAAGAAAGCTCTACAGACATGAACTGGACCGGGTGGTATGTATGGAAGAAAGTCGTCTTCTTGAGGAATGGAAACAGGTGAAATCATGTCCGGAAACGGGAATTCAGGAAATTCTGGATCTGATGGGCCGCATATCAGAGGAAATCCGGGGGAGGGAAATGGAATGGAGACAGGAAGCCGATCTGCTTCACCAGAAGATATCCTCTTTGGAACGCGAACGGCAACAGATCATGGAAAATAATGAACGGATCCTGAAAAAACGGGAAGCCGAACGCATTTACAATGAACTGAAACAAAAGGATGAAGCGTACAGGGAAGAGAAACGGCGTCTGGAGCAGGCAGAACAGGCGTCATACGTCCGCCTGAAGGAAGAAAAATATCTGGAAGCTGATCGCGAGCTGAAAGATGCAGGAGAAAAAAGCAGAGCAATACGTTTAAGAAAACAGGAATTGGAAACGGAACTTGATTCGTTAACGGTTCAGTGGAAGGAAAGGCAGAAAGAAATTACGGTTCTGCTCCCTGGAATTCTGGAAGAGCTTATAGTGCTGCGTCAGGCTGGAACGCTTTATGAAAAGCTGGAAGCGGCACAGGCGGAATGGATGGATAAGAAGAACAGAGAAGAAAAGGCGAGGGGGAAATCGGAGCAGGAAGTGCTCTCTTTTCGAAGGTGGAACGATGAGACGGAGGCATTTCATGCAGAAGCAGCCCGGCTGGCCGACAGTCCTCGACAGTCGCTGAATTGGAAAAAGAAAAAAGAAGAGTGTACGGTGAGAAGAGAGCAGGCTGAAAAGCTTTCAGAAATGGAACACACAGCCGATCTGCTTCTGAAGGAATGGAATTCGGAAGCGGTAAGGCTGTCTGAGGCAGAACGGATATACAGAGAGGCGGGAAAGGCGTACGAGAAGATTTATTACGGATTTATTGCAGCCCAGGCCGGAATTATGGCTGCGGCTTTGAAAGAAGGGGAAGAATGCCCCGTATGTGGTTCAACGAGCCATCCAAAGAAGGCGGCAGTCATCGAAGGAACTGTGACGGAAAACCAGGTGACTGCAGCCGGAGAACAGAAAGAGGAGGCGGACCGCGGGCTCAGGGCACAGGCGGAAAGGACCGGCAGGGCAGAGACGTTATACCGCGGACAGAAAGCAGTGCTGGATGAAATGAGGGACGGATTGCCAGGCGCAGATAATCAGGAAATAAAGGAGCTGGTAAAACGGTGCAGAGAAGAGGAAGCCCGCGCCGCACAGATTTTAGAAGAGGCTGAAAGAGAAGAGAACAGGCTGACAGAGGTAAAAGAAGAACTCAGAAAACGGGAGGATGCCAGATACGGACTGGAACAGAGAGTAAAGGAGCAGGAGGAAGTGTGGAGAACTGCCAAAATGGAAGCAGATATTGCGGAAAGAGAGCTGTACAGGATTCAGAGGGAGGTTCCGTATCCATCGAAAGAGGAAGCTGATCTGCAGCTTAGACGGCTTGAAGAAGGGAAAAACAGGCTGGAAAATGAAGAGCAGGCATGGAAAGATCAGGAGAAGAGATTGACAGAAGGCATACGGGAACAGAACGGAAGCCTGCTGACCTCCATGGAAACGGAAAACATGTGGAGGAAGAAAGAAAAAAAAGCGTTTGAAGAATTTGAGAACGAAATGAGTATCCGCGGTTTTACAGCAGACCATGCATACAGAGATGCCCTGATGGACCAGGAAGAGATCCGCAGGCAAAGAGAATTTTGGCAGAGATATGAACAGGACTGTATAAAAGCAGAAATTCGCTTCCGGCAGTATGAGGAACAGGCGTCAGGAAAAGAATGGAAACACCCCGAAGCTGGAGGCGGAACTGAAAGAACTGGGAGCTCAGGAAAAAGAAATCCAGGAACGGGCTGGAAGACTGTCGGTCTTAAGGGCATGCAATGAAGGCGCGGAAAAAGAGATTCGCAGACAGATGGCTGTCAGAGAAAAGCTGGAGAAAGAATATCAGACGGTCCATCTCCTTTATCAGACGGCAAACGGGAAACTATCAGGGACAGCCGGTCTGGATTTTCAGACGTATATACAACGGCAGTATTTTAAACAGATGATACAGGCGGCTAATAAGCGGCTCAAATTTATGGCAGACGGACGTTTCTTTTTAAAATGCAGGGAGCTGGAAGATTTGGGCAGGCAGGGGGAAGTCGGCCTTGATCTGGATATTTACAGCATGGAGACGGATCGGATCAGAGATGTAAAGACCCTGTCTGGCGGGGAATCTTTCATGGCTGCTTTGTCTATGGCTCTGGGAATGGCGGATGTCATACAGAATGCTGCGGGTAACGTCCGCCTGGACACGATGTTTATCGATGAAGGATTTGGTTCGCTTGATGAGGAATCGCGCATGAGAGCTGTCCGTGTACTTCAGGATCTGGCCGGAGAAAAACGGCTGATCGGTATCATTTCCCATGTGACGGAATTAAAAGATCAGATGGAGAGAAAGCTTATTGTATGGAAAGATGAAAAGGGAAGCCACATACGGTGGGGAAATTTCACACTTTAGCCACATATTTTTCAAAGTGTAATCACAAATGAAATTTATCCTTCTACTAAGATACGAATTATACAGATGCAGCGATTTTAGCAGAAAGGGAAGACCATGAAGAAAAGTTGGGCGCTTATTATAATGGTGATGATACTGGGCACAGGTATTGCTGCCGGATGCAGCAGAGATGACTGGGAAATCACAACAGAAGAAGCAGAGAGCGGAAATTCTGAGACAGCAGAAGGCACCCAGGGAACAAGAGAAAAGTTTCTGGGAATCATAACAAATATAGATGGCAGTACAATTACGGTAAGTGTTGAAGAGGAGATATCCGAAGAACGCAGGAAAGAAACGTTGAATAAGAAAGGGCAGGATCAGGGAGAAAAACAGGAGCCGCTGTCTGATATGCCGGAAGGAGTAACCGATCTGCGCGTGCAGGAAGAGGTCGTGGTGTTCGACCTTTCGCCGGAAATCAGAATTTGCAAGGCGGAGGAAGGGAAACAGGTAGAAATTGAAGCCCAGGAGCTAAAAGAAGGGGATTTTGTTAAACTGGAACGAGAGAACGGAATGGTGACGTTTATGCTCGTTATGAACGGCATGCCGGGTATGAATAAAACAGAGATCAGGGGAGAGGATGCAGTTCTTGACGGCGCTTATACTCTGGAAGGAGAGACGGCAGACTCGTCTGGGGAAAAATTTGCTTCGGAAATGCCCGATCAGAATGCGGTTCTTGTGAAAGCGAAGGGAAGTCTTCAGCTGACTAATGCAGACGTAAGTAAGACTGGAAGCACTAGCAGCCAGGATGACAGCAGTTTTTTTGGTGTGAATGCGGCTGTCGCAGCGATTGGCGGCGGAAGGATACAGTTACAGGATACGACAGTAGAATCAGATGGAGAGGGAACGAATGCGGTATTTGCATCTGGAAACGGAACCGAAATTACGGGACATAATCTCAAAATCTCTACAAACGGAGTGGCTTCCAGAGGATTAACGGCAGCCGACAGAGGAATTATTACAGCCGTAAATACGGATATTGCAACAGAGGACAGCCAAAGCGCGCCTGCAGCCGCCATAAAAAAAGGAATTCTCAGCTTAAAAGAAGGAATTTTATCCTCAGCAGGGGAGGAAAGCCCCTGTATCTATTCAGAGGGAACGGTGAACGCTGAGAACGTGACAGGAACAGCGGACAGCAGCAGAATTCTCGTAATAGAAGGGAGCAGTTCAGCAGTATTGAAGCAATGCGCCCTGACAGGTGCCGGGAGTACGGGAATACTGATCTGTCGGAAAGCAGTATCCGACGATGAAAGCGGAACAGCCATGCTTCATATTATGGATTCCATCCTCACGACATCATCGGGAGGGCCTATGTTTTACATTGTTAAAACAGATGCAGAGATCATAATATCCAATTCTGCCCTCAATTTTGACAGCGGTATTCTCGCTCAGGTATCCGGCCGTAATGTTATGAACAGGAAGCAGGTGGAGAAAAGGGGCGGTACACTTACTTTGACGGCTAACAGCCAGGAGCTGAAGGGAGACATTATCTGTGATGAAATCAGCGGGATTACGCTGAAATTGACGGTAAACAGCGTTCTGGAAGGGGCGGTAAATGGAGAGGGACAGTCGAAGGCTGTGGAAGTAAATCTGGATCCGACATCATCATGGATTGTGACAGGGGATTCCCATATTGCAGTTCTTAGAAATGAACAGGCTGACAACAGCAACATCCAATCGAATGGATATACAATATTTTATGATTCCAGCCGGGAGGAAAACAGTTGGCTGGGGGGAGAAACAATTGAACTACAGGATGGAGGAAAAATAGCACCTGAACAATGAACGGAAATAAGAACTATTAATTTTAAACTATTTATATAAAATTTAAAC